>NZ_CP195106.1:3720542-4340632 GCF_051175385.1 Tundrisphaera lichenicola | reverse complement strand
AACCCATTTGATAGGCCCCGTCGAGGACCATCCCGCCGGCAGCAAGGCGGTCGATATTGGGCGTTTCGAGGGTGGTCGCCGGCTCGTAGACCTTGAGATCGAAGGGGGATTGATCATCGACGATGACGAAGAGAATATTGGGCCGGCGCGGGGCATCGGCCCGGACCCCGGCCGGATGTGCAGCCAGAAGGCAGGCCCCGGCCAGGGAGATCCAAGACAATTTCATGAATCGCTCCGCAAGGGGAAAGTTCAGCGATCGCCCTTCCGGGGGCCTCCCCATTTCGGCTCCCAGTTGGTCGATGGAATTCGGGCATTCGAGAGATATCGACCAATCCGCTCGGCGATCTCGGGATGTTGCGCAGCGACGTCGGATTCTTCGGCGATGTCGGATTGCTGATCGTAAAGTACGACGGGTGAATCGGGGCTCCCTCGACGGATCCCCTTCCATCGCCCCTGATAGAGTGCGGCTTGTTTGAAGCCTCCTTCGTGGAATTCCCAGTACAGGAACTCGTGCTCTCGTTGCTCGCCGGGCCTCCCCAGGAGCGTCGGGACGAAGCTGATCGAGTCGCAATCGGCGGGGGTACTCGCACCCGCGAGTTCGGCCGCGGTCGCCATCCAGTCCCCGAAATACGCGACATGGCCCGAGACCCCGCCGGGGGCAATCCGCCCGGGCCACCAGGCGATCATCGGCACGCGAATCCCGCCGTCGGTCAGGCTCCGTTTGATGCCTTTGAAGGGGCCCGAGGGTCGGAACCGCCCGAGGTCGTGATTGCTCTCGTCATGCGGGCCGTTGTCGCTGGTGAAGATGACGAGGGTCTTCTCGGCAAGCCCCTTCTCGCGTAACGCGTCGAGCATTCGTCCGACGTAACCATCGAGCCGCGTGATCATGGCGGCGTGGCCCTTGTCGGGATCGGGCCAATCCTTATCGGCATACGGCCCGAAGTTTGGGACATGCGCCCCATTCTTCAAGGCCCGCGTCCGCTCGTTGTTGGCATGAGGAACGACCATACTCCAGAAGAGGAAAAACGGTCGCGACCGGTTCTCCTCCACGAACTTCAACGCGGCATCGGCGAACAGGTCATCGGCGAACTCGACCTCCTCGGTTGCATATCCGCCGCCCGCCTGGCCGACGGGCGTGACCTTGTTTCGGAGGGTGACTTGCGCCTCGTCCCGCCAGAGATATTCGGGAAAGTGGTTGTGTGCCCTGTGCTGACTCAGATATCCGAAGAACTCGTCAAACCCATGTTTGCGAGGCAGGCCGCTCTCGGCAGCGCCCACGTCCCCCAATCCCCATTTGCCGATCAGCGAGGTCCGATAGCCCGCCCCCCGGAGGACGTCGGCGATGGTCGTGTCGCCACCAAGAAGTGCCTGGGCGGCCGGGTTGGCCTGCCCCGCGTTTCCCCGGACCCGGGTGTGCCCGTGATGCTTTCCAGTCATGAGGACGCTCCGGGATGGGGCGCAGACGGTGGCTCCCGCATAAAAGTGCGTGAACCGGAGCCCTTCTCCGGCCATCCGGTCGAGGTTAGGCGTCTCGATCACCCGCTGGCCATAACAACCTACCTCGCCGAAGCCCAGGTCGTCGGCCATGATCCAGATCAAGTTCGGGCGGTCGGCCGCTGTCGCCCGGCTCATGATCAGCAAAACGACGCCAACAATGATCATGCCATTTTTGAATTTCATCATGAGAGTCCTCGGTGTCGGGCTTCATTTGCCCTCGGCGGCCCACCCTTTCATCAGGCCGATGTTCTTCTCGACGACGGGATTGCCCGACCCGACATAGACGGCCATGTCGCTGTCGTACATCGACTCCGACTCGGCTCCGTGATCATCGGTCTCGATCATCCAGCGATCGAGTCGGGCTCGGAGCCGTTCGAGATCCGCGAGGTAGGAGGGATCGTCGGCGAGGTTATGGACCTGCCAGCGGTCGACGGCCCACTCGTAAAGTTCCTCGGAAGATCGAACGGGGCTGAAGAGGAGTTTTTCCGAAAGGGCGTCGAGCTTGCCCGATTCGTGAAGGGTTCGGAGTGACTTGAGGATACTCTTCCCGTCCTTATAGGCATTGGGCTGGAGCATCGGGCGCGACGGATAAAAGTTGCGAACATAGAGATAACGGTCGGTCCTGACGCTCCGAAGTCTCTCGACCGTCTCGTCGCAACGATCCCGGGCGGCGAAGACCGCGTCACGCCTCGCATAGTCTCTCGCGAAGACGTCGAGGCCCTGCATCGACTCCGGGATCGGGATACCCGCCACGGCGAGCGAGATGGGGGCCATGTCGATATGTTCGATCAGATCGTCGCGGACCTTGCCTCGCTCGATCCCGGGGCCTCGGACAACGAACGGGATATGAGTCCCTTCGTCGTAGAGGAACTGCTTCCCTCGAGCATGGCTGATCCCGTGGTCGGTCATGAAGATCACCAGCGTGTCGTCGAGGACCCCTTCCTTCGCCAGCCGGTCGATGACCTTGCCGACGTGCTCGTCGGTCAGCCGGACCGTGTCGAGGTACGCCGCCCAGTCACGCAGGAGTACCGGGTCGCGTGGATAGTAGGGCGGGAGCGACACGTCCTCGGGGTTCACCGACGAGCCGAACTCACGTCGGGCACGCTCGGAAAGTCGGGCTATACTGGCATCGGTATCGCCTCGGAGTTTGCCCCCGGCCAGTTGCACCTGCATGAAGAAGGGCTGGCCCGGCCGGCGTCCCGCCCAGTCGGCACCATCGTAGATCTTCGGGTCCCACTCGAAGTTGTAATCGGTCTTGCCTAGCCTTCCCTCCGCCCGAGGTTTCTCGGGCGCGGACATAGGAAGACCATCGCCGATGCAGGTGAAGTAGCCCGCCTTATGCATGAGCCCGGGGATTGGTTCGACGCCTTCGGGAAGCCGGATCTTCTCGGCACCGCGGCCGCTCCGGTGGTGATGGGCACCGATGCTGGTCTGATACATCCCCGTGATCATCGCCGATCGGCAGGGTGAGCAGACCGGCGCGGTGACGAAGGCTCGGGTGAATCGCGTCCCTTCGCGAGAAAGCCGATCAACGTTCGGGGTCTTGATCAGCGTCTCGCCGTAACACGAGAAGTTCGCCGACATGTCATCCACGACAATCCAGAGGATGTTGGGACGAACCGGGGGCTTATCTTCGTCCGGGGCGAGAAGGCCTGCCAGGGCCGCCAGGATCAGGAATGTCGGAGTCATGTCTCGATATATCCCTCATGACCAGGTGATGCGTGTCGGAGGCACGGATCAGGGCGTTTGCCGACCGGCAGCCTTCCCGAGTTCGTTCATCCTGCGGCGCATCTCGATGAGTCTCGCCTGCTGCGAAGGATCAGTCGCCAGATTGAGCTCCTCGGCAGGATCCTTCACGAGGTCGAATAGCTCTTCATGGTCGAAGTCGGGCCAGTAAACGTACTTCCAATCCTTCCGGACGAGTGCCTCGGACGACGGGATGAAATCCTTGTTCTTGATAATCGCATGTTCGTAAAAGAACTCCTCTCGCCAGGCGGGCTTCACCGGATCGAGATACAGTGGGGCGATGTCTCGGCCCTGCATCCCGGCCGGGGCCGCGACACCGGCCGCGGAGAGGATCGTAGGGGCCAGGTCGACATTCAGCGTGAGATCGTCGTTGGTCGCTCCCTGCCGAGCACGCGACATCCGAGGATCACGGATAATCAGCGGGACGCGGATGCTCTCCTGGTAGGGATACCACTTGTCGGCCAGTTCGTGCTCGGCGTGGAAGTAACCGTTGTCGGTCGTGAAGATCACCAGGGTCTCGTCGAGCACGCCTTGCCGGGCGAGCTCCGCGATCACCCGACCACAGGTCGAATCCACCTCGGTGGCGAGCCGATAGTAATTCTTCATGTATTTCTGATATCGCTCCGGCGTATCGAACCGCCAATGCCAGCGATTCCGGCCCTCGTTCGCCTCATTGGCCAGGAACGGCGGGAGCCGCCGAAAATGAGATTCGGTCGCCGTGGGTGGAACAGGAATCACCACATCCTGATACAATGGAAGACTGCTTGGCTGGGGCAGATATTGTTCGGGATGCGAGTCCTGCGCGTGCGTCGCGAAGAAGGCCAGGGTCAGGCAGAATGGCTTGCCCACCGGGCGCCCCCGCAGGAAGTCGATCGCGTCGCGCTCGTTTTTCTGAGTGACGTGAATTCGGGTCCCATCCGGCTCTTTGATCCAGTGAGTGCCGGCGTAGGCCCGACCAAAGTCGAAGCGATCGGCGGGAAATTTCCCGTTGTGCCACTTTCCGACATGGCCGACGAAGTAACCGTTAGCTCGGAGAAGGCCGGGATAGGTCTCAGCCCACGGGGTTTTGAAGGCCTGAAACGCCGGATTGCCATGTCGAGACATCCACTGACCGGTCAAGAGTGAGGCACGACTCACCCCACAGATCGAAGTGGTGACACAATTGCCAGTGAACCGCACGCCCTCGGCCGCGAGCTTGTCGAGATGAGGTGTCTTCACCACCGGATTCCCGGCGCAGCCCAAGGTGTCGTGACGCCAGTCGTCGGCATACAGGATCACCACGTTCAAAGGCGTCGTTGCCGAGCAATGCCCACTGCTGGACGGCAGAAACGTAATCACAACAAAAAAAATAAACACAATAAAATTTGATTTCATGATGGTTTGTTTGGGAATTAATGCCCGGCCTGGGTCGGTGCTGCCAACTTCGTGCTACTGGCTTCGGAATGCCTAAATTCCCCACACGCAATCGATGCGTGCGACAACTTCGAGCTTGGGACGTCATACCAGGGAGGGAAAATGATGGTACACCCGCCTAACTCGGCAAGCTAGTCCTTACTCAGCGTTGTTCTACTGGTCGGGTAGGCCAGGGCGGTTGCCCGCCCCGGCCCCCCTCAGATCCGGACGTGCGCGATTGACGCATCCGGCTCCTCGTGCCATGAATTCGCTACGTGAACATATGTGAACTTCCCCACGGATGGCGAGCGCCGAGTTAACGATTATCCGGCAAGTTCGTACTCAATCGGCGACATGTAGCTCAGCGTCGAGTGGCGTCGGACACGGTTGTACTACAGCGCGACAGAAGACCCATGTTACCGCGACCGGCGAAGTTCATTACCCCTGGCATCCTACGCCGTTAACCTTGGATGGAAGGAATGCGATAAAGTCTTGATGCGGCACGGGTTCGCGGTCACCATCCCTGTTACCAGGCAGGAGATCACAACCGCTCGCCCCGACGGAGTCGGACATGCCGCACCAAGACCAGCACCGTCCTACCGCATCGGCCCCTCATCATCAAGACCTCGGACGCGTCCTCGGCTGGCTCACCGCCACTGCCGATTTCTCCGCCGTTCGCCTCCGCGGCTCTTGCACCTGGGAGCCGCGCGGCCTGGCCTGTGCCGCGTTGCTCTGGGCCTGGTCCGACGAGCCGACCCTGGTCGCCCGGTCCCAGGCCGCACGCAAGATCGTCCGACTCGCCCTGGGCCTCGACGCCGAGGTCGCCACCACCTATCAGGCGTTCCTGAAGCTCCTGCGGGCCCGGACCGCGACCCTGGCCGCCATCCTGATGCTGGCCTTGCGACGGCGGATGCGCGACGACCTCGCCAACCGGTTCGAGGTCGCCGGCTTCGCCGCCTTCGCCGTCGATGGCAGCCGGCTCCAACTGCCCAGGACCGTCTCCAATCAGGCCCGCTTCACGGCCAAGCAAGGTCGAGGGCCGAAGGCGAGGCGGCGGCGACGCCTCCCCGCGACGGCCGCCGACCTGGCGTCGCGACGCAAGAAGGCCGAGGGGCCGCAGATGTGGCTGACGACGACGTGGCACGTCGGCACCGGCCTGCCCTGGGACGGGCGGACCGGGCCCGACGACAGCAGCGAACGCGAACACCTGCGGCAGATGATCGACACCCTGCCGGCCAACGCCCTGGCGATGGCCGATGCCGGTTTCGTCGGTTACCAGACCTGGGCGGACCTGATCGCCTCGGGCCGCCATCTGCTGGTGCGGGTCGGGGCCAATGTCCGCCTGCTTCGCGGCCTGGGCTACGCCCGTGAGCGAGGCGGGACGGTCTACCTCTGGCCCGACCGACAGGCGTCGCGTGGCAAACCACCGCTGGTCCTGCGACTGGTGGCGGTGCAAGAGGCCCGGCATCCGATGTACCTGGTCACCTCGGTCCTCGACCAGGAGCGACTCAAGGATCACCAGGTCATCGAGCTCTACCGACTGCGTTGGGGCATCGAGCTGTTCTACCGCGATTTCAAGCAGGCGTTCGGCCGACGCAAGCTCAGGAGCCAGCGGTCGGAGAACGCCGAGGTCGAGGCGACGTGGTCGCTGCTGGGCCTGTGGGCCTTGACACGGCACGGGCAGGTGGAGTTGTCGTGCGAGGCGGTGCCGGCGTCGCGGATGAGCGTGACGGGCCTGTTGCGGGCCTACCGCGGAGCGATGCGGGAGTACCGAGTCGTCCCGGAGCTCGGCGAGTCGCTGTGGGAACGGCTGGCGTCGGCCACGATCGATGGATACCACCGTCGATCGAAGGCAAGCCGGGACTATCCACGGAAGAATCGAACCAAGCCGATCGGAGCCCCCAAGATCCGCCCGGCAACGGCCCGAGAGATCGAACGTGCCAGCCAATGCAAGGATGCTCACCAAGCAAGGTTAACGGCGTAGCGTGCCAGTGGTTCTCTCAACTCGCCACCCCCCTCGACCGCCGGTCCGCCCCGAGGCTCGCCCTGCTGTTCCTCGGCGCCGTCCTGGCCCGGGGACGCCGGACCGTCACCACCTGGATCAGGGCGGCCAATCTCGGCGGCCACTATCAGTCCTGCTACATCGCCGTCGCGGCCGCCGGCAAGAAGGCCGACAGCATCGCCCGGCGTCTTCTGATCGAAGTCGTCTCCCCGTTGCTCAAGGGGCCCCGCGGCTGACTCTCGCCCTGGACGACACGCCGACGAAGAGGTACGGGCCGCACGTCGAGGGGGCCGGCGTGCATCACAACCCGACCCCCGGCCCGGCCGGCTCCCCTTACGTCTATGGCCATGTCTTCGTCGTCCTCGCGCTGCTCGTCACCCACAAGGCGTGGGGCACGATCGCCCTGCCGCTGCTGTCCTGGCTCTACGTCCGCAAGAAGGACCTGCCGGCCATCGATCCGAAGCATCGGCCGGCTTTCCGGACCAAGCTGGAGTTGGTCGTCGAGTTGCTGCGGTGGGCCAAGCCCTGGCTGGACCTGCTGAAGCTGCCGATCTGGGTCGTCGCCGACGGCGCCTACGCCAAGAAGGAAGTCCTCAAGCCGGCCAAGGCGATGGGGATGACGGTCGTCAGCCGGCTCCGCAAGGACGCGGCCCTGCGGAACTTACCGGGGCCCAAGCCGCCGGGGCGACGCGGACCGGCCCCGACCTACGGTCCGGACGTGATCGACCTGGCCAAGCGGGGCGGCCAGCGGCGTGGCTGGTCGTCCGAGACGTTCGAGCTGTATGGGGAGGATATGGTCAAGAAATACAAGACGTTCCTGGCGACCTGGCGTCCGGCCGGCGGGGTAATCCGGGTGGTGCTGGTGGACGAGCCGACGGGGTGGCGGGCGTACTTCTGCACCGACACCTCGGCGAGCGTCGCCGACATCCTGGGGATGGTGGCCGACCGCTTCAGCCTGGAGATCACCTTCCGCGAATGCAAACAGATCGTGGGGGCGGGCCAGCAACAGGTGAGGTTCTTGTGGGCGAACATCGGGGCGTTCCACATCTACCTGTGGACGTTCACGCTGACCGAGGCGTGGGCCTGGGGCCGGGAGGATGAGGAGTTGGTGGACCGCTCGGGTTCGCCGTGGGACAGCCCATCACGCCGGCCGAGCCACGCGGACAGGCGGCGGGCGTGGCGTCGTGAATTGCTGGGCGAGGAAATTCGTGCAGTTCTACGCCCCGGGGTCACCGAGGAAGAGATTCAGGCTGACGCCGTCAGGCTGCTCAGCCTGGCGGCATGGCATATACATTTTCCCGGAAAGTACAGCGTTTTGGCAGGAGCCACAGATTGCACGAGCCGCTCGTGCGGCCAGGACAACTCCTAATTATTTGCTCAACCCCTTGCCATGGTCGCTCGACGCTCTACGATAACCGCCGAATCGTAACCACAGCGGTTGCGAACCAGAAACTCGGGCAATGAAGGTCCGGACGATGGCGAACGATCTCACGGGCAAGGTGGCGGTGGTCACGGGGGCGTCCAAGGGCATCGGCGCGGCGGCCGCGCGGCACCTGGCCAGGGCCGGGGCCAGCGTGGTGGTCAACTACTCGTCGAGCCGCGAGGGGGCCGAGCGGGTGGTCCAGGCGATCGAGAAGGAGGGCGGCAAGGCCGTCGCCATCGGGGCCAATCTGGCCAAGCCCGAGGAGGTCGCCCACCTCTTCGAGGAGACCCGCAAGAAGTTCGGGCGGCTCGACATCCTGGTCAACAACGCCGGGATCTACGACTTCGCCTCGCTCGAGGGGATCACGCCCGAGCACTTCCACAAGCACTTCGACCTCAACGTGCTGGGCCTGATCCTGGCGACCAAGCACGCCGCCACCCTGTTCGGCCCGGAGGGGGGCAGCGTCATCAACGTCTCGTCGGTCGTCGGCACCCGCCCGATGGCCGGCGCCTCGGTCTACTCGGCCTCCAAGGCGGCGGTCGATGCCGTCACGAAGGGGCTGGCGCAGGAGCTGGGCGGTCGGAAGATCCGGGTCAACTCGATCAACCCGGGGCCGGTGGCGACCGAGGGGACGTCCAGCTTCTCGGAAGGAGAGATGTTCGAGGCGTTCGCGAAGAAGACGCCGCTCGGGCGGATCGGCCAGCCCGACGACATCGCCCGGGCCGTCGTGTTCCTGGCCGGGGACGATTCGGGCTGGATCACCGGCGAGGTCATCCACGCGTCGGGCGGGTTGCTCGGCTGATCGGGTGGTGGTGTGGGCAAGCTCGGACTCATCATTTTCGCCGTAATCCAGGTCGCCTTCGCCACCACACCGGGGCCGCCCCTACGGCCAGCTACTTATCCGTCACCAGATCGGCGCGCCGATAGGGCGATCGGCCTGGGATGCACTTGCCACGGCTCATGGCGGCGACCATCCGTCAGAGCCGGAGAGCCCCTGGTCTAGCCGGGAGTCGACGGCTCCCGGCTCCGCTTCTCGGCTCAGAGCAGCGAATGCCGAAGATTGACGCGATGCGCCCGTCCAGCCTAGAGTGGCGGGATGTAGCAATGCCGGTATCGTCCAGCCGCAGGGGTAGCTCCATGACCGCGCCGAACGAGATGAACCGCCGGGCATTCATCAAGACCACCGCCGCCGTCACCGCCACGGCGGCCGTCGCTCCGTCGGCTCGAGCCGAGGACGCGCCGGACGACGGCCTGATCCACCGCAATGAGCGGGGCGGCATGCCCTACCGCAAGCTCGGCCGGACGAATTTCCTTTGCAGCCGCCTCGTCTTCGGCGGCGGCGCGGCGTTGATGGGCGGGAAAGCAGTCCGGTTGCTCAACGCGGCGTTCGACGCGGGCGTGAACTTCTACGATCTCGGCTCCAACGCCTATTACAAGGGGAGCGAGCGAGCCTTCGCCCCCTTCCTCGCGGCGAACCGCGGCAAGATCTGGGTCACGTCCAAGGCGCCGTTGCGCCCCATCGACGGCTACGAGCCGGGCAAGCCGTTGACCGTCGAGCAAGGTAAGTTTCTGGCGGATTACTGGACGGGGCTACTCAATGCGAGCCTCGCCGATCTGGGCACCGATTATGTGGACGCCTACTACCTCATGGGCGTCGGCGAGCCGGAGGTCGTCCGCTGCGAGCAACTGCACGAGGCCTTCCTCAAGGCGAAACACGCCGGGAAGGTGGGCCACTGGGGCGTGAGTACCCACAAGCGGGCTCAGCAAGTGCTCGAGGCCATGATCGAAACCGGCTGGTACGACCTCGCCATGATCGCCATCACCCCCGCCGGGTGGTACGACTGGGATTCGAAGAGCCTCCTTCCCGGGACGCCGGCCATGCTCGAGCTTCAGCCCACTCTCCAGCGCGCCCGGGACGCCGGCATCGGTCTCGTCGGCATGAAGGCGGCCCGCTACTTGTCGTCCCGCGGCGGTCAGGAGTTGGAGAACGCCTTCGACGGGCACTACAGCGACAAGCTGATGCAATCGGGGCTTTCGTCCTGGCAACGGTCCTACGCGTTCGTCCTCGCCCACGGCGTGGACGTCGTCAATTCCGACATGCAGAACTTCACCCATTTCAAAGAGAACCTCGCGGCGGTTCAGCGCTCGGCGGAGATCTTCGCCAGGGCCTGATCGACGCCGCCCGATGGTCCCCTTCGGCGGTGGCGCCGGGCACACCATTCGCCAGTCCGATTTGCCCTCGATGCGAGCGAACGGTCTGTCGATGATGCTGGTGGAATTGGAGGTTGGCCCCGACCCGAAGGGGATGGTCAACCTCCTAGCCTAGCAGCAGAGGCCGCGCCGGGTCATTTCGGCATCTTCAGCCCTTTGAGCAGGAAGGTCATGGCCTTGACGGCCGCGTCGCGGCCCTTCACCGCCGTGACGCCAGCGATGACGTTGCCGACCTGGCAAACGCCGTCGAAGCCCCCGTCGCCCGCCTCGGCGAACATGACCGACGCCCCTTCGATCCTGGCCGGTTCGGCCAAGTCGCCGAATTCTTCGAGGTGGGCCTTGTACTTGGCCAGGATTTCCGAGGCGTCAGCCTCTGACTTGCATCGCGCGACGAAGGCGGTGAACTCGGACTCACCGTCGCGGTATTGGGCCTGGAACACGTTGGTCAAGAAGTCGAAGCCCAGGGCATCGACCATGAGGTATTGGACCGAATCGTCGATCCGATTCTTCGCCGGGAGCATGGCGAGACCCCATAGCTCCGCCGCTTCGCCTTTCAGGCGATTCGCCAGCGTCTCGGCCAGGACCGATGCCGCTTTCTGGACCTCCTCGTCGGGTCCCGACGTCAGGATCGACGCATAGTATCGGCCCTTCCGGAAGAATAAATCGGCCCCGGTGCGTTGGCCGCCGTCGCCGATGGCGATGGACTTGCTGCCGGGCGAGCGCTCGAGCGAATAGACGCCGAAGGCGCCGAGGGGGGTCGTCATGTCGTAGAGAAATACATCGATGAACTTGGATGGGTTGTCCGCCTTGGAGAAGGTGACGAAGGTCATGCCGGTCACGTCGTAGGACTGAAACAGCTCGGACCGGCCGTCGATCTTCTCGTACAAGTTGGCTTCGGTGTAGCGTTCCACGGGGCTCTTTTTCGATAACCCCTCGGCCGTGAGGGTCTCGAGTGCCCGGGCGATGGTCTCCGTCTTGGCCTTCAACTCGGGCGTGATTCGCGGTGGGCCTTCTTTGACGGGTCCGGCGGCGTCTTGGGCGGCGACGAGGACGGGAAATACGAATGGCAGCAAGGCTAGCAATCTTCTCATGCAATACTCCAGTTCGGGGCTGTTTTCACGGTATGGGATAGACGCCGTGAAAGGCAAGACCTTTGAAGACAGCGTCGTCAGGTTGGTTGCCGCGGGCGGTTTCGCCTGTCGAGGGTGGGCACCATGCCCCGGCCGGCCGGAAGCCACACAACGCTGTTAGGTAAGCTCGAGCTTGCCCGCACCGACATCGAAGGGCGGCGTTGATCCCCGAACTTGTCCCCCTTCGCCGAAACCTCCCCGTCCTGTCATACTCGGTGAATCCCAACCTCCTCGGGAGTCGCAACGCATGAACCTTCGACTCGCCATCAGCATGGCCATCGTCGTCCTATAGCGGTTCACGCTCGAATCGCGCACGGATGAGGAAAATGGGGACTGGCTCACGGCCCGATCGGGAAGCTTCCCGTCGGCGGAAGACGAGTGAGGGCCGGGTGCCTGTCCCCGATTTTCCGGCGCATCGTCAGTGTGAACCGCAGTAGCGACGTGCACGGCCGCCGGAGCGTTGAAAATGAAGTGAATCGCCTTCGCCCCCTCGACCCGATAGGCGTCTTGAAGTTGATCCTTACCCGGCAGTGGACGGAGTACTGGTCGGGTGGAGCCCATGGCGGCGTCCAAGGGTTCCGACCCTCGCGTAGAGGGTTTGAGACTTTCGGGAGGGTCGCGGAGCTCACTCCCACGCCGATCGGAGCGAGATCCCTCCGTCCACGGCGAGCGCCGTGCCGGTGATGTAATCGGCGTCCTCGGAGGCGAGGAACACCGCCGCCTTTCCGATGTCCTCGGGCGTGCCGAGCCGGCCCCAGGGCAGCGTCGGGCCGGCTTTCGCGATCGCCTCGCTTCCGAACGACTCGTGTTCGCCCGGGGTGTCGATCCAGCCCGGCTCGATCACGTTGACGTTGACCCGATGGCGGTTCAGCTCGGCGGCGATGGTGAACGCCATGTTGTTCAGCCCGGCCTTGGCGGCGTTGTACGCGACGCTGCGGGCATACGGCGTCTTCGCGTGGCAGCTCGAAATGAAGATGATCTTGCCACCGCCGCCCCGCTCGACCATGTGACGGGCCACGATTTGGGCCATCTGGAATCCCGAGGTGAGCGTCCCGTCGATCACACGGGCGAACGTGTCGGGGTCGTACTCGAGGAAATCGGCCCGGCGGTTGAACGCCGGGTTGCTCACCAGGATGTCGATGCGTCCCAGGGCCTCGATCGTCCGCGCCACCACCTGCTCACAGCAATCTCGCCGGAATACATCCCCTTCGACGAGGGCCGAGCGGCGGCCCATGGCTTGAATCACGGCGACCGCGGCCTCGGCCTGGGCGGTGCGCTCGCGATCGTTGATCGCGACGTCCGCCCCGGCCCTGGCGAGTTCCCGGGCGATACCCCATCCGATCCCCCTCGCCGCGCCCGTCACCAATGCCGTCCTGCCCGGTAGTCTCATCGGTTTCGAGGCCCCGTCGGGATTGCCATCGTCCGGCGAAGAGAATAGCCGTCTGGGGGGCACGTGGCAAGCGACAGGCATGATCGGACATTGTTTGCGCGAAACGGCAAGTAGGTCGGCGATAACAAGATCTCCGTGGAGGCCGATCAGCTTACCGATCGGTAGCCGGCTTGCTCATCGCCGCGGTCAAGTCATTCGACCCTGCGCGGCAGTCGGAGCTGCTGGCCGCCACGGGTCTCCGGCTCGACATCGAGCGAGGACAGGGTCACGCCGAGGAGCCTGATGCCCTTGCCGACGGGGAAGGGCGGCTCGAGGAGCGCGGACACGAGCTCTTCGAGCTCGCCCCGCGACAGGACAGGGACCTCGACGGTCCGGCTGCGGGTGATCTGGCGAAAGTCTGCATACTTGGCCTTGAGCGTCGCCGTCCGCCCTCGGACCGTCGAACCCTCGCAGTAGGACCAGACCTTGCTGATGATCGGCTCCAGGGCGGCGCGGGCCTCCTCGGGCGTGAAGAGGTCGACGCTGAACGTCGTCTCGGCGCCGAACGACCTGCGGACACGATCGGCGGAGACGCGACGCTCGTCGATGCCCCGGGACAGCCAGAAGTAGTAGGGGCCGGCCTTGCCGAAATGCTCCTGGAGGAACAGAAGCGCCTGGGCCTTCAGGTCGCCGCCGGTGTAGATCCCGAGCGCCTCCATCCTCGCCTGGTCGCGGGGCCGATCCCGTGAAACTCCCCTCCGTCAGGGCCTCGACATAGGCCGGGCCCATCTTCGGCGTGATGACGAGCCGGCCATCGGGCTTGCGCTCGGCCGAGGCCATCTTCGCCAGGAAATTGTTGTAGGAGACCCCGGCGGACACGGTAAGGCCGATCCCGGCGCGGATCCTGGCCCGGATCTCCTCGGCGATCTCGGTCGCCGAGGCCATGCCCTTCAGGTTCTCGGTGACGTCGAGATAGGCCTCGTCGAGCGAGAGTGGCTCGATGAGGGGCGTGTACTCGGCGAAGATGGCCCGGACCTGGTGCGACACCGCCCGGTAGACGTCGAATCGCGGCTTCACGAAGATCAGCTCGGGGCACTTCCGCTTCGCGGTGACCGAGGGCATGGCGGAGCGGACGCCGAACCGGCGGGCCTCGTAGCTCGCGGCCGCCACGACGCCCCGCTCGCGCGAGCCGCCGACCGCGATGGGCTGCCCGCGGAGCTCGGGATTGTCACGCTGCTCGACGGACGCGTAGAAGGCGTCCATGTCGACGTGAATGATCTTCCGCTGCTGATCAGGCCCGGCCACGCCCGCGTCCTCGGACTCGATGACCTCGCTTCCGACTCCCCTTCTCAATTCGGCCCGGGACCGGCAGGCTCATCACCGCGCGGTCAGGGGCCGCCCGGAACTGTACCACACAGATGACCACCAGTGAACCGGCGAACCGAAAGTCCTGCCACGCCGGCCAGATCCCTTACTCAGGAAACTGGTGGGATTTCCTCGCTGGGGATCATCGCTCAGGGCTTGCCGAGGAGGTGCCTCAGCAGACCCTCCAGCTTGTCGGACGTGCCGTCCGACTCGATCCCGAGCCCGTCCTCCATCGGTAGGTGGAACCGGTTCACCCAGTAGGTCGTGTAGCCGAAGCACTTCGCGTCGAAGGGGCCTCAGGCGCCGAAGGCGCGGGAGGCGATCTCCTCCTTCTCCAGCATCAGGTGCGTCATGCCCAAGGCGTGGGCCCGGGGCTCCGGCTTGTGGGTGCCGTTCGCCTGTGTGCTCAGCAACTCGTCGAAGAGGTCGGCGATCCTCGCGTGCTCGGCGTTGGCCTTGAGCATCATGGGGGCTGGAGTTCGAGATGGTGATGACACGGACTCCGGAGGCTTTCAGCTTGCGCGGGGCGGGGGCGGCGTCGGGCCAAGGCTCCGGGTGCAGGTAGGCGTCGAGGGGGCGGTTCCGCCGCTCGGGGGTCGGCTCAAGCCTCATGATTGCGGCGGAATAGGCCAGGGCTTCCTCGGAGCCCCTGAAGAAGTCGGTCTGACGCCCTGGGAAGGACAGCATCGACCAACCGCCGGCGGACCAGGGGCCCCGTGTCGGACGGCTCGGGCACCTCCCAGGCGGTGCCTCATCCGCTGACCAGGACTTCGGCGGTGGTTGTCCTGGCTGGACCCAGGGCGGAGCGGAGAAAAAGCGAGATGGGCGAGCCCAATGCCCCCCTACACGGCCAGTCACTTACCGCCCTCAGCCTTCGTCAGCAGCTTGTTGACCCGGAGCCACTCCTCGAGGCGGTCCATGAAATGGTCAGCCCCGCCCCCCTTGTTCACGAAGCCGTGCGCGCCGGACTGGAAGACGTGCAGCTCGGCCTGGCCCTTCGCTTTGCGGTATGCGGTGAACAGGTCGACTGACTGCGCGACGAACCCGGCGTCGTCGGCGGCCACGGCCAGGAACAGCGGCGGGGCCGGGTCCGGAATCTCCCGGATCTCGCGGATCCCGTAGATGAGCGCCACGAAATCCGGCCTCGTCTCCCTCGGGCCGAAAAGCGCATTGGAGGTGACCATGCCACCGGCCGAGAACCCGATCATGCCGACCCGGTCGGGCTGATAGCCGAACTCGCCGGCCTTCTCCCGCACGAGCCACACGGCCTGCCGCCCGTCCTCGCCCGCCATCTTGACCACGTCCTCACGGGCCGGGGCGCCCGGAGCATCATGGATGAGTCGGTACTTCAGGACGAAGGCGTCGACGCCCATTGCATTGAGCCGCTTGGCGATGTCCGCCCCCTCGTAGCTCATCATCAGGGCCCGGAACCCGCCGCCAGGCGCGACGACCATGGCCGAGCCGACGGCCTTGTCTTTTTCTGCCGGATAGTGGATTAGCACGGGCTTCACGACGTCGGTCACGATCGGCATGCCGTTCGGCCTTGTGACGGACTTCTCATCCCAGTCCCATTTCTCCGAGCCCGGGGCCGCCCCCGGGTAGAGCGGGATTTCCGCAGGGCCGGGCGCCTGAGCATTTACAGCCGTTGCCCAGGCGAGGGCGATCAGATAGATCGATCTGTTCATTGTCGGCTCCGTGTTCGACCCGGGAGATGGCCTGTCCGGGATGATATCAGAGCGGTCGGCCGATGGAAGCACGGCGGCGGATCTTGGAACCCGAGGTCATCGGCGGAATCGATTCGGGTAATATGAGGACTCCCCGCGACGAACCAAACATAGCTTCCGCGCGAGAACCCTCCAGATGCCACGCAAGCCCGGACGACCCAAACCTCCCTCGAGAAAGGCGAAGCGAGTTCAACCACGGCCGCGGTTCAGCGAAGATCCGCTCGTCATCCGGGCCCGGATGGCAGCGGCCGGGGAGTCGTTGAAGATCCTGTCTGGGCCGCCAGCGGCTCCCAGCGCCATCGAACTCGCGCACACGATCCACAAGCTCACCGACCGGTCGGTCGGGCAGGTCCACGCGAATTGCCGCGACGGGCACCGGGTTGCGTGCCAGAGCGGCTGCACCTATTGCTGCACGTACCCGGTCGCGGCCTCGGCCCCGGAGGTCCTGGCCATCGCCTCGTTCGTCCGCGAGCGGTTCAACGAAGAGCGGCGGGCGGCGCTCGTCGCCCGAGTCGACGCCAATATCGCCGCGACTCAGGGCATGGACATGGGCCAGCGGGACCGGATCAGGCTGGATTGCCCCTTCCTCGAGGCGGGCACCTGCTCGGTCTACGAAGTCAGGCCAGTCGCGTGCCGTGGCGTTTCATCCTACAGCGTCGATGATTGCCGCGAGGACTCCGAGCATCCGGGGGCGGGGGTCGAGATTCATACCAATGGCCTCCGCGAGCTGGTATTCGGGGCAATCCGCGAGGGGCTTGCCATCGCGTGCAAGTCTTCCTCGGCGGATCATCGCCTCCTCGAACTGGTCAGAGCCTACAAGATCGCCTCGGAGGATCCCAAGCTGTCAGAGACCTGGCGGAGCCGTCCCAAGGCATTCGAAACCGCGAACGGGGCGAGCGTCTTCCCCGGCCCGTGGTCGGACGAGCTCGAGCAGGAGTTCGAGGAGGTGTACCGGAAGACTGCGGTGCCGGTGGGCGCGGTCGATCCACCGTCCGGCGAGGTCCGCCAACCGGCTGGCTGACATTATCGCGAGTCGTGAGCGTCACGGTCCCGAAGCGGGCGACTTCGCTGGTGGAGGCCGCCGTATGGTCCCTGGCCCGGCCGCTCAAGACGGTCTTCATGACGGGGTAGAGCCGGGATCGGTCGGCGTCGTTGAGGGTTCGTAGCCGGCCAGGCGGCCGTAGAGAGACTGACGCGGCAGCGCGGTTAGGCTCTGGCGAGAGTCCTGGCTCGTGCGCTGGTCTTGCATCGGAGCGGCGGCCGAGGAGGTTAGGTTGAGCTCGTCGACGAGTTCACGGTAGGCCAGCAGGCCGGCGTCGCTGGGCAACTCCCGTGCGGATTTGGCGTTACTTCGCGCGAGATCACTCGGGGTTCACCAGATCGCCGGGCTCGATCCCGACCGGCAATGCCGTCAGGTAGGGGCCGGCCAGCTCGCCATAGGTCTTCGGCGGCCTTCCCCGCTCGCCCGCTTCGGCACCACCCGCGTCGTCGCCGCCACGATCCGCGACACCGGCATCCCAGGCCGGACGCTCCACCGCTGCGTATGCAGGGAGAAGTGGGACCTTGCGCCAAGAAGCTCGGGAGAGGAGGACAGCCTTCAACAAGCTCGAAACCTCTCGTCGGAATCCTGCGGGTAGCCAAACCCGCCCGGTAGAGCTGGGCCAGCGGCCGGATGCGAGTCTTGCGTGGTGGGTGGGTGACTGCCCCTGCGAAGCGTAGACAGCGAGATCAAACGCCGTGCGATTGAGCCCCGAAATTTCGTCGCGTCGAGCCCTCGTCCTTGTCAGACGCGGGGGCCGCGTCGGGCAGGCTAACCCTTGGTCCCGCAGAGCCTGTCCGGTCACGCCGGGGTCGGAGAACAGGGCGAATGGTCACCAGGGTTCCCCGGGAACTTGGAAGACCCCGCCGTCTCCATCGACCTGCCGGTGGGAGACCCGGCTTACCAACTCCAGGATGATCCACGGCCTTGTGTGCCGGGCCGCTGGGGACGAATCACGGGACACGACGATGGTATCGCCAAGCGAAGGAAACGAAGTGCGGCGAGACGGGCGGCGGGGAGTCGGAGCGTCTCGTAGTACCGTCGAGCCGGGGGAACCGTCCCGAGGGACCCCGGGGAGGGAAGGAGACGCCGTCTCATGAACCGTTGGAGGGAAACATGACAGGGACGCCGAGCCCTGAGACCGTGTCCACGAAACGACAACGGATCGCGGAACTCGCCAGGGACGCCCCGGACATGGCGTTCACCAACCTGGCGCATCACATCGACATCGACTGGCTTCTGATGGCGTATCTCCAGACCCGCAAGGACGGGGCGGTCGGCGTGGACGGACAGACAGCGGCCGATTACGAGGCCAACCTGATGGGCAACCTTCAGGCCCTCCTCGACCGCGCCAAGTCCGGCACGTACGTGGCCCCGCCGGTGCGACGTGTGCATATTCCCAAGGCGGGCTCGCCCGGCGAGACTCGCCCCTTGGGGATACCGACGTTCGAGGACAAGCTCCTCCAACGCGCGGTGCTGATGGTGCTGGAACCGGTGTACGAGGCGGACTTCCTGGAGGTCTCGCACGGATTCCGACCCGGACGCGGTGCTCACGGGGCTTTGGATTCGCTCTGGAAACGGGCGATGAACCTGGGATGTTGCTGGATCGTGGATGTCGATCTTCGGAGGTTCTTCGACTCGATCGACCACGGCCATTTGCGGGAGTTCCTCAGGCGTCGGGTGCGCGACGGTGTGATCTTGCGACTGATCGGCAAATGGCTCAACGCGGGCGTGCTGGAGGACGGGGCCGTCACGACCCCCGAGGCCGGCACCCCTCAAGGCGGCGTGATCAGCCCCCTGCTGGCCAATATCGTCCTGCACTACGTGCTCGACGAATGGTTCGAGAAGGAGGTTCGTCCTCGCCTGAAAGGAGAGGCGTTCCTGATCCGTTACGCGGACGACTTCGTGATCGGGGTGGCCCGAGAAGACGACGCACGACGGATCATGGAAGTCTTGCCCAGGCGGATGAGCAAGTACGGGCTGACGGTCCACCCGGAGAAGACCCGACTGGTGCGGTTCGTCCCGCCCGAGTCGGACGACTCCGAGCCCGGGGATCGGGGACGAACCGATCCCGGGACATTCGACTTCCTGGGCTTCACCCATTACTGGGGACGGACCCGAGGAGGAGGATGGGTGATCAAGCCTCAGACGGCGAAGGGCCGACTCAGGCGGGCGCTGCAAGTGTTATCGGTCTGGTGCCGGACCAACCGACACGAGCCGATCGAGGTTCAGCACCAGGAGCTCAAGCAGAAGCTGCAAGGCCACTACGGGTACTATGGGATCATCGGTAACTTCGCCAGCCTCCAGAACTTCCTGGAGGGTTCGCGGCGGATCTGGCGGCGATGGCTCTCGCGTCGCCGTCGAGCCGGGCCACTCGCTTGGTCGGACTTCCTTCGCCTGGAGAGACGTTATCCACTCCCCAGAGCGCGAGTGGTTCACGGGCTGTTGAATCGCGCAGCGAACTCATGAGATGACGAGCAATATTCGTGAAATACACACGTCTGGATCTGTATGAGCCCGGGGAGAGCGATCTCCCTGGGCGACCCGGCCCAACACTAGTGGTGGCACGAGGCCGTCGCGCCCTCATCAGGTGGAGAAAGCGACAGCCTTGTCAGAACTCCTGCGTGGGCGATGCCCGGCCTACCCTTACTTCTTGCGGGTGAATCTCCGGCCGCAGCACATCTCCTTGGCGGGCGCGCCACCTTCCCAGCCGACGCCCTTCAGCTCGATGTGATCGGCGTCGATGATCGTGAGCGTGGCCTCGTGCATGTGCTTGTCCTTCGCCGGGTCCAGGTTGGAGCCACCGGCGAACTGGAATTGGATCTGGTCGGCCGACGAATCCCGGTCGGCCTTCATGCGTGGCTGGTTGCCAAGCACGCAGTAATGGGTCATGACGAGATCGCCCCCGACGAGCGTGTAGACCGAGACCATCTCGTGCGGTTGGCCGGGGAAGAGAGTCTCGTGCACCACGCTCCCGCCGGCGGTGACCTTGATGATGGAAGCGACCTGATCGGTCGCCTTGCCGTCGGCGTCCGCGACCATCCAGGTGCCCGCCAGCTTCTTCATCGTCTCGAACGCGGCATTGGCCGGCGCCGGCGGCAGCTTGCCGGCCTTATCCTCGCCGTGGGCGGCGAGTTGGATGGCGAGGATCAGCATCGGGAGGCCAAGGAATCGTCGAGTCATCGTTATCCCCTTTCGGGAGGTCAGGGTGGTTGGGAGCCTCAATTTGCACGCCACAAGGTTGTCCATCGGGAAGGCGGCCGATCGACACCAGGAGGAATCTTTTCGGGCCTTCTTCTCGGCCGATCGGCCTCGGCGAGACCAAGTCTTATTAAGCGGTTTGCTCAGTAAGCGTTACGACGCCTGGTCCGGCAGAGTCACCTGGAAGGGGGCCTTTTAAGCCTTCGCTTCGGCGCACGGCCTCGATCGTCGCGATGTCGATCTTCTCCATCGTCATCATGGCCTCCATGGCACGCTTCGCGGCGGCGCGATCCGGGTCGGTCGTCGCCTCGAGCAGCACGCGAGGCGTGATCTGCCAGGAGAAGCCCCAGCGATCCTTTGGTTGGTTCAAGGTGGGTCGAACGATTACATGTTGCGCGCGTCGGTGTGGTCGCCGAATGGCATAGGAGTTACGCGGTCATGTCAGGTTGTACATCGGATTGGCGATATATGCACGCACCGCTCCTCGGATGATCCGGGCCTTCGCCTCGTACCAACTGACCCCCGTGGTGTAGAAATGGTGCTCCAGCCGCAGGAACGCCCGGATCGACAGCCCGATGTGATTCCGCTGCGCCCGCGCCGCCCGGACCTGGGCACGCTCCACCCCGCAGCACTGCTTCAGGCCCCGGTGATAGTTCTCGATCGCCCAGCATCGCTCGGCGTGGGCCAGCCGGGTCAATTCGCCCATCGCCAGGTCGTTGGTCGCCCAGTATTCAACGTCTCCGCCTTGGGAGACCACCTTGAAGACGCGGATCGACCCGAACCCCTCCAGATGAACGATGGTCCCCTCGGGGGCGATCGCCAGTCCTGCGACGGCACGGTAGCCCTGGCGGTCGAGGTCCACCTTGCGGTTGACCTTCAGCTGGGTCAGGAACGTCCAGCCGCAGGCCCGGACCGCCTTGAGGTTCCCCAGGCTCGAATACCAGCTATCGAACGCCACGCACTGCGGCTCGAAGCCGCGGGCCTTGGCCTGGCGGAGCATCGCCAGGAAGTGGTCGTTCTTGGTCAGGCCGTCCTTGGCCTTGTCGTAGACCCGGTAGTCGCAGGGCACGACGGTATCGCCATCGGTCCAGGCCGTGGTGATCAGGTTGATGCCACGGACGACCCGCTTATGCTTGCCCGACCAGTGCCGGCTGACCAGCTCGATCTTCTCGGCGTGGAACTTGTCGAGGGTCGAGTCATCGAGGACCAGCATCCCGCCCTCCTTGCGGACCATGGGCCGGGCCTCTTCCCAGAGCGTGGACGGGTCGGGTTCGATCCGATGGAGCAGACGGGTGAAGGCATCGTGGGCCGGAGCGTCGGGCGACTCGGGTTGCACAGCGGCGGCCTCCGTGCAGCAGAACGCCTTCGGGGAGGCGATGAGGAAATCGATGTAGTCGGTGTCGTGACACTTGGGGTTCGGGGCGTACATGCGATCCATCATGGACGTCCGAACCGATTGGCGCAATATGGACGCCCGATCACTGCCGCGTAACTCCTATGGCACTTAGATTTTGCTAGCTCGTTTGAGCATCTGGAGTTTGATCTCCCTCCGCGGCCTCTTCAGTTCTTCGTATCCCCTGGGCCCCTTCCTGGTCATGCGGGGCTCGAACCGGTCGGGCCGGTCGGCGACCCGGTGCACGGCGATGGCCCCGAGCAGCTGCTCGTAGAGCTCCTCCTGGCAGTCCGCGCCGCAGTGCGCCCGGTAGGCGATCAGCGGCCGGAACGCTTCGAGGACCTGGAGCGTCGCCTTGAAGCTGATCGAGCGCGGTTCCACCCCCTCGATGGTCGCCGCCTGGGCCATGACCGTTCGGATCAGGTTGTACGCCAGGACGTGGGCCCAGATCTCCTTCCGAACGAGCTCCGGCGTCTTGCAGCGCAGCACGTCCATCTGAAGGGTGACCTTGATCGACCTCAGGTCGAGCTCGTTGTTCCACCGGGCACGGTAGAGCGAAGCCAGCTCCTCCGCGCTCGCTTGCCCGGGGTCCAGGATGGTCGTCACGACGACGACCGACCGGTTCCGGAACCCCGGCTGCTCCACGCGGAAGCGGACCTCGCGGACGGTGATCGCGTCGGGCAGCGCGTGGTACGTCGCCCGGTCCACCGAGCGGATCGACGACGGCTTCTTCCACACCACCAGGTGGTCGTCCTTGCCCAGCCGCGTCCCCTTCCGGAAGTCGGCGTGGCGGTGCGCCGACAGGCGGCTGACGGTGTCGACGCCCCGCTGCTTGAGCAGGTGCATGCCGACCCAGCCCGACATCAGGCGGTCGTCCAGCAGCACGTCGCCGGGGCGCAGCACGTCCCACAGCTTGCGCAGGAGGCTGACCTCGCCCTGGCCCTTGCCGGCATACCGGCAGACGCCCAGGTCGAGGATCGCCCCGCACGACAGCGAGATGATCGCGCCGATGCGTGCGGGGGCGAAGCTCGTGCCGGGGACCTGGTTGTAGGCCAGCGGGTATTCGCGGCGGTTCTCCTCCGTGTCGGGCATGGAGACCGTGGACCCGTCGAAGAGGCAGACGCGGCGGCCCTTCCACAGCCACCGCCGGTCGACCCGCGAGTCGAGGTTGCGCCCGACGAGGCAGGCCACGGCGGCGAAGAACCGCTCGGGCAGGCGCTTCCTCGCCTGGCAGTAGGCCCCCGTCTCGGAGCTGCAGGGCTCAAGTCCTTGGGAGACGCGATGAGCGATCAGCCGGGCCACCGCGGCGCGGCAGGACTGGTCGGCGTTGAGCACCTGGGCGAGGAAGACCCAGAGGGTCACCAGCGGGTTGTAGACACGGTCCTTCCAGGTCGACTTGATCTCGCCGAGAGCCTCGTGGAGGCAGTCGGCGGTGAGGACGTCGGCGAACGGGAGGCCGCCGTCCTGGAGGAACTGGCGGCGGAGGGCATCGACCTGATGGGTCAGGAGTCGGTTGGAGGGCAGGTGCATCGCTCGGCCCCGGGCAGGTGAAGGGATGAGGACCATCCCCCATCGGAGCCGGATCGCAACCGAAATCCCATCCTACTCTCGGCGAACCGCTTATGGAGATCTAAGTGCCATTCGTGTGGTCGCCCGAAGGGGTGGCAGACCGATCAACATCGGAATCCCGGACCGAAGCAGGCTTCTTGCCGCCGATCATGAATCCATAGATACGCATATTGTAAATTCGATGAGGTCGCAACGACGGACGACGAAGGCCGTTGCCACGTCTCGAACGCGTCTTCGTCGATGCCGCTCGGCCCGCCGCTTTCAATGACGTCGCTCCCGCCGGTCACCGATCGGTCCTGAGCTTTGGCCGCGGGCCCGACCACTTTTCCCGGAGGCTCATGATGGATTCCGGGGTGGTGCCAGCAATTGGGCGATCAGGGCACTCAGTAGCCGCTTTCCTCTCGCCCGGATGTTGTGCACGAACTCGAAGAAACCCAGGTACAGCGGTAGGCTCTCCTGGGGGATTCCTCGGTGAGGCCGCAGCCACGAGCGGAGCAGCGACCAGAACCCTTCGAGCGTGTTGACATGGACCTCGCAGAAGCCATCGCCATCGTCGTCCCGGGCGAACTCGCCCGCCCCGTGGCAGACCGTCTTGTGGCCATAACCCCACTCCACCAGGCGGCCATAGATGTCGTATTCATCGGTGTAGACCAACGTCCCCTTCGCGATCATCCGATCGATCAGGGGCTTGATGGTCACCTGCTGGACGTTCTCCAGCATCCGGATCACGACCTCGCCTCCACGCTGCAACATCCCGAAGATCGGCGGCTTCTCCTTGGCCAGGGTGCCCCGACCTCGCTCGCCTCTCAGGCGTCGCCTTCGGGGGAGGCGGCCTTTTTTTGACCGCCTCGGGATGACCCTTATGTCCGGCCACCACATAGACTTCGTCGCACTCGACTTCCCCCTCCAGCACGACCGGAGGACAACGGTCGACCATCCCCTGTCGGAGTCGCTGGATCATGGCTCGGGCATCATCCTTGTTGATGTCGAGTTCCTGGGCGATCTGCAATCCCGAGAGGTTCAGCCCCAACAGATAGAGGCAGGCGATCCAGGTCCTCAGCGGCAGGTGATGGCCGGCGAAGATGGTGTCGGTGAGGTCGTCGAAGCGTCGGCGGCAGCCCCGGCACTCGTAGCGTTGACGGAGTGGCTGAGTGTCGTCCTTGCCGTTCTTGATGACCGAGTCCGAGGAGCACTTGGGACAGGTCACGCCGTCAGGCCACCGCATGTCCCGGATGGTGTCGAAGCACTTGGCGTCGTCGAAGAGATCCTGGATGTTGACCATCGTGCGACGCCTCGGGGCGGGGAAGTCGGGATCAGCGGGGCGGACAGATCGCCCGGCCGAAGAGACCGATTGTATGCACTGAGTGGCCCTTGCAGACCACCACCCCGGAATCCATCATGAGCCTTTCCAGAATGCCAGGATTACTTCGGCCACGGTCTGCGAGCTCGATTCCCCGGTCGGATCGGCCGTAGTGGGCAGCGGATTGGCCCTGCGGGTAGTTGCCCGCTCGGCCAGGAGACGGTGGTAGCGTTCTCAGCTTTCGGGCGAGCCATGCTTGCCCAGGTAGTGGTCGTGGCCGTCGATTCGGACGACGGCCAGATCCTTCGGCTTGTAGTGGCGATACTTGGGAACTTGGGTAGGTCGGCGGGGCATGGCGGGCACCTGGGGTCCGATAAGTAGTACCAGGTACTACTCGTTTTGGACTTCCGGGCCGCACTCCCGACCGCCGGGAGGTAAGCTGAACTGCTTTCGGCTGCTGGAATTGGGAAAGAAAGCGGGTAGCGGGAATCGAACCCGCATGTCTAGCTTGGGAAGCTAGCGCTCTACCACTGAGCTATACCCGCAGTGTTTAGGATTTATAGTGCGTGATTTCTCTAACACGCATCAGCTTGAAATCTTAACCTGAATCTAATCCGAGGCCAAGCCCAGTTCGCCAAAGATGGGTGCTCCTCTCGATTTTGGCGTCCGGTCATGTTTGCTTCCAGAATGCCTCCCACTCCGATCCGGCGGCCAGGGCTCCCAATTCCACCAGTGGTGCGACATGCTCGACCTTCCAGCGAGCCCCGGTCTGCTTCAGCCTCACGTTGAGCAGCTGTTCGATCGAACCCTCGACCAGCCCGCTGCCGATCGTCTGGCCGCGACGCAGCCGCAGCGCGTAGTTCAGCCGCGACTGGTGGCTGGCGAAATAGTTCAACGCCGTCGCCGAGGCGGCCCCGTCCCCAACCGGCAACATCTACGAGGCCAGTTCCCCGATCCACTCGGTCACACCCCAGTAGCCATCCTCTAGCAGACGTTTCTTGCCCCGGCCCAGTTCTGCGGCGGCCTCGTCGCTGCCGGTGCCCAATGCCGCATTGGCAGCCGAGCCCAGGTAAGCCGCCCCATGCCAGAAGTCCAGGCATTGCGAGCTGCCGGAGAAACGCTGCTGGGCCAGGTTCCAGATCCATTCCGCACCGTCGCCGAGCACGCTCATCGATTTGGGATCGGTCAGGCCCGGTCGGGTCGCCTCGGCCGCGCAACGGCCCCCGAACGCGGCGGCCTCCTCCACCGCGGCCACCACCGAACGCACCGAGGGGGCCGGCAGGTCGCGGTCGTCTTACTCCGAGGCGGTGATCGGCTCGCCCGGCTGACGGCGGGCCACCACCGCCACCTTCACGTCACGCCCGCCGCCCCTGGTGTTGACCTTGCCGGCGTCGATGTGCCACTCCAGGTCACCGCCGGCCTGGGCGAACGCCTCGGCGGTGTCTCGCTGAGGGCGGGTCGAGCTGGCTCGCTCGGCGGTGGCGTGGCAGAGCTGGCCGATGGTATTGTCGTCGAGGCTCCAGCCGGCGACCTCGAGCAGGGCCACCTCGGCCTTCTGGAAGGACCGCTGCACGCCCAACAGGCAGGCCATCCGGCAGGCCCCGCGAGTGACGTAGCCGGAGACACCAAGGATGCGATCGGCCCCGAAATCACCCTGAATGCAGGACGGGCAGTCGAAATAGCGACGGGGTAAAGTGATCGCCCCGAGTGCGGTCAGGAGGGTCCGCCGGTGCGGCCCCTTGGAGCGTCCGGGGTGCGCCTTGGGGCAGAGCCGTGCGTCCCCCCTTTTTGCTCGGCCAGAGCCACGCGACTGCACAGAGCGGCCGCGAAGCTCGAGCGGAGCAGGGCCCGACCCTTCTCCAGGGCGAGGCCCTCGCAGGCCTCCAGGACGGTCCCGGCGGGGGCCTCAACCGCGAGTTGGCGCAAGTCCTGAACGTAGGCGATGGCCTGCTCCAGGGCCAGTCGTTCGTTCTCGTCGCGATATTCGATGGTCAGGGTGGGCATCGGAAAGCCTCTCAAGACAACCCAGATCTCCAGGTCGTCTCTCATACAAAATCGCCCGAATGAGTGACCCTTGTAGGGTCCGCTATGCGGACCGTATCTCCGGTATCAAACCGAGGATGCGGTCCGCAAAGCGGACCCTACGATCGTCAATTGATCCGGGGAATTCGGTATCAGCCCACATGCCGCCCTTCGGGCGGCACCCAAACCGATGAAAATGGGGCGGGCGGTCGCTATAGTGAAGCCGTCCCCTCGCACGGCTTGACGCCGATATGAAACTGGTGCTTCGAGCCCGCGTGTCAGCCTGGCGCAAAGGCATCGCGCGTACCCAAACCTGTCGCCCGAGCTTACCACTCGGAGCACGTCGAGCAGAGTGCTTTCCTCCCCGCGATGTCCCCCGTGCGAGGGGCTCCTTTGGGACAACCTCCGGGTTGATCCCGTTCCGGAAGCTTGATCCCGATCCGGGTGCTTCCGTATCGACCTTCGGGTTCTTGCCTTCAATCGAGAGCGATGACGTCCACAACGGTTCAACTTCAGGAGAACCACCTCAAGAATTGACTCGACCTGGGCTGCCCTTAAAGTCGCCGATGGCCGACCGCGTTCGTCGGCCGTCTGGTGGTCGAGAACGCCGAACGGAATTTTCTGAGCAGACCATTGGACGATGCCAAAATCGAGAGGGGCACCCAGGTCCGAGAATCGGACCAGGTCGTCAAAGGTCGACGACCGGTTCAGCGCTCTCGGGCTGGTCTTTTGGAGATATTTCCTCAGCCTCGACGGTTATCTGTTCGAGGATCGTCCCTGTCGTCCGGACTTGAGCAGTTTCGGACCATTTTCCATATTAATGTTTCGAAGGTAATCCTGGTCGCGGAAGATCATCAGCGGGCTGACTCCTAGCACGTAATACTCCACTTCTTCGGTCCGCAAGGGCTTGGACAATGACAGGCGAACTTTGAAGCACTTACCCTTGGATGTGTCTTCTTGAAGGATCTCATACGACCCCAGACGCTCGCCTTGACTCCAAGGCGTGTCGTGGACCAGGACAGGCGGCTCTGTCTCCGGTATCGCCCCCGGGTTCCCGCCATCACGCCAGGTATTGAGCGTCCTTTCGAGGGCGGAGCGAGCCACTTCCTCGGTGGGTGCCGCGCCGGCCCCGTTCCCGCATCCGGCCATCGTGAGCAGCCACAGCGCCAAGGCGGAGAAGGGGACGAGCCTAGTCGGGTTCCAGGATCCGTACATCATCGCCCTCCGAATTAATATGAGTCAGCGGAAATGACTTCGCCGCCGTTTCGCGTGCCCAAGGCGCGATAAACCGGGAGCGAAACACTATTCTTGATGAACTTGACGCTACCGTCGCCGAAGAGGGTGTTGACGCCGCCGGGGTGCTGGCTCGAAGGAGGGACCTGCATCGGCATGTTCGCCATGCTGTTGTTCGCGAAGCCCAATCCGGCGCAGGTCGCCTTGTTCGGCGTAGAGACGTGGTTGTACTGGGTGCAGCACATTTCGCCCATCACCCAACTTGCCCCTTGCGCATGGGTCAGACGAGTCGCGGTCAGTGGGTTTGTGGATGTGCATGTCTGATAGGTGGCGTCGAGCGACGTGGGAGAGGCCGTGATCAGTGAGTCGGAACGGCCGTCGGAGTCGCGTTGGCCATTCCCCCGGATCTTCTCGCTGAAGAACGCGGTGTTGCTGGTCCCATCGGTGATGCTCGCCAAACCGACCGAACTCAAGTAATAGAAGATGCCGTGGGGGGCCTCGGCGGGAGCGACCACGGAGGGATTGCTATCGCCAAGGTCGCACGCCCATGTTTGCATGTTTCCAAGGTAGCTGTTCACTCCGGGCCAACCGGCGAGGGGAGCGTTCGCGTCCGAGGGGCAGAGGAAAGCGGCCACCTGCGTCCGAGAGACCGTCGCGTTTTCCCGGTTGGTGTTCTGATACGGCGGCATGAACGGAACGTCTCCCGCCATGCCGGGCGTCTCCGGTGCCAGGTTGAAGTTGATGCCGTTAAAGAGCGCCCCTTGCTCGATGTAAAGCAGGAGTTGACTGTGCGAGGACCAGCGTGCATAGAAGGGAGTCCCGGGGACTAGCTTGTCATAGCTCGGCCCCTTGCCGAACGGCAGGGAATGGAATGTGGAGAGGTAGTTATGACAGGCGATCCCGATTTGCTTGAGATTGTTGACGCACTGGGAGCGCCGGGCCGCCTCGCGGGCCGATTGCACGGCGGGGAGTAGCAGCGCGATCAGAACGGCGATGATCGCGATGACCACTAGCAATTCGATCAGCGTGAAGCCAATTCTTCGAGTTCGCATCGATCGGCCTTCCCGTCAAATCAATAATTCAATTAAATTAAATATGTAAAATAAAAATCGTCATTGGTGAGCCGTCGGGCCCAACCTTGAGGATCGGGGAATCCTCTCCGAGATACCACTCGTGGATGATCGGACCGGTCGCCGCAATGTCGAGGCGAATCGGGGTGGCCGTCGCGCGAGACCACTCGAATATCCACGTTTCCACGTCAGCGAGTGTGGAGCAAATTGTTCCGCGCTTGCATGACACGATCGTTGGGTGGGCCGGAGCTTAAACTCCAGCCACGCTCGACCATGTTGGGCTGGCACATGCTGCCCCGGCCACAATTCTCGCCCGCGGAACATCCAGGTTCGATGCAATCCAGGGTCTGGTGGTGGGTTCACGAGGAGTCACCGCCCCCCCGACCGTCCGGGATCACCTGGGTGGACGAGCGAGCGGTTCGGCTCGATCGGAGCGGGGAGAAGGGTCGTCCTCGGAGAATGGTCGAGAGGAAGGAGTGGGCATCGCGAAGACGCAAGATTCGACACACGCCCACGTGTCGATTCGATACATGACCGTTGGGGCCGACAATGGTATCGGGGTCGAGTTTTGCGAGCAAAGGAGCCCAAAGCAGGGGGACTTGGGTCGCCCTGTCGGCGGAGAATTCGATCGCAACGCTTCGGATGATTCCAGGATGGAATCCGGGCGAATCAGGGCGATCGTATCGATCTTTGAAGAACCCCGGTTCGACGTCACGGGATGAGCACAGTTCGCAATCGAGGTCGATGGCGCAAAAAAACCGACGGCCAGCAACAGTGTTGCTAGGAGTTGGGAGCGAATGCGGTTCCATCGTCCATGCGATGTCATCGGGATCGGTTCCGAGCAGTCGCCGAGATATGCAATGGAATTCTTCGACGAGAATAGATTTTAACTAACATAAACTCTAACCTGGTTCAGGGCGATTCGCAAGTGGTATATTCGGAGATCGAAATTAGGAAATTAGTGTTGAACCGCGTGGGTCGTCTCATCGAGAAGGTCGCCAATCTTGAACCCGGGAAATCTAGCCTCCCGAATCATCGGCTATTTGTTGAGTGCCCTCGCGGTCGTCCTCGCCTCGTCATGCGACGTGCCTTCGGGTCCGGTCACAGGCAGCGACTTGCCCGACGCGAAGGCTGCCCGCCAGGCGATCGAACGAGCCTTGCAGGCCTGGGAGGCCTCCCCCGACATCGAGCGGACGACGACCACGATCCGGCCGATCATGTTCGTGGAGCAACGGCAGCCGGCGGGTCAGCAGCTACGCAAGTTCGTGATCCTTGGCGAATCTCCCGGCTACAAAGGATACCGCCGGTTCCAAGTCAAGCTCTTCCTCAAAGAACCCGACGAGACGATAGTCGTCTCCTATCTGATCTTCGGGAACGGCCCGATCTGGGTTTATCGCGCCGAGGATTTCGATATGATCATGCACATGGACATGTCGATGATGTCCACCCCTCCGGGTGCCGAAGTCGGAGCGAGTTCCCGGCCCCTCGCTCGCCAACCTTCGTCGCCGCCCGGGCCATCCGAGGCGGCAAAGTCCCCCTGACGGCGTCGGGATTCGGCCATTGGCCCCTCACGCGCGGACCCGGCTCAGCCGGGCATGGTTCCGGCCCGATCGCTCGATAATGACGGGCGAATCCCGCGCAATCGACGCAGACGAACTTGATAGAAGAGGACGGGAAGCAAGAGGTCGATCACTTCATCGGCGATTAACACTCCCCCCAGAACAGGAGCGACCATCGGACGGATGACCTCCGAACCGATCCCGCTCGCCCAGAGCATCGGTGCCAGGCCTAGTAGTACCGTCCCCTCGGTCAAGAGCTTCGGCCGCAATCGATGCACGGCCCCTTCCAGCACGGCGTGTCGCAAGCGACTCTCGCTCATCCCTTCGAGCCCCCCTGCCTGCGAGAGGGCCTCCCTTAGGTAGACCAGCATAATAATGCCAGTCGAGGTCGCCATTCCGAAGCACGCGATGTACCCCACCCAGACCGTCACCGAGAACTTGAACCCCAGGAGCCACTGGAAGAAGATGCCCCCGGCGACCGCCCCGGGGACCGCGAGCAACATCAACAGAGAATCGGCCAGGTCGTGATAGGTCCAGTAGAGGATGGCGAAGATCAGGAGGACAACCAGTGGCACGATCACGAGGAGCGTATTCCTAGCCCGACGTTCGTGCTCGAACTGTCCCGCCCATTCCAGGACGACCCCTTCGGGAAGTTTGACTTCCCTGGCGACGATCGGACGGGCCGATTCCACGAAGGTGCTCGAAGACATTCCTCGGACGTTTAGCCGGACATAGTTTCGGAGCAGGCTATTCTCACCCTTGATCGTCGCCGGGCCTTCGCTCGCGCTCACGTCGGCCACATCGGCGAGACGGACCAGCCTTGGCTTGCCGTCGGGGCCATTGCGGAGCGACGGGACGAGCACGGCTCTGATGGCTTCCTCATCCCCCCGCCAGTCGCGACCATAGCGGACGCGGACGGGGCGGCGCTCTCGCCCCTGGTGAATGGTCGACGCAATTAACCCACCAATAGCCCCCTCCACCGCGTCGTTGATTGCACCGATCGTGACGCCCTCTCGTTCGGCGCGGAATCGGTCGGGTCGAACATTGATGTATCCTTTCCCACGAACCGGGTCCGCGACGACATCGACGGCGTTCGGCAACTTCTTGAGGACGGCCGCAACGGCTCCCGAAACGGCGACGACCTCATCAAGTCTGGGCCCGAGCACGCGGACACCGATATCGGTATTCACTCCGGTGGCCAGCATATCCACGCGGTTCTGGATCGGCGTCGTCCAGACATTCGTCCAGCCGGGCATCTGCACGGCCTGATCGAGATCGGCCCCGAAGCCGACAAGTTCATCACGGTCCTTCCGCCAGAGTGATAGTCGAGAGGCGAACGCATCGGAAAGCTCGGACTGCAAGGCTTCCAGTTCGGGCGCCGGATCTGCGGAGATTTCCGGGACGGCTGCGCCGTGATGGTGATGGCTGCCGGTTCCATGAACCAGGCTCGGCGATTGCATGCGGAGTCCTCGAATTTCCGAGACGAGCGCGGCCAGGTTCGGGTCGGAGGGCTCGCAACGAGATAACAACTCTTCGAGGGCCAGCCTGGTGAGCGTCTCCGCCGCGCGGGGTACCAGTTCCTCGTTAAGATCGTTTATATGTTTGTACCATAAGGATTGCTGGCGCGAAAAATCCGGGTCCTCTGGGTCCGTCGTCGGCGCGTCAAAGTCTCGCTCGAGTTCCTTGTTGCGCTGATAGGCATACTCGCGGATCAAGACGTCAAGAGGAGGCATCACCGCATCGACGGTCGCGGCAAGCGTGACCTCAAGATCGGCCGAGGAGGGTGGGGGGACGATCCATCGGCGATCCTCCAGCGCATCGAACACGGCACGCACCTGAAGTTCGGCATCGGACCTAGCCATCTTCCGTCTGGGCCAGTACTCCCTGGATCGGAAACTTACCATCGACTCGATCATGTCCATCGGGGCGGGGTCGGAAGGCGACTCGGCCCGCCCGGCCTTGCCGACGACCATCTCGACCTCCGGGAAATGGCAGAGCACCATGTCGCGAGCCTTCAGGTCGTCGGCCGATTCGGTGACCGAGGCCCGGGGGACCGTAATTGGCATGTCCATGATCATGCCTTCATCCAAGGGCGTGATGAATTCGCGTCCCAGAGGGGGCATCGTGAAGTCGGCGACCAGGGCGATTATCGTGAGGCTGGTCAGGCCAAAGGCCCGGCCTGCGATCGACCTGGCGCTCCAGCCGATCGCGATGAGGGCGATCAGTAGCGTGCACCGAAACAACGTCTCGCTTCCCAGAGGGGCGAAGCCCACGACGAACGTCACTCCCAGGACCCAGACCAGTGGGGCTGGGCGATCGAGGAGGGAGGCCAGCACGGGCCGATAGACGTCGATAACGCTCCTCACGAGCCAGCTCTCGCGCTCGCCCCGGATCCGGCCTTTCAGTAAGACCGTGCAGAGGGCGGGGACGAGCGTGACCGACAGTATCATGACGGCCATCAAGGCTAAAGACTTCGTGAATGCAAGCGGTCGAAACATCTTCCCTTCCATCCCTCCCAGCGCGAAGACCGGCAGGAACGAAATAAGCATGATCAGTACCGAGAAGAAGATCGGCCGACCGACCGTCTGGCAAGCGGGCAATACGATCGCTCGGATGTCGCCTTTCGCGGGCTCGTCGCCGAAGTGATCGCGGAGAGCGTGAATCGCGTTCTCGACCATCACGATCGAGGAATCGACCAGGACCCCGACCGAGATCGCGATCCCAGCCAGCGACATCACGTTCGTCTGGACGTCGATGATCCCCAGTGACCTGAGTACTCCCATCATGGCGAACGACGCCAGGGCTGCAAGGGGGACAGTCAAGGCGATCACGAACGAGGCCCGTGCGTGTAGGAGGATCAGCAGCACGCAGACTGTCGATGTGATCACGGCCTCGATGATCGTTCCCACCACCGTGCGCAACGCACCCCGGATCAACGGCGTTCGATCGTAGAAGGGAATGATCCGCACTCCTTCCGGCAGACCTGGCTTGATGTCGCGAATCTTCTGCTTGATGCGCCGGGTCACCTCGAGAGGATTCTCTCCATACGCCATCAAGACCACGCCTCCGGACACCTCGTTGCCGTCCTTTTCGAGGACACCGCGTCTCGGCCCGGGGCCGATGGCGACCTTCGCCACGTCGGCGATGCGGATCACCCTAGGGCCGTGGACCGCGAGCACGGCATTTTCGAGATCCCGCAAGGCTTGATCAGGCGTGAAAGAATCCACAATCGACTTCGGATCGGCTCCGAGTCTGCCGACGCTTCGAACGATGTACTCGGCATTCGCCTTCTGAATCAGAGGGCCGCCGAGACTGCCGTTGGACCGGGCCACAGCTTCGGCGACGCTCGCGAGTGTGACGCGATGGGATTGGAGCCGGTTCGGGTCGACATTGACTTGAAATTCGACGGGATAGCCGCCTACGCTCGCCACTTCCGCAACGCCGGGGACGCTCGACAACTGCGGGCGGACGAAGCCGTCCTGGATGGAGCGGAGCGCGCCCAGATCGAGGCCGCCCCCTTCGACGCTGTACCAGTAAATCTGACCCGTCGCGGCCGAGTCCGGAGGGGGGAGCGGCGAGACACCTTCGGGGAGGAACTCACGAGCCCGTGGAAGGCGCTCGATTACCCGTTTCCTCGCGGTCGCGAAGTCGATCGAGTCGTCGAAAATCACGTGGATCATGGAGAAGTTGAAGTCACTCGACGATCGGACTACTCGTACACCACGGATGCCCTGTAATTCCGAGGAGAGCGGGAACGAGACCTGATCCTCGATCTCTCGGGGGCTATGGCCAATCCACTCGGTGAAGACGATCACCTGATTCTCGGAGAGGTCGGGAATCGCATCCACCGGTGTGTGGTAAGCCGCGATCGCTCCCCAGATAGCCAGCAGAATGCCCGAGATGATCACCGCCACACGGTGGTTGATCGAGAAGGCGATTAGACGCGCGATCATCGCTGGGGTGCCGGGGGCGGTCCCGCATCGAGCCGGCCGAGGTACTTCGCCGGAGACTTCAGGAGCGGCCCCTCGCATCCCTCGCAGCACACCAGCACGACTCGGCCTTCGACGAGCACTTTCACCGGAGTTCCCATCGAGCCAAGCGGTTTTCCAGTGACAGGGCAAATCTTCTGAGCTTCCGCGAGGGCTCCTGGCTCGGTCGGTAACGTGGTGGTCGTCTGATTCTGGGTCGGCTCGGCACTAGAATCCGACTTCCGTCCCGCTCCGAAATAAGCGGAAGCCAGCGACGGATTGAGTCGAGTCTCGGCATCGATCAGGAATGTCCCGGCGGTGGCCACCCGCATGCCTGCCTCCAGGCCGCTGATCACGGGAAACAGATCACCGCATCGCGGGCCGATGCGGATCTCGACACCGTCGAACATGCCGGACATCGTCTCGGCATAGACCACGGTGTGCTCTCCCGTGTCGACCACGGCCGACTCGGGGACCGCCAGGACTTGACCGGTGGGCCGATACGAGAGGACCCTGGGGACGAGTTTCATCCCTCCGCATTCTTCACAGACCTCTCCCGAGTGATCAGCCCTGACATTCGGATGCATCGGGCACCACCAGGTGACTTGCTGATTGGGGAGGAGGGGTTCCGGTTGGAGGGTCTCCTTGCCGTCGACCGGGCATTTGCCATTCGCCAGGGCAAGCACATTCGCGTGCGTCGGGCAGAGAAAGGTAGTTCTGGGTGCCCCTTTTCGCATCAGAGGAGTGCCGGAAGGCTGAGTACGAAACGGTTCCATTTCGGCGACCGGTCGGCGGAGAGTGGCCGTGATCCCGATCCCGTCCCGAAAGTGATCCGCCAGATCGTCGCAAACCAGGGTCACCTCATGAGAATGAATCGCCTTCACCTTGGAACCGAATGTCTGTCCCGGCATCGAGTCACAACTCAACTCAGCGTCCTGGCCGATGTATAGCCAGGCCAGATCTCGGGACGATGCCTGTGCGACGATCGATCGGGGTCCGGCCATGACCCCAATCAGCACCGTCTTGAGTGTCAACGGACGATATACGATCGGGGATGTCTGAAGTCCGGCGAGTTGAACCCGGTAAGGAGAGATCTGCATCCGAGCCACGACCCCTGATGGAAGCGGCACGGCCTCGCCACGCTTGCGCCGGACGAGTCCCATGTTACAGATCCCGCATTTTCCCGGCCAGTTGGAGAGAACCCCCGGATCCATCGGGCAGAAGTATTCGGTGTCGCTTGAGACGCTCGAAGACGTCACGGCCGAACCTCTTACGAGGCGGAGTAAGCGCTCAACCTGGTTCCGGACCAAGTCCCAGTTTCCGACGAGAATACACGCTATCCCCAGTACGATGACGAAGCGAAGCCGTACCTGCAAGGCGCGAATAACCAGGCCGATTGCACCCCATCGATGCGACCAGACCGAATTGGCATTTTCGTTCGTTCGCGCGAAGTTGTTTTCGGGCTCTGTCATTGTTTATTCGGCAAAGGTCTCCCACAGCCGTTCCAGGACGACCTACACATCCCTCAGTCCGACCGAAAATCGCTCCCATTCGAGAGATTACCTCGCACCTGGCCGGGTTGCAAGGCATCGCAAATCCGCTCGATCCCACGCGAAAATTGGTAGCATTACCTCGCTTCGGTAATGAAACCATTCACAGGGGGGAATAGGTGATATCAAGTGGCTCTCGTAGTCGACTGGCAGACCGCCAGGAGAGGGGATCGGTTGACCTTGATGATAGGCCTCGAAGCACGGCGTCAGGTACTCCAGCACGTCGCGGCCTTGCTGCCGGTGGGGCACCGCTTCGCGCTTGCGCACTTCGATCCTTCCTGGAGGGCCTTGCGGACCACTCGCCGCAGACGTGCCATCCGTTGACCGAACGTATCCCGGTCCAGTGTCCCGTCTCGCACCCGGTTACAATTGCACGATAGCAAATGGGACAACGTGAACAACTTCTCGCCAACCGGGTTCCCATCTCCACCTCGATCGATCATCGTCAAACGCCTGTTGACGGTATTCGCTAGCCGCCTAACGTGGATGAACTCGAAGTTCAGCCATACCAAACCGGGGTAGACATCCTTGAGCATTTCAGACCTCGTGGCGAAGCCCCGGAACTGCTTGGCCTTACCGAAGCGGCGCTCGATCCGGTTCGCCCCTCGTAGTCCTCATGCATCTGCTCGTCCCACATCAAGTGCGCCTTGCGGTTGACCTTGTTCGGGATCACCGGCAGGGCGTCCAGATCCACCAAGATCACGCCGCAGATCGCGACGGTGACGAACCCCTTGTCGCCGAGCACTTCGACGACCTGCCCGACCGAAGCCTTCGCCTCGGCCAGCACCGGCTTTGATATTTTGGCGTCGTGCCGATGCCCCTCGGCCGAGTCGAACGTCACGACCTCGTACTCGTCGCACGCCACGGCGATGACCTTGGTCGTCAGACCGCCGCGAAAGCGGCCGATCGCCTTCGCCCTCTTTCCGCCGGGTGTCGGCTGCGTGTTGTTCTGCCCGGTAGACGGTGGAATCGATCATCGACCGTCGCGGCCCTCGCACTCGGGCCATTCGGCCATCAGCTCGAAGATCGTCCTGAGCAGGCCTGAGTGGATCCACCGACGGAATCGGCTGTAGACCGCGACCCACGCCCCGACGTCGCCGGGCAAGTCCCGCCACGGGATGCCGGTGCGGGCCCGGTAGAGGACGGCCTCGAAGAATATCCGGTCGGTCAGGTCGGTCTCCGGCCCCAGCGGCGAGACCCATTGCTCGACCATCGGGCCGAATACATTCTAAATTTCGTCGGTGATGAGATAGAGCAGGGTAGACTAGTACTACTCCGTTATCTGATACGAACGGAACGCCTGGCCGGTTCGTATGCAGGGTATGAATCGCACCTATACCCCCGAACTCGCACCCGAAGTCCTCGAACGGCTCGACGCCTACGCCGCCCGTTTCCGCGACGACTTCAACCGGCCCCGACAGGCCCAATACTCCGGCGTCTACCTCCAGGGACTGATCCTCGACGGCGACCGCAAGAGCATCGAGCCGCTCTCGCGCAAGGTCACCCTCCCGACCGGCCTGGTCGTCGCCGACCTCGACCAGGCCCTCCAGCAGTTCATCGGCCAGAGCACCTGGGACGAGATGGCCGTCTGGAAGCGTCATCGCTCCGTCATGGCCGAGTCTTTCGCTTCTCCGGCCGGCATCTTCGTCATTGACGATACGAGCTTCCCCAAGCAGGGCAAGCTCTCCGTCGGTGTGCAGCGTCAGTACTGCGGGGCTCAAGGCAAGAAGGCTAACTGCCAGGTCGCACCCTCGGTTCATTACGTCGCCCCGAAGGGCCATTACCCGCTGGCGATGCGGCTCTACCTGCCCGAGGCCTGGCTCGATGACTCCAAGCGGCTCGACAAGGCGGGCGTGCCCCGGGAGCAACGACGAGCACTGACGAAGGGCCAGATCGCCCTGGAGCTTCTCGATCTGGTTCGGGCCGAGGGGTTGCCCGGCCGGCTCGTGGTGGCCGATGCCGGCTACGGCGTCTCCGGGCTCTTCCGAGAGGGGTTGGCCGAGCGCGGCCTGTCCTACAGCGTGGGCGTGACCGACGAGATGGTGGTCTTCACCGAGGAGCCGTCGTGGGAGGTCCCCGGGCCGGCGATCCGACCGCCGGGGTCCGGCGGGCGGCCGCGACGGCGATCACGACTGAAGGCCGGCACCCCGAAGCCGGTGAGCCTGCGAGAGTTGGCCGCCTCGACACCGCTGCGGAAGGTGACCTGGCGCGAGGGGACCAAGGGGAAGCTGTCGGGCCGCTTCGCCTGGCTTCGGGTCTGGCCCGGCGGGGGCTGGGCCACCGGCGAGTGCGCCGGGGCCGAGCCGGTCTGGCTGCTGATCGAGGAGCAGGCCGACGGCAAGATCAAGTACGCCCTCTCGAACCTGCCGGGCCGAACCAGCCGGATCAAGGCGGTCCGGCTCTGGAAGAGCCGCTGGCCGGTGGAGCAAGGTTATCAGCAGATGAAGGAAGAACTCGGATTGGACCATCACGAGGGGCGTTCCTGGCGTGGCTTTCATCATCACGCCTGCCTGGTGATGCTGGCCTTCGGGTTCCTGGCGTTGGAGCGAGAACGCGAGGAACGAGACCCGGCCCGGCCGGGAAAAAGGGGGGGACCCGCCCGGTGATCACGGTGCCGGCGATCCGCCGTGCCTTGCAGAGGCTGCTGGCCCCGATCTGTCGGCACAATTGCCCCTATTGCAAGGATCGCTCATTGCAATTGCCGTTGATATTAACGGAGTAGTACTAGTCCCTCTGCCGTGACCTATCCGACTTAAATCCTTACCAAAACAAACCCAAGATCGTCCACAGACCCCGATCGCATTGGAATGCTGATCCGGGCATTTGCGAGGCTATCATGGCATTTCTTCACCAAGGGGGTCATCCATTACGAGGCGAAAGCGTGCATCGAGCGGAAAGCGATCCACGCCTATCGCCCCCCCTCCCTCTATACGGATTGACTCCAACCGCTTAACTCGAAAATCAATCCCTTTCGAGACCAACGATTGAAGAGCCCCGAACGATTTTGTTACACCAAGGCCGGTGTGACCGAATGCCGGCGCTTCCCGCCCGGACCTCGATGGTTTACCATATCTAAACAGCCCCGGCACGACCGTTCGTTTCCTGATCCGACCAAACCCCGGCCTAGCCCTACCCTATCCGTCCCGGTACGAACCACCCGGCCCGACGATGCAGGACCCGCCATGACGTATCGAGACATACTCCGAACCAGGTGGACAACCCGGCTTTTGGCGTCACTCGCCCTCGGGTTCTGCGGTTCGATTACGGCATCGGCAGCCTCCGGAGCGGACACCAGAGAGACCGTGCCCGCTCGGATCGAGTTCAATCGCGACGTCCGACCGATCCTCTCCGACAGTTGTTTCTTCTGCCACGGGCCTGACAAAAACCACCGCGAAGCCAAACTGCGGCTGGACCTCCGCGACGAGGCGCTCGAGGCCGAAGCCTTCAATCCGGGCAAACCCGACGAGAGTGAACTGATCGCCCGCATCCTCAGCGATGATCCCGAAGAACTGATGCCCCCTCCGAAGTCCAACAAGAAGCTGGACGACAGGCAGAAAGAGATCCTCAGAAGATGGGTCGAGCAAGGGGCCGAATATCAACAACACTGGGCTTACGAAAAGCCGGACAAGGCGCAGACGCCCGCTGAGAAGAACCCCGTCGACGTGCTGGTCGGGCGCCGGCTCGCGGAGGTCGGACTGACGCCCTCGCCCGAGGCCGACCGACGCACCTTGATCCGACGTTTGTATTCCGACCTGACCGGCCTCCCACCGACGCCCGAGGACGTCAAGACTTTCGTCGAGGACACCTCACCCGGCGCCTACGAACGACTCGTCGACTTCCTCTTGGCCAGCCCACACTATGGCGAGCGGATGGCGATCGGTTGGCTCGACGTGGTCCGGTTCGCCGACACGATCGGCTACCACAGCGACAACCCCCGCAACGTCTGGCCCTACCGCGACTGGGTGATCAAGAGTTTTAACGACAATAAACGATTCGATCGCTTCACCATCGAGCAGATCGCCGGCGACCTTTTGCCCGATGCGAATACCGAGACTCGCGTCGGTTCGGCGTTCAACCGCCTCCTGCTCAGTACCGAGGAAGGGGGTGCGCAGCCGAAGGACTACGAATCCCGCATGCTGACCGATCGCGTTCGCGCAGTCGGGGCAGCCTGGCTGGGCCAGACCACCGGCTGTGCACAATGCCACGACCACAAATTCGACCCGTTTAGTCAGAAGGACTTTTACTCGCTAGGCGCGTTCTTCGCCGATATCAAGGAGCCCATCATCGGGCACCGCGAAGACGGCATGATCGTCGCCACGGCCGAAGAGGAGAACAAACTCTCCACGCTTGAATCTGCCTTCAAGGAGGCGAAGAAACAACTTGAGATCGTGGCCCCCCAGCTCGACGTCGCCCAGGCGCAGTGGGAGGCGGACATTGCTCGCTATGACATCACTCTGCCCGAACTCTCCCGCGAATCGAAGGCCACGTCGTCCGAGAAGTCGGCCGCGCGCACCGCCGAGGCGGCCCTCAAGACGAAAGCAGTGGAGCGTAGCAGGAAGGATCGCGAGGCAATCCAGGCCTACTTCCGGACGACAGCCACCCCTCTATTCCCGGCCGAGCGAGCCGCCGTCGCCCGCGCCGAGGTTGAGTTGCAAGCGTTCGTCGATGGCCTGCCCAAGTGCCTGGTTAGCATCCAGGACGAATCCCCGCGAATCGTGCGCATCCTGCCGCGAGGCGACTGGATGAACGAGACCGGCGAGGTCGTCAAACCTGCCCTACCACATTACCTGCCCCAGCTAGAAGTCGCCGGGCGTGACTTGACACGCCTCGACCTGGCCCGGTGGCTCGTCTCGCGCGACAACCCTCTCACCGCACGCACGGTCATGAACCGGCTCTGGAAGCAGTTCTTCGGGGCGGGACTGAGCAAGCAGCTCGACGACCTCGGCGCGCAAGGCGATCCTCCCTCGAACCCAGCTCTGCTCGACTGGCTGGCTTGCGAGTTCATGGACAGCGGATGGGACCTGAAGCACATGGTGAGGACGATCGTCACCAGCAATACTTACAGGCAGACCTCGGTCGGGACCCCCGAGCTTCTCGCCGCCGATCCGCTCAATCGTGAACTGGCCCGGCAGGCCGCCTACAGGGTCGATGCCGAACTCGTCCGAGACAACGCGATGGCGGTCTCCGGGCTCCTCGTGACGAAGGTCGGCGGGCCCAGCGTGAAGCCGTATCAGCCCGATGGATACTGGGAGAACCTGAACTTCCCTCAGCGCCAGTACCATGCGGACCAGGGCGACGCCCAGCACAGAAGGGGGCTCTACACCTGGTGGCAGCGATCGTTCCTCCACCCGAGCTTGATGGCCTTCGATGCCCCCAGCCGCGAGGAGTGCTCTGCCGAGCGAAACCGCTCGAACATTCCACAACAGGCGTTAGTTCTTTTAAATGATCCGACCTACGTCGAGGCCGCCCGCGCCCTGGCCGCGCGAATACTGCGAGAGTCCCACGGCCAGCCGGAGGATCGGCTGAATCGGGCCTGGCAACTTGCGCTCCAACGCGACCCCCAACCTTCCGAGGCCGAGACCGTCCGCAAATTGCTCGATAAGCATCTGAAAGACTACAGGGCCGACCCGGCCGCCGCTCACGCCCTGATCTCGACCGGGGACGCCCCGACACCCGAGGGGCTTGACGAAGCCGAGCTCGCGGCCTGGACCCACGTCGCCCGAGTGCTGCTCAATCTTCACGAAATGATCACGAGGTCGTGAACCGATGAAGTCGCCACTCGACCCAGCGGCTCTTTCGATCCATCGCCGGTCCTTCCTCGGCCGAGCGGCTCAGGGCGTCGGCGCGATCGCGCTGGCCTCATTGCTGGACCCGTCACTTCTGCGCGCCCGGCCCCAACCGATCCAGGTAACCTCGCCCGCCCTGACTTTGCCACGGAAGGCCAAACGGATCATTTGGCTGACGATGGCGGGTGGGCCGTCCCAGTTCGAGACGTTCGACCCGAAGCCCGGCCTGGCCCGCCTCGACGGCCAGCCCATGCCCGAGTCGTTCACTCGGGGGCAACAACTCGCCCAGCTTCAGGGACAACAGCTCGTCTGCCTCGCACCCATGTTCCCGTTCCGGAAATACGGCCAGTCCGGCACGGAAATCAGCGAGCTGTTCCCGCACATCGGCTCGGTGATCGACGAGATCTGCCTGGTCCGGTCCATGACCACCGAGGCCATCAACCACGACCCGGCCCACATGTTCATGAACACCGGGTCACAGATCGCGGGACGACCCAGCATGGGTGCCTGGGTCACCTACGGGCTCGGGAGCGAGGCCGAGAACCTCCCAGGTTTCGTCGTCATGATCTCGACGGGCAAGGGACGCTCACCCCAGCCAATCGCGGCCCGGCAGTGGGGCAGCGGTTTCTTGCCTGGCCGGTTCCAGGGCGTGCCGGTACGAGGGCAAGGGGAGGCTGTGCATTACCTCGGGAACCCCGGAGGAGTGTCGCGCGAGCAACAGGGGGCCGACGTCGATGCGATCAACGCGCTAAACGCCCAGCGCGACGCCGTGGTGCACGACCCGGAGGTCGCCGTGCGGATTGCTCAGTACGAGATGGCCTTCCGCATGCAGGCTGGCGTCCCAGAGCTGACCGAGATCCGCGACGAGAGCCGAGAGACGCTTGAGCTCTACGGGTGCCAGCCGGGCGACGGCTCCTTCGCCTCGAACTGCCTGCTCGCCCGCAGGATGACCGAGCGCGGGGTTCGATTCATCCAGCTCTACCACAGGGATTGGGACCACCACAGCCTGCTCCATGAGGAACTTCCAATTCGCGCCCGCGAGGTCGACCAGGCGTCTGCGGCCTTGATCACGGATTTGAAGCGTCGGGGGATGCTCGACGAGACGTTGATCGTGTGGACCGGCGAATTCGGCCGCACGCCGATGTCACAGTCGAACAAAGGGCCTGTCGGCCGCGATCACCACAACAAATCGATGTCGATGTGGCTCGCCGGCGCGGGCATCAAGCCCGGGCTCGTCCATGGGGCTACCGACGAGCTGGGCTACGCCGCGGAGCAGGACGTCTGTACCGTGCACGACCTCCACGCCACCATGCTCCACCAGCTCGGCGTCGACCACGACGCCTTCAGCGTCAAGTTCCAGGGCCTCGACGCCAAGCTGACGGGCGTCGAGAAGGCCAAGGTCATCAAAGACATCCTGGTCTGATCGATCACGAGGACCGACCTGCGATGAAGATCTTCCCGTACTCACCCATCACCCGCCGTGCATTCCTCGGCAAAAGCTCACAGGGGCTGGGCGCGGTCGCGTTGACCTCGTTGATCCGGCCGTCGGCCCTAAGGGGCGAGGCACCCCAAGGCACCCTGGGCAAGCTGCCGCTGCCCCAGAAGGCCACCCGAGTGATATGGCTGACGATGGCCGGCGGTCCGTCGCACCTGGAGACCTTCGACCCCAAGCCGAAGCTCGCCGAGATGCATGGCACGCCCATGCCCGAGAGCCTCACCAAGGGACAGATGCTCGCCCAACTTCAGGGTCAGAAGCTCAACTGCTTCGGCCCGCAGCACCCTTTCAAGGCTTTCGGCAAGGAACGCATCGAGATCTGTGAGCTGTTCCCGCACATCGGCTCGGTGATCGACGAGATCTGCCTGGTCCGGTCCATGACCACCGAGGCCATCAACCACGACCCGGCCCACATGTTCATGAACACCGGGTCACAGATCGCGGGACGACCCAGCATGGGTGCCTGGGTCACCTACGGGCTCGGGAGCGAGGCCGAGAACCTCCCGGGATTCGTCGTGCTAACCTCGCTGGGCAAGGGGGGCCAGAACCAACCGATCGCCGCTCGGCAGTGGAGCAGCGGGTTCCTTCCGAGCCGCCATCAGGGAGTGCAGCTCCGCTCCAATGGGGATCCGGTCCTGTACCTGAGCACCCCGCCAGGCGTCTCGCGCGAGCAACAGGGGACGGACGTCGAGGCGATCAACTCGCTCAACCGGCAGTACGACACTTCGGCCCACGACCCCGAGGTTGCTACCCGAGTCGCCCAGTACGAAATGGCATTCCAGATGCAGGCCAGCGTTCCCGAGCTGATGGACCTGAGCAGCGAGGGCCGGGAAACGTTCGAACTCTACGGCTGCCAGCCCGGGGACGGCTCGTTCGCCTCGAACTGCCTGCTCGCTCGCCGGCTGGCCGAGCGAGGCGTGCGGTTCATCCAGCTCTACCACAAGGACTGGGATCACCACGGAGGAGTGAAGCAGGGGGTCGCCCTGAAGGCCCTGGAGATCGACCGCGCCTGCATGGCCCTGATCACCGATCTGAAGCGTCGGGGCATGCTTGACGACACTCTGATCGTCTGGGCCGGGGAGTTTGGACGGACTCCGATGTCCCAGGGGGGCGACGGTCGTGACCACCACAACAAGGCGATGTCGGTTTGGCTTGCGGGCGCCGGGGTGCGAGGTGGAATGGTGTATGGTGCGTCGGACGAGTTGGGCTACGCCGCGGAGCAGGACGTCTGCACCGTGCACGACCTCCACGCCACCATGCTCCACCAACTCGGCGTCGACCACGACGCCTTCAGCGTCAAGTTCCAGGGGCTCGACGCCAAGCTGACCGGCGTCGAGAAGGCCGAGGTCATCAAGGGAATTCTACTCTGATCCTCGTCAGCGGCGGGCATCAGCCCCTCACCGGGCTCAAGCGATCGATCCTGGGATGCTCAAGGCTTTGCTCAATGGGATTTCCGTGGAAGCTCGCATCCATAGTTCTACTGTCACGGATTCCGTAACTCGTTAACCTTGATACAGGTTATGCTGAGTGCTGGGGGGTATCGTCGTACCGAGGCCTGGCCATGACCATCCTGGAAGATCCCGCGGCCGTCGCGCTTCTGGCCGACGCCACCGTCTCCACCGAGGACGTCCGCGACTGTCGGGCCCACCTCACTCGGTTCCTCAAGCGTTATCTCCCCTGCTTCTATCGTGAGGAGCAACGCGGCCACGCCGCAGCCTTCGTCCGCGGATTGCTCAGCGGTCTTGAACGAAAGAGCGTCGAGCCGATCGCACGCCAGGCCGGAATCCCGCGCAAGAACCTCCAGATGTTCGTCGGCCAGGGGGCCTGGGACGACGAGGCGGTCACCTCCGAGATGCGGCGGCATGTCGCCGAGAAGTTGGGCGAACCCGACGGCGTGATCGTCCTCGACCCTTCGGGATTCCCCAAGAAGGGCGAGGAGAGCTGCGGCGTGGCCCGCCAGTGGTGCGGACGGCAAGGGAAGATCGACAACTGCCAACTGGGCGTCTTCCTGGCCTACGTCTCGTCCCGAGGGCACGCCCCCCTGGACCGCAGGCTCTATTTGCCCAAGGACTGGGCCGACGATCCGGCGCGTCGCAACGCCGGCCATGTCCCCGACGAGGTGACGTACCGGAAGACCTGGGAGATCGCCGCGGACCTGCTGGCCCGCAGCGGGGCCGAGGTGCCGCACGGCTGGGTCACCGGCGACGACGAGTTCGGCCGGGCCTCGGAGTTCCGCGCCCTGCTGCGGGAGCGGGGCGAGCGGTACGTGCTGGATGTGCCGTGCAACACCACCATCCGCGACCTGGACGGCCGGCGTCCGCCCCGCAAGAAGGGCCGTCGCGGCCCCAGACGCCAGGTCCCGTTCCGCCGCGCCGACACCTGGGCCGCGACGCTGCCGGCGGACCGCTGGACCCGGCTGACGATCCGGGAGGGTGGCAAAGGGCCGGTGGAGGTCGAGGCGGCCGTGGCCCGGGTCCGCGCCAGGCTGGGTCGCCGGATCGGGCCGGAAGAGCGTCTGCTGATGATCCGGACCCTGGAGGCCAAGCCGGAGGTGACCTACTCGCTGAGCAACGCGTCGCCCGAGGTGCCGCTGACCGAGGTGGTGGGCGTGCGGTCGAAGCGACACCGGGTCGAGCGGGTGTTCCAGGAGGCCAAGGGGGAGGTGGGCCTGGCGCATTACGAGGTCCGGAGCTGGGTGGGCTGGCATCACCATGTCACGCTGAGCCTCTTGGCGTTGTGGTTCCTGATCCTGGAGCGAGAGCGGATCGGGGGGGAAAACCCCGGCGGTGACGGTAAGTCAGGTCCGAGCGATCTTCACCCGGTTGCTCCGCCGGCGTCCGCCGACATCGGCCGAGATCGCGCGGGAGATCAGCGCGGTGCTGCGGCGTAATGAGGAAGCTCGGATCTACCACTGGTACGCCCGCACCAAGACCTATCCACCTCGAAGGAAAACGTCTGGATTCAGTTAACCGTGACAGTAGAAATAGACAGACGGCGTTTATTCTTTGAGGCGCTCTGCTTGGGGGGTCGAGGTGATGAGGCGGCGCACGTTTCTCGGGACGGGAATGGCCCTCGCGAACGCCTCCCCCTTGCTGGCGGCCTCGATCAAAGGGCACTGGGATGATGCAGCCGAAGTGCTCGAGCGAGCCACGGCGGCGAAGCAAGTGGAAGCGGCGGTGCTGCACGTGGTCCAGGGAGTCGAATCCTGCACGTGCCACTTCGGCAAGGCGGCCTCGGGCGACGCGATGTTCTTGCTCGGCTCGATCTCGAAGCCGATCAACGTCGCGGCCTTCATGACCCTGTTCGATCAGGGGATGTTCAAACTCGACGACCGTGTGCAGAAATTCTTGCCCACGTTCAAGGGTGAAGGGCGCGGGGAAGTCACAATCCGCCACCTGTTGACGCATGTCTCGGGCCTGCCGGATCAACTGATCAACAACAACGAGTTGCGCAAGCGACATGCGACACTCGCGGAGTTCTGCGAACAGGCGACTCACGCGTCCCTCGATTTCACTCCCGGTGCCCGATACCAATATTCAAGCATGGGGATCTTGCTCGCCGCCCGAATCGGAGAACTCGCGAGCGGTACGGACATGTTTACGTTGGTTGACCGGAATATCTTTCAGCCTCTCGATATGCAACACTCGGCTCAAGGACTCGGGCGGTTCAAGCGTGAAGAGATGGTCTCGCTCCAGAGGGAAGGAGCCGCGCCCGAATCGGGGAGCGGCGATCCACAGTCCGAGGACTGGAACTGGAACAGTCCCTACTGGCGGAAGCTGGGCGCTCCCTGGGGAGGAACGCATGCCTCCGCTCCGGATCTCGCCAGGTTCCTGGATGAGTTCATGAGTCCCCGAGGCAGAGCGGTCAAGCCAGTGACCGCTCGACTGATGATCAAGAACCACAACCCGGCGGGATTCACCCCGCGAGGGTTGGGATTTGGCGTTGGCGAGGAGTCCGGCAGTCCCGGCTGTTCCGGGCGAACCTTCGGCCATACCGGCTCGACGGGCACACTCTGCTGGGCCGACCCGGCGAGCGGCACGATTTGCGTCGTGCTCACGTCGCTGCCGGCCCGCGCCGTACGGCCCCACCCGCGTGAAGTCGCGGCAGGGCGAGTCGCGACGGCGGCCCGACGCTGAACTCTCATTCGCATCGGCCACCTCGAGACACACCCAACAAATCCTTTCCGTCATGACGGACGATTGGCATCGACTCTTTTGAACGGTCCGAAAAAGACTGCCGGCGCGGGAGCTTCGAGAACGCGTCGAGAGGCCACGAAGCATGGCATCGGAAGGTCGTGCGAGGTCGAGTCATCGTAGTTCTCGCACGCCTTGATCCAGATCGTAAAGTTGTTTCACCTCACCATCCGTGAGTGCCCTGTTAAAAACCGCGAGATCGTCCATCTGGCCGACGTAAGAGGCGCCGAGCACCAAGAGCACGCGTGCGGGATCCCAGCCGAATGTGAGATCCCAGTTCTCGATCGTCCCTTGCAACTTGCCATTCAGATGGAGACGGCCCATCTGCGGCTTGCTCTTATCGTTGACATTAGCCAATGAAAACACGACGTGCGTCCAGGTCGCCCGCGAGAAGGGCGCTCGTTCTACCTGCACCATCGGTCGCCTGTTGGGCGGGATGTCCGCCCACTGGAGGTTCTCCGGATTCCAGATATGAAAGAGTGGTCTGACGGCATAACGAAAGAGCCTCGGCGTTTCATCCTTCGACCATTCGAGGAAAATGAAGCCCTTCTTGCCGTCATCGCCCACGATCTGCACGGGGTCGCAGTAGCCAGGATCCAGGTCTTCGTCGGGGTTCAGGCTCAACCAGACCGAAACGGAAGTCCCCCAATTCTTGTCGTTGTAGGCAACTACGCCCTCATTCTTGAACGCCGGACGAAAATCGTTCTTCTTCGTGAATTGCAGCGAGCCGCCGAAGCGACCTGCTCCGGGGACCAGCCGCACCTCGCTCGTGGGTTCGGCCTTCACGAGATCTTTTCCCTGGGCGACGTAACACGTCTTATCGCCCCGCGTGAAGTCGGCATCCAACCCCTCGTCGAACGACGCGTGAAGGGTTAAGGCCCGCGAGAGCCGTCTTTTCGACTCGCCCTCCGCCGTTCCGATGATTTGCTGCGCCTCGACGGCGTCGATTTCGCGGACGAAGATGTTCCTCCAGCGAATTTCGCCGCCATGGGTCTGCAACAGAATCGGTCCTTTTGCAGGCAGCGGTCGACCCCGATCGTAATAGTTCTCCATGACGGCGTCGTCTACGACGAGTTTGTCGTTCAGCCAGACCCAGGTCCGGTCGCCGACCTGGCGAATTCGAAACCGATTCCACTCGCCGAACGGACGATCGGCGAGGACCAGTGGATCGCGTCCGGTCGTACCCGGCGTGTTGTTGAACAGGCCTCCGGAACCGAGATGTGGTTTGCGGGTGGGAGCTTTCGGGTCGAATGTCTGATGCCAGTCCCAGATCTGTACCTGGGGCGCCCCCCGCAGATAAATGCCGCTATCGGCCTTTGGCACCGTCTTGTATTCTATCATCAAATCGAGATCGCCGAATTCTTCGTCGGTCGTTGCATACGGCCCGTTGCCGTCGTTCACCAGCTCTCCATTCTCGACGGTCCAGTTCTTCGAGAATTCGGCGCGTTGCTCCGCGAGTTTTGCTTCCTTCGCATCGCCGGTGAGTGTCGTGACGCTATGCGGATTCAGGCCGTGCCAGCCCGTCAGATCCTTGCCGTTGAAGATGGCGCGAAAACCGTCCGGAGGGACCGACTCCTCGGCCCGGCCGACCGCCAACATTCCGATCACGGAGGTCGCAGTAAGGAAGGATAGGATTCGCGGGAGAATCTTTCTCATAGCAGTACTCCGATGCATCGTCGTGCTCGCCGCAACATCAGTTTCTCTTGCGGACTCACGGGGGTTATCCTAACAGTCGAACTTGGTTCGTGGCACCGCGCAGCATATTCGAGCCCTCGTCTCCGTCGCTCATTTCTCTCGAGGCTTCGCCGCACGCCAAGATGACTCCGGTCTCGGCACCATCTCCGAATTCAATACAACCGAAATAATGATTCTTTCACTTGACTGGAATCAGTGATGGAATTCGAGAACCAGAAAGTCACGGAGCAAGGCGTACGGTCGAGGCGCTTCCTTCCGCTGAGGTTAGAATCACTCTATCACCACGAGCAATCTGGGCTGCGACCCGAGACGACGGGGGCAGAGGCTGGGGACTCGTGCTCTGCGTTCGTACCTCCCAGGATTCTCATCAAGTTCGCCATGCCGAGATTACCTCCGCTCAGGATCACGCCGACGGATTTGCCCTGGAGTTCCGAGCGTCGTTGATAAGCGCCCGCGATCGCAGCTGCACCAGCCCCCTCGGAAATCTGACCCGTCGTCGCGATGATTAGTCTGATCGCCGCCTCCAGTTCGGCGTCGCTCACCAGCATGATTTCGTCGACTAACCCTGGGAGCAGTTGCAGCGGCAGGTCGAATGGATGGCGTGTCGCCAGCCCCTCTGCGAAAGTGGAGACCTCGTCCGTAACGACCCTCCTCCCCGCCTTCCACGAGAGGTAGACGGCCGGTGCCCCCTCGGACTGGACTCCGATGACCCGGGCACCAGGGTTCACCGCCCTGGAAACGATCGCCGCCCCGAGGACCCCGCTACCTCCCCCGACAGGCACGAAGAGGACATCCAGGCCCGGAGCGACCTCGAATAACTCCAGCGCGTACGTCCCCACGCCAGCGACAAGCAATGGCTCGTCGGCAGAGTGGACGTAACGCAGCCCTTCCTGCGTGGCCCTCGCCTCGGCCTCCCTCCTTGCCTCGTCGAAATCTCGCCCAAGGAGCACCACCTCCGCCCCGAGGGCTCGAGTCGCCGCCACTTTCAGGGGGTTGGCCGCCTCGGGCATGTAGATCACCGCACGAACGCCGAAGAGCCGAGCCGCATAAGCGACCGACTGGGCATGGTTGCCCGTCGAGGCGGCGAGTACGCCCCTCGACCGTTCGGCGGAATCGAGGTTCGAGAGCAGATTGATCCCACCCCGGACCTTGAACGCCCCGGTTGGGTTGAGATTCTCGCACTTGAGATAAGCCCGGCACCCCAGCGCCTCGTCGAGCGACGGTCGTTCGAGTGTCGGCGTAGGGCGGAGGTAGGGGGCAATCGAAGCCCTAGCCCGCAGGACGTCAGCCAGGTTAGGTTGTGTCCAGAGCATCGGACCTTGAGGGGCTGGAGTGACGCGACGCATCGTCGCGAAGATTCCCGACGGAACTTCCACGGCATGAGCCAAGGCTCCGCTCACCGACTCCGGAAGCGGACCGCCGGATTTGCACGCCGCTTACTTCGTCGGGGAGGAACTGGACGACCCACTGGAGAAACCCCGGATTGCCCATCATTCCCTCGCATGATGAGGAATTCGGCCGCTGGCGATCAATCGGTCGAAGAGTGATCCCCCGGGAACTTGAAGCTCGCCTTTCCCGTGATATCCGAACTGGTGAACGTCGGGCACCAGTAGAGTTCGACGTGCCCGATCATGAGCTCCGTCCCGGCAAAATGGGTGACGCCCGGCGGCCGCTCGGGATTGTACATGGTGTCGGTCATGTCTCGCATGAGGGCGACCTTCTTGCCGAGGACGCTCAACTGCCGGATCGCGAAGGGCCGACCCAGGACGCACATATTCAGGTGGACGCCGCAGAGAATCACATTCTCGATCCCCCGTTGGGCGAGCATGTTCCAGACTTCCTGGCCGTCGTCGGTGATCGCGTCGGACTCTGCGATCTCGATCGCGGCGGTCTGGCGTGTCCAGGGGGATCGGATCTCGCACTTGACCTCGCAATCGCAGCCCATGTCGGAGTCGTCGATCGGCAGGACGCCCTCGCGCCTGGCGTCCGTCCAGTACCAGGCCGTTCCCCAGCGTGGCGACGTCACGAGCGGGACCGGCGTCGGCGAATAGGGGGCCTTCTCGGCCCGCAGGCGTTGTGGTGTGTCCTTGTAGAATCCGGTCGTGGTGCTGGGCGAGTGGATGATGAAGATGCCACGATCCCGGGCCAGCTTGAGGGTCTGATTCAGGGGCCCGGCCATCTCTCCCACCCGTCGGGCGGCCGACTTGCACCAGTGGTCGTCCCACATGTCGCAGACAATGATCGCCGTCTTACGAGGATCCCAAGATGCCTGCGTCTCGGTGACGATGAGCTTGCCCTCGTCCTTGGTTCGCGAGCGAAAGTTCAGGTGGATCGATGAATCAGCGGCCAGGGCGGAAGTCGCCGCCTCCTGGAAGGCCCGCCGGACCTCGGATGCATCGGAATTCGGGTGGCCCGCACGCTGGACCATCAGAATGTAAACGCGCTCCTTGCCGGGATCGATCCAAGCCTGGGTGCCATAGGCTCCGCCATGTCCGAAAGTGCCAGGCGAGAGCATGTCCGTCACTCCCTGCGGCTCGCGAACAACGCACCAGCCCAGTCCCCAGCCGTTGCCGGGGGTGAAGCCCGTCTTCAGCTCGCCCGTATGGACCTCGGTCATCAGCCTGACGGACTCCGGCTTGAGATATCGCTTTCCACCGAATTTGCCACCGTTCAGGATCATCTGGCAGAAGTTCGCATAGTCCTTCGCCGTGGAGAAGAGTCCGCCGTTCGCCGCCGGGAAGCGGTTGCGGCTCGTCGGGGCCATTCCGTACAAAATCGAGATCGGGGCTGATTCGAGTTCGCCCTTCTCGGTCCGGCGATAGGACGTGGCGAGCCGGGGGAGTTGAGCCTTGGTCAGGTAGAAGGCCGTGTCCTTCATCCCCAGCGGCTCGAGCAAACGTCGCTCGATAAAATGATCGAATGATTCGCCCGAGGCAACCTCGACGATTCGGGCCGCGGTATTGATGCTCGATTGGCAATAGGCCCACTTCGATCCAGGCTCGAATTGGACGGGTTTCGCGACGTAGAGCGGGATGAGACCGGCCAGGTCCTGGATTTGGCTTGCCTGATCCGACGAGATCTCTCCCATTCCCGAGGTATGCGTGAGCAGGTGGCGGATCGTCACCCGGGCCGGCCTGCCGTCGGCGGTTCTAAGATTCTTGAATTCCGGGAGATGCTTCTCGACCGGGTCGTCGACGGATAGCTTACCTTGCTCCTGGAGCATGAGCACGGCGGTGGCCGTGATGGGCTTGGTCATCGAGGCGATCCAGAAGATGGAATCCGCTTGCATCGGCCTGCCCTCGGCAATGTCGGCCTCGCCGATCGCATCGAGGTGTACAATCCGCTCGGGTGTCGCAACCAGGGTGACCGCGCCCGCGACCTGCTTGTCTTCGACCAGGGGACGAATCCGATCGCTGATGGCTTTGATGGCGAAGGGCTTGGCGTCGCCGGTCGAATCTTGACCGTCATCGACGGCGGCCATCAGAAATGGCAAGGATACGACGGCTCCCGAGATAAGCAGGAGGGGGGATCTCAGCATGGTCGGGCCTCTTCTTGGTTCAGCCTGGAGCGTACCATGAGCGTCAGCTTAGTCGATCACGTACCTCGTTGCATGGTCACTCACCGACCCGACCGCAGTGACGTTTCCAATGCGGCGTGGGAGTTTGTCCTTCCCTAACTCTCCCTTATTCTCTGCTGAGATGCTGAGAGAGGAGGAGACATTTTGCATCGGGGCGGCGGTCACCGGCAAAGTGCGAGCGGAACGGATCAACCATCGATCGCTCGACCGCCATCCGTGGGGAAGTCCGGCGTAACCTCGGATCTCCCCGAAGGAGACGACGGAGTAGGCCAGGATAACCCCGACGCCTGAGGTGTCCAAGATCGCCGTGGCAATCCCTGCGGTCAAATGTCGTCCCAGACCAATATAACCCCCGACAAATTCATACCCTAGCGAAAACCGCGACGACAAACTAACGGCATATGCATTTCGGTAAATTTGGCGAGGGAATGCTCGATTTCGACTCGATTGATCTTTCTTCGCTCAGTGTCAAACTGGCGGCACTGGTGCTGATCGAAGTTGGATCGGACCGTGAAATTGCGGGGCTGACCGAGGACGCTCCTCTGGTGAAGCACGATCGGGCGACCATTCCTGGCCCGATTGTGGACCGGAGGGATGGTGCTGGCTTAAACTTTCTCCGTAAGCTCGAGGGCATCACGGCACCGGATGGAAATCAACCATGGCGACGCTCAACGACCGCGACTCCTGGAAGGCGCTCCAGGCCCACCACTCGACGATCCAGGGCCGGCACCTCCGCCAGCTCTTCGCGGACGACCCGAAAAGAGGCGAGTCGATGACGGCCGAGGCCGTCGGTATCCACCTTGATTATTCGAAGAATCGGGCCACCGACGAGACGATGGGGCTCCTCCTCAAACTCGCCGAGGATGTCGGCCTGAGAGGCCGGATCGACGCCATGTTCCGGGGCGAGAAGATCAACGTCACGGAGAATCGGGCGGTCCTGCACGTCGCCTTGAGGTCGCCCAAGGGCGAGTCCATCGTGGTCGACGGGCAGGATGTCGTGCCCGAGGTCCACGCCGTCCTCGACAAGATGGCGGCGTTCGCGGAACGGGTCCGATCGGGCGATTGGAAGGGGCATACCGGCAAGCGGGTTCGCAACATCGTCAACATCGGGATCGGTGGATCGGACCTCGGCCCGGTCATGGCCTACGAGGCCCTCCGGCACTACAGCCAGCGCGACCTGACGTTCCGCTTCGTCTCCAACATCGACGGGACTGACTTCGTCGAGGCCACGCAGGATCTCGATGCCGAAGAGACCTTGTTCATCATCTCGTCGAAGACCTTCACCACCCTGGAGACGATGACCAATGCCAGGTCGGCTCGCGATTGGGCGTTGAAGTCACTCAAGGACCCGGCCTCGGTCGCCAAGCACTTCGTGGCGGTCTCGACCAACGCCGAAGAGGTGACGAAGTTCGGCATCGACACCGCCAACATGTTCGGATTCTGGGACTGGATCGGGGGCCGGTACTCGATGGATTCGGCCATCGGCCTGTCGTCGATGATCGCGATCGGGCCCGAGCATTTCCGCGAGATGCTCGCCGGCTTCCACGAAATGGACGAGCACTTCCGGACCGCCCCGTTCGAGAAGAATCTGCCCGTCCTGATGGGACTCCTGGCCGTCTGGTACAACAATTTCTTCGGGGCCCAGACCGTTGCCGTGCTCCCTTACGAGCAATACCTGAAGCGTTTCCCGGCCTACCTCCAGCAGTTGACCATGGAGAGCAACGGCAAGCACGTCACCCTCGACGGCGAGGAGGTCGACTATCAGACCGGGCCGATCTACTGGGGCGAACCGGGGACGAACGGCCAGCACTCGTTCTACCAGCTGATCCACCAGGGAACCAAGCTCATCCCCTGCGACTTCATCGCATTCTACCGCTCGCTCAACCCGATCGGCCGACACCACGACCTGCTCTTAGCCAACGTCTTCGCCCAGGCCGAGGCACTCGCCTTCGGCAAGACTGCCGAGGAAGTAAAGGCGGAAGGGACGGCCGACCGCCTGGTTCCGCATCGGACGTTCGAGGGCAACCGCCCTTCGAATACGATCTTCCTGGAAACCTTGACCCCGTCGGCCCTCGGCAAGCTCGTCGCACTCTACGAGCACAGCGTCTTCACCCAGGGGACCATCTGGGGCATCGACTCATTCGACCAGTGGGGCGTCGAGCTCGGCAAGGTCCTCGCCCAGCGGATCATCCCCGAACTCGAAGGTGGCGACGCCTCGAAGCTCGGCCACGACAGCTCTACCAATAACCTGATCCGTCGCTACCGGGCTGCCAAGGGGTCTTGATTGATCCTCGGCCGAGTGGACGAGGGGAACTGATCGAAACCCTTCCGACGATGCCGCCCCATTTCAAGAATCGGGGCGACATCCTCGAAGGCAAGCACCAAGGCCAAGAGGTATCGCACACTCCCGCTTCGATCAACTCCACACCGCTAGAAATCTCGCTTAAGATCCCCAGGGGTAAGGGGATCGAACCATTCGCCCGCCGGACGTCATCAAGGAGTTCACTGAGGAGTGCCGTGCGATCGACGCGGCGAGACGACTGATCAGCGGGGTCAGTGGCATCATCGACCGGGCGAGCAGCAGCCTCGGATACCGCACGCCAACGCAGGAGGCGATGGTGTCATGGACGCCGGTCTGAGCTGCTACGCTCCTTCACCCGTCATTCAGAGCCGGGCCGATCGTGGCACGCACCTTCGGCCAGGATATGGTTTCAACGGAGGGGCAATGTTGGTAAGATGTTTAACGCGAGGCGAGGAGCCGAAATCGCGATCGTACCTCTTCTTGATCCCACCGCGGGTCCTGGTCCATCGATCGGATTACGTACGGTCTCGGGTCTGGTAGTCGAAAGTACACGGGGGAGTTGCAGCACATGGGCGTAAGGCGGTTGATGATCCTTTGCATGTTGCTGGCTTCAGGCGCGACCCCAGACCTCGCTCTGGGCGACGCCCCCCTCGCGTCGGATCTGATCTCGAAGGAATTCGAATCGACCACAGTCCCTCTGATGAGGCGGTATTGCCTGGAGTGCCACTCGACGGAGGAGCAGGAGGGCGACCTCGACCTGGAACGGTTCACCCGTCTGGATCAGGTCCGAAACGCCCCTCGCGTCTGGCAGCGGGTCGCCGAGATGCTCAACAACGGCGAGATGCCCCCGAAGGAATCCCCCCAACCGGGAGAGGCCGAACGGGCACGGCTTCGGGGATGGGTCGGGGGGTTCCTCGCGAGCGAGGCGACGCGGCGGGCTGGCGACCCCGGGCGAGTCGTTCTCCGAAGGCTGAACAACGCCGAATATACCTTCACGCTCCGCGACCTGACGGGTGTCGGCTCGCTCGACCCGGCCCGCGAGTTCCCCGTCGATGGCGCCGCGGGCGAGGGGTTCACCAACACCGGCAACGCCCTGGTGATGTCTCCGTCGCTCGTCACGAAGTACCTCGATGCCGCGAAGGAAATCGCCAGCCACGCCGTCCTGCTGCCCGATGGCTTCCGATTTTCTCCCGGTGCGACCGCTCGCGACTGGACCAATGAGAATCTCGCGAAGATCCGCGATTTCTACCGAGAATTCACCGACCCCCGTGGGGGGGGCGATCAGGTCAATCTCCAGGGGATCATCTTCGACACCAATGAGGGGGGACGCTTGCCCCTGGAACGCTATCTCGCCGCCACCATCGTCGAGCGAGAGGCATTGTCCTCGGGCGCGAAGAGCATCGAGACCTTGGCGAAGGAACGAGATTTGAATCCGAAGTATCTGGGAATCCTCTGGGAGAGCCTGAATCGTCCCGAGCCCTCGCTACTCCTCGGCGATCTCCAGGCGCGATGGAAGGCCGCCAAGACCGAAGATATCCCCTCGATCGTCTCGGAGATCGCGGCCTGGCAGAAGGGGCTCTGGAAGTTCGCCAGCGTCGGTCACATCGGCAAGTTGAACGGCCCCAGGGCCTGGATGGAGCCGGTGAGCCCGCTGATCGCGAGCCAGGAAGTGCGGTTCAAGATCCCGGCCCCGGTCGACGGCAAGGACGTGACCATCTCGATGGTGGCCCGGGACGCCGGGGATGGCAACGATCATGACTTCGTGGTCTGGAAGGAGCCGAGGCTCGTCGCGCCGGGTCGCCCGGATCTCCCCTTGCGGGACGTCCGGCGTGTCGCCCAGGAACTATCGACGAGGCGCGATCGGCTGTTCGCGGAAACGGCGAGGTACCTCGATGCCTCGGCCGAGATCGAGGCCGCCCAGGGTCGTGTCGACGTCGCGAAGCTGGCAAAAGATCGCGGGCTCGATCTCGTCGCACTACGGGCCTGGCTCGATTACCTCGGGATCGTCCCGGCGAAAGCCCTGACCCTGACGGGCTACTTCACCGAGAAGCTCACGCGGGCCGGTGGTCATGACTTCATCAACGGCTGGGGCCGCGACGAAACCCCGCTTCTGTTGGCCAACTCCTCGGACGATCACGTCCGGATTCCCGGCAACATGAAACCGCACGGGATTGCGGTCCACCCCTCGCCAACACTCCGCGCCGTGGTCGGCTGGCTGAGCCCCGCGACGGGGGGGATGAGAGTGGAAGCCTCGGTCACTCACGCCCACACGGAATGCGGGAACGGAGTGACCTGGTCGCTCCAACTCCGCCGAGGCGCGACGCGCCGAATGCTGGCCGAAGGCACCGCGACCGGAAGCAAGGAATGGAAGGTTGGCCCCATCGAAGGGCTTGCCATTCACGAAGGGGACTTCCTGTCGCTCTCGATCGGCCCGCGTGACGGGAACCACTCCTGCGACCTGACGGCGGTCGACCTCAGGGTCGTTGAGAGTGTCGAAGGTGGGCGGTCCTGGGACCTCGCCGCCGATGTCTCGGGAGATATCCTGGCCGGCAACCCCCACGCCGATCGTCAGGGGCACCCGGGAGTCTGGCACTTCATCACGGAGCCGGACAAAGGCGGGACCGAAGCCGGATCGGGAGTCCCGAACGGTTCGGTCGTGGCCCTCTGGCAAGCCGCGAAGACCGTCGAAGAGAAACACCGGATCGCCGAGGAGGCCCGAACGATCCTCACCTCGAACGAGCCGGCCCCGAAAGACAGTCCCGACTCGGCCCTCCGCCGGCAGCTCCGATCGCTCGGCGGTCCGTTGCTCGGCGCAGTCCTCCGTGCGACCCCGGGCGAGGCCCCGCTCACGGGGATTCAAGCGAAGGAAGGGGAGAGCAGGGGGCTCGACCCAACTCTCTTCGGCAAGCACCCCGACGGAAAGGCCACGGATGCCGCGAGCCTCTGCATGAAGGCCCCCGCCGCGATCTCGTTCCAGATCCCGGCCGAGCTTGCGGAAGGGGCCGAGCTGGTCACGACCGGCGTACTTGACCCGGAGACTGGGGCGGAAGGGAGCGTCCAACTCGAAGTAGTCGCCGGTCTCCCTCCTCGCGAGTCGGGCCTGCACCCCAGCGGGGTTACGGTCACTCTCGCCTCCGGACCCTGGACCTCGGACAACCGACGAACCTCCTACACCTCGCCGATCGTCGTCAACGAGGGGAGCGCCAGCCGAATGCGGCTCGAGGCCGCTCTCGACGAGTTCCGCAACCTGTTCCCGGCCGCGCTCTGCTACGCCAAGATCGTCCCGGTCGACGAGGTGGTTACGCTCACCCTGTTCTATCGCGAGGATGGACACCTCGCCAGGCTGATGCTGGACGAGGCCCAGAAGACGCAGCTCGACCGCCTCTGGGACGAGCTTCATTTCATCAGCCGGGATGCCTTGACCCTGGTAGATGCATTCGCGCAGTTGATGGAGTACGCCACCCAGGACGCCGATCCCAAGGTTTTCGAACCGCTTCGAGGGCCGATCAACGAGCGAGCGTCCTCCTTCCGCCGACAACTGATCGAGGCCGAGCCGAAGCATCTCGATGCGCTGGTCGACTTCGCAAGCCTGGCCTATCGCCGCCCCTTGACCGCGCCGGAAGCCGAGCAGCTCCGGGGCCTATACGGCCGCTTGAGAGTGGAAGAGATCCCGCATGAGGAAGCGATCCGCCTGACCCTCTCGCGGATCTTCGTCTCCCCCTCGTTCCTCTACAGGATCGAGAAACCAGGCCCCGGCTCGGGTCAAGGCCCGGTCTCGAACGAGGAATTGGCCACCCGACTGAGCTACTTCCTCTGGTCTTCCGGCCCCGATCGGGAACATCGGGAGCTGGCCGCGTCGGGCCGGCTGGCCGATCCCGAGACGTTCTCGGCCCAGGCTAGCCGGATGCTCCGCGATGACAAAGTCCGGCGACTGGCCACGGAATTCGCCTGCCAGTGGCTCCACATCGCCGACTTCGACCAGCTCGACGAAAAGAGCGAGCGGCACTTCCCCACGTTCCTCGGGCTCCGGGGCGCGATGTACGAGGAATCGGTCCGATTCTTCACCGATCTCTTCCAGAACGACGGATCGGTGCTCGGCATCCTCGATGCCGATCACACGTTCCTGAACGGGCCGCTGGCCGAGCATTACGGGATCCCCCGAGACCCTGACGACAAGCCCGAGGACTGGCGAAGGGTCGACGGGATCAATCGCTACGGCCGGGGCGGTATCCTGGGCCAGGCAACGACGCTGAGCAAACAATCGGGAGCCTCGCGAACAAGCCCGACCCTCCGAGGTAACTGGATCAGCGAGGTCATTCTGGGAGAACGACTGCCCCGTCCGCCCAAGGGAGTGCCGCAGCTCCCCGACGACGAGGCCGCCACCGATGGCCTGACGGTCCGGCAACTCGTCGAGAAGCACGCCAGCGACCCGAAATGCGTCGTCTGCCACCAGCGGATCGACCCACTCGGTTTCTCGCTCGAGGGCTTCGACGCGATCGGTCGACTTCGGGAGAAGGATCTGGGCAACCGACCGATCGACACCCACTCGCGGGCGATGGACGGTGCCGAGTTCGAGGGGCTCGAAGGTTTGAAAGCTTATCTCCTCACCGCCCGTCGGGACGCCTTCCTGAAGCAGTTTTGCCGGAAGCTCCTCGGCTTCGCACTGGGCCGAGCGACCCAGATTTCCGACGAGACGTTGCTGACCGAGATGCGTACCAAGCTCGAAGCGAACGGTTTCCGGATCGGCTCGGCGATCGAGGTGATCGTCGGGAGCCGCCAGTTCCGCGAGATCCGCGGCAGCGAGACCGCTTACACGGATTGAGATCTTTCCACACTACTTTCCCCGACCGGAGTCGCCCCGGATGATGACCCACCGATTCAGCCGCCGAACGATGCTCCGAGGGCTCGGCGTCTCGATGGCACTCCCCTGGCTCGAGTCTCGCCCCGTCTGGGGGGACGAACCATCGGCCAATCGGGGGTCGAGCGAGGCCCCCGTCCGACTAGGCATCCTGTTCGCGGGCAACGGATTCCACAGCAAGGAGTGGTGGGCCCGAGGCTCGGGCAAGGGGATGGAACTGGGCCAGGTGCTCGCCCCCTTGCAGGACTTCCGCGAGAAGTTGCTCTTCGTCCAGGGCCTCTATAACGAACAGGCCTTGAAGGGGAACATCCATAGCTCGCAGACCGGAAACCTTCTTTCCGGCTCCCCGCTGGCCTCCGGCGGCGAGATCCGCTCGGGAACGAGCGTCGACCAGTGGCTCGCCGCGACCTATGGCCGCTCGACCAAGGTGCCCAGCCTGGTCCTCGGCTGCGAGAAGTCGAACCCGTCGGTTCACAAGAATTACTCGATGCTTTATAGCTCGCACATCTCGTGGACCTCGCCGACGACCCCGACGCCGCTCGAACTCTATCCCGCACTTGCCTTCGATCGGCTCTTCAAGGACGAGATCCGGCAGGGCGACCAGAGCGTGCTCGACGCCGTCCTGGAGGACGCCAGCGACCTCCGACGCCAGGTCAGTTCGACCGATCAGCAGAAGCTCGACGAGTACCTCGAATCCGTCCGGGATGTCGAACGTCGGATCGAGGGGGCGGGGCGGCGGGGCGAGCTTCAGGGCTGGCGGCCCACGCTCGACAAGCCGAACATCCCCCGGCCGCCCGAAGGGATCCCCCAGGACATCGCCGACCACATGCGGCTGATGTGCGACATCCTCGTCCTCGGCTTCCAGACCGACACCACGCGGATCACCACGCTCAAGCTGAACAACGACCACTCTTCGCTCCGCTTCCCGAACCTGGGCGTGGATTACATGATCCACCACCTCCTCTCCCACTCCGACACCGCGGACTGGCTGAAGGTGAATCAGTTCTTCGTCGGCCAGCTGGCCTACATCGCCCGGAAGCTGGACGCGATCCAGGAGGGGGAACGCACCGCCCTGGATAACTCGATGCTGATGTTCTGCTCGAGCATGATGAGCGGCGGCCACGACGCCTCGCAGCTCCCGGTCGTGATGCTGGGCGGCGGCGGCGGGAAGATCCAGACCGGGAAGGTACTCGACTACCGGAAAGAATCAAATCGTCAAATGTGCCGACTCTACCTCTCGATGATGGAAAAGATGGACGTCCGGCTCGATCGCTTCGGCGATGCCACCGAGGCGCTCGCGGAGGTCTGATCGACGAGGAGGTCCCGGGCAGGAAAAACGGCCACCGAGGCCCGGCTCGACGAGCCTCGGTGACCAACCCGGAACTCCGACTTGTCGGGTTCGAGAGAAAAGGATGCGATTCGATGCTTCGTCCGAACTTGTCGCGGATCGCCTCCCTTGTGACATCCTTCATGGGTTGCTCAGATCGGTAGTCGTAGCTGCTGGGCAGTGCGAGGCTCCTGCTCGACGTCGAGTGAGGACACCGTCACGCCAAGGAGCCTAATACCCTTGGAGACGGGAAAGAGAGGCTCGAGTAACACCGACACGAGTTCCTCGAGCAACGTGCGCGATGCAATGGCCCCGTCCACGCTTCGGCTGCGGGTGATCTGCTGGAAATCGGCATATTTGGCCTTGAGCGTCGCCGTCCGGCCCCGGATCTTCGAGCCTCGCAGTAGGACCATACCTTGGTGATCAGCGGATCGAGGGCGGCGCGAGCTTCCTCGGCCGTGAATATGTCGGCGTGGAAGGTCGTCTCGGCGCCGATCGACTTGCGAACGCGGTCCGAGCGGACGGGGCGATCGTCGATCCCCCGCGCGAGCGAGAAGTAATAGGGGCCGGCCTTGCCGAAGTGCTGCTGGAGGAACGACAGCGTCTGGCTTCTCAGGTCTCCGCCATGGTGGATCCCCAGACTTTTCATCTTCGCGGCCGTCACCGGGCCAATCCCGTGGAACTTCCCCACAGGTAGATTCTCGACGAATGCCGGGCCCAGCCTCGGCGTGATGACGAACAGCCCGTCGGGCTTCCGCTCGTCGGAGGCCATCTTCGCGAGGAACTTGTTGTAGGAGACTCCGGCGGAGGCGGTGAGGCCCGTCTCCGAGCGAATCTTCGCCCGGATCTCCTCGGCGATCTCGGTGGCCGAAGGCATCGCCTTCAAGTTCTCGGTGACGTCGAGATAGGCCTCGTCGAGCGAGAGTGGCTCGATGAGGGGCGTGTACTCGGCGAAGATCGCCCGGATCTGGTGCGAGACCGATCGGTAGACGTCGAACCGGGGCTTCACGAAGATCAGCTCGGTACATTTCCGCCTCGCGGTGACGGAAGGCATGGCGGAGCGGACACCGAACTTGCGAGCCTCGTAGCTCGCAGCCGCCACGACGCCACGCTCGCGCGAGCCTCCCACGGCGACCGGCTTGCCGCGAAGCTCGGGATCGTCACGCTGCTCGACGGACGCATAGAAAGCGTCCATGTCGATGTGGATGATTTTTCGATGCTGCCTGGAGACGTCCAAGTTCACGATCTCCCGCGTGGCCCGTTCTTTTTTGCCACGGGTAGAAAAGTCTCACGAGAATTTACCACATGGATGTCCAGCAGTGTACGTGCGAACGCCAGGTTCGATGGCCGAAATCGGCCAATGAGGTTGGCCAACGCCAAATTTGCTATAATTCTCCACCACGCAAACCGATGCGGCTTCGACGCTATCATTTCCCACCGCGAGGTCGTTTTGCGCTGGATCTATTACAACGAAAACGCCGAAGAGGCTGCCGAGCGCGAGGAGATCGTCGCCAGGATCGACGCCAGGTGGCGAGCGTTCGAGGGAAAGGTGGGCGAACTCAAGAGTCTCTTCAATCAGGAGACTCGATGGGACTTACCCCGGTGGATGGACGACCATCTCCGCCCGATTCATCCCAAGATCATGTGGGAATACGGACCGGCGGTCTGCGGCGATGGCCACCGGCTCGTCCTGACGCCCGAATCGGCGCGAGAACTCCGGCCCCTGGTCGATAAGATTCTCGAACGCGCCCCGTCCATAACGGGCTGGGAATTCTACGACGCGCGACTCCCCGAAGATCTGGAGTCGACGCAAGCCACGGTCAGTGGTCGTGCATCCTATGACATCGACGATTTCCTGGTCAGAGCCTCAGTCGGCGACAAGCGGCTGATCGACCTTTGCTACTATTCGCCGAACATCGAAACCGCCGAGGACGAGGCGGCCTTCAACGCGGCTTTCGTCGCAACCGAAACGCTCCTCGGTGAAAACTGTCTAGACCGCTGGATCGGGGCGATTGAGATTCGCCCCGATCCCAAGGCCGGGGTCGCCGGTCGCGGCGTTCCGCGCCACGCCATCAAGCTCGACCGGTTGAAGGAGACGGTAGACGCCGCCATCGCGAGCATCCGAGACCAGCTCCCACCGACCCCGCACCATGATTGGGCGGGAGGGGCCGAGTGGACGATGTGGAAGCTCGAGCCCGAGCCGGCCGATGACTTTTATGGTCAGGCCGACCTCTTCGTCGGAAAGCCCCCCAATCCTGCGATGTGGATCGCGGCCCACTCCGGGAGTCCGTTCGATTCCGAACGCTTCACGCGGTGCGGCGAGACGTTTTGCTACCTGAAGATCGATGGAGCCGAAGGACTCGGCAACTCGAAGTTTACCGACAAGGGTGACATCGAAGACGCTCTCGACGAGGCGCTGATCCCTCGCGGGCTCGGTTGCCAGGTAGGCGGAGGGATGGGTCTGCGTTACGCCTACATCGACCTGGCCCTCACCGACGTCCCGGTAGCGATCACCTCGATTCGCGAGCGTCTGCAGGTGGGAGGATTGCCCAAGCGATCCTGGATTCTCTTCTTCGACTCCGACCTGGCGAACGAATGGGTCGGCGTTTACGACGACACTCCAGAGCCGCCTGGATGTCCGAACAACTGGCGCCGAGGGGGCCTCGCGTTTGAGGCCGACCCATAGCTAAGCGACCGGACCGGATCGCCTGGTCATCTCGTAGGGCAGGCTTCCGCCGGACCTGTGCGAGAGAATTTCGATAAAGTCCTTGTCTAACTGCCTGGGAGAATGGGGCCGATGTCGTTGGAAATTCCGACGCGCGACGAGTTGTACGTCCGGTATGTGGACCAGTTGCCCTTCGAGCCCTACCCGGTCCAGGACCTCGCGCTAGCGGCCTGGTTCGAGTCCGAGCAGGGGGTCCTCGTCTGCGCGCCGACGGGCACGGGCAAGACCCTGATCGCCGAGGCGGCCCTCTTCGAGGCGCTCCATACGGGGAAGGTCGCCTATTACACGACGCCCCTGATCGCGCTGACCGAGCAGAAATTCCAGGAAATGCAGGACCGCGCGGTCGAGTGGGGCTTCCGCCGCGAGGACGTGGGGCTGGTCACCGGCAGCCGCAAGGTCAACCCCGAGGCCCCGGTGCTCATCGTCGTGGCCGAGATCCTCCTCAACCGTTTGCTCAGCCGGTCCGACTTCTCCGACGTGACGGCTTGCGTCATGGACGAGTTTCACAACTTCGCCGAGACGGAGCGCGGGATCGTCTGGGAGCTGTCGCTCGGCATGCTGCCCAAGCACGTCCGCCTGCTCTTGCTCTCGGCGACGGTCGGGAACTCGGCCGAGTTCGTCGGCTGGCTGGCGAGGCAGCACGACCGCAAGATCGCGCTGGTCGAGGGCAAGGAACGCCGGGTGCCGCTGACCTACGAATGGGTGCCCGACAAGTTCCTCAACGAGCAGCTCGTCGTGATGGCGGGCGGTGACGAAGAAGGTCCTCGGACCCCCGCCCTGGTCTTCTGCTTCGATCGCGAGGAATGCTGGAGCGTCGCCGAGAACGTCATGGGCAAGGACCTCAACCTGTCCGATGAGAAGAAAAAGGACCTGCACGACCGGGTTAACGCGGTCGACTTCAGCCAGGGAGCTGGCCCCAAGCTCAAAAGATTGCTCCACCGAGGGGTCGGCGTCCACCACGCGGGGCTCTTGCCGAAGTATCGCCTGGTCGTCGAGGATCTCTTCCAGCGTAAACTCCTCCCCGTCGTCGTCTGCACCGAGACCCTGGCGGCCGGCATCAATCTCCCGGCACGCTCGGTGGTGCTCTCGTCGCTGGTGAAAGGGCCCTTCGGCGCCAAGAAGCTGATCGACCCCAGCATCGCCCACCAGATCTTCGGCCGGGCCGGCCGGCCGCAGTTCGACGACAAAGGCTTCGTCTACGCCCTGGCCCACTCGGACGACGTCGACATCCTGAGGTGGAAGGCGAAGTACGATGCCATCCCCGAGGACACCCGCGATCCGGGCCTGATGAAGGCGAAGAAGGCCCTCAAGAAGAAGAAGCCGAAGCGTCGCGAGACGGAGCAATACTGGGTCGAGGGGCACTTCAACCAGCTCCAGGCCGCCCCGCCCGGCAAGCTCTACAGCAAGGGGCCGCTACCCTGGCGGTTGCTAGCCTATCTGCTCGAAGTCTCGCCGGAAGTCGAGGGCATCCGCGCCGCCGTCCGCAAGCGGATGATGGACGATCCGCGGATCGCGGCGGGCGAGAAGGCGCTCGACCGGATGCTGCTGGCCCTGCGCGACGGCGGATTCGTGACCCTGAGCCCCGAGCCTCCGGCGCCACCGGAGGCCGGCCAGCCACCGATGCCTTACACGCCGGCCCAGGCCCATCCGACGCCCGCGCTGGCGAAACTGCTGGCGTTCCGGAGCATCCATCCCCTCTACGGCGCCTACCTGGCCGAGATCCTGGCCGGGGCCGATGCCGACGAGCGTGTGCAAGCGATGGAGAGCGCCCTGGAGGTACCCGGCCCGGTCCGGAAGCGTCTCCGAGTCCCGCTCAAGCTTCTGGAGTCGGGAGCCCTTGCCACCACGAAGCTCGACGCCGAGTTGATCCAGCGTGGCCTCATGGCCGCGAAAGTCGAGGAAGCGGAAGAGGACGATGATGACGATTGGGAGAAGAGACCGCCGACCCTGGCGGAGAAGCTCCGGTCCTACTTCGACCACTGCTATCCCGACATCACCGATGTCCGCTCTCACCCGCTCTGGTGCGTCGGCGAGCTGATCGAGTTCGGCGGCAACTTCAACAAGTTCGTGACGAGCCTCGATCTGACCAAGCAGGAGGGGATCATTTTCCGCCATATCCAGCGCATGATCATGCTCTGCGGCGAGTTCGAACGGGCATGCGTTCTTGATGGCGACGCCAACCCCTCCACTCTCGCCTGGCGGTCCGAGCTGCACGAGATGGCCGCGAAGTTGACCGAGAGTTGCCGGGTTGTCGACCCGACCAGCACCGATCAATTGATCGCGAAGATCGGCGAGCCCGACATGATCGATGCCGAGGCGGAGAAGATTGCGGGCGGGGTGACCTGAGTGCGTCGCCCCGTATGTTTAGTTGAAGCGGCATCGTTGGTTGTCTCCGGACTGGATCTGGGCGGGGGTCCAGCCGAGGTAGGGCTGGACCCCCGACTCCTGAAACATGGCCCGTGCCGAGGGATCGAGTCCCGGCTGACGAAGGAAGGGGAGCACCGCCAGGGTGCGGAACAGGAGCGAGTCGTCGATCCCGGCCGGCTCCCGTAGCACGGCCAGGCCATCAGAGGCCGCACTCCCCGCCGCAGCCCAGCAAGAACGGACGGCTTATGCCCCGGGTCCACTCGACTCCCATGACGTACCTCCCGGGTCGCCTGATCCTCCGGCCTCGAATGCTTAGCTCCTATCGTCTTCCCCCGAGCCTTGATCATCCGGACCGAGGTGGATTCTGGCGTCCAAGACGCGTATAGTTCGAAATAGAGGTGAAGGACGGGGGGTCGTGCCCGGGAGATCGAATCTCCCTTTCCGTCTCCACTTCTCCCGGCAGGCCTTCGTCGATCGATTGACGAACGTCGCCGCACCCGCATGCGATCGGGTTACTAGCGATGCTACAGATCCGGGATCGGAGTCGAACACTCCTGGCCCAGGAGGATGAACTCCGGCTAGGAGGCGGGGCCGAAGGCATCGCCCGTCAGCGGCGGCTTGGTCGCCTGACGGCCCGAGAACGGATCGCTTCGCTACTCGACGAGGACGGAGGGTTCTTCGAACTGGGGCTCTGGTCGGCGTACAAGATGTACTCCGAATGGGGCGATGTTCCCGCGGCGGGGGTGATCGGGGGAATCGGGACGATCGAGGGGCGACCGTGCTTGGTCATCGCCAATGATGCCACGGTGAAGGCCGGGGCGATGTTCCCGCAGTCGGTGAAGAAAGTCCTGCGGCTCCAGCGAATCGCCTGGCTTTTCCGGCTCCCGGTGGTCTACCTGGTCGACTCGGCGGGGGTCTTCCTCCCGCTCCAGGATGAGATCTTCCCGGATGAGGACGACTTCGGCCGGATCTTCCGTAATAATGCGGTCTTCTCGGCCGCCGGAATCCCCCAGTACGCGGCCATCATGGGAAGCTGCGTCGCGGGCGGGGCTTACTTGCCGGTGCTCTGCGACATGGTCCTGATGACCGAGGGTAGCCACCTCTATCTGGCCGCCCCAGCGTTGGTCAAGGCGGCGATCGGGCAGGACGTCGCCCCCGAGGATCTCGGCGGTGCCGCGATGCACTCCGCCATCAGCGGGACCGTCGACTTCCGCGAACCGGACGACCCGAGCTGCCTCCGGAGGCTCCGCTCACTCTTCGCGTTGCTACCCTCCGACGATCGCGGATCCGTCCCGGATCGATCGATCGCGGCCGCCGAGCCCGCTCGCGATCCGGAGGAGATCTACGAGATCGATTCGGGTGATGGGAGGTCGGTTTACGACGTCCGAGACCTCTTGAGTCACGTCGTCGACCGCGATTCCGTGCAGGAGTACAAGGCTGAGTACGGGCCGACGCTCGTCACCATGTACGCCAGGATCGGAGGCCGACCGGTCGGGATCGTCGCCAATCAACGAGGCCGTTGCAGCTCGGGTGCGGGCGAGTTACAGATTGGCGGCGTACTCTACCCCGACAGTGTTGAAAAGGCCGCCCGATTCGTCATGGACTGCAACCAGACCGGGATCCCCCTGGTCTTCATCCAGGACGTCCAGGGTTTCATGGTGGGCAAGGCCGCCGAGCGATCGGGGATCATCCGGTCCGGGGCGAAGCTGGTCAACGTGGTCAGCAATTCGATGGTCCCGAAAATCACGATCATCGTCGGGGGCTCGTTCGGGGCGGGGAATTACGCCCTCTGCGGCAAGGCGTACGACCCCTGGCTGATCCTGGCCTGGCCCAACGCCCGTTACGCGGTGATGGGCCCAGACCAGGCATCCGAAACCCTCCTGAGCCTCCGGATCCGGGCCGCCGAGCGTGAGGGGCGGCCGTTGGGCGACGCGGAAGTCCAGAGTATGAGAGAGACGATCCGGTCGCAATACGAGGCCCAGAGCGATATCCGCTATGGGGCGGCCCGGGGCTGGGTCGATGCGATCATCCCCCCGCACGAGACTCGACGATGGCTCGACCTGGCACTCCGGTCGATCCCGTCCCATCGCGATCCGGGATCCTTCCGGACCGGCGTGCTCCAGGTCTGATCGGAGGGACTCCCATGACTCGACCCATCCGGATCGGCAATGCCCAGGGCTTCTGGGGCGACCGCGCCGATGCGGCCGCCGAGATGCTCGCCCGGGAGCCCGAACTGGACTACCTCACCTCCGATTATCTCGCCGAGGTCTCGCTCTCGATCCTGGCCATCCAGCGCGATCGAGACCCTTCGCTCGGCTACGCCCGAGATTTCGTCGAGGTCGTCCGCTCGCTCGCCCCTTACTGGCGAGACGGGGGGGGATGCCGCCTGATTACCAATGCCGGCGGCCTCAATCCCGAAGGCTGCGCCCGGGCCTGCGCCCGCGTGCTCCGCGAGTCCGGCGTTGGGCCGATGCCTATCGGGATCGTCGAAGGTGACGACGTCCTGTCGGTCCTCGAGGGCTCCGACGGATCCGGCGCGACATCCGAGCTATCCTCCAATCTCGACGATGGGCGCCCCATCTCGGACGTCCTCGACCGGCTGGTCACGGCCAATGCCTACATCGGCGCGTCGGCGATCGTGGAAGCGCTGGCCATGGGAGCCAGGATCGTCATCACCGGTCGGGTGGCCGACCCGAGCATGACTGTCGGCCCTTGCGTCCATGAGTTTGGCTGGAAGTGGGATGAATACGATCGGATCGCCGGGGCCACGATCGCCGGACACCTGATCGAGTGCGGGACCCAGGTCACCGGGGGAATCTCGACCGACTGGCTCGATGTGCCCGATCCGGCCCATATCGGCTTCCCGATCGTCGAGGTGGATGCCGGCGGTAACTGCGTCGTGACCAAACCTGTCGGGACCGGCGGCCTGGTCTCCGCGATGACGGTCAAGGAACAACTCATCTATGAGATTGGCGATCCCGCCCGATACCTGAGCCCCGACGCCACCGTCTCGTTCCTGGGCCTCCACGTCGAGCAGGTCGGTGCCGACCGGGTGACCGTCACCGGCGCGATCGGCGGACCGGCTCCTACTTCCTACAAGGTCAGCGCGACCGTCCGGGACGGATATCGGGCCCAGGGGATACTGACGATCTTCGGCAGGAATGCCGTCGCCAAGGCCCGACGCTGCGGAGAGATCGTCCTCGACCGGGTCGGAGAGGCCGGGTACGAACTCCGCGAGGCGACTGTCGAGTGTCTTGGAGCGGGTGACGTGGTCCCCGGCGTCCGTTCGAGTTTAGATCGCTCGGAGTTGATGGAGGTCGTGCTTCGAATCGCCGTGGCGGACGAGTCGAGGGAGGCCGTCGAACGGTTCTCGAAGGAACTCATGCCCCTGATCACGGCCGGGCCGCCGGGCACGACCGGATATGCCGAGGGGAGGCCGAAGGTCCACCAGCTCTTCCGATACTGGCCCTGCCTGATCGATCGTAGCCTGGTCAAGCCTCGCGCGACCCTGATGACTGCGACCCACGAATGACCATCCCGATCTCGTCCCACCGATGGTGAGGGCCTGGAAATGAAAGACTTCGACATCAAGCCGGCCGCACACCCCAGGACCGAGCCCATCCGACTCGGCGAGATCGCCCGCGCCCGGAGCGGCGACAAGGGGACGAGTGCCAATATCGGGATCATCGTCGAGTCGCGGGCGGCCTATGACCTCTTGGTCGGCCAATTGACCCCAGAGCGGGTGGCCGAGTACTTCGAGCCGATGGGGGTCATCGGCATCGATCGATACGAATTACCGAATCTTCGTGCCTTGAACTTCGTTCTAAGGGGCATCCTCGGTCGGGGAACTCGGGTCGACTCCCAGGGCAAGGCTCTCGGGCAGGCGATCCTGGAGATGCCGATCATGCTCCCCGAGGGGAGATGGCCCGCCGACTGAATCGAGGAGATCATGACCGAGAGCACACTCCTGGTCGAACGGCCGTGCCCAGGAATCGCCGAATTGGTCCTGAACCGGCCCGACCGACGTAACGCCTTGAATTACGCCTTGATGGCCGAGATCGTCGGCGCCATCGAGGAACTCTCCGCCGACACGAGTTGCCGTGTACTGATCCTCCGGGGCGAAGGGCCGGTCTTCTGCGCGGGGCTCGATCTCCACGAGACCCTGGACCCGGCCTTCTCCGAGTCGACCGCCCAGGGGGTCGGGCGAGTCCTGAGCCTGATCGCCTCGACGCCGCTGGTCACGATCGCCGTGGCGCACGGCGTGGCTTCGGCCGGGGGGGCGGGCCTCCTGGCCGCGTGCGACTTCGCCATCGTGTCGGAGGAGTTGAAGATCGTCTTCCCCGAGGTCCGCAGAGGACTGGTCCCCGCACTGGTCGCGACGGTCCTGAGGAAGAAGCTGAAGGACGCCGACCTCCGCGAGTTATTCCTGCTGGCCGAGCCGATCGACGCGAATCGGGCACGTTCGATGGGGCTGGTCCATCGGGTGGTCGCCCGAAATTGCCTGCGCGAGGAGGCCAGGCGGATTGCAAGCCTGGTCCTTCAAGGGGCACCGCAGGCCGTCCAGAGTACGAAAGAGCTACTGGCCTCGCTTGGATCGTCCGTCGATCGCGAAGCATCCGAGATTGCCCTGGAGTATCACATCCAGGCCAGGATTGGCGTGGAGGCGAGGGAGGGCCTCGCCGCGTTCCTCGAGAAGCGCGAGCCCCGATGGGGGTGAGGAGTCCCGATCATGGCATCCACGAACACGACCACCGATGTCCAGGCCGAGCGAGTTCGGACCCGCGAGCAGCAGATCAAGCAAGCCGAGGAACTCCTCTTCTCCGGCCCGCAGCGGCTCGGAGTGGCCAAGGGCCTGTTCTGGGGTCGATTCGTGGACGACTGGGTGATTCCCTACCCGCGGCTCTCGACCGAGGAACGGCCGAAAGTCGAGGCCGCCCTCGGCGAGCTCCGGAGATTCTGCGACGCCTCGCTCGACCCGTCGAGCATCGATCGCCAGGCCGACATCCCCCGATCGGTCATCGATGGCCTCGGGAGGCTTGGGATCCTGGGAATGACCGCGCCGGAGACGTTGGGGGGAAGCGGATTCTCGCAGTTGGCCTATTGCAAGATCCTCGAAGAGCTGGGCTCCCGCTGCAGTTCGACGTCGATCTTCGTCAACGCCCACCACTCGATCGGGATGCGAGCCTTGCTCCTGTTCGGGACCGAAGAACAGAAGCGTCGATGGCTTCCCGCGATGATCCGCGGCGAGGACCTGGCCGCCTTCGCCTTGACCGAGCCCGAAGCCGGCTCCGACGCGGCCAACGTGCAGACCACCGCCACACTCAGCGAGGACGGCTCGCACTACATCTTGAACGGTCAGAAGCGTTACATCACCAACGGGGCCCTGGCCCAGGTCCTCACCGTGATGGCCCGAACGATCGTACCCGGCCGCGACGAATCGTCGGTGACGGCCTTCCTGGTCTCGCCGGACATGCCCGGCTTCCGGGTCGTCGAACCCCGGATGGAGAAGCTCGGGATCCGAGGTACGGCCACGGCGAAACTCGCGTTCGAGGACATGCCGGTCCCCAGGGAGAACATCCTTGGCCCTCTCGGAAAGGGGCTCAAGGTCGCGCTGACGGTCCTCGACTTCGGCCGGACGACCTTCGGTGCCTGTTGTACCGGCTCGGCCAAGACCTGCCTGGCCCTGGCGATCCGCCACGCCCGGTCGCGCCGGCAGTTCGGCCGGACACTCGGCGAGTTTGAGTTGGTCGGATCGAAGATCGCCCGGATGGCGGCGGCCACCTACGCGATGGAAGCGATGACGACGGTCACGGCCAGCCTGATCGATCGGGGACTGGACGACTACATGCTCGAGACCGCCATGCTGAAGGTCTGGAGTACCGAGGCCCTCTGGATGATCGTCAACGACGCCTTCCAGATCCACGGCGGGGCCGCCTACTTCACCGACCACCCGATGGAACGGATCCTCCGAGACGCACGGATCAATCAGATCGGCGAGGGGGCCAACGAGGTCCTGACCTCCTTCATCGCGATGGCCGGCATGAAAGGACCCGGCGAGCATTTCCGAGACGTCCGAGATGCCGCTTCCCGACCGTTCGGCAACCTAGGGACAATCGGCCGGTTTGCCGCCGAGCAGGCAGGAGACTGGCTCAGGACCCCGGATGTACCGGTGCAAGCCGATTCGTTGCGACCGCAAGCTCGCGAACTTGCCCGCCTGATCCGACAATTCGGACTCGCGGTCAAGGGGGCCATGATTCGCCATCGCGAGGAGATCATCGAGCGTCAACTCGTCCACGAACGGATCGCGCAGGCCGCCATGGAACTCTATGCCTCGGCCTGCGTCCTCAGCCGGTACGACGCCGAGCTAAGCGGAATGCTCGACCAAGATCGATCCGCAGGAGAGGCCGGCCACGCCGCTAGGCTGTTCCTGAAATCGTCCGCACGACGGATTCGCGAACACCTCGGTCGCTTGAATGACAATGAGGACGCGCTGTCGAGGGCCGCGTCGCGAGACGCGCTCGGCGAGCCGTGACCACGACGACCTCAGGAGTCGAGCCGTTCGACGATCAACGCCACCGCATTGCCTCCGCCCAGGCAGAGTGAGGCCAGACCATAGCGCCCCCCAGACCGCCGAAGTTCGTGGAGGAGCGTCACGAGGACCCGGGAACCGCTCGCCCCGATCGGGTGGCCCAACGCGATCGCTCCGCCCCTGACGTTGACCCGATCGTGATCGAGTTCGAGTCGCCGCGAACACGCGAGCACCTGCACGGCGAACGCCTCGTTCAGCTCGAATCGGTCGATCTCCGAAAGCTGCAAACCTGCCAACATGAGGACTTTCCGAATGGCCGAGACGGGGGCGATGAAGAGGTCTTCGGGCTCTACCCCCGAGGTCGCGGAGGCCACGATCCGAGCGATAGGCCTCTTGCCGAGCCGGCTGGCGGCCTCCGACGACGCGACGAACAGTGCGGCGGCACCGTCGCTGATCATCGAGGCATTCCCGGCCGTCACCGAACCCTCGAGATCGAATGCGGGACTCAACGCGCCCAGTCGATCCAGGCTCGTGTCGACTTGCGGCCCCTCATCCGACGAAACAACCGAGGATTGTCCCTTCCGTCCGGGGACGCTGACCGGCACGACCTCGTCGTTGAAGATCCCCTCGTGCATGGCCAGGATCGCCCGTCGGTGGCTCTCCAGTGCAAATTCGTCCTGTTCTCGTCGAGAGATCAGGTCCCTCCGGGCCAGTTCGTCGGCAACCTGCCCCATGCCCTTTCCACTCCGGGCGCACGAGAGTCCATCGTGCATCAGGGAGTCAATCAGGACCCGGTTTCCGAGGGGAGGCCCGTCCCTTCGGGCCAGGAATGGGGCCCGGCTCATGCTCTCCTGCCCCCCGGCGACGATCAGGCTGGCATCGCCCGACCGGATCGCCTGGGCGGCGATCATGACGGCTTTCAAGCCCGAACCGCAGACCTTGTTGATGGTGAGTGCGGCGACCGTGGGCGGGAGTCCGGCCCCGAGGGCCGCTTGCCGGGCCGGAGCCTGGCCGACCCCTGCGGTCAGGACATGGCCCATGATGACCTCCTCGACCTCGGAGGGGTCGATTCCCGCCCGGTCGATCACCGCCGAGATCGCCGACGATCCGAGCTCGGTCGCCGTGAGGGCCGCGAGCGAACCGCGAAACTTCCCGATCGGGGTCCGGGACGCGGCCAGGATAACGGGCATGTCCATGACTTGGCACTCCCTGGGTGGATGCTCGGGGCACCTTCCTCGGACACTCCGGAAATTCTTGCGAATCGAGATCCCTTTACAATTATACTCCGATCAAGTCGTGCACTCCGCTTCCATCGAGCCCAATCCCGCTTCCATCGAGCCCAATCCCGCTTCCACCGATCATCGCGAGGAATCGCCATGAACGATCCGCTTGCGCCGTGGGTCGAAGGCCTGACGATCGGCCAGGTCCTCCGCGAGACGGCTCGCCGCTTAGGCGACCGCGACGCCCTGAGCTTCCCGCAGGCAGGATTCCGGTGCAATTACGCCCAGCTCGATGGCCTGGTGGACGACCTCGCACGTGGCCTGATGGCGATGGGATTCGAGCGGGGCGACCACTTCGGGGTCTGGTCGACCAACTGGCCCGAATGGGTCCTCCTGCAATTCGCCGCGGCCCGTGCGGGCGTGGTCCTGGTGAAGATCAATCCGTCCTACCAGTTGTCCGAGGCGAGGTACGCGCTGGCCCAGTCGGAGATCCGAGGTCTGGCATTGATCGAACGCTTCAAATCTTGCCACTACTTCCAAATGCTCGAGGAGATTTGCCCCGAGTTGTCCTCGTCGGCTCCCGGGACGCTCGTATCCGCCGATTTGCCGCATCTGCGTCTGGTCGTGGCGATGCGCGGGGACGCGCCGCCGGGAATGATGGGCTGGGAGACATTGATCCGCCTCGGGCGGGACGTCACGGCCGAGGCGCTGTCCGCTCGCGAGGCCCAGCTCCGGCCGGATCAGCCGATCAGCCTCATGTACACCTCGGGCACGACGGGGCCACCCCGCGGGGCCTTGCTCTCGCACCGCAATCTACTATTCAACGCGTTCTATGCTGGCGCGAACATGCGACTCGACGAACGGGATCGGCTCTGCATCCCGGTCCCCCTCTACCATTGCTTCGGATGCGTCCTGGGCACGCTGGTCTCGGCCATCTCCGGCGCCGCCATGATCTTCCCGTTCGAGCATTTCCGACCGGAGGCGACCCTCGACGCGATCGAGCGGGAGCGTTGCACCGTGATCTACGGCGTTCCCACGATGTTCATTGCCGAGCTCGAACACGCGAGCTACCCGGGCCGCGACCTCCGCTCGCTCCGGACCGGGATCATGGCGGGCAGCCCTTGCCCGATCGAGCTGATGCGCCGGGTCTCCGAAAGCATGGGCGCCCGCGAGATCACCATCGGATACGGCCAGACCGAGGCTTCGCCCCTGATCACCCAGACTCGCCACGATGACCCCATCGAGCTGAGGGTCGGCACCGTCGGCCCGCCCCTGCCCGGAGTCGAGGTCAAGGTGATCGACCCGGGCAGCGGCCGCGAGCAGCCCGAGGGCGCGTCGGGCGAGCTTTGTTGTCGCGGACATGGCGTGATGATGGGCTACTATCGGATGCCCGAGCAGACGGCCAGGGCCATCGATCCCGAAGGCTGGCTGCACACCGGCGACCTCGCGATCATCGGGCCCGACGGCTACCTCCGAATCACCGGACGACTCAAGGATATCATCATTCGAGGTGGCGAAAACATTTCACCCTACGAGATCGAGAATATCCTACATCACCACCCCAAGGTGGAGGACGTCCACGTCGTCGGGATCCCCGACCACAAGTTCGGCGAGGAGGTCCTGGCCAGCATCAAGTTGAGATCCGGCCAGTCGGCGACCGAGGACGAGATCCGTTCTTTCTGCGCACGGTCGCTGGCCCACTACAAGGTCCCACGCTTGATCCGCTTCGTCCATGACTTCCCGACGACCGTGACCGGCAAGGTCCAGAAGTACAAGATCCGCGAGGAAGCGGTCCGCGAGCTCGGACTCGAGGCCGAGGACCGGATCGAGACAGCCTGAACCGAGGAGGACTCCGGATGCAACTTGAAGGACGGATGTTCCTGATCGCCGGGGGGAGTTCCGGCCTCGGTGCCGCCTGCGTTCGCCGCCTGACGTCGCGAGGGGCGTCGGTCGTCATCGCCGACATCGACCCGGCCGGCGAACGACTGGCCAGCGAACTGGGCGACAGGGCTCTGTTCGCCTCGACGGACGTCGTCGATGAGGCGAGCGTCGCCGGGGCGGTCGCGATGGCTCTCGACCGATTCGGCGGACTTCACGGGGCAATCGTCTGCGCCGGGATCCTGGGAACCGAGAAGTTGCTCGGCCGCGAGGGAATCTTCTCATCCGACAGTTTTCGGCGTGTGATCGAGATCAACCTCATTGGTACATTCCAGGTGGTCCGACAGGCGGCCAACGCCATACGCGACCAACCACCGGACGAGAACGGCGAGCGAGGGGTCATCGTCACGACCTCGTCGATCTCCGCCGAGGAAGGGCAGATCGGCCAGGCCGCCTATGCCGCATCGAAGGGCGGGGTGGCCTCGATGACACTCCCCATCGCTCGCGAGCTGGCCCGCCAAGGGATCCGGATCGTCAGCGTGGCTCCGGGAATCTTCGAGACTCCCATGATGGCCGCCGTGACCGATGAGCTGCGACGATCGCTGACCGAGCAGATCCCGTTTCCGCCACGATTCGGCAAACCGGACGAATTCGCAGCCCTCGTCCAGCAGATCATCGAGAATCCGATGCTCAACGGCACGACCATCCGACTCGATGGAGCGTTGCGGATGCAGGCCCGATGACGGGAGGTTCGCAAGCAGGACTGGAGACCAGGCGGGTCAGTTCGAACGCGAAAAATCTCGCTCCCCGGATTGGCGAGGCGTGGTCGGGGGTGGCTGCGTGACTGGACCCGGGACTCGAGCCCGCTCGATCCGGCCTCGAGCCCAGGCCTTGAGATTGTTGAGCCGCTGCTCGCTCTTGAGATAATAGAAGTCGCCGAGCGAGTCGAGTTGTAGGGTATAAAGGCGGTCCCGTTCGGCCTCCCAGCCCGCACGAGGTGCGCGTGCCCAGCCCAAACGCACCAGCTCGTCGAGCAGGGCCCGCGCGATCAATTTGTGGCCGGCGATCGTCGGGTGGACGTGGTCGATCAGCCACGAGTTGCCCGTGATCCCCCCTGGACTCCGGCCGGCGAATAACGCCTGGATGTCGACGAGCGGCGTTTCGGTCTCGGCGGCAATCTCTCGGATGAGGTTGTTCATCGGACTGAGGATGCGGAGCGGGCAGATGTCGAGATTGCGTGCACGGTCCAGGGACTCGCGAGCCGCGTCGAGCTTGTTGAGTCTCTGCTGACATGTTCCGAGCGTGTACCAGATCCCGGCGTGCTCGTCGTCGAGGTCGCGGACCCGCTCCAGGATTTTTACGGCGTCAGGGAGCGACCGTCCGTAGAGCGACCTCGCCTCGTCCCACAAGGTCTCGAAGCGAGTGCGGTCTCCGACGCTCAGGCCAGCCCGGTGCTCGCTCTTGAACGGTGGTGTTTCCAGATTCACCACCGGGTTGGCGAGGAGGACGCGGACACCTCGGGCATGAGCCATGTTGATCATCCGCCGGAGGTTGAACCCGAAATGCTCGATCACCCCTCGGCGCCAGGCGTCGTCGCGGTGATAGGTCTCTAGCCCCCCCTTGTAGTCGAGCAGGGCCTCAACCTCGGTCGGGAGGATGGGACGGTCCTGATTGATCCGGTCGGCCGATCGGCCGGTGACCGCCTCGACCCCCCGGCGGAGAACCGCGAATGTCCTTAAACGCCCTGCGTAATCAAGCAGGGAGAGGATCGGTCCTGGCAGGTTCGCCAGCCTCGGATAAGTTCGCTTTTCGAGAAACTCGTTGTGTCCGGTGTAGAGCACGATCAGGTCGGGCTCGTAACTGAGGACCTCCTCAAGAATCGGGGCAAGCCGGTAGCTGGCGTAGGAAATGCCACCGCAGTTGATTACCTCCCAGTTCCGCGACGGGTCCGCAGCCTTGAGACTCAGGCCGAGCCAGGAACTGAAGGACGTTTCCACCGCGAACGGTCGGCCCTGCACGGTCGACCCTCCCAGGCAGAAGATTCTGAACGTCCCACCCGGCTTCTTGGCCGGAAATGTCTGAGGGCGGAAGTACCCGATCCGTGCCGGGTCCGTGTTGTACTGCCCGGACTCCCGGTCGAGCAAGAACAGAGGGTCACGGCCGGCAAACCCGACGAACGGGTCTGTCTCGTCCGGTTTCCGCCTCCCAACGTCGAGCACACGGAGGGCACACTCAAACACGAAGAGTGGAGAAAGGCCGAGCAAGACGGCGATGATCCGAAACAACGCTGACTTCCGCCAGCCGTTCCTGCCTGGATGTCGCCGAGGTCCAATCTCGCCCATCCCCGATCGCCCTCGCTTTCAAACCCAGCGAACTTCCTTCCGAATTATACTCGACGCCTCGCGGTGAGGTCCTCCGGCCAGCCGGAGAACCACAATCTCACCTAGACCCGGCCTGGGTCACGCCTCCGAACGGAAAACAAATCGTACCCAAGCCGGGGTCCGGGGTTGATTTCACATCGGAGCAATCCTGAATTCTGATGATGCGTTCTTTACTGGACCGGTTGGATCAGTTCAGCGGCTTGATCGAGACATTGTGGAATTCCACGGGATCGTTGTGCCCGGCGAATCCGAAGAACCCCGAGGTCCGATCCTTACCCGGGTGGGGCTTTCCGCCCATGAACTGGGCGACCTTGCTGACGTCGGCATCGACGATCACCGTCCCGTTCAGTTCGACCTTGATGGTCGAGCCCTGGACCGTGACCTCCTGGAAGTTCCATTCGCCCACGGGCCGCAGGTATCCTCGAGTCGCGGCGACCATCCCATAGACCGAGCCGTGATACTGGCGAGGGTCGAGCTTGGCATACATCTCGGCCGTATCGTCGAGGATTTGCAGCTCACACATCCCTGTGGACGAAGTGTTCCCGTGGCCTGGATAGCGGATCGCCAGGCCGTTATTGCCGCCGGACGGCACCTTGAATTCAACCCGAGCCACGAAGTCGGAAAACTCCTTCTTGTGGAAGAGGACGCCTCCCTTGCCGGTCTTGCAGCGGATTTTTCCGTCGACTACTTCATAGTTCTCGACGGCTCCGGCCCAATCCTCGAGCGACTTACCATCGAACAGCGAGGTGAACCCCGACTCATCGCTGGCCTCGAGGATCTTGTTCGCCTCATCGGACGGGATCTCGCGGAAGAAGAGGTTCCGCCATCGGATCTCGCCGCCGTGAGTCTGGAGCTGGATCACGCCCCGGGCAAACAGGGGAGAGGAACGATCCCAGTAGTTCTCCATCGAGGCATGAGCCACGACCAGTTTTTCATTGAGGTAAACCGTGGTCCTCGCCCCGACCTGGATGATCCGCAGGTGATTCCACTCGCCGAACGGCCTGTCTGCGAGGACCAGGGGGTCGCGACCGGGCGTGCCATCGCTGTTATTGAACAGACCGCCCGAGCCCTTTTCCGATCCATTAGCCTTATCGGGCCCGCCGGGGGTCGCGTCCCAGATCTGGACCTGGGGAGTCCCACGCAGGTAGATGCCGCTGTCGGCCCTGGCCACGGTCTTGTAGTCGATCAAGAGTTCGATATCGCCGTATTCCTGGTCGGTCGTCAGGTAGGGTCCGAAGCCGTCGTTGATCAGTTCGCCATCTTCGACCGTCCAGTGTTTCCCGGCGTCCTCGGTCCAACGGGCGATCCGATCGGCCCGCTGATCGTCGGTCATCGAGGCGAGCTCGCGAGGATCAAAGTGGGGCATGCCGTGCCAGCCCGTCAGATCCTTGCCATTAAAGAGTGCGACGAAGCCCTTCGGAGCCTCGGGCTCATCCACGGCAAGGGCATCGGGCAGGATGCTAAACGTCAGTGACAGGCCGGCGACGAGGCCGAAGATGCGAAGGCTCATGGGGCGAGTCCGAGTAAGGAGGAGGGATCGATCGTCCGAGAGGTTCATTCTTATCCTCCGGGTCGACGACATACCAGAGAATTGACCCGACGGGCCTGGCGAACGAGTTACCCCACCGGTACAACGCTGGACGGATCAGGCCAGGAGGCCTTCGACGGCTTTCGCCGGCTGACCGTCCACGAGCGAGCCGCCCCCGCCGGGACGAGTGAAGGCCAGCGTCTCGTGATCCAGGCCGAAGAGTCGGAGGAGGGTCGCGTGATAGTCGCTATGGGTCACCACGTCCTCCACCGCCCGATGGCCGACTTCATCGGTCGCCCCATGGATGTGACCGGCCTTGAAGCCGCCCCCGGCCAGCCACATGCTGAACCCATAAGTATTGTGATCGCGGCCGACGTTCTTCTCGTTCTGGACGACCGGGAGTCGGCCCATCTCGCCACCCCAGGCGACCACCGTGGTATCGAGCAGCCCGATCCGCTTGAGGTCGGCGACCAGCGCCGACGAGGGGCCATCCACCTTGCGGCACATCATTGGCAAACCCTTGGCGATCCCGCCGTGGTGATCCCAGTCCTGGTTGCCCGTGCAGACCTGGACGTAGCGGACCCCTCGCTCCACCAGACGTCGGGCGATGAGGCAGCGGGTCCCATATTCGCGGGTGGCATCGTCGTCCAGGCCGTACATGCGCCGGGTCTCTTCGCTCTCGCCCGAGACGTCCAGTGCTTCGCGGGCCGCGTACTGCATCCGGGCGGCCAGTTCATAACTGGAGATCCGAGCGGCCAGGTCGTGGTTCCCCGGGTGCTCGGCCAGGTGGTCTCGGTTGATCCGATCGAGGAGCCGGAGCGATCGGGCCTGGACCGTGCCGTCGAGGCCGGGGGGCGGGTCGAGGTTGAGGATCCTGGGCTCGCGCGGGCGGATGACCGTCCCCTGGTAGAGCCCCGGGAGCCAGCCGCTCGACCAGTTGTCGACGCCCAGCACGGGCACGCCTCCGGGGTCGCTCAGGACGCAATAGGCGGGCAGGTTATCGCTCTCCGAGCCGAGCGCGTAAGTCAGCCATGAACCGACGACCGGCCTTCCGGCCGTAATCCGCCCGGTGTTGAGCGCGTTGATCGACTGTCCGTGGTTGTTGACCCCGGTCTGCATCGAGCGGACCAGGCAGACGTCATCGGCGACGGAGGCCAGGCCGGGCAGGAGTTCGCTCAGCTCCATCCCGCAATCGCCGTGATGGTCGAACTTCCAGGGAGAGCCCAGCAGCCGGGCGCTGGCCTCTCCGGCGTTGTCCCGCTTGATGTCGCCCGTGAAAGTCTGGCCATCCCGCCTCTGAAGTTCGGGCTTGGGATCGAACAGGTCGAGGTGGCTGGGGCCGCCCTGCATGAAGAGCGAGATCATCGCCGAGGCGCGAGGCGGGCGCGGCGGAGTTTTGGGTTTGAGATCATAGACCGGCCGTTCCAGATCCGGCTTCCTGAGACCCGTGGGCTTGTCGCCGGCAAGCGTGATGCCGTCGCGTTGGAGGAGCCAGGCCAGAGCCAGTCCGCCCAGGCTCATGCCCTGCTGGGCCAGGAGATGCCGACGGGTGAGGTGCGAGCACGGCTCGATCGAGTGGGCCACGGTTCGGACTCCGGTCTCGGAATCGACTCGATCAATCGACATAAAGGAACGCATTCGATCCGAACAGGACCTGGCCCAGTGTCGCGAGCGCTGCGCGACCCGGATCGGAGGTCGGAGGGACTTCGCCGCCTTTCGGGGCGGAAGTCGGGCTCGATCGGCCGTCGAGATCGGCCGATTGCTCGGCGAGGAAGGCGACGGCGTCGGCCTTCTGCTCGGCGGTCGGGCCGTGCCCGAGAGCGATCCACCAGGCCCGATCGACCCGCGTCGCGGGGTCGGACCCGGCGAGCCGAATCACCCGATCGGCGAAGGCCAGGGATTGCTCGACCGCGAATTCGTTATTCATCAGGGCGAGAGACTGGGTCGCCACGGTCGAACTGGACCGCCTCTCACAATTGGGCGAGAGCGTGGGAATATCGAAAGCCTCGGAGAAGCTCAGGGGCAGGCTTCGCCGGACCTGAATGTACAGGCTCCGACGGAACTCATCGCCACCGAGCGACCCCGGCTTGCCGCGTTGGCGACCCGCACTATCGCGGGTGTCCTTGCCGATGAGGACCTGGCCCGACTCGTCGAGGGCAACCGGTAGTGGCGGACCGAACATGGTCGGGTCAAGCTTGCCCGAGGATTTGAGGATCGCATCGCGGACCGCCTCGGCCTCCAGCCTCCGGACCGGCATCCTACCGAGCAGGCGGTTGTCGGGGTCAACTGCGGATTCCTGGCGCGAGGTCTGCCGATAGGCGGTGGAGGTCATGATCTGCCGATGGAGACGCTTGAGCTTCCAGCCCCCAGCCATGAAGTCGGCGGCCAGCCAGTCCAGCAGCTCGGGATGCGTCGGACGATCGCCAAGACTGCCGAAGTCGGACGGCGTGGCAACGATTCCCCGGCCAAAATGATGCATCCAGATGCGATTGACCCATACTCGAGCCGCCAGGGGATGCTTCCCATCGGTGAGCCGGCGGGCATACGCCAGCCTCCGGCCGGTGGTCGGCAAGGAGGGATCCTTGGCGGGAATCTCCGCCGAGCCGGCTGATCCGGCGAGGACGGTCAGTTCCGCCGAGGTCACCTCGCGGGAGGGCTGCTTCGGGTCGCCCCGGACGTTCAGACGCGTGATTGGGATCGGGCCGGGGACCTCGGTCGTCGCGTGCACGAAGGCTTCGGCCGGACGACCCGCGCCGGCTTCGACGGCTTTCTTGTCGAAATCGGAAGTGATCGCTCCGAAGGCCTTCGAATCGTACAGGCTGACGTTTCCCGGACTCACCAGGACCCGGGGATGAGCCTTCAAAAGCTCTTTCTGATCGTCGGTCCTCTCGTTGACCGGTGTGTCGAGGGCCTCGCGAACCTTGGGCCGGAATTCTTCCGGCAGGTCGGCCATCTCGCGTTCGAGGACCAGCGCGACCAGCTCCGCGACCTTTGCCTTGCGCTCGTCCTGCACCGCCTCGACCCGGGCATCGGCATCGGCCGCCTTCACCCGGTCCTCCGCCGACCAGAGCGAGACCAGCCGTTGCGTCGGGGTACGCCACTGCTTGACGTTGTACGCCGGGTCGAAGATCGCCCGGAACCGGAAATAATCGTCCTGACTGATCGGGTCGTACCGATGGGAATGGCACTGGGCACAGCCGACGGTCAGCCCGAGCAACGAGGACGAGACCACCTTGATCGCGTCGGCCACCACCTCGTCGCGGGCGAGGGCGGCGTCGACGCCCGGCTCCCCGGTCGTGTCGGGCACCATCCGTAGATAACCGGTCGCGATCAAGCGGTCGCGATCCTCCGGTTTGAGATCCTGGTAGGGAGGAACCAGCATCTCGTCGCCGCCGAGTTGCTCGCGGATCAGCTCGTCCCAGGAGCGATCAGCGTTCAGGGATCTGATGATGTAGTCGCGATAGTGATAGGCATAGGGCCGGATCGTATCCTTGCTCGGCTCGCCGTCGCTGTCGGCGTAGCCCACGACATCCAGCCAGTGTCGAGCCCAGCGCTCGCCGTGATGGGGGCTCGCCAGGAGTCGGTCGATCAGCCGGTCGTAGGCATCGGGTGCGGTATCGGCGAGGAAGGCTTCCACCTCCTCGACCGAAGGGGGCAGGCCAGTCAGGTCGAACGTGGCCCGGCGGATCAAGCTGGGCTTGTCGGCCTCGGGAGCGAAAGTCAGGCCGTCCTGCTCTAGGCGGGCCAGGAGGAACGCGTCGATCGGGTTCCTTACGTCCCCGGGATGGGCGACCTCCGGCGGATCGGCCCTGGCGATCGGGCGGAACGACCAGAAATTACGCTCTTCTTCGGTCAGGATCGGCCCGGGAGGGGGCAGGGTCTCGGGCTCCGGTCGCGCGGTGGGCACCCCGGCGCCGATCCATTCGGCGAGCGCGGCCTTCTCGCGAGCCGACAGCTTCTTGTCCCCCGGGGGCATCTCGTCGGCCTCGACCCGCTCCCAGAGCAGGCTCTCATCGAGTCGGCCGGATTCGACCGCCGGTCCCGATTCCCCCCCGAGGACCATCGCGCGGACCCACCGGAGGTCGAGCCCACCTTTCGGCTTACCCTCTTCTCCGTGACAGTGGAAGCAGTGCGCCTTGAGAATCGGCCGGACCGTGGCCTCGAACGTCGGAGCTGTCACCAAGGCCTCGCCAGGGTGAGCCTCGGCGGCGGAGAGAAGGGCCAGCACGGCGGCCAGGGGCAAGAGACGGGACGGCACCATGGCGGGCTCCCGGGCGGGCAGGGGGGAGGCAAGGGCCACCAAGGAGTTGGCCCGATGTCAAACATATCGCAAACACAAGGATCAGGCAACCGACCACGGCCCGTTCCCAGGCTCAGTCATCGACGGTACGTCGGCATCGCTCGATCACCCGGAGCATGGCATCGCAAAGGACCGGGCCGGATTCGGGGGTGAAGGGGAACTGGTCGCAATATTTGGGCGACTGATATCCGGCGTAGCTCCGGGCCTGGATGTCATGTTCGTCGGGCAGGTAGCCGATCCCCCCGTTGGCGTAGCAGGCGAACATCAGGTCGGAGACCGGGGAACGTCTCCGGATGTCGAGGGCGAATGGGCTGAAGAACTCCGAGGAATTTGCGACGCAGTAAAGCTCGCCCATTCGGATCGCCTGGACTTCGGTGGGCAGGGTCTCGGGACGAGTCTCGAAATCGGGCAGCATCCGGCCGGTCCATTCGAGGTGGAACCGGCACATGGCGGCGACCGCCTTCGCCTCGTCGCCGCCGTGGCGGGTGACCATATCGTCGGGACGATTGGTCATCGATCGGCCGATCGTCTCGCGCCACCGCGAGATATCGACCCGGCCTCCCGCCAGCCTCCGCTCGGCCTCGCGACGGTCTTGCTCCAGTTCCTCGAGGGTCCACCGTCGGGTCGGCAATGAAGCCGTCTCGCTGGCCGAGGCGACGACCGGGCCGGACATCTCCCTGCCTTGGTCGAGGGCTCCGAGAGCATTTCGGATCAGGGCTCGCGCCGGTTCCTGGTAGCGGTCGGGGGTGCTGAACTCGGGGAGGAAGTTCACATCCCCGCAGGCGCCCTGGAGATACAGGGCAAGGGATCCGGGATGGGCGGCCTCCAGGCCGTCGACCACCTCGCCGGGGATGTCGCGGCAGACGTCCCAGGGCCAGAGAGCCGTGCCGACGCACGGGTGGGCACCGAAATTGACCGCGACCGCCAGCGTGGAGCCGTCGAGCCGGTCCACCCGGAGCGCGGTAACTCGGGGATCGATCAATCCCCGGGGGCGGGTCCGGTTGTAGCTGTATCCCGTCATCTCGGAATGCCCGACGCGAAGCCTGGCCGGGGTTCGCGATTGCCAGGCCAGGATGGCCGCCGTCGCCGCCTGTCGGCTCGCCCAGTCTTCGAAAACCGGGTCGCATTCGCCCACCCCCAGCAAGCCGCCGGCGGCCGGCGCGTTGTGACTGTGCGAGCAGGTCAGGAGAACCGAGCCGGGCGGTAGTCCGGCGGCCTGGGCGATTCGCTCGCGAGTCCGTCGGGTAAACGATTCGTCGATCACCATCAGGTCGAGCGAGACCAGGACCACCTGCCGATCCCCATCGTCGAAGGCCAGGGCGGTGGCTGACAGGTGGTCGCGGACCCGACGCCATCGCCGTTCTATGTAATAGCCCCAGCCGGTCAGCTCGACCCCCCAGAATGGAGTTAACCGGGTCCTCGCCGCGCCCGCCTGTAACATGGCCAGCCCTCTCGTCACGATGATTTCGCCATGTTAGATTGCCGGGCATGAAAATCCAGAGAATTGAAGCGATCCCGGTCCGGATCCCGCTCAAGCCCGAGCGCCGGATGATCTCCGCACTCGGACGCCATGAGGTGTCCGACTTTGTACTGGTCCGGGTCGTGACCGACGAGGGCATCGAAGGTGTCGGCGAGGCCACCGTCACGCCCCGATGGAGCGGAGAGACGGTCTGGGGAGCCCGGGCGATCATCGACCATGTGTTTCAGCCGGCCCTGATCGGCATCGATCCGCTCGATCATGCCGAGGTCGACCGGAGACTCGACGCGGTTGCCGTCGACAACTGGTTCGCCAAGTCGGCCATCGAGATGGCTTGCTGGGACATTGCCGGTCGGGCGGCGGGACGGCCCATCTATGAACTCCTGGGCGGAGCCTGCCGACCACTGACCATCCGGAACCGGTTCTCGCTGGGAGCCTATACGCCCGAGGTCGCCGCCGAGCGTGCCCGAGCCCTGGTGACGGGCGGCTTCGACACCATCAAGGTCAAGGTCGGCACCCACCCGGCCGAGGACGTCCGACGCGTCCGGGCGGTCCGGGAAGCCATCGGACCGGACATTGCCCTGACCATCGACGCCAACGGCGGATGGGACGAACCGTCCGCGCTCTCCTGCCTGGAACAACTCGCCGATTGCCGGCTGACCCTGGTCGAGCAACCCCTCCCGCGCAAGAATTACGCGGGACTCAAGCGGGTCCGCGAAATCACCGGCCAGAAGATCCTGGCCGACGAGAGCTGCTTCGACGAGGTGGAGGCCCAGGAGTTGATCGACCAAGGCTGCTGCGACGCCCTGACCCTCTACCCCGGAAAGCAAGGCGGGATCGCCAAGGCCCGGCGTATGGCCGAACTGGCGAGCCGGCATGGACTCCCTTGCACGATCGGGTCGAACCTGGAGTGGGACGTTGCCTCGGCTGCCATGATGCACTTCATCGTCGCCACCCCGAACATGCAGATCGAGCAATTCCCCGGCGACTGCCTGGGCCCGTCCTATCACGAGTTCTCGATCGTCCGAAACCCGTTGAAGATCGAAGGACCGATGACGACGCTCTCGTCAGGCCCTGGGCTCGGGGTCGATGTCGACTGGGATCTCGTCGAACGTAATCGGATCGACCGGGACTAGGTGATTCTCCTCGTCTCGTCGGCGTCGAGCGAACGAGTGCAGTCGATCATGAGCCAGCAGAGGCCGCTCCCCAGGTACATCGCGGCCAGGAGGAGGAACAACGGTCCCCAGTCCACCGTCGCGACGGCGGGGTTGGGCGAGCCGGTCCGGGTGGTGCAGGCATCGAGGACCAGGCCGAAAACGACCGGCATCACCACCCCGCCGAACGTCCCTGCGGTGTTAATGATCGCGAAAACCGTGGCGCTGAACCGACCACCGAGATCGGTGCAGGTCCCCCAGACGGTCGGCTGACTCCAGTCGCTGAAGAACTTGGCCGCCATCAAGACCAGCCCGGCGGCCACGCCGGTTTCCTGGCGGGCCACCAGCCCGAGCATCACGCAACCGATGACCTTGCCGACGAAGCCGACCCCGCTCCGGGACCATCGACGCCGGCCTGTCCGGGCGATCAGGCGATCGTTGATCCAGCCGCCCGCGATCCCGCCCAGCGCCCCGCCCCACAATGGGAGGCTCGCCAGCCATCCGGTCCTGGCGATGTCGAAGCCGCGGGCCTGGAGAAAATAGGTCCCGATCAGCGAGACGAAGGCCACATCGGAGCCGGCATCGAGGAACTGCTGGACCACGAAGAACCGAAGGCTCCGGCTCCGCCAGGCTCGGCCCGCAGGCAGGACGGCGCGAAGCGTCGAGTGATCTGGCGTGGCCGAACCTTCGGAGATCAGGTCGCATTCCGCCTGATTCACGCCGGGGTGCCCGGAGGGAGTATTCCGGAACAAGGCCCAGAAGATGACACCGTAGACGATTCCGATCGCACCGAGAAGCCCGACCGCGGTCTGCCACGAGAGCCCAAAATAGCCCATCAGGAGCGATCCCAGGATGATCGGCGAGAGCGCCCCGCCCGCTCGGCCCGAGGTGGTGGCAATCCAGCCTTGATAGCCGGTCCGCGAAGCCGCGGGAAACCAAGTCCTCGTCACCTGGGCCAGCGCCGGGTAGCAACCGGCCTGGGCCGCCCCGAAGAGGAGCCTTAGACCGGCGAGGATCGCCAGATTCGACGCCTGGCCGATCGAGGCGATCGCCGCCGACCAGGCTACGATGATCAGGCTGAGGAACCGGTGCGGCCCCGACCGGTCGATCAGGATCCCGCTGGGAATCTGCCCGGCCGCGTACGTGTAATAGAACAGGGAGAACAGGACACCGGCCTGGGTATTCGAGAACCCGAAATCCTCCTGGACCTTCGGCCCGACCAGATTCCAGGTGTAGCGATGGAGGTAGAGGAGGAAGGACGCACCACACGCCAGGCCGAACACACGCCAGCGAACGCCCGTGGGTCGCGACAAGTCCACACCTTTAACCATATCGACAAATCACCTCTCGTGGTCTTCGGGACCAAGCCGGCCGGACCTGGTCGACGAGGAGGATCCATGAGACTCGGGGCGGACTGTCTCCACAAGTGACCTCCACGGAATCGGCCCGAGGGGCGAGTGTCAGTGGGTTGAGGATTGCCCGAGGGGTGGCTCGAGGTCAAAATCGGTGCGCATTCACCCGAACAGACTCGCACGAGGAGCCCAACCGGATGGCCAGCTTCGTACTCGCCGCCCTCGTCGCGATCGCGACCACGGGCGAATCCCACACAGTCTCGGCCTCGACCTACTTCCGAACCTTCTCCCGGTCGCATCCCGTGCTCCTCCGGATCAAGCCGGGAGACTCGGTGATCACCAGGACGCTCGACTCGGCCGGGCTGGACGAGAAGGACGAGAAGCGAAGCGAGCCCTATAACCCGCTGACCGGCCCATTCTTCATCGAGGGGGCCGAGCCCGGCGACTCGCTGGTTGTCCGGATCAAGTCGCTCCGGATGAATCGGAACTGGGGTTGGAGCGCCTTCCGGCTGGGCCTCTTCGCGCTGACCCCGGAAGATGTCGAGCACGTCTTCTCGAACCAGGACAAGCCCGACCTTGTCATCAAGGGGAGGTCGAGCCTGGTCCCCTGGGACATCGACCTGGAGAAGAAGACGGTCCGGCTCCGCGAGCCGAAGAGCACCCGACTCACGCTGGAGTTCCCCGCCCGGCCGATGCTGGGCTGCATCGGCGTGGCCCCTCCGGGCAACTTCGCCCCGACCTCGGGACCTTCGGGAAGCTATGGCGGGAACCTCGATTACAACCGGATCGTGGAAGGATCAACGGTCATCCTGCCCGTCTACCACCCGGGCGGGCTCCTCTTCGTGGGCGACGGCCACGCTCTCCAGGGGGACGGCGAGTCGACCGGCACCGGCATCGAGACCTCGATGGACCTGGAGATGGTCGTCGATCTGAAAAAGAAGGCCGCGCCGGCCGTCCCTCGGGTCGAGACGGAGGACGCCATCATCTCGATCGGCTCTCAGCCCGAGTTCGCCAGCGCCCTCGACAATGGCCTGAAGATGGCCACCTCGGACATGGTCAAGTGGCTCACCGACGACTACGGACTGGAACCCTGGGCCGCCCACCTCCTGATCGGCTACCAGGGCCAGTACGACGTGGTTACCGTCGCCGGGTCGATGGCACTCCGGATCCCGAAATCGGCCCTTCCCGGACCAGCCTCCGAGGCATCGAAGTCCTCGGGGGCGACACCCGCTCCCCCGACGAGACCGATCGCCGAGAAGACCGCCAAGCTGACGAAAATCGACGGATTCCTGCCGATCTATTGGGACGAGTCGGGCGGCAAGGTCTGGATGGAAGTTCCCAACATCGGCCGGGAGCTCCTCTACCAGGTGACGCTGGTCACCGGGGTCGGCTCGAATCCCATCGGGCTCGACCGGGGCCAGCTCGGCGATACCAAGGTGGTCGCCTTCCGGAGGGCCGGTCCGAAGCTCCTGTTGGAGGAGCCCAACTACCGCTTCCGGGCCCTCAGCGACAATGCCCACGAGCGACAATCGGTGGCCGACTCGTTCGCCCGGTCGGTGATCTGGGGCTTCAAGATCGAGGCCGAGGAAGAGGGGCGGCTCCTGGTCGACGCCACCTCGTTCTTCCTCCGCGACGCCCACGGGGTCGCCGATCGGCTGAAGCTCCGCAAGCAGGGGAGTTACCGGCTCGATGAATCGCGGAGCGACCTCGATCGGGCCGGCCTGAAATCGTTCCCGAAGAACACCGAGGTCGAGGCCACGCTCACCTTCGCCACCGACGACGATCCCGGCCCGCTCGTCTCCTCAATCGCGACGACGCCAAAATCCGTGACCGTCCGAGAGCGGCACTCGCTGGTCGAGCTGCCCGAGCTGGGCACAGGCTATTCGCCCCGGAAGCTCGACCCCCGGGTCGGGGTCTTCGGGATCGAGTTCGCCGACTTCTCGACGCCGACGGATAACCCGATCGAGACTCGCTGGATCTCCCGGCATCGACTCGTGAAGAAAGACCCATCGCTCGCCGTCTCCGAGCCGGTCAAACCACTGATCTACTACGTCGACCGGGCCGCCCCCGAGCCGGTCCGATCGGCGCTGGTGGAAGGGGCCTCGTGGTGGTCGAAGGCGTTCGAGTCGGCCGGGTTCAAGGATGCTTTCCGGGTCGAGGTGTTGCCCGAGGGAGTCGACCCGATGGACGTCCGGTACAACGTGATTCACTGGGTTCACCGATCGACCCGAGGATGGTCGTACGGGAATTCCGTCACCGACCCCCGGACCGGCGAGATTCTCAAGGGGACGGTCTCGCTCGACTCGCAGCGGGCCAGGCAGGATGCCCTGATCGGCGCGGGGCTGGTCCCCTCGACCTCCGGTTGCGGGATGGCGGTCCCCCCGACGATCGAGTACCTGGCCCATGCCGACCCGTCGAGCGACCTCTCGGCGATGACCCTGGCACGGATCCGCCAGCTCTCGGCTCACGAGGTCGGCCACACACTGGGGTTCGCCCACAACTTCGCCGCCAGCACCTACGAGCGAGGGTCGGTGATGGATTACCCGGCCCCGATGGTCAAGATCGTCGAGGGGAGGCTCGACCTGTCCGACGCCTACGGTCGGGGGATCGGCTCCTATGACGAATTCGCCACCCGGTTCGCCTACACCCAGTTCGCGCCGGGTACCGACGAGTCGAAGGAGTTGAACCGGATCGTCGCCGAGGGCGTGGCCAACGGGATGCGGTTCCTCTCCGACTCCGATGCCCGGCCCCTGGGCGCGGCGCACCCCCTGGCGAACCTCTGGGATAACGGCCCTGACCCCGTGGCCATGCTCCGCCACGAGATGGAGGTCCGTCGGATCGGGCTGGCAACTTTCGGGACCGGCAACATCCCCGAAGGATCACCCCTCTCCGACCTCGAAGCCCGGCTCCTGCCGCTCTACCTCCATCACCGCTATCAACTCCAGGCGGCGGTGAAGACCGTCGGCGGGGTCGACTACAGCTACGCGGTGAAGACCGCCTCGGGGCCGAACCCGCCGAGGGTGGCCGAGGTCGTCCCGGCCCCCCGGCAGCGCGAGGCGCTGGCCGCCGTGATCGAGACCCTCGACCCGAGAGTGCTGGCCATCCCTCCCGCGATCCTCGGACAGATCCCGCCCGTCGCCTTCGGCCAGGACGGAGGGACCGCCGAACGATTCGAGAAGCGGACGGGCCCGACCTTCGACCCGATCGGAGCCTCGACCATCGCCGCCGACCTCGCGGTCTCGGCGCTCCTGCAACCCGAGCGGGCCGCCAGACTGGTCGAGTTCCACGCCAATAATCCCGATAATGTCGGCTTCGGCGAGGTCCTCGACGCCCTGATCGCCCGAACTTTCGGGCCTCGCGAGCCGGACCCCCGCGTCGCCGCGATCCAGTCTGCCGTCCGCTTCCTGGTCGTCGAACGGCTCATGGAGCTTGCTTCCGACGATTCCGCCACGCCCCAGGTGCGTGCCCAGGCGAATCTCGCCTTGATCGCCTCGATCGTGAAGAAGCTGGGAGGGCTCGCGGGGGACGAGGACAGCCGGGTCGACGCCCAGGCGCTCCAGATGGAGATCGCCCGATTCCGTAATCGCCCCGATGCCACCCACCAGCGGACCGAACCCTTGACCGCTCCCCCCGGCGACCCGATCGGATCGAGGGGCCGGTGAGGAGCGCCGAGGTCAGGCCAGGATCTCGGTGATCGGTCGGCCGTGATCGATGTCGAGTCGTTTGCGGCCGGGGATCTCCAGGCGTCGCGAGTCGAGGCCGAGTTGGTGGAGGATCGTCGCGTGGATGTCGGTGACGTAGTGCCGGTTCTCGACGGCATGGAAGCCGATCTCGTCGGTGGCCCCGTGGACGATCCCCCCCTTGATCCCTCCTCCGGCCATCCAGACGGAGAATCCGTAGATGTGATGGTCGCGGCCGTCGGCCCCTTGCGATCCGGGGGTCCGGCCGAACTCGCTGGCAAACAGGACGATCGTCGAGTCGAGCAGGCCTCGCCGCTTCAGATCCTTCAGGAGCCCGGCGATCGGCTTGTCGACCGCCTTGAAATTCTTCTGGTGGTTGGCCTTCAGCCCGGAATGGGCATCCCAGGCCCCCGCGCCGCCGGCCCCGTGCTGGACCTGGATGAACCGGACCCCTCGCTCGACGAGGCGCCGAGTGGCCAGCATCTGCATCCCGAACTCGCGCGTCTCGGGTTCGTCGAGCCCGTAGAGTGACTTCGTCGCCTCGGTCTCCGAGTCGAAGTGGAGCGTCTCGGGGACCGAGGTCTGCATCCGGAAGGCCAGCTCGTAGGCCTTGATCCGGGCGTTCAGGGCGGGGTCGTCGGGATACTCCACCGCCTTGAGCCGATTCAACCGGCCGACGAGGTCGAAGCCGATCCGCTGCTCATCCCGGCCGATCTCCCCGGCGGGCTGGCCAAAGTCAAGCGGGTTCGACGGGTCGACCCGGATCGGGATCGCGTCGTGGGCGGGGCCGAGGTAGTGGCCGTCCTTGGCGTTCCAGTACTCGCGATTTCCCATCGACACGAACTGGGGTAGATTCTCGTTGAGCGACCCGAGCCCGTAATGGACCCAGGCCCCGAGCGTGGGGTACTCGCCGTCCAGCATGTGGCGACCGGAGTGGAACTGGGTCTGGGCCCCGTGATTGTCGTCGGTCGTGTACATCGACCGGATGACGGCGATGTCGTCAATGCAGGACCCGGTGTGAGGGAGCCAGTCGCTCAGCTCGATCCCGCTCTGGCCATACTTGCGGAAGCCGACCTGGAGCGGGTAAAGCTTCTTGCGCTGCTGACCATTCGCGTCGTTAATCACGGTGACGCGGGCCAGCTTCAACTTCTCGGGATTCTGCACGTCCTTGAACGGGGTCTCGTCGATCGACTTGCCGGCGTGCTTGGTCAGTTCGGGCTTGGGATCGAACGACTCCGCGTGCGAGACGCCCCCGTTCATGAACAGCCAGATGACGGATTTGGCCTTCGGGGCGAAGTGAGGCCGTCCGTCGGGGGGCTGCCAGTCGACCCCGGCATCGGCCCGCGCGATCCCGTCTCGGGCCAGCATGGCCCCCAGGGCCAGGCCCGTGAACCCCATGCCCATGTCGGCCAGGAAGGCCCGACGAGGGGTGGAGATCGCATGCCGAGTATCGCGATCGGAGTGGCGAGTCATCCCGAGTTCCTCACGGTTGAAATTCGTCCCATCATCGGACGGTGACGAAGTCGTTGTGATTGAGCAAGGCCCGGATCAGCCCGGACCGAGCCCGCGTGCCAGGATCGGCCTGTCCCGCGCTTTCGGCGGCCTCGGTCAGTCGGGCGAGGCCTTCGAGGGCGGCTTCGGTCTCGGACTCGGTCGGTTCGACGCAGAGGACGCCCAGGAACGCCGATCGCACGAAATCTCGATCGGAACCCTCAGCAATTTCGGTCGTGATCCGCCGGGCGATCTTCCCGGCCATCGCGGTGGCCAGGGGGCTGTTCTCCAGCGCCAGGGCCTGCTGGGGCACGATGCTCTCGGCGCGTCGGTAGCATTCGAGGACGCCCGCATCGTCGAACATCGAGAGGAACTTGTGATGTTCGTTGTGCGAGTGGACGAAGTAGAGGCTCCGACGCCGAGAAACCTCATCATCGACCGGGATCGAAGGCCCGCCCATCCTCAGGTCGAGTTCTCCGGCCAGCATCAGTAGGCTATCTCGCACGACCTGGGCCTCGGTCCGGATCGGGTTGGATCGCCAGCAGTATCGATTGTCGGGATCGGCCGCCAGGGTCTCGGCCGAAGCCCCGGCGCTCGACGACGAGAGGCGATAGGTTTTCGATGTGACGATCAGGCGATGGATATGCTTCATGCTCCAGCCGTTCTCGATCAACTCGACGGCCAGCCAGTCCAGCAGTTCGGGATGGGTTGGCGGTGTCCCTTTGCGCCCGAAGTCGAAGACGGTCGGGACCAGCCCCTTGCCGAAGTGTCGCGCCCAGAGATGATTCACCGCGACCCGGGCGGGCAGGGGATGCTTCGGGTCGGTGATCCAGCGGGCGAGAGCGGACCTTCGACCCGTACTGGTGCTCGGGAACGGCTTGCTTCGCGAATCCTCGGTCTCGACGTTCGATTCGAGGGTCTTCAGCGCTCCGGCCAGCGAGGTATAAGACTCGCCGGGAGACTCAGCCGCCTTGCGGGCCGCTTCGAGTTCGGTCTTCGCCTTCTCCAGCTTCTTCTCGGCCTCGGCCTTCTTGTCGTCGACGGCTTTCTTCCAGTCGAGTTCGGCACGACTGACCGCCTCGTCCGCACTGGCTACGCTCGCGATCTTCTCAGCCCTGGCCGCCTCGTCGAGGATCTCGGCAAGATTCTCGGGGGCGAAATCTTGATATCGGGCTCGGTCGGCCTCGGCCCGAACCCGGATCGACTGGCGGAGCAACTCCGACGACTCGACCGATTTCCTGGCCACCTCGACGGAGAGGCTGGCCCGTTCGAGCGTTTCGGGCTCGTCGGTCAATTGCCCTTCGCCCTCGGAGGTTCCCGCTTGCTCGGCCTCGGCCAGTTCCTTCCGGGCGGCTTCCAGAACCTTCCGGGCCTCTTCCAGGCGGCGCTCAGCTTCCTTTAGATACGACTCGACAACGAACGGGCGGAGCCCCGGTCGATACGCCTGGACCGGCAGCGCGACCGGCTCGACCTTGATCGTCCCCTTCGACAGGAAGGCCGGAAACACGGGCTCGATCACTCTCCCCTTGTCCGGGTTCCGGTCGTCGCCCCGGATGTGGAGGAAAGTCGGCGCGTCCAGGTTGCAATCGAAGGCTCGAGGGATACCATCCTGCTCGAAGTCGACCACTCCGGGGACGGCGTCAGTCCGGATCTGGTAGGGCTCGAAGAACGACCGAATCCGGTAGTATTCGACCTGCGAGAACGGGTCGTACTTGTGGTCGTGGCACTTGGCGCAGTTGAACGTCAGCCCGAGCATGGCCTTCGAAGTATGCTCGACCGCCTCGTCGAGCCAGCTTGTCCGGTTGAACTTGAAGTACTGGCGGGCCAGGAACCCCGACGCCCTCAGCCGATCGAGGTCGTTGGGATAGAGCTCGTCGGCCGCCAGCATCTCGCGGAGCATCTGGTCATAGCCCTTGTCGGCGTTGAGCGACTCGATGATCCAGTCGCGCCAGTGCCAGATATGCTTCTGCGAGTTGCGGACCTCGGCCCCCAGGCCCCACCAGTCGCTATATCTCCAGATATCCATCCAGTGCCGGCCCCAACGCTCGCCGTACTGGGGGCTGACCAGCAGCCGATCGACTACCTTCTCATAAGCCCCGGGCGAGCCGTCCGAGACGAACGCATCGAGTTCGGCTCGGGTCGGGGGCAGGCCGACCAGGTCGAGCGAGACTCGGCGGAGCCAGACCCGCCTGTCGGCCTCGGGCTGGGGGATCAGTCCGCGCTTTCGGTGTTCGGCCGATACGAACGCGTCGATCGGGTTACCCGACCAGTCCGGGTCCTCGACGGTCGGCACGGCGGGACGTTCGGGAGACCGGAACGCCCAGTGATCGCGAGGGTCGGCCTCGGGCTTCTCGTCGGTTGGGGCCTTCGCCCCCCGGAGGATCCAAGCCCGGATCGCCTCGACCTCGGCGGCCTTGAGCGGCTCCCCTTCCGGCGGCATCCGGTCCGACTCCTCGCTCGTCGACACTCGCTCCAGGAGCGCACTGGCCTCGACGTCGCCGGGCACGATGGCCGCCCCGCCATCCCCACCCTGGATCGCCAGCGCGGCCGTGTCCAGCCGAAGCCCCGCCTTCTGCTTCAAGACGCCATGACAGGCATAACACCGGGCCTGCAAGACCGGCTTGACCGCCTTCGTGTAGTCGGCCACTTCCTCGGCCTGCGCGTTCGCGATCAACGCCGAGAGGACAGCCAGCAGCACAACAAATTTCGAACAATTAGTTTCGACAATCATCATGGTTCTTTGTGATTCGCGTTAACGGATTCGATCGACGAGGCATCCCGCCTCGGGTCCGCAGGGGCCGATCCCGCCCCGGGCGATCCCTCTCCCCCCGTTGAACTTACCCGCTCAACCGCGAAGACGCCACTCCTCTGATGATCCCGGCGGGACGGTTCCATCAGGAATCCCGGTCGTCATCTCGACGTCGGGTGGTATCGATTTCGTGCGTATCATCGCGAGTGGCTTCATGGCGCGACGAGAAGCCATGCTTAGCCAGCTCACTATTGCACGATGATTTTCGAGAGCGATCGCTTTCGGTCCGACCGGCCCGAGAAGGTGATTCGGCTCAGAATCGAATTGCCCTCGAATCGATTTATCGGACGTAGTCCCTACCATCCGGCCGGTACGATCGTTCTTCGCGAATCGTGTCTTCGAACCTTTGCGACTCTAATTTCTCTTTGGCTTGATTATCAAGATACCAGAACCCAAGAGCTACCGGCGCCAACAAGCCGATGGCAGCGTTCTCTCGCCGCTCCTCGCGAGTCTGCGAACATCCGCACAACATCAGGGCGATCAACGGCGGGACGAATCGTCTCATACACCGTACCCCCTTATTGGTCAGCACCCATGTACGACGGGATCATAAGTTGGGACACGAAGGACACAAGGCCAATTTCTGAATCCGACTGTCCCGCACATCATCTTGATTCAGAAGATCTCACACCGGGCTCAATGCACAAAAGACCACAATCCCGAGTTCAAATTCAGGTTGAGACCTCGAAGCAAGGGATTCGAGAGCCCGGAACGAACCCACTCCCCATGCCCGATCAAAGCCACTTCCGCCAGCCTGGACCCCTCGGGGTGATTGAGGAAGCTCCGACCAGCCCGACGCCATCCCCAGAAATAAAGCCATGAAAAACAACGGTTTGCGGCACACTGGCACTTCAACCACCCTTCAATGCAACCGCCAATTCGACAGAACAAACCCACTTTCCCCGGCGGAACGGACCCACTTTTCGCGGCGGAACGGACCCACTGATCCGGTCCCGCATCAAACCGGATCTTCCTCGGCAATCCGGATAAATTCGGGATCGGTCGGTCCTGATGTTGAATGTGTTCCTCGGCTTGATCTGCCTCGGCGATCCCTCGCGACGATCAAGTTTCAGGCCCCTTGCAATCGTCGAGGGGCGGGATAGTCTGAGACCCGCAACCATCACGAACGGATCATCGACGGCGGGAGAGTTTCCATGAAACTTCGCGGACTTTCGGGGATGATCTTCGCCGCACTCCTGGGCCTGATGATGAGCCTCCTTCCGGGTGGCGAGGCGACCGGTCGGGAGGCGGGCCAGGTCTTCCGGGGCGGGGCGGCCATCGTGGACATTTCGCCGACGAAGCTCCCGGCCATCGTCAACGGCGGGTTCCTGGAGGCTCGGGCCGAGATGGTCCGCGATCCGCTCAAGGTCCGGGCGCTGGTCCTCGATGATGGGTCGAGCCGGATCGCCATCGTGGTCGTCGACAGTTGCATGCTCCCCCGCGACCTGATCGACCGGGCGAAGGAGATCGCGAAGGATCGAACCGGGATCCCGATCGACCGGATGCTGATCTCGGCCACCCACACCCACACCGCCCCCGCCGCGATGGGCGCCCTGGGTTCGAGGGCCGACCTCGACTACATCGCGACGCTCCCCGAACAAATCGCCGACTCGGTCGCCCAGGCCGTGGCCCGGCTCGCTCCGGCCCGGATCGGATGGGCGGTCGTCGACGACCCCGACCACACCCATTGCCGACGATGGATTCGACGCCCCGACCGGCTCCTGGCCGACCCGTTTGGCGACCTGACGGTCCGGGCCAACATGCATCCGGGCTACGAGAACCCGGACGTGATCGGCCCCTCGGGACCGGTCGACCCCACTCTCTCGATCCTGGCCCTCCGGACGCCCGAGGGGAAGCCGGTCGCCGTCCTGGCCAACTACTCGATGCATTATTTCGGGACCTCGCCGGTCTCGGCCGATTACTACGGCGCGTTCGCCGATCGTCTCGCCCGCCTGATCGCTCCCGGCCCAGAGGGCGGAGACTGCGTGGTCATGATGTCTCAGGGGACCAGCGGCGACCAGCACTGGATGGATTACGGCAAGCCGAAAGACCCGATCACGATCGAGGCCTATGCCGAAGCCGTTGCCGATCGCGCAGCCGAGGCGCTCCGCAAGGTCGAATATCAGCCCTGGGCCTCCCTGGCGATGGCCGAGGCCCGGATCACACTGAAGCGCCGGGTTCCCGACGAGAAGCGGCTGGCCTGGGCCCGCTCGATGGTGGCCAGGATGGGCGACCAGATCCCCAGGAACGTGCCCGAGGTCTATGCTCAGGAGGCCATCGCACTCCATGACGAGCCCGAGCGCGAGTTGAAGCTCCAGGCGATCCGGATCGGTGAACTGGGGATCGCCACCATTCCCGACGAGGTTTACGCCCTCACCGGCCTGAAGATCAAGGCCCGGAGCCCGCTCTCCCCCACGGTCGTCTTCAGCCTGGCCAACGGGTCGGAAGGCTACATCCCGCCCCCCGCACAGCACGCCCTGGGAGGCTACACCACATGGCCCGCCCGGACTGCGGCGCTCGAGGTCCAGGCCGAGCCGAAGATCGTCGAGGCCGTGCTCGGTCTCCTGGAGAAGGTCTCGGGCCGACTCCGAGGTGCCCCGACCGAACCGGGAGGAGATTACGTCGATTCGGTACTGGCCTCGAAGCCGACGGCCTTCTGGCGGTTGGGCGAGATGGAAGGCCCATCCGCCGCCGACGCGACCGGACAAGGACATCGGGCGAGCTTCGAAGGGCCGCTGGCGTTCTACCTCGAAGGCCCGCCCGGGTCGGGCTTCACCGGCCCGAAAGGCATCAACCGGGCGATCCACCTGGCCGGGGGGCATCTGGACATCACGATGCAGGAACAGGGCAGGGCATCGAGCCTCGAATTCTGGTTCTGGAATGGAATGCCGAACGACGCTCGCGAGGTCACCGGCGTCCTGGTTTCTCGGCCCGACGACACCGATCCGGGTTCGGCCGTCGAGCGGCTCGTCATCGGCGGAACCGGGGCCTCGGCCGGTCGGCTCTTATACCTTCGAGGGAAGGAGTCCGGGCCGATCCTTTCAGGCAAGACCGAGTTGACACCCAAGGGCTGGCACCACATTGTCCTGTCCCGTGACGGCGAAAACCTCTCGATCTACCTCGATGGCCAGCCCGAAGCCACCACCGGATCCGCCCCGCGACCGGGAGGAAGCCGACTCCGGCTGAAAATCGGGGGAGGCTCCGGCACCGAGCCCGGCCTCGAAGGAAAGATCGACGAGGTCGCCGTCTACGACCGATCGCTCAGCCCCGAGGAAATCGCCGACCACCATCGGAAGGCATCCGGGACTTCCGGGGTTACCCGGCCATGAACACTCCACTCCGACTCGCCGTCCTCCTGGCCCTGATCGCCCCGTCCTCCGTCTTCTCGCAGGCCATCGGCCCGGTGGAGGCTCGCGACCTCCGCTTAAAGGTCGAGTCCCTGCTGACCGGAGAGTTGACCCGGCACTGGTATCCTCGGTCGCTCGATCCCGACGGCGCGTTCCACCAGACCTATGCCCGAGACTGGTCGCCGATCCCCGATGAGAACCGGTTCCTGGTCTATCAGTCGCGGATGATCTGGACAGCCGCCGCCTTCGCCCGCCACTCCGCGCCCCACCGCGAGGAGTTCGAAGGTTATGCCAGGCGAGGGGTCGCTTATCTCGACCGGACGATGCGCGATGCCTCCTCCGGCGGATTTCACTGGCTGGTCGAGATGGATGGAAAGGTCTCCTCCTCTCGCGGCGACGAGAAGCATGTCTACGGGACCGCGTTCGCGCTCTATGCGGCCTCGACGGCCTACGAGATCACCCGCGACGAGACGGCCCGGAAGGTCGCCCGCGACGCCTATGACTGGCTCGAACATCGGGCGCACGACGATGAACATGGGGGCTACTTCGAGGCCATCGCCCGCGACGGCAAGCCCGTGATCACCTACGACCCCTCGGCCCCGGTCGGCAAGCGGACCGACCGGCTGGGCGTCTACTACGGCTTCAAGTCGATGAACTCGCACATCCATCTCCTGGAGGCCGTCGCCGAGTATTACAAGATCGAGAAGACCCCGGCCGTGAAGGCCCGGCTGGAGGAACTCCTGACCATCGTCCGGGATCGGATCGCCGCCGAGCCCGGAGCCCTCAACCTTTACCTCTCCCGGGACTGGCGACCGGCCCCGGCCCACGACTCGTTCGGCCATGACGTCGAGACGGCTTACCTGCTGGTCGACGCCGCGGAGATCCTGGGGATCCCGGAGGATCCGGTCACCTGGAAGGTCGCCCGGAGCCTGATCGACCACGCGCTCGACTGGGGATGGGACGACCAGCACGGCGGATTCTTCGACAAGGGGGACGTCTTCGCCGGCAAGGCGTATGACACCACCAAGGTCTGGTGGACCCAGGCCGAAGGGCTGAACGCCCTCCTCCTGATGGACCGGAAGTATTCCGGCGAGACCGACCGGTACATCCGGGCCTTCCGGAAACAGTGGGCGTTCATCGAGGCCCACATGATCGATCCCGAGTTCGGCGGCTGGTTCGGCGAGACGACCTGCGAAGGGAGGCTGATCGGCGACGGTCGTAAGGCCACCCAATGGAAGGCCAATTACCACACCGGGCGGTCCCTGATGAATGTCTCGAAACGGCTCGGAGAACTGGCCGGTGAGGCCCGATAGGGGGGACCGCGAGGTGTTCGAACATCAGGATCGGCCGGTCGAGGGTGGTTGCCCGCATGCTCGACCTGTCCTCGGAGGACCTGCTCGGTTAGAGTCGACTGGGAGGAAATCGGAGAAAGTGTGGGGGAGAGTCGATCGGGGATCGATATGTCATCGTTGGGCGACTTCCTTCGCGGGCTCTTGAAGGATGGTCAGGTAGTATTCCGAGAGCGGCCGATCCCATCGGCGAAGGAGCGACCCGAAGCTCTGGCCGTCCTGGAGTCGGCATTCGCCGATCACAGGCTCGACTTGGCCGGGCCGTCGATCGAGTTTGATGGGGATTCGGCTCTCCTGGCCTCGGAATTCGTCCGGCAAGCCTGCTGGTTCCTGATCGACCGCTCCGAGCCGGTCGAGCTCGTGGAGCGGGTCCTGATCCTGCCGGCCCGGCCGAGTCGAGAGTCGGAACACCTTTCGGCCGACCTAACCTTGCGGTTCCTTCCCCAGGTCTTACGGCGGGCCCGGTCGATCGCGCCGGGTGACCGACTGGGGGAAATCCTGGGGGAAGTCCTCCGGGGCTGGCCGCTCTCGGGCGTCCTGTCGGACGTCGAAGGGCCTCCGGATGACCTGGGGAGCCTCGGCTCCCACCCTGGACTCCTGATGCTCTACGCCGAGAGATTGGCGGACCACGAGAAGCCGGGTTGGATGCCGAGTGGGCTGGCACTGGATTATGTCGAGATGATTTACGAAAGACTGGGGAAGGCCCGACCGGCCGCCCTCCGAGATCGCGTGGGGGTGGCCCTTGGGTGATGAGACGGTCCGAAGGCTCCGCGAAGAGGTGGTCGAGGTCTTGAAACGCCGGTTCGTCGGCCGGGACGAGGTCGTCGACCTGATCGCCCTGGCGGTGGTCGCGGGCGAGCACCTGTTCCTGTACGGTCCTCCCGGGACGGCGAAGTCGGCCTTGATCCGCCAGTTCGCCTCGGCAGTCCAGGGACGTTACTTCGAATACCTCCTGACGAGGTTCTCCGAACCCAACGAGATCTTCGGGCCGATCGACCTGGCCCGACTCCGCGAGGGCTCGGTGGCCACGGTGACCACCGGGATGCTCCCGGAGGCCGAGTTTGCCTTCCTCGACGAACTCTTCAATGCCAATAGCGCGATCCTGAATAACCTGCTGACCGTCCTCAACGAGCGGGTCTATCGCCGAGGGGCCGAGGTCCGCGACCTGCCGTTACTCTCGCTCTTCTCGGCCTCGAACCACCTGGCCGAGGACGAGGCCCTGGGGGCTCTCTTCGACCGGTTCCTCCTCCGCTGTCACGTCAACCAGCTCCGGCGAGAGTCCATGCCCGGGCTCCTCGCGGCCGGCTGGGCCCTGGAGCGGTCCAGTCCTTCCACTTCCGGAGTGACGGCCGGCGATCTCCGAAACCTTTCGGGTCGCCTCCACGCGGTCGACCTGTCCAAAGTGACCGAGCCCTATGCCGAGGTCATCTTCAAGATCCGCGACCTCGGGGTGGCAATCTCGGACCGGCGTGCGGTGAAGATGCTCAAGCTCCTGGCGGCCTCGGCTCTCCTGAGCGGGCGAGAGCAAGCCAACGCGTCCGACCTCTGGGTCCTCCGGTACGTCTGGGATCGGGTCGAACAGATCGACCCCCTGGCCGCCCTGATCAACGGGGTGCTCGACCAGCATCGCGACCAGCCGAAGACGCACCCGCTAGCCGCCGCGCCGGAGCGAGTCGAGGCCGAGGATCTCGCCCGACAACTCGAAGACCTCGAAGCCCAACTGGGCGAGCGGCCGACCTCGCTTGCCGCCCTGGCCAGGTTCCGCGATCGGATCGCCACGATCACCGACCGATCGGCCTGGGTTGCCGACGATCAGGCCCGCCGCCATCTCCTCGATCGATCGAAGAAACTCCTGGAGCGGATCGGGGCCTGAGCCGCCCCGAGCCTCATCCCCCCCGATCGGAGAAAATCCCGACTCCCCCTTTCGATCCGGGGGAGTCGGGCCTTGCAGCCTGCCGTGAGGTCATCCTTTAGGAGCATCCGCCGGCTTGGCTTCCTCGGGCTTCGGCGCATCCGTCGGCTTGGCTTCCTCGGCCGCCTCGGGCTTCGGGGCGGGCTCGGTCGCCGGAGTCGCCGGGGCAGGAGTCGGCTCGGTCGCCGGAGTCGCCGGGGCCGGAGTCTCCACGGTTGTCGGGGGAGGCACGGGCTTCCCGAGCTTCTCCAGGTAATAGGCGATGACGGGCCTGGCCAGGAGATTGGGCTCGAGCTTCAAGGCGCTCGTGAAATGCTCGGCGGCCACCTCGGGCGAGAGGCCCCCTTCCAGGACAGCCAGGCCCAGCTCGAATTCCCACTGAGCCTGCTGGTCGACCTTCTCGGGGAGTTCCAGGAGCATCCGGGTCGAGGCGACCGGATCGCCATTGAGCAGCATCTGGGTGGCGACCGGGGCCATCAAGCCTCGCTGAGTCCGGAGTTGGGCCACCGACTTGTCGCGCCAGAGGGTCACCGCGTTCTCGTAATTCCCGAGGAGAAAGTAGACTTGCCCCTGTCGGTACGCAGCGGTGCCGACCCCGGTGCTGAGCGAAGGATCGTCAACGTTCAGGGGGCCGATGACTTCGAGGGCCTTCTCGGGCATCCCGGAGTCGCAATAGAGGTCGACCAGGAGCGGGCGAACGGCGGCGGGGTTGGTCCCGGCGTCGTTCAGCTCTTCGAGCTCCCGGATCGCCAGGCTCGGGGCGCCTTGCGATCGGGCGAAATTCGCCTGATCCAGGGGAGTGGCCTGGTTGTTGATGACCAGGTCGCTCATCTGGTTCTGGATCCCCTCGACGCGCTGGTTCAACTCGCCGAGCAGGCGGGTGAGATTCTTGAAGAACTCCTCGTCCATCTCCCCCTCGCGAGGTTCGATCGCCGAAAGTCGCTCGCGAGCCAGGTCGTAGGCCCCGGCCTGGATGTAGTACTGGGCCAGGGTGAAATTCAGATTCACCTTGTCGATCCGCTCTTCGAGCGTCTTGGCCGGCGGGAGGGTCTGGATCGTGAAATTCAGCGCGGTCAAGAGCTGCCGGAATCGGTTGCCAAGGGCCCGGGGCTGGATCGGAGTCTGGAGGATCTGGGCCATGTTCTCCGGCGTCGGTGCCAGGCCCGCAATCAAGGCCGACTCCTGGGTCAAGAGGAGCCTATAGGCCTCGAAGAGCCAGCGAAACGCGGTCACGTCGTCGGGCTTCGCCGAGAGGGCGGCGCGAGCCTCTCGGATGGCCATCAGGCAGTGGGCGGGGTCCGGCAGATACGAAGTCCCCGGGGGTACGTCGGCCGGTCGGAGCCACCGGCGAGCCGCATCGGTATGGGGCTGGGGCCGGTTCAACAAGCGGTTCTTGAAGATGCTGTCGATCGGCTCGTATGTCGGGGTCGGCGGACGTTCCCAGGGGGGTACCGGCCGAGGCCGCTGGTAAGCCAGGGCCTCGGCATCGAGGCGGTTCGCCTTGAAATAGGCGAGGTCCGTCGCCGGGGCGTTCGGATCGGACCGGCCGAACATGACGACCGCGCCGTCGTCATAGAACGGGATCCAGTGGGGGCTCCCCAGGAGCCTCGCGTAAGTCACGGGAGAGCTATCGGCCCCGGAGGGACGGAGCATGATCGCGCTGATCTTGGACTGGTCCAGGACCGGCTGCCAGACCTCGACCTGGTCGTCCCGGATCGCCCGGCGGACCTTGTCCCATTCGAGGAAGATGTCGCGCGAATAGAGATGGAGCCGGCTGTCGAGAAAGGCCTTGCGGCGCCCGCCGGTCCGCCAGGCGAGGGCATCACCCTGGGCCCTGGTCGTGTTCAGGATATTCCCCTCGATCGGGGCCGCCTTGACCGCCTCGGCGGCCTCGAACGGGAAATCATCGGGATTGAAGCCGAAACCGAACTGCGACTCCCCAACCTCGCGTCCCCAGCCGGTCACCCCGGAGGTGATCGCCGCGAAGACCAGCGAGATCGTCACCAGTCGGCCGCCGGTCGACCAGAGGGCCCACCCCGCGCCGAGCCGGCCTTCCGCCCCGAATGTGTCGAGATACCACTCCTGGCCGTTGAGGGCGAGGGTCGCGGCGAAAACGCAGCCGAACATCGCGGTGTAGTTCAGGGCCAAGGCCCAGAGGGCCGCCGAGACCACGAACATCAGGAACCGGCCCAGCGAGAAGTTCCGGCGATTGAGGAGGAACGAGATCAGGCCGAGGCCAACCAAGGCCACGTAATAGATCTGGAAGGATCGGGAGAAGTCGGCACCCAGACCAGTACCGAAGACCGAAATCGGCACGGGAGATGGAGGGCCGAAATCCAGGCCGACGGCCCGATAGATCGACGAGAAGGCCGCCAGGACTCCGAAGACATGCGAAGGACTGGCGAAAGTCACCCCGAAGCAGGCCGCCAATGCGATCAGCCCGGACTTCAACGACGGCCGGGCCTCCTCTCGAGGCTTCCCGAACCCGAGACCGACCACCGCCGCAGCGAGCACGACCAGGCCGAAGGCATAGTTCTCATCCATGTTCGCCCAGACGACGAACAGCGGCACCAACCAGAAAAGGCGTCCGGTCTTCCCCAGGTTCATCGCATGATGGAGCAGGAGAAGTTCGATGGCGAAGAAGAACAGGCCCCAGTTCTCCGGGGAGACCGCCGCGGGGCCGGCGATCCCTCCAGGGCTCACGTCGATCGTCGGGCGGACCGTGCGGATGACCTCACCGTCGGCCGTCGGTGCGAAGGATTCGACCGAGGCCGGTCCCAGTGTGACGCCCACGGCCAGCGTCGCGCAAATCGCGGCCCACCAGAGTCCCGGGCCTTTTCGCCTCAGCCCCATCAAGAGCCAGGCCGTGAGCCCTCGGATCAGGGCACTCAGGGCGATCAGGGCCCCGGCGGCGTATTGCTCGGCCGGGCCGCCGACCAGGGGCGTCGGCATCCCCGGTTCGGGCGGGGGGACGATCGAGGCCACCGCCGAATGCAACCCGTAATGGATCACCTCGAAGAGCCACGAGATGTTCACCCACCTCGCCCCCTCCCCGGCGATCGTCCAGGTGTTGGTCACCACCGGCGAGCCCGCGCCGATCGACTGGCGACCGGCGTGGAGCAGGCTCCAGATCGACGAATTGATCGGCTGGATCTTGTTCGCCGAGCCGAGGAAGGCCAGCAGGACCACGAATCCGGCCACATATAGGTCGTAGTACGAATTCCACTCGAAGACACGTCGAGGGGTCCAGGGCTCCGGCGCAGGGGCCTCGACCGGCGTCTCGTCGGCCGGGAGATCACCCTCCGACTCGCTCCTGGGGAGCGGCTTATCCGATTCAGGTTCGGTCATAAAGGGTTCGGGGAGATCGAGAAAAGATGATGAAGCGCGCAGGGACACTCCTCCCGGCGACGGATGCCATGCTAGGGGCCAGGCAGGGACCCGGTCAAGGGGGTTGGGTCGGCCATCGAGGTCGGTCCTCGCGGTTCGTTGACTTCCCTTCCCCCCGAACTAGAATGCGAAGGTCCATTTTTTGCAGGATGTTAAGGGCTGAAGGGTTTTCTCGGAAGATCCGGGCTCGATCCTCCCGCTTCGGGGCCGTCCATGCGTATCCTCACCGCCATCCCCGTCTACAACGAAGAAGCCCACCTGGAGCCGGTCCTGGCCGAGGTCCTTCGCCATACCGAGGATGTCCTGGCTGTCGACGACGGCTCGACCGATCGGACGCCCGAAATGCTCCGGGCCTTCCCACAGGTCCGGGTGGTCCGCCATGAGCGTAACCGAGGCTATGGAGCGGGGATCGATAGCGCGTTCCGCTATACGGTCGAGAACGGCTTCGACGGCCTGGTCACGATTGACTGCGACGGCCAGCACGAGCCCGAACGCATCCCGGAACTGGCCGCCGGGCTCGCCGACGCCGACATCGTCTCGGGTAGCCGATACCTCAAGGTGTTCGACCCCACCCAGATCCCTCCCATCGAGCGGCGTCGGATCAACATCGAGGTTACGCGCTGGCTCAACGAGTGCCTCGGCCTGGGCTTGACCGACGCCTTCTGCGGATTTAAGGCCTACCGGACCTCTGCCCTGGAAAAGTTCGAGATCACCAATTTCGATTACGCGATGCCCCTCCAGGTCTGGGTCCAGGCCGTCCAGCATGAGATGAAGGTCAACGAGGTGCCCGTGCCCTTGATCTACCTCGACGAGAATCGAGCCTTCGGCGGGGCGCTCGATGACGCGAACTTCCGCCTGAATCACTACAAGACGGTGTTCCGCGAGGCGCTCGATCGGGCCGGGCTGGAAGTCGCGGGGGGTTGTCGTTGATGCATCCCCACCGCCTGCGGGCCCCTTCCTCCGACGGCGCCTTGCTGGCGGATCCCGCTCTCGAGCAAGCCGAACTCGCCCTGCTGGAAAACGCCGACCGGCTCGACCGATGGGATTATGACTTCCAGGGGAGGAAGGCCGACCGCCTCCGGACCATGGCCCGCGCCCAGGTCATCGCCCTGGCGAAGCGTCATCACGAGGCCTTCGGCCTCGACTGGCCCGATGTCCCGGCCCAGCCCGATCGGCTGGTGGTCACCGGCCACCAACCCGAGCTGTTCCATCCCGGGGTCTGGGTGAAGAACTTCGCGGTCGCCGGCCTGGCAGAGAAGTCGGGCGGGGTCGGGCTGAACTTGATCGTCGACAACGACATTCCCAAGGGCCCGACCATCCGGGTGCCTCACCGGGACGAAAGCGGGCTCCGAGCCTCAGCCGTGGCCTTCGATGTCTGGGCTGGCGAGGTCCCCTATGAGGATCAGGCAGTCCAGGACGAGGGCCTGTTCGCATCGTTTGCCGACCGGGCCCTCTCGACGATGGGGGGGCTGGTCGACCGGCCGATCCTGGAGGAATTCTGGCCTCGGGTCCTTCGGAGGGCCGATGATACCTCCAGGGTGGGGTTGAGATTCGCCCTGGCTCGCCGAGAAGTCGAGGCGGATTGGGGGGTCAGGAACATCGAAGTCACGCTCGGGTCGCTCTGCGAAACCGAGGCGTTCGGATGGTTCGCCTCCCACCTCCTGGCCCAGCTCCCGAGGTTCCAGGCCACCCACAACGCGGCGCTGGCCCGATATCGCGCCGCCTATGGGATTCGCAGCAAGAATCACCCGGTCCCCGCCCTGGCTATCCAGGAGGACTGGCTCGAAGCCCCATTCTGGGCCTGGCGTGCGCAATCGCCCCGTCGACGGCCCTTGATGGCCCGCCTGCTCCCTCGATCGATCGAGTTGCGAATCGGTGGCGAAGACCGGCCCTTCCTGGAGCTTCCCCTCTCCGCCGACCGAGACGCCTGTTGTGCCGTCGGGGCGCTTTGCGAGCTTCCCTCGAAGGGAATCCGGGTCCGAACCCGGGCCTTGACCACCACGATGTTCTCGCGCTACCTGCTCGGCGACCTTTTCGTCCACGGGATCGGCGGGGCCAAGTACGACGAATTGGGGGATGAAGTGGCACGGGGCTTCTTCGGGATCGAACCGCCGAGGTTCCTGACGCTCTCGCTCACCCAGTGGATCGGGCTGGAATCTGATACGGCGTCCCCGGAGGCTCTTCGGGCCGTCGACCGGTCGATCCGCGACCTGGAATTCAACCCGGATCGACATCTCCCCGACCCCCGCCCGGTCGAGGCCCGAGCGGCAATCGAGGCCAAGTGGATCGCCATCGAAGGGGAGGTCACATACCGAAAACAACGTCTTGAGCGGCTTCGATCGATCCGCCAGGCCAATCTGGAGCTTGCCCGATGGACCGAGCCGGCCCGAGCCAGGCTCCTGGCGGAGCGCGAACGACTCCGCTCCGGCCTCAAGTTGAATGGCGTGGCCCGCTCTCGAGAGTACGCATTTCCGCTCCACGACGGGAGGCGGCTCCGGGGGGCTCTGACCGGAGTCCGGGACCAGGCGGCGGGTCGCTGATCGGTCCTCCGAAAAATCGTGCGATTTCGCCGCGCAAGATTGAGGCGAACGGCCGTCCGACCCCCTACAATTGAGTTGATCAGAGGCCGGGGCGAAATGTCCCGGCGAGGCGCCGTCACCGAACCGGTTGCGGTTCGCCCCGAAGGTGGTCCATCGATGAAATTGCCCGAGCCGGTCGTCCGGCTTCCCTATCGTCGCGGATCCGTCGAGTTCTGCCTCGGAACAGAGGCCGACCAGGAAGCGGTCTATCAAACACTCCTGCACGTGTTCCAGGGGCCCGATCGTGATGCGTTCCTCGGCGCCTTGAGCGATCCCTCGTACAATCCCGAGCAGAGGATCCTCGTCAAGGTCGATGGTCGGGTGGTCAGCCACGTCCACCTGACCGAGCGGACGATCCGCTACGGCTCGACCACCCTGGCCATGAACGGGGTGATGTGGGTCGGGACCCTCCCCGAATATCGCGGGCTCGGCTACGCCCAGAACCTGATGAGGTTGGCCGACGGCCGGGCTCGCGACACCGGCGTGGCGGTCCAGGCCCTGACCACGGGGATGCCCCAGTTCTATCGCCCGCTGGGTTGGGGCGTCTGCGGTCGTCAGACCATCGGCCAGACCCTGAGCCGGAACCTCCCGCAAGTCGTCGACGGCGTGATCGAGGGGAAGGGGGGGTTCTGGCACGTGCGCCCCTGGCGTCAGGTCGAGTTGAACGACCTCATGAAGCTCTACGAGCGCCAGTACGCCCACAATACCGGGACCGTGGTACGGTCCGAAGATTACTGGCGATGGATGATCGGTCGTCGATACGCCCACGTGATCTGGGTCGCCTGCCAGGGGGAGACGGTCCGGGGATACGCCTTCGTCAAGGATCACCGGATCCTCGAGATCGCCACCGATCCGGCCCATCCTCAGGCCCTCCGGGCCCTCCTGGGTCGCGTCCGGGCCGAGGCCCTGGAGCGAGCCTACCCGCAAGTGATCGTCCACGCTCCTCTGGACCATCCGGTCATCGAAGCATTCCAGCAAGCCTCGGGCAAGGTCGTCGATCAGGAGGAGACCGAAGGATCGACCTCGATGTATCACATCCCGAGCGTCGAGCGCTTCCTGACCTCCGCGATGCCGGAACTGGCCAGCCGTGCTTCCACAGCCGGGATAACCCAACCGATCGAACTGGGCCTGACGGTCGGCGACCGCCGATGGTTGCTGCACATCGAGGGGAAAGATTCCCGGTTCGAGCCCGACAAGCTCAGCCGGAGGCACCTGACCCTCTCGGCTCCCTCCCTCGTCCGGTTGTTGATGGGGCATACCAACATCGACCGGGCCATCGAGGAAGATGGCGTCGAATCCTCGACCGGCACGGCCCTGGAAGCCGCGAGGATCCTCTTCCCGATCCAATCGGTCTGGCGGAGCCCCCTGGACGCGGCGACGGCGTGATCACTCGGACGATCGGGGCCGATCGATCGGACGGCGGGCGGCCGCCCTCGGTCATCGGCCCGCCATCATCGGCGAAATTCCCGACGCATGGCCGGGCTGTTGAGATAAACCGAGAGGCCGGCATATCCCAGGAGCATGAAGATCCCCCAGGAGATCCGGTTCATGTCGAGCCGGTCGGTGATCGGCCTGATGTGCGGAGCTTCCGGGTCTTCGGGATTCACCAGATCGGCGTCGGTGATCGGAGCGGCGGCGGTTGCCATGTTGGCCTGGAAGATCGGCAGGGCGATCAGGGTGACGGCCCCGACCCCGGCAGCAAGGCTCAAAGCGACGAAGAGGAGCCGCATCGACTTGCGTCGAAGGAACTGAACCGCACCATAGATCCCGAATAACCAGACGATTAAGAGGAACTGCGCTCCATCTTGCCCCTTCAACCAGGCCACGATCGAAATGACCGAGAGCAGCAGAAACCCCACCGCGCATAACGACCCGACGAAGATCACACCCATCGAGGGAGACGGGGGTCGGACCGCAACCGGCATCTCATCATCGAGGATATCGACCACGACCCGTTGACCGGTGTCGAGGTCCAGCCCACAGGTATTGCACAGGGACATCCCAACGCCGACCACCCCGCCACAGCCCGGACATCGTCGGGCTCTCGATCGGGCCTCGGCACCTTTCGGCTTCCTCGAAGACTTCGGCTCATCCTGGAAGAGGCCCAGGGCATCGGCGGTTGCCGGATGGGTACTCCCCGGAATGGGGGCGGCTTTCGGTAAATCGTCCGAGAGGAGGGGAAGGTCGAACGTCTCTCGAAGAGGAGCGGGGGAGGCGGGCAGTTCGAAGCTCCCGCTGCTCGGCCCACGCTTCGAGGACGAGCCTGGTAATTCGACGCTCCCATGGCTATCCGCGCGAGAGTCGGGTAGTTCGATACTCCCGCTGCTCGGCCCACGAGTGCGCATCATCGACGACCCGGCGCCCGAATTGGAGATCGACGAGGATCCCGAATCAGTTCCCGGGGCCGAGAACTTCGACTGGCAATGGGGACACTTCAGCCGTCGCCCCGCCGCCGCTTCCGGCACGTTCAACATGACGCCACAGCTAGGGCACTGGATCGTGCGGATCATGGTTTTCGGGTCTGGAAAGGCCGACAACGGAGTACCAGGATCCCTCACCATTGGGCTGCTCCTAGGGGATGCAATCCCGCATAAATATCCACTATAACCGGCATTCCGGAACCGGGGTAGACTTAATGCCGTTGGTGAAACGATCTTTGCGGGAATTTCTTAGGCGTCTCGAACCGAGGCCGGGCTGGCCTCCGGAAAAACCCGGCCACTTAATCAGCATACGACCGGGGAGTTGAGATCAGGATCGATCCGCCCTGCCAGCGTCTCGTTTTCGGGCGACTCGACGAGCAAACCGGTCGACATCGATCACCCTCCGCCGATGGAGCCCGCGAGCCACCACCTCAAAACCGTCGTGGGCGTCGACCTGGAAGGTGACGACCGGGCCATCGGCGGTGATCACGCGAGCCCGGCAAATCACGGTCAGGCCCTCGGGGACGGGGGCCAGATGCTCGACCTCGAGGAAGGTCCCGACGCTCCGCTGGTCATCGGTCAAGCAGGGAGCGATCGCGTTCCTGGCGGCGTATTCCAGGTGAGCCACCAGCCAGGGGGTGGAGAGCACCGCAGGCATCCGATCGTCGGCGAAGACGATCCGATTCGATGGGCCGACGACCAGACGCTCCTCCGCCGACATTCCGGACCGGATCAGGGATCTCATCAATTCTTCCCGGCCCCGAAGGACCGCTCGTTTTCAAGATGGTCGCGGACAACTTGCCAAGCCCAAGCGGGCGCTTGACCTCGAGCCCATAGAATAACAATAATCATTATCGGTTGGACGATCCTCGTCACTGAGAATCATGTTCCGCCGATGATCCCACCCTAACTTGCCTAGATCGACCCGCAATAGCTGCCTCGCCTGCAAGCTCCCGGCTAATTCGGCTCCGACCCGTTCGTCGGATCGCCCAGACCCGCCGGCCCGCCGCTCCCGGCCCTGTATTCTTAGGACCCGCCCCGCCCCGGGCCCAGGTCCCTCGATGGAGAAGAATTTCCATGCCGCGACTGTCCTCCGTCCTTGCGACGCTGATCGCCTCCACTCCGATTTTGCTGGTGGGATGTGGGGGAGCCGGGACCGAGACCGCCTCACCCATCGCCTCGAATTCCCAGACTCCGGCCCCTCCGGTCGAAGGGTCGAAGGGCGGCCAAAAGCCGGCCGAACTGACCACCCCAGACACGCGAGTCGATCCCAACAAGGTCGTCGACGTCGTCAAGGGCGAGGTCCGGGGAGGCGAGTCAGAGTCTCCGACGCCGATGGCGTACCTCTATCAGGATTTCGACCCGAAGACGATCCAAGACGAAGCGTTCGCCGTCGAGGTTCCCAACGGGCTCCAGGACATCACCTCATTCATCCCCGCATCCAACCCGATCACCAAGGGTAAGGTCGAACTGGGCAAGCAGCTCTACTTCGACCCCCGGATCTCCAAGGATGGGACGGTGAGCTGTGCCACCTGCCATGATCCGGCCAAGGGTTGGACCGATAACCTGAAAACCTCCAGCGGGATCAAGGGACAGAAGGGGGGCCGGAACGCACCAACCGTGATCAATACGGTTTACGGCAAGACCATGTTCTGGGACGGTCGCGCCCCGTCCCTCGAAGGTCAGGCTCAAGGTCCGATCCAGAACAAGATCGAGATGGGGGACCAGTCGTACAAGGAGATCATCGAGCGGCTCCGGACCATTCCAGGCTACAAGGAGCAGTTCCTGAAGGTCTTCGGGACCGAAGCGACCCTGGATGGGATGGCCAAGGCGATCGCCTCGTTCGAGCGAACAGCCCTGTCCGGAAATTCGACCTACGACAAGTATCTTCGATCCGACCCTGACGAGCCGGAAAGCTTCAAGGTCATGAGCGAGAGCGAGAAGCGAGGGATGGTCCTCTTCGGCCTCCCGCTGACCGAGGAGGACCCGTACAAGGTCGACAAGGCCCTCCTCAAGAAGGCCAACTGCACGGCCTGCCATGCCGGGTTCAACTTCACCGACGAGCAGTTTCACAATCTCGGCGTTGGTTACGACGAGGCGAAGGGGGAATTCGCCGATCGCGGTCGGTTCGAGATCTCGCCCATCGGAGCCAAGGCACCCCAGGAGCGAGGGGCGTTCAAGACCCCGACGGTCCGAGACATCACCCGGACCGGCCCCTACATGCACGACGGGAGCGAGAAGACGCTCGAAGAGATCATCGAGTTCTACAACAAGGGCGGGGTCAAGAACCCCGCGCTCGACCCCGAGATGAAGCCGCTCAACCTGACCGATTCGGAGAAGGCCGACCTCGTCGCCTTCATGAAGGCCCTCACCGGCGAGACCGTCGAGGTGGCCTTGCCAACCCTGCCGCCCGGCCCCGACGGCAAGACGGTCGATCCCGCCTCCGCGCTCATGTCACCGGCCCCCAACACGACGGCGGTCGACCTTCGCGAGGTCCATTGCTCCGTGATCGCCCGCTGAGTCACGATCCGGAAACTTCGACGACGCCCGGGGAGGCTCGTGAGTCGCCCCGGGCGTCGTTTTGCGCTTGGGTCTCGATGGAAGAGATCAAGGCTGGGCGTTGCGAGCCTTCAAGAGCTTCTCAAGGTCGGCGCCCTTGATCTTCGGCTGGGACTTCTTGCCCGGAGCCTTGGTGGCGGCCGCTGTCGGGTAGAGCGGCTTCTCCATCCCGGGCAATTGATTGGGGTCGGCGTTCGCCTCGATCACCACTCGCTCCGGCGATAAGGGGAGTACATCCGGTTGGGCGGCGGGGAGCCGGGCGGGAGCCTTTGCCGGAGTCGCAGGGTTGCCAGCAGGAGGGGCCGGGATCGGCGGAAGTCCCCCCGCGCCGACGGGGATCGGGAACTCGGAATCGGGGTAGCCGGACAGGTCGGCGTTCTCCTCATACTGGTTCACGGTCCGAGGGGCGGGGGGCGGGGGATTGGCCGCCCGGGCCGCTTCCAGGATATCCAGGCCGGGTAGGGGCCTGGGGACAGCAGAACGGCTCACCGGGATCCGGCCTTCGCGATCGGAGGCGAAACCGTCGTCCGAAGAGGGCTCGGCGGGGGCATAGCCCGTCCGGGAGACCGGATCGGCCGAGGTCCGCGACGCACTGGACGATGCGGGACGGATTCGCTTGACCCAGGTATTCAGGACCTGGAAATACCGGTCATTCGGGCCACGAAAGACCGCGTTCTTGCTCCCGCCGTGCGGGAGAAGTCCCGAAGAGAGCAGTTCGCTTCGCGAAGGGTCATCGGGGTTGATCAGGCGGAGCGTGGCATCCAGGTTGGCCCGGGCGATGTCGGGATTCTTCCGATCCTTGGCGTTCTTGATTTCGACGAGCTGAAAGCTCCCTTCATATCGCTCGTTATGGCAACGGGCGCAGCTCATCTGGAGGACCGGCTGAACGTACTCGGTGAACTCCCCGGCTCGCCGGACCGCCTGGGCGGTGGGCAGATCGAAGATGACAGGAGCAGCCCCCCCGAAGCTCCCCCGAACCTTGCCGAGGACCCTGGGATCGAGGGGAGCGGGGACCTCGCCGGACGTCTGCCGGACGGCAGGGTCCATCCTCCCTGGTGCGCTGGAGGTGGCCGCCAGATTGTAGAGCATTCGGCGAACTTCGGCGTCGTCCGGGCACGCGGCTTGCATCGCCAGGAGTTGCTCCTTGGCCTGGTCCGTGAGATTCTCGGTGAGGCACCAACGAGCCAGCTTCATCTTCTCGCCGATATCTCCGACCGGGAGTCGTGCGGCGAGAAACTCGTAGAGTTCCTCGATCGAACCACCGGCCTTCTGAACCATGTTCTTCGGGAAGGCGAGCGGACCTCCGCTGGCCCGGATCCGATAGACTCCGGCCTTGGCATCCTCGACGATATCGCCTAGGACGACCTTGCCGTTGGACAGCAGGAGCGCCGCATAAGTCGGCGCCTGGGACGGGACTCGCGGTGCCGGGACCGACTGACCGATGGCGACCGAGGTCGCCAGCCAGAGCAGGCCGGGGGCGGCGAGGCCGACGATGAGCGAATGGTTTTTGGGTGACATGGTGGCGGGACGTTAGCCCGACACCTACAATTCGTCAAGGCGAAGGATCGCCCCAACTTTTCCCGACTTTTTCCTCAAGCCCAGAGGCTTTGCGTCCGAGATGACAGGCCAAGAATCGTCGCCCGCGCTGGTGGAGTTGATCGGCCAGGTCGTCGTGCTCGACCTGAGCTCCAGCTATGTCTGTCTGGGCACTCTCGTGGGCATCGACGGGCTCTTCTACACGATGGATGATGCCGACCTCCACGACTTCCGCGACAGCGCGGCGACCCGGGAGATCTACGTCTACGACTCGGTTCGACTCGGGATCCGCCGGAATCGCTCCCGGGTCCTGGTCCGGCGCGATGAGGTCATCGCGATCACCCGGTTCGACGATATCGCGGAATCCTGATCTCTCCGATCCTTGGCAAGCGGCACGACTTCTGCCACAGTGATTATGGGCCTGCCCGGTTTGATATCCGGATGCCCCTGACGAATACACCCCCGAGTGACCCGAGCTGGGGCTCGCTTACGGACTTGAGGTGAGGGACCCATGACACGACTCCGATGGTTGATCGCCCTCCCGGCGATACTGGTGGTGTCCTCCGGTTCGACGAGGGCCGCCGAGGTCCGCGATGGTGCCGGCCTTTTCTCGCCCGAGGCCGTGAAGAAGGCTCGGGCGGAACTCGCTCGGATCGAGGACGAATACAAGGTCCCCGTGACGATCGAGGCCATCCCGTCGCTCCGAGGTGAAAAGATCCGCGATGTGACCACACGTCACGCCGAGGAAGCTCGCGCGAAAGGGATGTATGTCCTGATCGCCAAGGAAGATTCGAAGATCTTCGCCGAGCCTTCCCGCGGTTATCTGAAGTACCTGACCAAGCCCCGACTCAAGGGGATCGAAGATGCTTTCATCGCGGAATTCAAGAAGCGAGACTTCGACTCCGGCCTGGCCCGCGGGGTCGACAAGATCGACTCCACGCTCTCCGAGGCCAGGGCCGAAGCCGGGGGCTCACTCCGCCCCATCCCGACCGCCGGGAATAATCGACAAGCCGCCCCGGCCGGCCGGCCCGGAGCCGTCGTCAACAAGCCATGGGGGATTGGTTCCTTGATCACCATCGTCATCGCGATTCTTGGCGTGTTCCTGGTCATCCGGATCCTCGGTGCCCTGTTCTCGGGAGGTCGGGGCGGCTACGCCAACCAGCAAGGGCCCATGGGCGGCCCCGGAGCTTATGGAGGAGGACGACCGGGTTACGGTGCGCCCGGTTATGGCGGAGGAGGCGGTGGCGGATTCATGTCCAGCATGTTCGGTGGGATCGGCGGCGCCCTGGCCGGCAACTGGCTCTATGACCAATTCTCCGGGGGCCGTCATCACGGCGTCGATCAGACCTCCTCCTACGATCCAGGCACGACTCCCGGTGCCGGCCCGGAATGGGGCGAGGGAGGCGTCGGCGGCGATTGGGGCGGCGGTGAAGCCGACGCCGGAGGTGACTGGGGCGGCAGTGGCGGAGATGCTGGAGGTGGCGACTGGGGCGGAGGTGGAGGTGGCGATTGGGGCGGAGGTGGCAACGACGAGGGCGGGAGCTGGTAACTCCATGGCCTGAAAGATGATTCTTCATCGACAAGGACCGCGGTTGCCCCCCTGGGGTGACCTCGGTCCTTCGATCGTTATAAGCTTCGTCGTCCCGTCGGCGATTTCGGAAGGATTGTACGGGATCGACTGATCGACTTGCTATCGAGGGAGTCCCTCTCGATTCTGGCATTTCTTGTAGGGCAGGGCTGGCCCAGCCGCGAGCCTGGTCTCGGCAGGGCAAGCCCTGCCCTACAGGACGCTCGTCACCGATCGGGCGGTTTCTGGCGATGCCCAAATCGAGAGGGGCACCCTGCTATCGAAGCAGAGCTATCTCGTCTCCTCAAAATCGTTTAGAGTTAGTGGCGAACGAATCAGACTAGACCTGGCAGGGTGACCTGGGGCCGATGGATCAGAGCAATCGTCGCCTGGAGAAGTTGCGCAAGTCGATCCGGGGCGACCGGATCGACCTGTTGATGGTGGCTTCCGAGACCAATGTCCGATACCTCTCCGGATTTACCGGCGAGGCATCGGTCCTGCTCGTCGGCAAGGATCGGACCCTCCTGGTCTCGGACGGGCGGTTCACGACCCAGATCGAGCAGGAGTGTCCCGGCCTGGAGGTCCATATCCGCCCGGTCGGCCAACTCCTCTACGATGGCCTCGGCGAGATCCTGGCCAAGCTCGGGGTCCGGCGGGTTGGTTTCGAGCCGTCGAGCCTCAGCGTGGCCCACTTCGAGACGCTCAAGCAGAAGGCCCCGACCGTCGAGTGGACCGGCGTGACCGGGCGGGTCGAGTCGCTCCGGGCGATCAAGGATCGATCCGAGATCGAATCGATCCGCGAGGCGGTCCGCCAGGCCGAGCGAGGCTTCGCGATGCTCCGGGCTAGCCTCGACGAGGACGACTCCGAGAAGGAGACGGCCGACGCCCTGGAGGGATACCTTCGACGCTGCGGGGCGTCGGCGGCCTCGTTCCCCCCCATCGTCGCCGTCGGCCCTCGGGCCGCCCTGCCGCACGCCCGGCCAACTCGCTCGGCCAAGGTTCGCGATGCGGACTTCGTGCTGATTGACTGGGGTGCCACATCCTCCGCCGGTTACAAAAGCGACTTGACGAGGGTCCTGGTCACCGGTAAGGTCACTCCGAAGTTCGAGAAGGTCTACCGAACCGTCCTGGCCGCTCAGGAGCGAGGAATTGCCGCGCTCCGTCCTGGCGTGAAGGCTGGCGAGGTCGATGCCGCAGCTCGTTCGGTGATCGAGGAGGCTGGCTTTGGCCGCCTCTTCACCCACGGATTGGGCCACGGGGTCGGCCTGGAGATCCACGAAAATCCCTTCTTCCGCCGCGACAATCAGGCGACGCTCCGGGCGGGCATGGTCGTCACGATCGAGCCGGGAATCTATTCGCCCGAATGGGGCGGAGTCCGGATCGAGGACGATATTCTGATCACGCCCGACGGGCCGGAAGTTCTCTCGGACGTCCCCAAGGCCTTCGAGTCGACCCTACTTCGATGAACCGGGGCCGACCCCGACGAGAAATTACCGGGAGCCGTTCCTCAGATCCAGTGGACCGTCCTCCCCGACGACCGATCGAAAGGCGAGCAGGCATGCCGGAGTTGGAGAAGAACGCGGAGAGCCCCGAGCCCGATGTCCGGGCGATCCACCAACTGGTCCGATTGATGAAGCGATACGACCTGACGGCGATCGATTTCATCGAAGGACCGACGCAGATCCGGCTCCGTCGAAGGGGACCCGAGGTCGCCCTCCCGATGGCGTACCCCCCCCCGAACAACTATGCCCCCGCCGCCAATCCCGCATCAGCGGTCGATGGCCCAACGATCGCCATGCCGGCAACTCCGGTGGCCGCTCCCGCCCCGGCAGCCCCTTCGGGCCTGCTGATCGAGAGCCCGATGGTCGGCACGTTCTACTCCTCCAGTTCGCCCGAGGCCCCGCCGTTCGTCACGGTCGGCTCGGCGGTCCGGCCCGACCTGACGGTCTGCATCATCGAGGCCATGAAGGTCTTTACCGACATCCCCGCGGGGCTGTCGGGCACGATCACCGAGGTCCTCGTCAAGAGCGGCCAGCCCGTCGAATTCGGCCAGCCACTCTTCCGCGTCAGCCCAGCCTGATCCCCCGTGAGGACTGAGGACTCGGGACTGAGGACTCAGGCCTCGGACAGCATGGCCCGGACCCGAAAGCGGCCATGATCCGATCGGGATCGATCGATTCTCGAAATACTCAAGGCAATGGGCCTCGGATGGTGGGCTGAGTCCTCAGCCCCGATTTCAAGGCCCTTCCGGACGGACGGAACGAGTCGATGTTTCAGCGAATCCTGGTCGCCAACCGCGGTGAGATCGCCCTGCGGGTCATCCGCGCGTGCAAGGAGCTTGGGGTTGAGGTCGTGGCCGTCTATTCGCAGGCCGACCGGGACGCCCCATACCTCGAGCTGGCCGACCGGGCCATCTGCATCGGCAAGGCGGTCAGCTCGGACAGCTATCTGAATATCCCCCGGATCATCGCGGCGGCCGAGGTGGCCGAGGTCCAGGCCATCCACCCTGGCTACGGATTCTTGAGCGAGAATCCACACTTCGCCGAGGTTTGCCGGAGCTGCAATTTCGAGTTCATCGGGCCGCCCCACGACGCGATCCGCCGGATGGGCCTGAAGACCGAGGCCAAGGCCGTGGCCCAGGCCGCCAAGGTCCCTTGCGTCCCGGGCTCGGATGGCCCGGTGGGCGATGATGCGGAAGTCGTCCGGTTGGCCAAGGCCATCGGCTTCCCGGTCCTGATCAAGGCGGCGGCGGGAGGCGGTGGCAAGGGGATGCGGGTCTGTCGCGAGGAATCCTCGCTACTCACCTCGCTCCGCTCCGCGAAGAACGAGGCCGAGGCCGCCTTCAAGAATGCCAGCGTTTATCTCGAAAAATTCATCGACCGGCCCCGGCACGTCGAGGTCCAGATCCTCGCCGATTCGCACGGGAACGTCGTCCACTGCTGGGATCGTGACTGCTCGCTCCAGCGCCGACACCAGAAGCTGGTCGAGGAGGCACCCGCTGCCTCCCTGCCGCTGAAGGTCCGGACCCGGCTTGGCGAGGCCGCCGTCCGGCTCGCCAAGGCCTGCGGCTACGTGAACGCTGGGACCTGCGAATTCCTGGTCGACGCCGACAATAACTTCTATTTCATCGAGGTCAACGCCCGGATCCAGGTCGAGCATCCGGTCAGCGAGATGATCACCGGGATCGACCTGGTTCAGCAACAAATCCGGGTCGCTTCCGGTGAGAAGCTGCCCTTCACCCAGTCCGACATCAAGACGACCGGACACTCGTTCGAGTGCCGGATCAACTCCGAAGACCCCGACCACGACTTCCGACCTTCCCCGGGTCGGATTACGAACCTGAAGATTCCCGGCGGTCCCGGAGTCCGCTGGGACTCCCACGTCCAGGTCGGATACAGCGTCCCGCCAAACTATGACTCGCTGGTCGGCAAGCTGATCGTGCACGCTCCCAGTCGTGTCGAGGCGATCGCCCGGATGCGGAGGGCCCTCGACGAACTTGCGATCGAGGGAATCCAGACCACGATTCCTTTACATCGTCGAGTCTTCCGGAATGCCGACTTCATCGAGAACCGGGTCGATACCACCTGGGTCGAGCGGGTTTTGATGCCGCCCAAAGCCTCCTCGACTTCCTGAGAAGCTTCGGGTTCCCGACTTCCGCGATCGAAAACCAAATCGGCCACGACCTCGCCAGTAGCGCGGTCGTGGCCGAATAATAGGTGACGTTGTTTCCCCGTCGAGACGGGGAGGGTTTTACCCGAATATCAGGACGAGCGGCGACGACGGGCGATCGAGACGCCGGTCAGGCCGGCCAGGCCCAGCATGGCAACGGAAGCGGGCTCGGGGACGGCAACGGTCAGGCTGGCGGAATCCGAGATCGCTCCCCCGCTCTGGGTGAAGCTGAGCCGCATCACTGCGGAGAGAGGGCTGGAAGGGGTACCGAAGGCAGTACCGCCCGTGAACAGCCCGCCCACCAGGAACGCACGAGTGCCGGCGCTGGCGGCAACCTCGGTGATCGTGGTCGCCTGGAAGACGCCGAACGCCGTGCTGCTCAGGCTGAACGTGGAGGGATCCCCGATGGTCAGCGGACCATCGACGATCAAGGTCTGGACGGGTAGCATCAGGAAGTCGCCGGTCCGGCTGCCGTTGGTCACCACCGTTCCCAGTTCGAATGAGGTGGCGCTGTTGATGTCCGCCGTGTTGATAGTGGGGATACCAATATCAGCGAATCCCTGGCTACCGTAGCTGAAAGCAGCCTGGGTCGTCGAGGACATTCCAAGAGCCAGAGCAGCAAGGACAAAGCAGGCACTGAGACGCGAAATCTTGGTCATTAGATTCAATTTCTCCAGCATCAAAGGTGGTTGAGAGGCCGACACGATCGGCGAGGCTCATCACCGACTCCGAGATCACGGATCCCGAGCCGAACGGCAGGCAAGAGAGCCGATCCAGGCTTGATAACTCCAGATCGCCCCCCCCCGCGAATCGTCCTCCAAGACGAGCTCGGAGGCCAATCTTCGCGATTGACTCAAAAATGATGGTAACCCATGGACCTTCCCGGGGTTGAACCCAAATCCTTCTCATTCCGCCGAGCCTTCTGACGCGAATCGCGTCGGGATATTCGAACTTCGACGCATCAAACGCGAGCCTTCTGGCAATATTGCCGCGAAGGCCGATCCGACGGCGACGCTCGGGATCCCGGGAACCATCCAGTAGTGACTTCCCAGGATCATCCATCACTTGAAAAGTGAGAGGCCTCGACGAACCTTGGCGATCGGACTCGGGTTGAGCTCCTCCTCGCCAGGGAGATCGCAGCTTTCGTAAGGTGGCCCGGGTCGTCTCATTTTCAGGCTCCGGCTAGCTTTGCACGACATCCACCTAGATCGCAAGCGATAATCACAAAAGTTTATAAAAAGTAACAATGGTTCGCATACACTCGACTCTATCTTCCGCAGCTTTCTAAATGCATGCCTCGGATCAAGCAAGGCGACAGGCGAAGAAACAAGCCAAACTAAGGGCAAAATCACGCCCGGTATCGCTTATTTACCCAGACGTCATCGCAGTCTTATTCACCCGTTAACAAAATCGACCTAATTAATTCGTCGACGCTGGCACCTTCGCCCCCCAACCCGCACGCTCGATCACGGGCCGATTCACCCGGAGTTTCAAACAGCTGGGTGTCTCTTTAGTTGGAATGTGTACGTCTCCTGAACACGGTCTTGTCCCACCCCGGCATCAGCAAAAGCCAGGCCATCGCCCGTCCCGAATTCGAATACCGCCTGGTTTTTGCCGGAGGAATCAAGCCAAAAGCGGTTCAGGCAAAGCTTTCCCAACCCGAGAGCAATTGAAGACTCGCATGCGCACATGGAACTCAACCGGTAGAATGGATGGTCCTCCTCGATAGCGGATAAGGATGCCCTTCTCTGCGAGGTCTTCGACTCGATCCATCCCGAGAGTCGATGGGGCCTAGGACGGCTTCAGGCTGGCAAGGGCCTTGGAACTTGCATAATTGATCCACCCTTGGCAAGCTCCGACTCCACTTGCCGGGCCATCCCCTTGGACTGTACAGTAGGTGAGCAACAGGATGTCGATGCAAGGCGAGAGAACCGGACGAGAGGAGGAACAGAGTCGCGATGAATCCGTCTCTCGACGCTCCGCCGCTGGAGATCTACCTTCTTGGCACGGTCGATTTCGACGAGATCCAGCAAGTCCAGCGTCGCCTCGTCTATGATCTCGGGGAAAACGAGCGAGCAGGTGGAGCACTGATTCTTTGCGAGCACCCTCCGACGATCAGCGTGGGTCGTTCGGGAAGTCGGGCCCACATCCTGGCGGACGATCCGGAGTTACGTTCACGAGGCATGGCCGTTCGATGGATCAATCGGGGTGGCGGTTGCGTCCTGCATCTTCCCGGTCAGCTTGTCGGCTATCTCGCGATGCCCCTGAACTCCTCCCGGCTGGATCTGCAGAGCTACATAGAGGGACTTCATAGGGTCCTTGTCGAGGTCCTGGCCGAATTCGACCTGCCGGCATCGACCCAGCCCGACCAACCGGGGGTCTTCCTCGGCCAGTCGCGCGTCGGCTCGGTCGGCGTGGCGGTCAGCCGATGGATCGCCTATCATGGTTTCACCCTGAATGTTTCGACGTTCCTGGAACCCTTCGAGGTCCTCGAAGAAATCCGGCCCGGCCCGTCGAAGCTGCCGATCCGCCAGACATCGATGGAATCGCGTCGGCAGCGACCCGCCCCGATGGCGAAGGTCCGCGAAGCGGTGATCCGCCGGGTCGAATCGGTCTTCGGACTGGAGCGGCACCACCTCTACACGCATCATCCCCTGATCCGTCGGAAGGTCGGCACTCATGCCTACGCCTCGAGCCTCGGATGACCTCGCCACCCTCTCGGTCCTGACGGCCGAAGAGGTTGTCGCCGACGCCCCTCGCCGGAGACTTCCCGCCTGGCTGAAGCGTCCGATCCCCTCGTCGAGAGGGACTTACTTCACCAAGGATCTGATCGGCGAGCTGGGCCTGGAGACGATCTGCGAGAGCGGGAAGTGCCCCAATCGTTCGGAATGCTGGACCCGACGGACCGCCACCTTCATGGTCCTGGGCGAGACCTGCACCCGCCCTTGCGGTTTCTGCGCGGTGAAGCGAGGCAAGCCCGAAGAGGTCGCCTTCGACGAGCCCGATCGACTGGCCGAGGCGTGCGCCCGCCTCGGATTGAAGCATGTCGTGATCACCTCGGTGACCCGCGATGACCTGCCCGATGGCGGGGCCGATCACTTCCGCCGCTGCATCCTGGCCGTCCGAGAACGCACCGGCGCGACCATCGAAGTCCTGACCCCCGACTTCGATGGAGATACCCGGTCCATCGAGGTCGTCCTGGCCGGCGAGCCCGAGGTCTTCAACCACAACCTGGAGACCGTGGCCCGGCTCCAGCAGTACGTCCGACGGAAGAGCCAGTACGCCGTCAGCCTCGCCGTCTTGCGTCACGCCAAACTCGCCTCGCCGAAGGTGAAAACCAAGAGCGGCCTGATGCTTGGGCTGGGGGAGACCACCGGCGAGGTCCTGGAGACCCTGGCCGATCTCCGCTCGGTCGGCTGCGATTTCCTGACCCTCGGCCAGTATCTCCAGCCCTCTCCCCGGCACCTCCCCGTCGACCGCTACCTGCCCCCCGAAGAGTTCGACGAGCTGGGCCGACTGGCCCGATCGATGGGCTTCCTCGAAGTGGCCAGCGCCCCGTTCGTCCGGTCGAGCTACCACGCCGACGAGATGGCCGCCCATGCGATCGACGACTGATCCGGGACGAACCGGGAGATGCCCTCCTGTGTCGGCCTCGCATCGGCCGAGTTGACTCGTCGATTGACGACGCTTGAGACGCGTCGACCGTTTCGATCATAATTGCCCACCCCTCAGACTGACCTGCGTCGTGCGAAGTGGAAGCGAGTGAAGCATGCCCGAGACCCTGTTCCAGAAAGTCTGGGATCGCCACGTCGTCAAGGCGACGGATGAGGCCACGCTACTTTACATCGACCGGCACCTGATTCACGAGGTCACCAGTCCCCAGGCATTCGACGGCCTCCGGCTGGCCGGGCGGAAGGTCCGCCGACCGGAACTGACCATCGCGACGGTCGACCACAATGTGCCGACCGAGCACCAGCTCGACATCAAGGAGCCGATGTCGAGGCGGCAGGTCGAGACCCTCCGGACCAATTGCCGCGATTTCGGCGTGACCCTCTTCGATGTTCACGGAGGCCGTCAGGGGATCGTCCACGTCATCGGCCCCGAGCTGGGACTGACCCTGCCGGGGACCACGATCGTCTGCGGCGACAGCCACACCAGCACCCACGGCGCCTTCGGGGCCCTGGCCTTCGGGATCGGCACCAGCGAGGTCGAGCACGTCCTGGCCACCCAGACCCTCTGGCAAGGGAAGCGGCCCACCTCGTTCGGGATCGAGGTCCGGGGCAAACTGGCTCCCGGCCTGGAGCCGAAGGACATCATCCTGGCCATCATCCGCAAGATCGGCACCGGCGGTGCCACCGGGACGGTGATCGAATACTTCGGCCCGGCGATCGAGGCCCTCTCGATGGAAGGGCGGCTGACGATCTGTAACATGTCGATCGAGGCCGGGGCCCGCGCGGGCCTGATCGCCCCCGACGACACCACGATCCAGTACATCGCCAAAGGGGATCGCCCCTTCGCCCCGAAGGGAGCCGCCCTCGACGCGGCCATCGCCGACTGGAAGTCCCTGAAGACGGACGACCCGTCGGCGTTCGACCGCCACATCGTCATCGATGCCGACCAGATCGCGCCCCAGGTGACCTGGGGAACCAACCCGGCGATGACCGTCGACGTCACCGGCCGGGTGCCCGAACCCGACCAGGTCCCCTTCTCCAGCTCCGAGGATGCCCGGAGGGCGCTCGACTACATGGGCCTGACGCCGGGGACCCCGATGACCGAAATCCCGGTCGATGTGGTCTTCATCGGTTCTTGCACCAACGGGCGGATCGAAGACCTGCGAGTGGCCGCTGGAGTGTTCCGGGGTCGCAAGGTCGCCCCGAGCGTCCGGGCCTTGATCGTCCCCGGCTCGGAGCAGGTCCGCCATCAGGCCGAGGCCGAGGGCCTGGACCGGGTCTTCCGCGAGGCCGGGGCCGAGTGGCGGGAGTCTGGGTGCAGCATGTGCTTGGCGATGAATCCCGACAAGCTCACCCCTCAGCAGCGATCGGCCAGCACCAGCAACCGCAATTTCGAGGGCCGGCAAGGCCCCGGAGGCCGGACCCATCTGGTCAGCCCGGCCATGGCCGCAGCCGCCGCGGTGGCGGGACATTTCGTGGACGTCCGTCAGATGCTGACCCAGGGGAATTGACCGACCGATGGAACCGTTCACGACGCATCGAGGCAAGGTCGCGGTCCTCGACTGGACCGACGTCAACACCGACCTCATCATCCCCGCCCGCTACCTCAAGAGGGTCGAGCGGGTCGGCTACGGCCCCTTGCTGTTCGCCGACAAGCGTTACGTCCCCGGCGGAGCACCCGAGGCCGATAACCCCGAGAAGCACGGACCCGAGGCCCCGGACTTCCCGCTGAACAAACCCTCGGCCCAGGGGGCGACCGTCCTTGTGGTAAGGAAGAATTTCGGCTGCGGCTCCAGTCGCGAACACGCCGTCTGGGCAGTCGCCCAGGCGGGGTTCCGGGCCGTGATCGCCCCGGTCAAGGGGGAAGGGTTCGCCGACATCTTCGAAGGCAATGCCTACGGAAATGGCTTGCTCCCCCTCGAACTCCCCGAGGCCGAGTGGGAAGCGATTGCCGAAGCCGGCCGGAGCGAAGGCGGGGCCGAGGTCACGATTGACCTTCGAGCCTTGACCGTTACCGTCCACCCGTCATCGGGTTCGGACCAGACCTTAGCCATCGAAGTGCCCGAGACCCAGCGTCATCGGCTCCTGAACGGTCTCGACGCCATCGCCGAAACCTTGCTCGATGAACCGTCGATCCGGGCTCATGAGGAGAGAGCCCCAGGCTGGATCACTCCCCAATCCGCCTGAGAGAACGAAGGATCCGGGCGGGTCGCCAACTCGTCGACCCGCCCTAGTTGACTCGCTCAACGATATTTGTGGTGGAACAATCCACCCTGGGCTGGTTGGGGCAAGAAAAGCTGGTAGACGGCCGGGGCGTAGGCTGGTACCAGGTACGTCGGGGCGGCACCGCCGGTCGGCGGCCTGGCCTCTGACGTGCTTTCGTTCTTCGCCTCCGGCTGCTCTCCCAGGACCGACAGGGCAAGGCTTCGAGCATCCTCACGCTCGGCGGTGGTCAAGCTCGACGAGGGCTTGCCCAGCTCGTCGGCGTAGAAGTCCCCGGCGTCGCGGATCAATTCGTCCCGTTTCTTCTCGGAGGACATGCTCGTCTTCGAGTAAGAATCCAGGCGATCCTTGACGAGTTGGACGACCTTCTCGCTTTGGTCCTTGCTCAAACCGGCAAGATCGGTATCCGTCCCGGGGGCGGCCGCTGCGGGAGCCGCCGCCGAACTCTCTGCCCCCGAGGTCTTCACCAGCTTCCACTGGTACATCGCGGGAGCAGGGGCGGCCGCAGCGGGGGCGGCTGCCGCCGGAGCCGCCGCAGGGGCCTGAGCCGCGTAAGGAACGAGGTTGTAGGTCGCCGGTGGAGCCTGGGCGGCCCCATAGTAATAGGCCGGAGCGGGAGCATAAGCCGCGACCGGATAAGCGTAGTTCTTGGCCTTGTGATGCTTCGCGGGCGGAGCGTACGCAACCGGAGCATATGCGGCGGGCGCGTAGGCCATCGGGGGAGCATAGGCCGCCGGGGCCGGGGCAAAAGCCATGACCGGGACCGTCGGGACCAGATAAACCGGCTGGGGAGATCCGTGATGCCCGCCAGCCTGCGCCGTCGTCGCGATCGTCATCGCGACCATTCCAGAAAGCACAAAAATATTAGCTAGCTTGTTAAAAATACGCATTGTACGATCGTGCCGTGCGGTTCGGTGATCAACTCCATGATTAAAGCAGGACAGGTCTCCGTACCCGACCCTCACACGCAACCTCGAAACGAATGCTGTTCGAATCCGTCCATTAAGAGGAAATATACCCTGGGATCGACGTTGAATGGGCAAAATTCCCAAATCGATATCGGCTAGCCAATTTCACCTAGACCACCCAGGGTATTCCAGCCACGAAAGCAGGACCGCCATGATAGACCGATTGATGCGGGAGAGAATCGCCTTATCGGCGTTTTTTGTCATCCTGATCGTCTGCGGGAGCGATGCATCGGCCTCGGGACGATACGATCCCAGCTCCGGGTTATTTTATCTTTCCTATACATATGCCCGGCTGCCGAATTCGAGCAATTCCGCTCAGGCCTTGCTCAGTGCCGAGGTGGGTCGCACGCCCGAACTCGACTCCTTGGTCGCTCAATTCTATCAGGTTGTCAGCGATGACCTCGGCAAGGTCACGGCCGGCAAGGGCTACCTCGCCCCTCCACAATACACGGACGACATCCGCAAGGCCGACATCCTGATCTCGCCCGACACCCCATTCACGCTCGGTGGAGGATACCGGGGAGGCTGGGGAACACTCAATGGATTTTCCTCAAACACTGGCCAGCTTGCGATTTACGTCCAGTCCTTGAAAGAGGGACGATATTCGACCGAGGGGCAACGGCTGACCATCGTCCACGAACTATGCCACTACCTTTTCGGTCTCCCCGACGAATACGGGGCCCAGTACTGCCCCCTGCCCGGATCACCGGGCGGGAAGGGCTGCATCATGGACAATTACAATAGCCGGACCTGGCCGGGATACCTCTGCTCGAATGTCGGCACCTTCAGCCACAACGCCCGAGCCGTGACTTCGAGGGATCCGAGCATCCCGGCCGAGAAGTCATGCCAGGAGATCGTGGAAGAATTCTTCGGCAAGTACGGGGTCGACAAGAACGCCCGGTTCGTGGCGCCCAGCTCGGGAGCCGCCCTGACAGCGGGCAGCGCGACCGGAATCCTCCCGGTGGACCTCGCGTTGAAGGCCCAGGACAAAACCCGGTCGATGATCAAGGATCAGGAGGCCAGGGGGTTGAAAGCCGATCGGCGGACCCTGCTCCGCAAGGTCACGGGCATCGTCTTCGACCTGCTCAAAGAAAGCGAGATCGCCAAACCTTCCAACCTGGGGGACATCGCCACGCTTGTCCTGGAATCGGTGGGCGTCCCGCCGATCGTCCCCAAGACCCTCGAACTGCTTGCCCCCGTGCTGAAGGCTGAAGCGAAGAAGCTGGCCCAGTCATTGGCCAACCGGCCAGGCCGAGGCCGCTCGATCTTCGACGGTCTCCTCAAATTCGTCTCGAATCCCGGCTCGGGCCTGGCCCCCCCTCCCATCGGCGACGAGGAAATCGACTTCCTCAAGGACCTCGCCAAGCAGGCCGAGAACGAGGTCCAGAGCACCGTGCTGAACCCCGACGATTCCCAGCTCCTCTACCTCAGCCAGATCGCCGCGAAGCTGGACGCAATCCTGATCGACAACAAGGTCCCGGGGGCGGTCGATGCCCGCGACTTGACCCGCAAGCTCGATTCCGAATTCGCCAAGCTCGGCAAGATCCCCAACGAGGTGGAAGACCCATTCAAGAAGGCCAGGGCCACTCTGGTCATCGCCCCGCCGATCACGAATGCCTTCCCCGGGCCAGGCTCCATCGATGACGTTTTGGTCTATCCCGAGGAGCGACGAAATTACAACGAACTCCGGAGAGATTGCGTCCTCCAGTTCGACGACCTGATCGATCGAGATCGAGTGAGCACGATGTTCGGTCTCACCGAGAGCGTGGGGGTGGATTTGAGCGATAACGCGGCGCGCACGACGAACCAACTTCGGGCGGGGATCGACAACACGACGAACCAACTTCGGGCGGGGATCGACAATCGGATCAAGCAGGACAACGCGGCAGCTCAGGAGTCCATCAAGCTTGAGAACCAGTTGGGCGAGATTGGTAAAGAGGGGTTGATACGCGATCGGACGAACCAGATCCTCGGCCTCCTGGACCTCGTCGCGCAAGAAATCCGCCGAGATACGATCAAGAACGTCGCCGTCCTGGTCCCCCCCGGAGGACTGCCCCCTTCGATTATCGAGAAACTCGAGAATCTCAAGCCGATCCTGATCGGCAAGACCGACTTACGCCTTGATATCGTCCAGGTCGGAACCGCGCCGATCCCGAGGCAGCTTCGCGACTTCTCGGCACGCTCGGACGGTTCGATCCTCACGGTCACCGACCAGGACGAGGTCGGGGCGGTCAGCCAGCGGCTCGCCAACGACCAGTCGCAAGGCACCTGGGTCAATTTCCCGCTCCAGGGGACCATCCTGTTCCAGAAACGAGACGAGCCGATTGCTCGACCAGCCGATAAGGACGGGCCGATCGCGTTCACGCTGTTCCAGCGGATGATTCGCGACCGAATCGCCTACCCGGTCATGGAGTCGGATACGTTGCCGGACGAGACGCGATTGGCCCTCCGGCCGGTCTACCTCGACTCCGCTTCGCGATATCAGTTTGTCGCAGGTTTCACCCGAGGCCTGACCGTCCCGACCGACAACAACGAGGACATCGACCTCACCGGGATCACTTCGGACAAAAACGCTCCGGACAAGATCACCCCGGAGATCCGGCTCATCAAGCATCAGATCAACGTGGAAAATTCCAGGGAAAGGGCCGATCTCGAGAGCGACATCAATCGTCCCTATCGGGAATCCCCGTCGGATAATCTCAAATATCAGCCGAGCAAATCGAGCACCAACGTCCTGGTGTTCGAACTCCCTCCCACATCCGAAGGCGGCGTGGGGGAGGGCTGGTATACCCCGGTCTTGGTCCTCAAGAAGAAGAACTTCAACTGGCCGAAGTCGTGGAACCCCGCCAACAAGGATGCTTCGGGCGAGTTCGATCCCGCGAAGAATGCCTCCAGCGAGTTCAGGCCGAAGCAGGGGGAGGGGCTGAACTTCACCTTCTCGATCGGCACTCCGCGATCGAATGCTCAACTGATCCCCAAGCTGATCCAGGACGCGCCGAAGGATCCGAACAGTTCATATCAGGGGACGCTGCCGGCCGACGCGAAGCAGGCGGTGATCTCGGCACAGATGATCGTCGGGGCTCCGGTGAAGAATGCGCGGGTCACCGGACTCTTCCAGAAGATCGAGGCCGGCGTTACCCCGATCCGCTTCCAGGAATTCCCGCTCAAGGACGACGGCCAGGCTCCGGACAAGGTGAAGGACGACGGCGTCTACACCGGGGTCATCCCGCTGGTCGCCATCCCTCGCCGAGCCGCGGACTATCGGGTCGGCATCTCGGCGGAATACCAGGATGGGACCGCGTACATCGACCTGGCCGAATCGATCCAGGTTGCCGGGAAGCAGGAGGAACTGGTGAAGGACCGCGCAGTCCCGATGTTCCAGAGGTCGACGTCCTTGAACTTCCACGTCGAAGGGGAACTCGCCGATCAGATCTTCTTGATTAACAACCCGGCACCCGTAGCGGGAGGCACGCCGGCCGCCCCGCCGGTCCCCAAGCCTACCGAGAAGCAGCCAAGCAGCCCGAAAACAGAGCCGCAGAAGTAAGCCGGGGCGGGACCAGGTCCGGCTCTTCAGGTCGATCCCGAGCCTCGACCGAGTTCAGAGGATCGAACACTTCGAAGACGCCTGGAGATCTGATGGAAATGCGACGCCCTCGAAGTCACCCAACCGGGCGACCTCGAGGGCGTCGAGAGTTCGAATCCGGGCGTGATCGCCTGGCTCGATCAATGAAAGAGCGAGAATCGACGATGACTCGACGGATTGCTCTGCGGTGAGGGGGCCGGCCCAATGGGCGGGGGGGGCTCGGCGGGAGGAGGTTGCTGTGCAAAAACCGGCGGGTAGTACCCTGGGGGAGGCGCCTGAGCATAGGGGGCCGTCGGGAAAGCAGTGAGCATCGGTTGTCCAACCGGGAGATATCCCCCCATCGGGGCATACCCCGCCGGAGCGGGAGCATAAGAGGCCGGAGCCTCGGCCACGGCGATCCTGGGATAGCCACGCCGGACCAGATTCCGCCCGATTCCTGCGAGCATCCGGTCAATCGGCCCAGGGGCATTCGCCACCATCACACCGGGTGCCGCCGCGGCCGGGGCGGGGGCTGGGGCCGGGGCGGGCGCATAGGCGGGGGCCGGGGCATAGGCGGGCATCGGGGCGTATCCCATCGGTGCCGTCGGTGGCGCGGCAGCGGGTGGAGCGGGGGCCGGCATCATCAGGTTCATCGGTGCCGGGGCTGGGGCCGGGGCCGGAGCGGGTGCCGGTGGCGCGGCTCCCATCTGGAGCACCGTCACCTGGGGAGGAGGCGATGGACCCACGATGATCTGTTGAGGCTGCTGCTGGACGACCATCGTTGGCGGGGCCAGATTCACATAAGTCGGAGCCGCCGCAGGGATCGGGGCGGAATAGGCCGGCTGGGCATAATATTGCGGGGCGGGGACGTACTGCTGAACTGGCGCCGGAGGGGTATAGGAGGCGGGGGGTTGCTTGTCCGGAACGAACGGGGGAGGGGTCTGAGGCGAGGGAGCGTTCTGCGAGGAAGGAGCAGCTCCGCCGTGAGTATGGGAGGTCTTCGACAACTGATCGTCGGCAGGGGCTGAGGTATCGGCAACACTCCGGCGTTCGATCAGCCCCTGTGAGGCTAGCCATTCGAGCATCTCGGCAGCATTGCGAACACCCCGCTTCGAACTGGCCATTTCCAGCCCTTTCGATCCCTTTCGGTAGATCGCGACCAGCGGGAGGTCCGCCGCGGTCAGTCCTCGACACTGATCGGGGTAGGACTCCGCGGTGATCTCGGTCAGGGGCATCGATGCAGCGAGCGAGCGGAACGCGGGCAGATAGGTCATCGCCGCCTTGAGCTTCAACGAGTCCGGGCTCGATCTCGAGGTCAGCAGGACCACAGTCGGGCGACCGGTGGTCAACGTCTGGTTCATCGCTGCGGGCACGGAAGTCCAAATTTCGGACGGCGGGGATGCCTGCTGCGCGGAGCAGATCGAGGCAGGATGACCCCACGCGATCATGAGAGCCATTATCAACGGGACCGGCCTCAAAGCGGCCCGTCCGAACCATCGCGCGGTCATCATCGCATCGACTCCTTCCGGAGGATCCATCGAGGACGGGTTACCTAGCTCTTCGGTCTCACATCGACCTGATCTGGCCCGCTGGATTTCTCGGCCCGCTCCAATCCACCGGCCATCGCTCGGAAATGTTCGGCCAGCCGGCTCCGCTGATCGCGGGTCAGGGCGGCCGACTGGCCTTCGGGTCGCCCCAGGTCGAGCCCCTCGTGCTTCAGGGTTTCGATCATCCGAAGCGTCAGTGGGACGAATAGCTTCTCGGTCCAGGTCGAACGTAGTTCGGGAGCCCGTGGTATGACCGAATCGAGTCTCCGGGATAGCTCGCTGTAGGCTTCCTCGTAGCTCTGATACAGTTCCATCCGAGCGGCGATCTCGGAGAAGATCCGGGAAAGCTCAGGTGCGAGTTGCTCTACGCCCGAAATCGAGAGGACCGAGGCGCGAGTCAGTTCCTCGGTCGGAAGTCGTGGAGCAACCGGGTTTGTTCGAGCCGGAGCAGTTGCCTTGGTCGAGGGCGAATCGGGCAATGCGGAACCGACCGTGACGCTCACATAATCGGGCTCGGCGATCTTGTCACCCGAGGCGATTACCAACGCAAATTGATAGACCCCCGGGGCGGTTGGCACGAAGGTATAGTAGCAACCGGCCTCCAGCTTCAGGGCAACGGGAGGACCGCCGGCCTGGATCCAGCGAAAGCCCACCTTGCCCTTGGGCTCGCTCCTGATCCCATTCAGGGTGACCTGACGTCCGACGGTCCCGAGCAGGTCGTCTCCGGCATCGGCCTTGAGGGTTGGATCGCGTGCCTCGGCCCCCGTGGGCTCGACCGGGATCGTCAGTGCAGCGGTCGACACTCCTTGGGCATTCCCGACTATCAGGAGGAATCGAAGTGGCTCGTCGGTTTCAGGGACGACCAGCGATGTGGTACTTGCCTCGGGTTGTTCCAGGTTAACGGCCGGTCCTTCGGTCTGGACCCATCCGAACCGGAGGTCTCGTCCCGTCGAACCGTCGGACTTCAGGGTGATCCGAAGCCCTGGGGAGGCTACTCCCTCAAATCGGGCGACCGCCTTGGGAGCCTCTGACGGGGTCGGGGGAGCTTGTCCCCGAACGGGTTGCGTCGAGGCCAGGGCCAGGCCGGCGATCAGAAGGAGCGCCGATGGACCGGAATTCCCCCTCGCTCGAACCGAGATCAGGACCACGATTTCCCCCTCCGTAAGGGTCTCTCTCCCCCTTGCTCCGCAAAGGTGAGTCACCCTCTCATCGGCGGGTTTGGCGCGGATCTTGATCCAGCAAGCTCAAATATTCCGACATCGCATCAAAACACCCTGATATCCGGACGCTCAGGTCGGGATCCCGGAATCCATCCGTTCGGGGGTTTTGGGCGTGCGACTCAACGGCAAGATCAAGGGCAGGGCGGCCAGCACCAGCACGGCAGCAATCGCGAACACGGGGGGATACCGGCCATCAAAAGCCGAAACGCCGAGAGCGAAGAATCCCCCGCCGGTGACGCTGAGATTGGTCACCGACATGAAGAGTGCACAGGTCGACGCCGGCATCCTCGGGTCCGACGCTTCCATCGCCAGGACATAGAAGAGGGCGTCATCCCAGCCGTTGGCCAGTCCGAAGGCAAATGCCGCCAACCCGGCCGAGATCCCGCCCGTCACGGCCGCCTGTCCCATCGTCGAGCCCGCCAGGGCGACCACTCCGATCAGGAGTGTCCAGCCTCGCCCGATCCTCCGCATCCCGAGCCCCATCGCGATCGCTCCGACCGCGCGACCCAGATACCGGATTGCCCCGAGCTGGCCCACATCCTGTTCGTCGAATCCGATGTGATGGTAGTAGGGGCTCAGGTTGATCTCGACCGCGTAGGCCACGATCGCATAGAGCGTTCCGAAGGCAAGCAGGATCAAGGAGCGTGGCTTGATCAGGACTCCCAGGGCCTCCCACTGAAACCCCTCGGCGATTCCGATCTTCGGTGGCTCCCGAAGCACGATCTGGAGAAAGAACGGAATCAGGCCCAGCCCGACGATGGCCCAAATCACCCCATCTCCCTGGCCTGGCCCATTGCCCGTCTGCTTCAACCAGTAGCCAAATCCCACGGATGTTCCCATCGCCGCGAAAAACCGGACGGCGACCAGTGCACCCTGGAGCCTTGCTCGGTCCTCCGGCGCGGTCGCATCCAGGATCATCCCGTCGGTCGCCGTGTCGTAAAGCGCCAGGCCCAGGACCGTCAGGACGGCCATCACCCCGAAGCCCACCAGGTGCAGGCCGGGATTGACCAGGGAGAGCCCCAAAAGCCCGATCCCCTGCATCAGCAGTCCCAGGACGATGAACGGCCGACGATGCCCGAGTCCCAGGAGGTTGATCCGGTCCGAGAGCGGCCCTCCCAGGAATCGGAGGACCAGGGGCAGGAGGGCCAGACTTCTGACCGTGCCGATCGCCCCTTCGGAGACCCCGGCCTTCGACATGTACTCCTGGTTGAAATTGAAAAAGTAGGAGATCACGATCCCCTGAATCGCGTACAGCGACCCGAAGAGGGTCAGGTGCAGTAGGCTGAGCCCTCGGGGACGATTCACGGTCCACTCCCACCAGAGTTTGATGTCCGAATTCGCCCGGCAGGCTTCAGGGGACATCCTCTCGCCGATCGAACCTATTTCGATAGCCGGAGCATCCCCAAGATGTCGAAAATCGACCATCGGTGTTGACCGGTTTTCACTCGACGACGGAAGGCTCTCCGTGAATCGAGAGCGGGTGTCTCACGAGAGAAGTGGCGAGAGGCCGGCCGAGGCCAGCCTCACAAGGACCGTTCCTCGAACCGAGATCCGATCAATTCGGACTGCCGAGCAGATTATCGAGAGCCGCGCCGGCAGCCTTCCGGGCGTCATTCTTCAAGGCTTTGGCCCGCTGCTTCATCTCATCCTTGGCGCCCTGCACGGCGTTCTTGACGCCTACCTCGGCATCTCGAACCTTTCCCTGCGCGTCCCGGGCGACTCCGCGAACGCCACCCTTGATCTCGTCCGCAGCCTGCTCGACGCTGCCGATGGTCTTATCGCCAAGGGCTTTAACTCCGTCGATGGTCTGGTTGGCCGACTCCACGGCGGTGGCCTTCAGGTCACCGACTCCTTCCTTGACGTTACCAACAGTCTGGCGGACCTCGCGGTCGACGCTCAGGAGGGCCGGATCGAGGGTGCTGGGGGCTTCGACGAGGGAGGGGGCGGTCGCCTCAACGGGAGCGAGAGGCACCGGTTCGGCCGCGACGGAGGGGGGCGTTTGAGCCGTAGTTTTGCCCTCAGCGACGGCAGGTGAGGCGGGACTTTGGGGGTCCACCGACGGTTGACCGTCCGAGCCGCAGCCGAAGGGACTGACGATCAGGCCGAGGGACGCGAAGAACATCGGGATGCGGGGCATTGTTTTCTTCATGTCGATCCTTGACTTCTCGAGGTCGCCGACGAGCGGTCACATCTCCCACGATAGCGAGACCCCGCCCGAAGGCGCGCACATGATACGGTCCCTGCTGGGTCCGGCAAGATCGCTTTTCGTCCCGGGACGGATCGATTGATGAGTGGTCCCGCGATCTATTTGCGGAAACTCAAGGTACTGAATATGAGGACGAACAGGGCCATGCCCCGGAGGACCAAGGCGTGGAGCGACGATTCCGGCCAGCCCGCCGATCGAACGATCACACCCCTCGACGAGTCGATCATACAGGTTGAGGGGATCCCCTTCGCGACCATCCGGACACCCAGGGCATCGAGTCGATTAGGAAGACATATCCCGACAGGAAGATCGACGGCAGGATCGTGCCCATCCACATCTGACGGGAGGCATCATGGGTCGCGGCACACGTCGAGATCCAGGGCCCCAGGCCTGGCATCGTCGAGGAAAACGGCAACATCAAGATCAGGAGGACGCCGAAAGGGCCGTGGATCGGCACGCGAAAGGCGACTCGCATCAGCAGGGCGATCCCGCAAAACTCGAGGAGTGTCAGGACCAGAAAGGGCGTCACGATGTGGAGGATTTCCTCACGGGCAATCGAGGTCGCCCTTCGAACGGAATCGATGGCAGTCACGGCCCGGCCTCCCCCGGATCCCTGAGCGCCACGGTTGTGGGCCAGCCCGACGAAGAAAACTTCGAGGCTTGGTTCGGCCCGGAATGACTCAATGACATCCAGGCAGATTTCCGCCTGATCCAGGCTTGAGTACAGCCTCGCGTGGACCGGCTGATCGAGATGGTCGCCTCTCGGATGCCGGAGTGGGCTCGTAGTCGCTCCAGGAGCCCGGCGACATCCGGCCCGCACAATTCCACCTTCGAGTCCCCGGTGGCAGAACCTCCGCCCGATGCTTCAACTCATCCGGAGTGCCTGCCGCGAGCGACCGGCCCTGGTCCAGGTACCGAGGTATTACGTCGTGACGATCCGTCGACCACTCGAAAACTCGTCATCCGCAGAAAAATCAATGGACTTCTTACAGGAAAGTTGCTTTAGATGATATTGAGAACCGACAACGCTCATGAAGGGCGATGCCGATCAGGCTAAGGTGGCCCCGACATGCGACCTCTCGCATGGCGGGGCCTTTCGTTTTCCACCCCGGAACATTCGGGAATGTCCCGCCGAGTCGCGGGGCAACCTCGGACCGAATTCCCAACCAGGATGGATCGAAGCGGAGGATAGCCATGTCTCTCGCCGCCGAGAAGCAGATGGAGCACCTGGGAGAGACCTGCGGGTGCGCCGATCACGACCATGACCTGATCCACGAACTGAGCAAACGGCTCGACGCGCTTTGGCGCTACGACCGGCGGATCACAACGAGGAAGGCCGCGCCGACCTTCAGAAGTTCTGGAAAGACCTGAAGCGTCAGGAAATAGAGTCTGTCAAGCGTCTCAAGCAGTTGCTGAGAGAGGAAATCCGCGAGCATTGCTTCTGAGCCATTTCGGGCCGGCATGTCTAGACCATCCCTCACCGAAGGGCCAGTTTCAACTTGTACGGCGATGTGCTGCTTCGTGGTCTCGTGGTTGACGGATCGAGGGTAAACCCTCCTTCTTCCGAAGTCCCGGACTGCGTGATGGGCCATTAATCCCGGGTTCCGGTATGACCCGCAAATCGATTCGTCATGAAACCTGACAACAACTGAGGAGAAAGCCATGGCGGAAGTCAAAGATGCCCCCAGGTCGAAGACCGAGGTCGCGAAGGGTCAGGGCCATATGACCGAAGTGGAACGCCGATCATCGTCGGCGGGAGAGGGCAATCCACTGTCGATGATGTACCGGCTTGCTGATGAGATGGACCGGGTCTTCGAAGACCTCGGCCTCACGATGCCAAACGTCCTCGGACGAGGTCGCGAGATGCTGAGACGCGAAAGCGGCCTGATCCCGTCCGGTTGGTCACCAAGGGTCACCATTCGCGAGAGCGAGGGCCAATTCCTGGTCAGTGCCGACCTACCCGGGTTGTCCAAGGACGACATCAACGTCGAACTCCTGGAAAACATGCTCGTGATCCAGGGTGAGAGGAAGCAGGAGAAGAAGGAGGAACGCAAGGGCTTTTCGTACAGCGAGTGCAGCTTCGGTAGCTTCTACCGCGCCATCCCTTTGCCAGAGGGAGTCGACTCCTCCAAGGCGTCTGCCGAGTTCCGCAACGGCGTACTCGAGATCTCCATGCCTGCACCTCGGCGTGCCGAGACCCATACTCGCCGACTTGAGATTCAAGAGAAGAAGTAGGCCATCCCGGTTGCGAATGGTCGCCTGCCGTGTTTTTCGCGATCGAAAGCCAGTCCGAACCGCCTCGAGGAGGGTCTAGATGAAGGGCGACAAGGAATTGCAGATCGACGTGCTCGACGAGCTCCAGTGGGAGCCGAGCATCGATGCGGCCGAGATCGGGGTCACGACACGCAACGGCGTCGTGACGCTGACTGGTAGTGTGCCGACCTACAACGAGAAGGTCACCGCCGATCGGATGGCCAAGCGAGTCTATGGCGTCAAGGCGGTGGCCAATGACATTGAAGTCCGGCCACGCGGCGTCGGAGAGCGTACCGACACGGACATCGCCCAGGCGGCGATCCATGCCTTGCAGTGGAAGACCACCGTGCCAGACGAGCGAATCAAGCTCTCGGTCAGCAAGGGCTGGGTCACTCTGGAGGGCGAGGTCGACTGGCATTATCAGAAGGAATCGGCCGAGGAAGCGGTGCGTCACCTGCTCGGCGTCCGCGGTGTGATCGATCAGATCTCGATTAAACCCGAGGTCTCGGCGGCCGAGGTCAAGTCGCGGATCGAGGCCTCCTTGAAGCGTTCCGCCGAACTCGACGCCAAAAAGATCCGCGTGGAGACTCACGACGGCAAGGTGACCCTGATGGGAGATGTGCACTCCTGGTCGGAACGTCAGGAAGCCCAGGCGACCGCGTGGTCCGCTCCGGGTGTCACCCAGGTCGACAACCAGATCACCGTGTCCCCGTGGGCAACCTGATCGACTCACCAATGAGACGGGTCCACGCGATGGCGTGGGCCCGTCGCGAAGATTCTCCAGGTTCAGGGTCCATCGATATCGCAGGGATTGGGCCGAGTTTTAGCAGGATCCATCAGGGGGAGGATTCCGATCGATGGCCGTGGATTATCTCCTTTTCGCCGGCCCTGCAAACCCTGCCCTCGCCTCGGGGATCGCGGCCGAGCTCGGGATTCGGACCTCCATTTGCTCTTTCGGACAATACCCGGATGGAGAGATCTCCGTACGGATCGACGAGCCGGTACGAGGCCGCGACGTCTTCGTCATCCAGCCGACGGGGCCACCCGTCAATGATCACCTAATCCAGTTGCTGACGTTTGCCGACGCCTGCCGACGCGCCTCCGCGCACCGAATCACCGCCGTGGTCCCTTACCTCGGCTACTCTCGATCCGACAAACGACACGGCCAGCGCGAGCCGATTACGGCCAGCCTTGTGGCCCGAATGATCGAGGCCTCGGGCATCGATCAGATCCTTACATTCGACCTGCACGCCGAGCAGATCGAGGGGTTCTTCCGCATCCCCGTCGATTGTCTGACCGCCGTCCCGACGCTCTGCCGAGCCCTGCGCGATCAGGTACCGTCCGATGTACTGATCGTCTCGCCGGACACCGGACGGGTCAGGATGGCCACCGAATTCGCGCATCGGCTCAATACCTCGGTCGTCGTCCTGCACAAAAGGCGAAGCGCCGGACGGGACCCCGAGGTCACCCATGTCGTCGGCGACGTGCGCGGCCGATGCTGCCTGATCATCGACGATCAGATCTCGACCGCGGGCACGATGGCGCGGGCCATTGAGGCCTTGGTTGCGGCCGGTGCCCGTCCCGAGATCACCATCGTCGCCACCCACGGACTCTTCGTGGGTGATGCAAGAACGAAGCTCGACCATGAGGCGATCCGACGGATACTCGTCACCGATAGCGTGGCCGAGACCGAACCCTCGTGGGCCACGATCCAGAGGGTATCGATCGCTCCGCTGCTGGCGGCGGCAATCCGGCGGATCCAGTCCGATGGGTCGCTCGGAGACCTCTTCCAGGACGCCTTCTGTTCTGTTCAATCCGCACCGGTAGCCCACTGAGTCGAGATCGCAAGGGAAGATCATGGCCACTTCATTCCGAGACCGGACCGAGGCCGGCCGCCAGCTGGCCAGAAAGCTAGCCAAATATGCTCGGCGACCCGACGTACTCGTGCTGGCCCTGCCACGAGGCGGTGTCCCTGTGGCTTACGAGGTGGCGCGAGCGTTGGAAGCCCGGCTAGATGTCTTCGTCGTCCGCAAGCTTGGGGTTCCCGGCAACGAGGAATTGGCCATGGGTGCAATCGCATCGGGAGGCGTCTGCGTGCTCGATGACGACATCGTCCAGGCCTTGCAGATCCCCCGCCAGGTCGTCGAGGCGACCATGGCCCGAGAATTGCGCGAGCTCGAGAGGCGCGAGCAGGAGTACAGGGAAGCCCAACCGCCACCGGAAGTCCGTGGCCGCACGGTGATCCTGGTGGACGACGGACTGGCCACCGGCTCCACGATGAAAGCCGCCGTGACCGCCCTCAGGCAGCTCCAGCCGGATCGGATCGTGGTCGCCGAACCGACCGCGGCGACCGAGACCTGCGAGGATTTCCGTCACCTGGCAGACGAATGCATCTGCGATATCACACCAGATCCGTTCTATGCCGTCGGTCTCTGGTACGAGGACTTCTCACAGGCTACCGATGATGAGGTCCGCGAACTTTTGAAGAATGCCGCGGACCCGATCGTGACCAGGACGGGTCGAGAGGAGGAGGAATTCTGATGACGGCCAAGGCTCCTGACCTGAACTTCAACCTCGCGATCGAGGCCCTTCGAAGGGCGGCCCAGCCACTCGTCGGCGATGCGGAAGACTACGATCCTTTGATGGATCTGATCGGCGATGCTCGATTCGTTCTCCTGGGGGAGGGCGTGCACGAGTTCTACCACGAAAAAAAAGCTCAAGTCACCATGCGGCTGATCCGAGAGAAGAGCTTCACCGCAGTGACCGTCGTTGCCGTCGGGTCGGTTCCTTACCTCGTCAATCGTCGTGGCATGCAAAGTCTTCGATATCAAACGGTTCACGGATCGTCTCCTGCATGCCGACCGCTGGTTGGCAGAGGATGCCAGGACTCACAAGCTTCGCCTCGGCTCCTTCGGAGCCAGTACAGGCGTCGGAGTCGCCATAGTTGCGGCCGCCCGGGCCCTGAGGCGAATCGGTGCGGTCGTCTCTCGAGGTGGACGACATTGCCTGGGGCGACCGGCCGAACGTCAAGGCCCCGACCCGACTGATCTTCGATGGCCAAGACCAGTATGCCCTCGAACTGAACCGACAGGCGCAAACCATGTTTTCGATGCCCGAGTGAGCTGGTCACCGTACCCGGAGCCACACACCCCGTTCTCGAACCGGGAACTCTGGAAGAGGTCGCTCGCCTTGTAGTTCGCTGTTTCCACGCCATCTCGGCGGGACGATATGCAGAGATCGGGTATTCGAAGAGCAGGGGCGGACCGATGATTCGGGCTGTACCGGCGATGATTCGTGCGAAGTCTGAGGGAAAGCCCATTCAAACTCTCCTCACATGAAGGCGACCTCCACCATTCCTGGAAATTCTGGAGTCAGATCATGCCATGCTTCCGGACCATTCTCGTAGCGGCCGACTTTTCCGAGAGATCGAAATCGGCGTTCCGATTCGCCTGCTCACTCGCGGAGGAGACCAAAACGCGGATCTTCGTGCTCCATGTTGCCGAAGAACCCTTTTCCGGGGGCCTGCTGGAAAGGATGGCGCCACGCAAAGTTACTGATCGTACAAAGCAAAACGCCCTCGAAGAGTGGCTGAGGGAAGAATACTCCCCGGATCGTCCCATCGAGGTCGAATATCGGATTGATGCGGGAATCATCACCGACCAGATCCTTCGACTGACCCACGAAGCTGGTGCGGACCTGATTGTACTGGGAACTCACGGCCGGAGCGGGGTTCGCCGCATCCTGGCCGGGAGCGTGGCCGAGGCCATCTTGCATCGGGCCGGTTGCTCGGTCCTGGCTCTGCATACACCAGGGCTCGACCGACCTACGGATGAGTCCATCCGCGTGATGCTTCATCCCACCGACTTCTCGGATCGCTCGGACGCCGCCTTGAGAGTTGCCCGGTTGATAGCTCGAGACCATGGGGCTCGCCTGCTTCTCCTCTACGTCGAGCCAATCGACTTCGTCGCGGGAGTTGCCCTCGGTGCCCCACTGAATCCGATAGGCTACCACGAGCCATTGATGCATCTGCGAGCCAAAGTCGATGGACGGGACCTCAAGTATCCCGTGGAGATGCAGTGCGAACAGGGCGATCCCGCAACCCAAATCCTGCGAGTGGCCGAGCAAATCCGATGTGACCTGATCATACTCGGATCACATGGTCGGACTGCCCTGGGTCGGCTGCTGATGGGCAGCGTCGCCGAGGCCGTCCTGCGTCGATCGAGCTGTCCCTCGCTGATCATCAAGCCAACCCGGGTCGAACCAGCTCGAGCGTCGGACACGCTGGCCGAGAAAGCCACTGTATTAACTTAGCACACCATCACATAAGAATGATTATCCAAAAACACAAAATCAAAAATTTGGATGAGCGTCGCCTAGATCGCACCCATCGAGGCTACGGTCCGTACGTCGAACATCGGGCTCAAGGAACTTGCCGAAGAGTTGAGCTGGCATGACAACCGCCAGCGTGCCTTCCAAGTACATCGAACGGTACCAGCCGCCTTGCGTGATCGGCTGACCAAATCCGAGGATGTCGACCTTGGTGCCCAACTTCCGATGCTCCTGCGGGGACTCATGTATGAGGACTGGAATCCGACCAGCAAGCCGATCAAGGATCGGAAGAAAGAGCGGATCCCGGAGCACATCGCCAAATCGTTCCGTGACGATACTGAGGACTTCCCAAAAGGGGGCATGAGCCTTTTCGAGATACTTCCGAGTCATGTGTTTGCCGGTGAAATCGGCGATGTAAAGCACGTCCTCCCGGCAGACATCAGGAAACTCCGGCCCGAAGGCGAGGCGACGCGTGGTTCGTAAGCAACTGCCTATCGACTCGTCGGTATTCCAAATAGTACGGCGAGAGGTTGCGGCCCTCGCGAACTCGGTCCCCTTGCTCGTCGAGGTCAGGTCCGAATGACTCGAGGCCCGGAACTTCGGCACGAATCGCCGAATTCGATTTCGATCCATCTGCGTTCAGGCTCGCCCGCCCCAACCAAGGTTAGGAGACGAAAATGCTAGAGGAGCTGTTCATCGACGAGCAGGGCCGATTTCAGATGCCCTCTGACCAGGTCGAGGCTTTCCTGGAATTCTTGCGAGAGAACAAGGTGCCTTGCACCGTGAAGGAACCCAACGCATTCAACACGGAGGGACGATCCTACAGCTACGCGAACCTTGACCACCGATACGACGCGGAGGAGGCCGCTAGTCTCTACCGGAATTGGAGGAGCTTTCGGGAAGCGAACCGAGAAAGTTCGCAGGAGACTCCCTGAAGATTCGGTTGCAGTGTCGAGGCAGCCGGGGCGATCGCTCAGGACCGCACGACACAACACGAGAACGCCTGATTACACGAACTTACAAATAGTCCACAAACAGGGAGAACCCATGAAGACTCGCACTGCCGTTCTTTTGATCTCAGCTTCCATCATCCTGACCGCCTCCATCCGAGTTCACCATGCGCGGGCCCAAGCATCTGGAGACGACAAGCAGAGCCCATCCGTCTCGCAGAGGGAGGCCAGAGCCTGGATGACTCACAAGCTGATCTCTTCGCAGAAGATCCTTGAAGGGCTGACGAAGGCCGACTTCGACCTGATCGAAAAGCAGGCTCAAAGCATGCAGATTCTCGGCTACCTCGAAGGCTGGCTCCAGGCCGACACCCCCGGCTACAAAACCCAGCTTCACGCCTTCGAAAACGCCAACGGGGCGATCATCCAGGCCGCGCGAGACAGGAACCTCGATGGAGTGACGATCGCCTACACCCAGCTCACGATCAGCTGCGTCCAGTGCCACAAGATCGTCCGTGACGTCGCGAAGGAATGACCCGATCGCCGTAGCCGATGCCGAAATGAATTCCGGGGGACTGGTCCGTCGAATGCGAGCCGGTCGATCAAGCAGTTCGATCATGGTCTCTCGATCCTCTACTTGAAAGGGCACCTACCATGGGGACGAAGGGCACCGATCCCAAATATATCCGCCACTTCAGCGAGATCGGCATCGAGGACGTGCCCTTGGTCGGCGGCAAGAACGCCTCACTCGGGGAGATGTTCCGGGAGTTATCCACCAAGGGGGTCAGGGTGCCCGACGGCTTCGCAGTGACCGCAGAGGCGTACTGGTACTTCCTCAAAGAGGCCGGGTTGGACCGGACGCTCAGAGCGACCCTCGCCGGCTTGGACACACAAAATACCGAAGAACTCCGCCGGCGTGGGCACCTCGCCCGTCAGGCGGTGGTATCAGCAAGCCTCCCCAAGGATCTCGAGAACGAGATCGCGGTGTCCTACGACGACCTCTCCAAGGAGGCCCCGGAACGGGCGATCGACGTAGCCGTTCGAAGTAGCGCCACGGCCGAGGATCTGCCCGACGCCAGCTTCGCCGGCCAGCAGGAGACCTACCTGAATGTCCAGGGCCGCTCGGCCTTGCTCGAGTCCTGCAAGCGATGCTTCGCCTCACTCTTCACCGACCGAGCCATCTCCTATCGCGCCGACAAGGGTTTCGATCACTTTCAAGTGGGACTGTCGATCGGCGTCCAGAGGATGATCCGCTCCGACCTCGCCTCGTCCGGTGTCATGTTCTCGATCGACACGGAGACTGGATTCCGCGACGCCGTGCTGATCAACGCCTCTTACGGGTTGGGCGAGAGCATCGTCCAGGGCACCGTCAACCCCGACGAATTCCGCGTCTTCAAACCCACGTTGCGGACCGGATTCCGACCGATCCTACAGAAGCGGATCGGGACCAAAGAGTACAAGCTGATCTACGACGTAGGTGGAGGCCGGATGACTCGAACCGTTCCGGTCACAACCGAGGATCGTCGTCGCTTCGCGATCACCGACGACGACATCCTGACTCTGGCCCGCTGGGCGTGCTTGGTCGAGGACCACTACAGCGGAAAGTACGGCCGACCCACGCCCATGGACCTGGAATGGGCGAAAGATGGACGCACGGGTGAGTTATTCATCGTCCAGGCTCGACCGGAGACCGTCCAATCCCAGCGGCGACCCGAGGTCATAGAAGGCTATCGGCTCTGCACTCGGGGTCCTGTCCTCATCAGTGGCCGAAGCGTCGGCGAGAGGATCGGGCGGGGTCCGGTCCGGATCGTGCAACGCGTGCAAGACCTCCACGAGTTCCGCGATGGAGAGGTGCTGGTTACCGACAAGACCGACCCCGACTGGGAGCCGATGATGAAGCGGGCTGCCGCGATCGTCACCAATCGGGGCGGTCGGACCTGCCACGCGGCGATCGTCAGCCGCGAGTTGGGCCTTCCGGCCGTCGTCGGCACGGAGCGAGGCACCGAGGCGCTCCGCAATGGCCAGGACGTTACCGTCTCCTGCGCCGAGGGTGAAACCGGATTCGTTTATGAAGGCCTACTCGACTTCGATGTTCATCGTCAGGACGTTCGCGAACTCGCACGACCTCGGACCAAGGTGATGATGAACATCGCCAATCCCGAAGAAGCCTTCCGGCTGTCATTCATCCCCAACGATGGCGTCGGCCTGGCTCGCGAAGAGTTCATCATCTCGAATACCATCAAGATCCACCCGATGGCGCTGGTCGAGTTCGCCCGAGTCAGCGACCCGGTGGTCCGGGCGGAGATCGAGAGATTGACGGTCGGCTACGACGACAAATCGCTGTTTTTCGTCGAAAAGTTAGCCCAGGGCGTGGCCATGATCGCGGCGGCCTTTTACCCGAAAGACGTGATTGTCAGGCTGAGTGACTTCAAGACCAACGAGTATGCCAACCTCATCGGTGGTCGAGATTACGAACCATCGGAGGAGAACCCCATGCTCGGGTTTCGCGGGGCATCACGCTATTACAACCCGCGCTACCGAGCGGCCTTCGCGCTCGAGTGCCGGGCGATCAAGAAGGTCCGCGACGAGATGGGCCTCACGAACGTAAAGCTGATGGTCCCCTTCTGCAGGACAGTCGAGGAAGGGAGACTCGTCCTCGCCGAGATGGCGGAGAATGACCTCAAGGCACACACCAACGGCCTGGAAGTCTACGTGATGTGCGAAATCCCAAGTAACGTCATTCTCGCGGAACAATTCGCCGAGGTCTTCGACGGTTTCTCGATCGGCTCCAATGATCTGACCCAACTCGTGCTCGGGGTGGATCGCGACTCCGAGATCGTCGCCCAACTCTTCGACGAACGAAACCCGGCCGTCATGACGATGATCGCCGATGTGATCAGTAGGTCCAGGGCCGCTGGCCGTAAGGTAGGTATCTGCGGACAAGCCCCGAGCGATCATCCCGAATTCGCTCGATTCCTGGTCGAGCATCGAATCGACAGCATCTCACTCAATCCCGACACCGTCATGAGAACGACCTTGGTCATCCTGGAATCAGAGGCCGCACTCCTAGCCGCAAAGTCGTCGAAGGATTTTAAAGCTCACGAACGTTCTCATGAAAAAACCCCGACTCATCAATAAACATAAAATCATTCATGTTTTACCCACGTTTGCACCCTTGAACCGAACGGGCCGACAGGTTGCGTTCGATCCAATCGACGGCTCACGACGGGCCATTCGATCGAGGCTACGAGAGCCCACGTCAACACTTCAAGGGTGCAACGTGGGCTCAATTCGTTGGGCAACCTCGACCGGCCCGAGATCGATCCACATCGATGATACCGGGCAGATGCGGAATGATCTGGAAACAGGAGGAAGCTGGCCCGTAGCAGCTACACAACCGGACTCGATCGTTTGGAAGGAACAATGGTTTCGATTCGTCGGCGCATCGGATCCGGCCTCGGTCAAATCGCCTTCCGAGGTAATTCGAATGGATTCCCCAATGCCCCTCGACATACTCGTGGTGAAAAAAGCCCCAGGCACCCGGGCCGACCTCCTGGATTTACTGAGGCGTGAGGGCCATCGAATTGAGACCGCCCGTTCGGACTCCGAGACCTTGGGCCGGCGCGATCTCGAGGCCTTCTCCACAATCATCCTCGATCACGAGGTTCCGGGCGAAATCGCCGAACCTGTTCTTCCCAGGTTGCGCCAGGCGACGCCGGGGACGCCGATCATCCTTATGACGAACCGCTCCGACCTTCAGAGAGCCATCGAGGCAATTCGGCAAGGAGCAACTGATTACATTACAAGACCACTCGTTTTCGATGTATTACGATTCAGGCTCGCTAAAATGGCAGACCGACGACAGTTGGCCATGACCCGGAGTCGGCGCGAATTTGCCTTCCAACAGCTCGTCGAAGCCGCCGACTGGCTGATCATCATCACTCGCCCCGATCAATCCATCCTCTACATCAATCCGTTCGCCGAACCAATCACGCGCTTCTCGGTCCACGATGTGATCGGAGACTCACACAACGATCAGTCCTGTAGCGACGAAGCAGGGTTTACTCTAGAAGAATTCGCCAATCTCGTCCTCAACAACGAACGAATCCGTGACTACGAATGGACTTTCCGTTGTCGGAACGGATCACGCCGCAGTATCGTCTGGAACGCTCGACGACTCGATGAATACCAGGGTGGACCGGCGATCCTCGGCGTCGAACAGGATAATACCGAATTGAAGCGAGCCCAGAGTGTGGTACTCCGATCCGAGAGACTTTCGGCCATCGGGCAGATGGCCACGGGACTGGCTCACGAAAGCCGCAATGCCCTCCAACGCGGCCAGGCTTGCCTGGAGATGCTGGCGTTGTCCGACCGGGACTGACCCCGATCGCTCGACTTGATCGCCCGAGTCGAGCGGGCCCAGCACGATCTCTATCGGATCTTCGAGGATCTCAGCTATTTTGCGGCTCCGATCCTGCTTGTCCGAACCCCATCCAACATCGTCGAGACTTGGCGAGCGGCCTGGGCCGACGTTCTGTCAATGAGCGGGGGACGGGACGCCTCGATCGAAGAATCCATCGAAGGCATTCATCCTTGCTGCAACATCGACAAATCCCGATTCAGGGAGCTGTGTCGCAATCTCTTCGACAATCCCCTGACTGCCTGAAGGGATCCGGCCAGGATCCTGATCCATTGCAGGCCGGCTGACGTCGAGGGTCAAGCCGGGCTCCAGATCGCGGTCAGTGACAACGGCCCGGGTCTCAATCCAAGGGAGGTTGCCAATGTCTTCGAGCCCTTCTACACGACCAAGATCAAAGGAATCGGACTGGGACTGGCATTCGCCCGACGGATTGTCGAGGCTCACGGTGGCCGAATCGAAATATTCGTGCCGGATCGACCCGGGGCCGTCATCCTCATGAACATCCCCATGGATGAAACATCACCCGACCATTTCGCATCGCCATGAACAACGACCAAACGACGGCATCCAAGTTTATCAATTAATCGAAATGAATGCCGTTTGGTCGAACCGCCATAACAGGGCCATACCTGGATCGATCCGACTCAGCCTCGACCTCTCGACAGCCTCAGCACAACAAATAACATATTCATAATTAAATAAATTAAATCAGTAAATATATATAATCTAAATTCCAGTAGGCCGACAAACTCAAGGACTCCGATCCAGCTTATGAATGCCTTGATCCTGGCTTCCTCGGGCCCTCTTGATGTCATCCCCTCCCATCTGCAACTCGTCAGAAGACCTGACCCGGTCCCCGATCGGGATGGAGATCCTGCCGTTTAGCAGGATTGACGGTGATGATGAACGGGCAGAGTCTGGGACCGACCGCTTTCGGCGCCTGGGCCCACCTCGTCCTGAGGCTTTTGCATCATCTGTTTCCCGAAACGCGAGTCTTCCTCCTCGCCAGGTCGGGTCAATAGCTTGTCCACTCCCGTGAAATGCGTGCAAGATGGGCCGGCGAAAACTCGGATGAGTCAAGCGCGAAACCCCATGCCATCAGCAACATCACATCCGCACGGGCACCCATTCTGGGAAACTCGGGTCATCTCGAGCGGGGGGGACGTCTGGTCATCAACGCGATCCCCGAGGAGCACTCGGACTATCATGCCCACCCGTCATTCGACCATGTGGGCGTCTTTGGTTGGATCGAGAATTGATAATTTTTCACACACAATTAACTCATGCCAAAGAGATACTTCTCCCGGTCGCGAAGATACCGATCAGTCCAGAATTCCCCGAGTATCCCACACATGAGGCGAATCGGGCTCTGGTCGAGTTGAAGGGGAAATCGATCAACACAATAATTAACATTCATTTATACAATACAAGACATGTAGGCGCTCCATCGACTCTCCGAGAATCGACCGTGTCGAATGGACCAGAACCATCCTCGGATCTGTGAGACGACTCGGTCGTCTTTCATCCATGAATCAGTCTGCAAGCTTCAGGTCCTTCAGAACCCGAATCGCCTGCTCGACCGTCTCACCGATGTCCTTGCCGGAGGCAACTTCCCACGTCGAACTCGCCGTCGCGAGAGGGGGCTCCTCCCAGTGCTCGGAGGCCTTCAAGTAGATGGACCATTCGGCATCGGAAGCGTCATGCTGGCGACTTTCCAGCCGTGCTCTAATCACGGACATTTCAGCCCGACAGACCACGAGGACGACGGGAACACCCAGGCGTTCCGCCAACTTGCGGAAGCGGTGCCGATCCGCCTCCCGGCCGAAGCTCGCGTCGACCAGGACCCGCTCTCCTTCGAAGAGGTTTTCCTCGGCCCTCCGCGAGCATTCGGCGTAGGTCCTTTCATCCCAATCGGAGCTGTAGATTCCATCCCGATAATCGGCCGGCGACGGCTGCCCCTCCGCGATGCCGGCCAGTTCCTTGCGAACCACGTCCGATCGGATCACGGTTAACCCGGCCCGATCGGCCAGGAAGCGGGACAACGTGGACTTTCCCGATCCGGGCAAGCCTCCCACGAGAACGAGGCAGGGCCTCCGGCTCGGGACATCCAGCTCACCGAGCGCCAGCAACCAGCAGGCGCAGGCCTTCTCGAATAAGACCACCCGCTCGACCGCCGGGATCTCTCCCTCCGATTGCATCAGGCTCTCGACCTTTCCCCGTACGGCGGCACGGTAGGCGATGTAAAAGGGTAGCAGAGCCCGACCTTCCACGTCTCCGTTCGCCCGGAAATAGGCCTCGGCAAATGTCCTCTGTAAATCCCTTCGAGCGTGTCGGGCAAAATCCATCGCAAGAAAGGCCATGTCGGACACCGGGTCGGCATGGCGGAATCGGTCGTTAAACTCGATGCAGTCGACGATAACTAGATCGTCGGGAGGGAGTCTCTCGGGAAAGAGGTAAATGTGGCCAAGTCGAAGGTCGCCATGCGTATCGCGAGGTATTCCGCGGTAAGCACGCGCCTCTATGAGCTCGCCGAGTTGGATCAGTGCCATCTCGGTTAATCGCTGTAATCGATCATAAACCGCTTGGCTAATTGTTAGCCCTATAAACGGAGCGGATTGTTCGAAGTTTTCCCGTGCGTTTCGGGACACCACATCGAATCTCCCGAAGGCCGAGATCTGAGGACCTGACTCGGCCCGGGCGTGAAAACCAGCAATCCGATCCGCCAGGGCTACGACCTGCTCAACCGCGAAGTCATCACGTCGAAGCCGTTCTTTCAGCGTGGCGGCCTCGGGTAGTCGACCCATCATGACGGCCCATTCGATCGCCTCGCCGGCTCCATCCACCCGGAGTGTGTTACCGACTCCGACCACGGGGACGACCTTCAGGTAGACCGAAGGCGCCAGGCGGCGATTCAGGATGATCTCCCGCTCGCAGAAATGGCGTCGACGATCCAGGCTCCCGTAATCGAGGAAGTCGAGCTGAAGCGGTTTCTTGATCTTGTAAGCGAAGGAACCCGCGAGGAAGACCACCGAGATATGGGTTTGATGAACTTCCACCTTGCCGACCGGATGAGAGTAAGCGGCGGGGTCGGAAAGGGCCTCGATCAGCTCAGTGATTTCCATCGACTTGCCCTCGCAGTCCCTTGCTGAAATAGATCCTCTTGGTGAGCTCGGCCGCCGCGACATATGCAACGACGATCGCACCCATGGCGATCAAGAACAGGGCGGGTAGTTGTTGGAAGCCCAGGAGGGATCCCAGCTCCGAGAACGGGAGGGCGAGGGTCGCGAGGATGATCACGATCGTGCTCGCGAGCAAGGCCTTCGCCGGTCGGCTCCCGAACAATGGCCTACGAGTTCGAATCACAAGAACGATGACCGAGGCCGAGATCACCGACTCCACGAACCATCCGGTCCGGAATTGCTCGGGCCGGGCCTTGAGTATCAGCAGGAGCACTCCGAAGGATGCGAAATCGAACAGCGAGCTGACGACGCCGAAGACGAGCATGAATTTGCGGATCTCGCGGACATCCCAGCGTCGCGGACTCTCGATTAGCTCGGAATCTACGCCATCTGTGGCAATCGCCATCTCCGGGAGATCGGTCAGCAGATTCATTAATAGGATTTGCTTGGGCAATAAAGGGAGGAACGGGAGGAACGGGGAAAGGCCCGCCATGCTGAGCATGTTGCCGAAATTGGCGCTGGTGGCCATATTGACGTATTTCAGGGTGTTGGCGAAGGCGACACGCCCCTCCCGGACCCCCTCGATCAGTACGCCAAGGTCTTTCTTTAGTAGGACGATGTCGGCCGCCTTCTTGGCGACGTCGACGGCCGAGTCGACCGAGATGCCGACATCGGCGGCATGTAATGCCGACGCGTCGTTGATCCCGTCGCCGAGGTAGCCGACCACATGCCCGGCCCTTTTGATGGCCAGCAAGATCCGCTCCTTTTGATTGGGCTCGACCTCGGCAAAGATGCCGACCTCGCCGACCTTCTGCGTCAGAGCATCGTTGCTCATCAAGGCGATCTCCGGCCCGGTGAGGACGCCCAGCCCAGTCAACCCCACCAACTCGCCGACTCGCGAGGCGACGAGGCGGTTATCTCCCGTCAGGATCTTGGTCGTGATTCCGAGATGGTTCAATTGCCGAATTGTCACCTCGACCCCGGCCTTGGGAGGGTCATGGAGCACGAGTAGTCCGAGAAAGGTCATGTCCGCCTCTCGTTCCCTCGTCGGACGTGAATCTGGATCGAGATCGCGATAGGCCACGCCCAGGGTCCGAGACTCCCGCGAGCTGAGCTCCTCATGCAATCGCTCAATCTCGGGTCGAACCGAGGCGAGGTCCACGACGTCTCCTCCGGCTCCCTCGGCCCGAGTGCAGGCGGCCAGAACCCCCATCAGTGCCCCCTTGGTGACAAGGAAGTGGCGACCTTCCCTCTCGACCTCGACGCTCAAGCGCTTTCGGATGAAGTCATACGGGACCTCTCCAACCTTGCGATAGCCGGAAAGGTCGAAGGATCGATGGCCCCGGATGGCATCGTCGATTGGATTGGTGAAACCTGATTCGAACGAGGCGTTGAGGTAGGCTTGGAAGAAGACGTTCTCGCTCGCCCGGCCGGCGAAATCCAGGGCACCTTGGATTTGAACCGATCCCTCGGTCAAGGTTCCAGTTTTGTCCGAACAGAGGACGTCCATGCTTCCGAAGCTCTCGATTGAGGCGAGTCGCTTGACGATTACTTGACGCCTGGCCATCTCTCGGGCGCCGTGTGCCAGATTGACGCCGATGATGGCAGGTAGTAATTGCGGCGTCAGCCCCACGGCGAGTGCCGTGGAAAAGAGCAAAGCTTCAAGGACCGTCCTTCCTAATGCGACATTGACGGCGAAAATGATAAGCACCAAGACGAACGTGAGTTGCATGAGGAAATAGCCGAATCGGCGTAATCCTCGCTCGAATTCGGCTTCAGGGCGGACCTGGCTGATCCGCTCCGAAAGGCGCCCGAACTCGGTCTCGCGTCCCGTGAGAATGACCAGGGCCGTGCCGGTCCCGCTCACGACATGGGTACCCCGGAAAAGGCTGTTGCTCCGGCGGCCGAGTACCGTCGCCCCGGGCAGAATTCCCGATGCTTTTTCCGCCGGATATGTCTCCCCGGTCAGCGCGGCCTCGTCGAGATGAAGATCGGTGGAGTCCAGGATCAGACAATCAGCCGGGATGATGTCACCGGCATTGAGCACAACGAGGTCACCCGGCACGACTTCTTCGACCGGGATATCGACCTCCAGGCCGTCCCGGATGACTGTGGTCTTGATCCTGACCTGGGCCAGGAGCGACTCAACGGCTTCGGCGGCCCTGTACTCCTGCCAATACCCGATCAGCCCGCTGATGAGGACGATTGCCAGGATGATCGAAGAGTCGGTGATCTGTCCCAGAGATGCTGAGAGTCCAGCTGCGAGAAGCAGGATAAGTATAATCGGGCTCAAAAATTGCGTGAGCAGGAGATTGAGCCTACCGTGGCGACCTCCCGCGGGAATCGATTTGCCGACCTGGAGATTCCGTCGATCCGATGCCTGTTCGGTCGTCAGGCCCTGCGAACTCGAGTTGACCCGCTTTAACGCCTCCTCGGTCTCGAGTCCCCAGAACGTCTCGAGCCCACGGCCGATGACACCCGCAACATTTCCCGACAATGATATCGTCCCCTCTCACCGGATCAGCCGGAATTCCCCCAATCCGGCGACATTACACATACGTACGGCCCCGGGAAAGATCGACGAAACGACCACCTATGGCCGATTGAGGTCGAGAAGCGAGAATGCCGGGAAACGTACAGAAACCGCCCATGGCCGTTTCAATGGCCCGCCTCGATAACATCGTGCAATCTCCGCCATCAATCGTCGATCGGAGCAGATTCGCTCACGATCAGTTCGATGCTCCGGAGCAGACGCTTCACCTCTCGATTGGTAGGCTTTTCAATCGCATCAGTCCGAATCATGCGGGTTAGGATGCGACGAGACCACTCGAGCAAGAGCAAGCAATCAATGCTCCGCCCACGCTCCAGCAGCCAGGCTTGCATAAGCTGATCCATTTCATCCGAATCGTTTCGGAATCCTGCCAGATCATAGTCTCCATCCCCGCCCGATCTCTCTAAGAGGACTTCGATTTCTTCGAGCATCTTACGGACTCCTTAAGTAGTCTCGCATGGACGCACGCAACGATATTCTGATCCTGAATCGACCGTAACATGGAGTGACCGACCTGAGCTCGAACAGCAAATTACGCCAGAACTCGCTGAGATCTCCCATAAAACGACCATCTCGACCGAATCAGAGGCAAGGCCCCGCCATAATTAACAAAAGAATGATTGACAATTAGACAGCCACGTGTTAATCCTGCATAGTTGAGCAGACACCCAGGCATTGGTTCCAAAAAATCCAATCGACATTAAAAAACCCCACCAATGCGATGTTTCGCACGATGGGGCTGTCATAGCCGAATAGTTGCTACCCTTCGCGAGCAGCACTTTACTTCTCGACAGAATCTATCTGATCCTCGGCGTCAAGGCAACTACCTCAAGCCAAGAATGAAAACGCGACTGATTCGCGGAGGAACGCGCGAGCATCGAATCGAGGTTTGAGTACCGGAAGCATCCCGTTTTGGTCCTTGGCGGCAATCCAAATGGAATTGCCGCGAACCGGACTCCGAGTACGGTCTGGCTATTCCACTCGATCGAGGTGGAAGTCGGCGACCAAGGGCAGGTGATCCGAGGCTGATCTGGCCTGCGCCGTGCGCACGATTCGAGCGTGTCGGATCAGGATTGGACCCCGCGAGAAGGCCTTGTCGAGTGATCCCATCGCGAGGAATGCGGGGAACGACCGAAAGCGCGATCGCGGAGCGGTCACTTGGGAGAAGCCGTGGCGCGAGAAGCAGGCCCGAGCCAGGGTGTCTCGCCAGTCGTTGAAGTCACCGACAATCAAGGTCGGAAGATAGGCTGATTCCTGAAATCGAGGATGACCCAGCAGCTGGTTGACCTGCCAATGTCGCTCGCTTTCCGCCAGCCCAAGATGCCAGTTCACGAGATGAAGCGGACCTTCTGGCGTCTCCACGACGGCGAGCTGGGCACCTCGCGGCTTCTTGCTCCGCAGTCTCAATGAGAGCTGATGTTTGTCGCGGAGCGGCCAGCGAGAGAGTAATAAATTACCATACCCCCCCGTCTTGAGGCGCACGTTGAGTTGGTACATCCGGGCTGCGGCCTGTAGCCTCTCCGAGAGGATCTGGGGCTGGTCGTCGAATCGCGAGCGGCGTAGCCCCCTGGTGACCTCCTGCAAGCAGATAAGATCCGGGGCCTCTTCCTCGATCACCCGGACGATCCGGTCGATTCGGTAGCGGCGGTCGTGGCCTCCGATACCCTTGTGAATGTTGTAACTGATCAGTCGCATCGACTCCAAATCTCCTTCATGGCGGGCCGGAGACCGAGGGATCATCCGGTCGAATTCGCTTCGTCTCCACCTGACAGAGGAAGTCCTCCAGACGCCTCAGGCCGAGCTGCTCCCCGATCGAGGCCACTTGTTCCCCCCCGATCAACTCGTCCAGGGCCTCCGAAGCATGCAAGAGCGTAATCATGCCCGGCCCCGATGCCCGCCGGACCCCAATCAATGCCAACGCATGGCATATGGATCTGTAGACGAACCAGTATCCGATGACATTAGGACCTGGGATCGGCGTCAAGATCACCGACAGTGGAGAGATCAGGAGATCGATCGCGAGCCAGATCCGATGATGGCGTCGCCGACCGGCGAGATAACTCTTCCAGGCCGAGCGAGTTTGCTCCATCGTCAAAGATCGGGGATGATGGAGGATGATCGAGCTCGTCGTGCGGAGGCGTCGGAGCATCGGCTCATCGGGAGCGGTGGATCGCCTCAAGCGGGCCCAGGCGCGACTCGTGAACCGACCTACATGATTCGTGGGAAGATCCAGGGCTTCCCGCATTCTTCGATATCCTCGTTCCAACCATCCGCGAACGCCTCGGGCCGGAGTCAAGCCGGATCGATCATCGTCCTGCGAGTCCGCGGCCTCGGAATAGAATGTGGGGTGGGCGTCTCCTAGATCCAGCAGAAAAACCTCCAGGGCATCATCCCGTGCGGCGCCGCGATCGGGGGGACCTGACGGATCCGGAATCGCTTCGTGGGGCGGCAAAGGGGCGTTCATCAGACCTCCACGGCCGCTCAGAGGCAGGGTGAAAAGAGGCGTGCGATGCCGTCGCGAAGCTTGACCGGCATGCTCCGCCGGTTGATCGACTCGAGCGTGATCGGTTCCGCCTGTCGGATCTTGGCTCGGACGAGCTTCTCCAAGGATGCAGCCAGCTGGGAGCTGTAGCATTCGAGGTTGAATTCGAAATTCAAGCGAAAGCTCCGAGGGTCCCAGTTCCCCGAGCCGAAGAACACCCAGACCTCGTCCACAATCATCAGCTTCGAATGGTCGAAGGGGGGCGGCGAGTACCAGACGCGACATCCACGCTCCAGGACCTGCGCCAGTATGCCGGTGGAGGCCCATTTGACCACGGGCTGATTATTCTCCCGGGGAAGGATGATGTCGACTCGAACACCGCGCATCGCGGCGATGGTGAGGGCGGAGATCAGGACCAACTCGGGCAGGAAATAGGGGGTTACGATCGACACCGAGGAACGGGCGCAGGCCAAAGCCCCCAGGATCGCGATGAGGAGATGATCCATGTCATTGTCCGGGCCGTCGGGAATTCCTCGGGAGAGCACCGAGCCTGCCGGATCGAGCGGTGGAAACCAATTCGGTCCGACCAGTGACTCTCCGGTGCAGAACGCCCAGTCGTCGGCGAAGATCTGCTGCAGTTCGGCCACGACCGGGCCGCGGATCCGGAAATGCAAATCGTGCGTCGGTCGAATCGGCCTTAGGGAAATAGAATAGGATTCGTTGATATTCATCCCCCCGGTGAATCCAACCTGGCCATCGACCACCAGTAGCTTCCGATGGTTACGTAGGTTCAAGTAGGGGAACCAACCCGGCGCGAGCGTCGGGAGGAAGGCCGCGGCAGGGACTCCCGCCTGTCGGAGAGGCCCCAGGATCGAGGGCCAGTCGTACCGCGACCCGAGGTCGTCAACCAGGACCCTTACGGCCACACCCCGATCGACCGCCCGGCCCAGTGCTTCCACGAAAGCCAGGCCGACCCGATCATTGTTGAAGATATAGGTGCCCAGCGAGATCGATAAGGTCGCCTCCTCGATCGCGGCGAGCATGACCGGATAGGCCCGATCTCCATCTGCGAGGGGCTTGACATCATTGCCCGTGAGGAGCGGTCGTCCGGTGAGTTCTCCGAGCAATCGCGCGAGGTCGGAGAGATGCCCTTTATCGATGGGTAGCGTCCGGAGCAGGCTCTCGGAACAGCCAGTCCCCTGGGAAAGCGAGCCCACAGGCCCCTTCAAGGCGCCCTGGAGGCGGGACCGACGATGGATCCTGTTGATCCCCAGCAGCGTGTAGAGGGCGATCCCAACCAACGGTGAGAGCCAGATCAGGCCAATCCAGCTGACGGCGGCCCGCGGCTCACGCTTGGTCAGGATGACATGACCGGATGCGATCAGGCTGATGAGAACGTATACTGAAGACACGAGGTAGGGGATCAACTCGTGGCTGAGCTCCGGGAAACGACTCATCTTCTGGACCCTTGGTAACGGGCTGGAAGATCGACCAATCTCCAGTGTGCGATGAATCGATCGATCCGGCAATCGCGCTTCGTCACCACGCCGGATCGATCGATTCATCGAGCCGAGGATCCCTGAAGGATCGCTCGCGTCGAGCACCGTTGAGCTTCCGTGACGAACCTCAGTCGATGCGGAGCTCTCCTGGGGTCCGACGCCTGGTCTCGAAGGATAGAGATCGAAGGTACTTCGTGATCTCAATGATCGTGACGGGAGCGAGTGCCAGCGTGAGTATCATTCCCCACTCCCGGAACGGGTTGGTCGAGACGTCGAATACGGACCGGGTGAACGAGAGTGAGACCACGGAGAGTTGCAGCAGCGACGAGATGACGATCGCCCCGAGCAGGTAAGGGTTCGAGAACAAACCCAACTCGATGACGGTATGACGCTGGCTCCGGCAAGCGAAGGCGTAGAATAGCTGGGCGAAGGCCAGGGTGGTGAATGTAACGGCCCTGGCATGCTCGATAGTGCCCCCCCGAGAGGCGAGGGCGAACGCCGTCACCCCCGCCGTGGCGATCAATAAGCCATGACCGAGCATGAGCATCCCTCGCCGTTTGGTGATCACGGGCTCTCTGGGGGGACGCGGTCGGCGTTGCATGACCTCCGGTTCGGGGGGCTCCATCGCCAGGGCCAGGGCGGGCAGGCCATCGGTGACCAGGTTGATCCAGAGAAGCTGGATCGCCGTCAGCGGGGCAGGCCAGCCCACCAGGGCCGCGAAGAGCATGAGCAGGACTTCCCCGGCATTGCTCGAGAGCAGATAGTGGACGAATTTTTGGATGTTGTCGAAGATCCCCCGTCCCTCTTCGACGGCATTGACGATCGAAGCGAAATTATCGTCGGTCAGCACCAGGGCCGCGGCCTCCTTGGTCACATCCGTGCCGGTCATGCCCATGGCGATCCCGATGTCGGCCGCCCTGACGGCGGGTGCGTCGTTGACTCCGTCACCGGTCATGGCCACCACTTCCCCCCGGGCCTTCCACGCCCGGACGACGCGAAGCTTGTGCTCGGCGGTCACGCGTGCATAGACCGGGATCCTCACGACTTCCGCCGAGAGTTCGACATCCGAGATCGCGTCCAGCTCGGCCCCGGACACGACCCGGTCCCCTTCGCCGGCGATTCCTAGATCGCGGGCGATGGCCATGGCCGTCTCCGGATGATCCCCCGTGATCACGACGGGCCGGATCCCCGCCTCGCGACATCGGGCCACGGCCACGCGAGCCTCTTCGCGAGGCGGGTCGATCATCCCGACGAGCCCGGCAAAGGTGAGCCCCTTTTCCTCCTCCAGGATGCGACCATCGTCCGGGAGCGATCGAGAGGCCAGGGCCAGGACCCTCAGGGCTCGAGAGGCCATCTCGGCGCCGATTTCCTTGATCTCCCGACGACGATCGTCGTCGAGAGGCACAACCTCCTCGCCCCTTCGCTCTGAAACGCACCGATCGAGGATCACCTCCGGTGCACCCTTGGTGTTCATCTCGACTTCGGCATCAGGCCCCCGGATCACGACGGACATCGCCTTCCGCTCGGAGTCGAACGGAAGCTCGTAGACGACGTGCTGGTCGGGCCCAGAGGGCTCGATCCCTGCCTTGAACGCGGCCACCAACAACGACCCTTCGGTCGGATCGCCGATGACCTGCCACGATTCTTCGCCATCCCCTTGAAGGACCAGCCTCGCGTTGTTGCAGCGGGCCCCGATCGTCAAGAGCCGGATCAGGTCGGGGTCGGCGGCGGTCTCGATCCGTCGGGGATTCGCCGGTCTCTCCGAAGATCTTGATGGAGCGGACTCCGTCGCTCCTTCGCGACTCGAACGATCCGCGTCAGCCCTGAGGAACTCTCCGGTAGGATTGTATCCGTCACCGGTGATCAAATATCGCCAATGACCGACGACAACCTCCCGAACGGTCATCTCATTGCGGGTCAGGGTGCCGGTCTTGTCGGAGCAAATCACCGTTACCGATCCGAGAGTTTCGACGCTCGGTAGCCTGCGAATCAGGGCGTTTCGCTTGACCATCCGCTGAAGGCCCATCGCCAGCGTCAGGGTCACGACGGCGGGCAGCCCCTCGGGAACGGCGGCCACCGCCAGGCTCACCGACAGGAAAAACGCGTCGAAGAGATCGTCGCCCCGAAGCAACTGGAGCAGGAAAACCACGCCTACGACGGCCAGGCATACCACCACCAGGACCTTCCCCAGCTCCCCTAGTCGACGTTGGAGCGGCGTCGGCTCCGATTCGGTCCGATCGAGCAGCCCGGCGATCCGGCCTAGTTCGGTCGCCATGCCGGTGGCGACGACCAAGGCAGCCGCCTTGCCGGCGACGGCCACCGTGCCCGCATAGGCCAAATTTTTCCGGTCACCCAGCGGCGTACCCCTGGGCAGAACACATATCGGATCCTTGCCGACGGGGGACGACTCGCCGGTGAGTGCCGCCTCCTGGACACGGAAGCCCGAGGCCTGGATGAGCCGGAGATCCGCCGGGATGTGGTCCCCCGCTTCGAGTTCGATCCGGTCGCCAGGCACCAGATCACTCGCGGGCACCGATTCGTGCACTCCCTCACGAATCACTCTGGCCATCGGCGAGGAAATTCGTTGGAGAGCCGCCAGCGCCCTCCCGGCCCGTTCTTCCTGGAAGAAGCCGAGTAGGCCATTCAGGAGCACGATCGCCAAGATCGCCAGGGTATCGACCCACTCTCCCATCGCCCCGGCGATCACCGAAGCGACAACAAGGAGCAGGATGACCGGCTCCATGAACTGCCGGGAGAACTTCTCCCAGATCGGGGTCGGAGGTAGCTCCTCCAGCCGATTCGGCCCGTGACGAGATCTTCGAGCGTCCGCTTCGGTGCTGCTCAGACCTCGCTCCCCGTCGGTCCCGAATCCCTCGAGCGTCGCCTCGATCGTGGCTGCATACCAATCGGTCGACCCCGGTTCTCGATCCGTGATCGAGGCCTCATCCTTTTCGAGCACTCGCACCTCTTCATCCGGAACCGCTTGGAGCGGAAGCCTCGGTAGATAGAGGTCTCCGGGTCCTGCCTTTCGGAATCCCCGGACACACCGGAGTCGTCCTTGGCATTCCGGGATCCAAAGGCAGAACTCCCGAAGACTCTCAAGATTAAAAATATACGACCAACCAAAACTCGCCAACAAAAACATACTAATGATTCGTTGATAAATTTGACATGATAATACCTTACATCGTTTGCTTAATGAAACAGGAACATCGGGATCGTGCCCTTCTTGAGCAACGTACTTGTGGTCGAGCCGAGGAAGAACTCGCGAAGTCCAGGCTGGCCATAGGCGCCCATAACGATCAGACCGGGGTCGGAGAGGCGGATCATCTCGAGAAGAACGTCTCCCGGAGATCCTCCCGATTCGACCGGGGATGGATTCGCTTCCATACCGTGAGATTTCAGGAATTCGATCGCGCGATCGGCGTGACGTAAGGCGGTTTTCTTCTCATCCGAGACGCTGAGAACCTGGATCTCCCGCCCTTGGCCCAGCCCCGACGCCTCGAAGGCATACAGAGCGCGGGCGGCCTGAAGGCTGCCGTCGTAGGCTACGATCACCGAATCTCCTTCGCCCGCGCTTTCGGGAACGACCACCACCGGCCGGGGTGTATCCGCCAGTACCTTGGGGAGTGTGACGTCGGGCTCATTCTCCCACCCGAACCGGAAGTGAGTCTGTTGGCCCAGCATGATCAAATCGAAGCGCTGGGCCTCCTCCAGAATTTGGGTGTCCGGCGTACCGACATCCTCCAGAGGTTTGAAAGCAACACCCGCCTCGGCGCATCGAAGGGCCGCTTGCGAAAGTGTCGCTTCGACGCGAGTCCGGGTTTCTTCCAGCAGGGCCGAGTTCAGGCGACTGAAGTAGCCCTCGCCGGAGATGATCTCCTCCGGGCCGTGGATGCCCGGTTCGTCCACACAACCCAAGCCGACGAGCAGAGCATCATATCGTTTGCTCCACCGAATCGCCAGTTTCAGGGCCGAATCGCCGTGTACCGTGCCGTCGAGGCCGACCAGGATCGTTCGCAACATCGGATTCTCATCCTCCTCAAATCGAACGAAGGCTCCTTGGTGAGCCTCCACTTTCTATTCTACACCGACCGAATCGTTCGACGTCACGAGATTTCCCGTGTCGAATCGACCTCGACGGAGCGGGATAAGTTCTCGGATCTACCTTTCATTGGACGGCTGAGTCGCGCTCGGCACAGTTGTTTCAGTCGTGGTCGTTCAAGGGCCTTGTCGGCCCGCTTGCTGGTTGCCGCGACCGATGGTCACCATTCGGTCCCGAATCGAGGGCCCCGCCTCTTGCGCCTCCCGGCTTTCGCGGGCCTCGCGAGCCTGCTCGGCGGCGAGATCTCGCGTCATTGAGGGCTTTCCGCCTCGCGACTCCATCAGTCGGCGACTGGCCTCGAACCAATCCTCCTGATCGGTACAACTGGGCCTCCCCCGCGCTTCCCAGATCGCGTGGGCCAGGGGCGCGATCTCCTCGTCGATCAGGTCTCCGAGACGCTCCGATGATGCCGACAAACGATCAAATTGAGGACTTGGCGTCGTCATTCGCCTAGCTTCTTCCCCCGGTCCATCACCCTTGGAATCGTGCGAGGAATCGGCTTGATGGTCTTTCCTGTCCGATCGATCGTGCTGGTTCATGGCAACCTCGATAGAATCGAATCACGATCACAACAAAACACCACCTAATTACATTTTACAGTTTTCAATTAATGATCCTGAGCGGCACGAGCTATCCCCCGCTCCTGGAGTGTTCAGCGAGCGAAGCATGAGCGCCTTCGGGGTGGGGAGCCTTTACCGTGAGGACCGGACATGCAGCTTTCCTCAGGACGGCCTCGGCCACGCTGCCCATGAACAGGTGTCGCAGCCCGGTCCGCCCGTGTGATCCCATCACGATGAGGCTGCGGTCGCCCTCGTCCTCGGCGATTCGGAGGATTTCGCTGGCGGGATCTCCCCGGATCAAGCGGAATTCCACGGGATGCTTGAGGTCGGGGCCGTCGACCCGACTCGCCATCGCGGTCAGGGAGTCGCGGATGGATGGAACATCGCAAGAGACAGGCACGGTGCCGAAAATGACAGTCTGAGTCGGCAATACGTGTATGAGAACGAGTCGCGTCTCGCATCGCTGGGCGATGGTTCGCGCCGTCTGAAGTGCCAATTCGGAACACTCCGAGAAGTCGGTCGGGTGGAGGATGGCCTTTGAACGATCCCACGACTCAGCTGACTCAGGACCGCGGAAGGTCAGGACGGGGCATCGAGCCCGTCGAACGACAGCCTCTGTCACACCCCCGGTCAATAGTCGTCCCAGCCCGCTCCGGCCATGAGTTCCCATGACGATGAGGTCGCACTCGACCTCGTCGGCGACGCGGAGGATCTCGTCGACCGGGTCTCCCTCCTCTAGGCGTGCCTCCGGTCTCCGGAGTTCCCGAGCATGGACGTCCTGTTTCGGATCGTTCCCGAGGATTGTCCGGTCATCGCCCACATGGGCCGCAAGTTCGATCCGCTCGTTCAGTTTCGCCTCCAGGCCCGCTCGATAGTCCGCCTGACTCTCGGGAAGGTTGAGCACGAGAGAGCCCACCTCGGGTGGGACGAATGCCGGGGCATCGACGTAAATTCTCGCGACGTGCAGGACGATCAACCGGGCGCCACGCTCCCGAGCGATCAGGCGAGCCAACTGATAGGCGTGATCCGCCTGTTCCGAGAAGTCGGTGGGATGAAGGATCGTCTCGACGGGGATCATCTCGGTGGCCTCCGTTGTAGGGACTTACGGATCCAATTCCACGACCCAATCCACTCTCCGTCGCCCTAGGAGTCGAACTTTGAGAATGAGATTGGCTTCAGAACCATCGGCCGGGAAATCCGGGCGAGTTCCTCGCGGAACTTTTGCTTGACTCCACGCCAAAACCCTTGCAGCGGAGGATCGAACTGGGCTTCGATGATCCGTCGATCGACCTCTCTGAGGACTTCGCTGTATTCCCTCAGGGTTTGGGAAGGAGAACCGCCTGGATCTGAATTCGCCGAATTCTCGGGAGAATGAGCCGTACGCCCCGTGGTCGACTCGCCTCGTGTAGGCCCATTACCACCTTGATGGTGCTGATTTTCCGAATCCGAATGCATCAGGGCGAAATCGTCGAGGAGCCGCTCGAAGAGTCCAAGATCCGAGGCGAGGTCGGCCTGGAAGTCGTGCCGGACATCGGATTGTTGGAATCGTCGTTTCATGACGGTGACGCACTCCGCCAGTTCGAGGTCGATCCTCCGTGCGCTGCCGGCCACTTCGGGGACGATCCCTGCTGTGAAGGAAGCCCGGAACCTCGTCACGAGTCGATCGAGTTGATTCCTCAGACGTCCGAGGGAGTCGATCTCGGTCAGGTGGTGATGAGCGATCCTCCCCCCCTCTTCGAATACAACCCGATCGCTCTGCGACTCCCGCCGGGCGCAGGAGACGATCGCCTCATCGAGCCGTAATCGGACCGCCTCCAGATCCTGGACGATCGCCTGGTACCACCGGAAGTTGGCTCCGGCACGAGTGGTGTGAACCTTCCCCGAGATCGACTCCTGGAGCTGGTCATACAAGGGAACATTATGGCGCGTCGGATCATTCATCGTCTTGCCTCCCTCGTCGAAATTAGGTTCGGGTCAGCGGACCAGGCTTGCAAGTGGGCGCATCAAGGCCGACGGTTCCAGTGTCTCCAGACTTTGCGCGGCGGGAGATCCGTTTCGACGCCCGACTCTATCTGATCGATCCCGAGGAATGTCGGAGCCTCGTTCCCCGAGTTCGATCGATCGCCAGCCGAATCCCACGACCTCACGCGTATGACACCACCGATGACAAGGGCCTCATTCAGCTCGAGGCTCGGGATCAACATCGCTTTCGTCTCCATGATGGGGTGCGACTCGTCCAGCCTCGCCACCAACCACGCTCGGGATTCATTCTTCAAGTGAACATGATCCTCCGACCTCCCCTCCCGAAGAAAATTCAGAACCCTGTTTCACTTTAACATACCAATTAAAGCAGCAATTAAGGTGATGTATTAATATATGAAGATTCACGATCCACACGCAAGTCACGGGCTTCTCGCGTGGAATCATTCGAGACGCCAGTTCGTCGCAGCCTTGAAATTCGAGCCGAGATCCCAAACCGATGCCGACGCGCTCCGCGAATCTCGTAGCGAAGTAACCACAAGCGTCAGGGACGAGGGCAACCGGATCGACCACATCACCGACTCCAAGAGGCACCGGAATGGATCACCCATCACCGAGCCGCAGAGCGGCAATCATTACCGCGGGGTACACCGAAATCGAGGATTCCCCGGTCTCAGATCATCGAAAGCAAGTTACAAGGCGCATACAAAAACCCCAGCCAGGCGAATTACCGCGAGGTGGGGCCACCGTAGCCTCAATCTTCGCCCATCGTGAGCGATGATTACTCGAATCTAGCCACCCGCCCAGGACAGGTCAATATGCCAGAATCTAAAGAAGCTCCAAATCCATCTCTTCGCAACCAAATAATAAATACGAATTATTTTTTTATTTTCATATCAATTAAATTAACATCATTTTAAAATGCAAACCTGTGGCATTCGCCGAAGGCTGAGGATCGGGTCGAGCGTTGATCACCGGCGGCCGATCGATACTCGAACGACGAATCGGGAACCTTGGCCATCGATCCTCGTCCCGAGGACCATGAGCCAAGCACTCTCCGGCGTGATCCAGGGCCGGACGCGGGAAGCGAGTCCGAAAGGGCCGGGTTGCATCCGAACGGCAAAGATGTGCCCGCGCACGGAACCCGCGGCGTAAAGGGCTAGGGAAGGCTACCTTCGAGGCCCGCGAGGGACTCGGCATCCCGAGGACGTCGAGCGAACGAAGAATTCGAAAGGCCTGATGCAGAAGGAAATCGAGGGGGTCGATATTCGGTATCAACTACCCGGCCAGGATTCGAACCTGGAAAAACAGGACCAAAACCTGTTGTGATACCGTTTCACCACCGGGTAAACGTGGGGAGATTATGCTGACAAGGGGCATTCTAACGAGAGGAAACCGGATCGGGAAGACTAGCCGACGAAGGAAATCCCTCCCTGGGCCGCCTGAATCTTGTAGGCGAGATGCTCAAGCTGGACGCTCAGGTCCACGGCGACCACGCTCACCGAAGGAGGAACGATCAGCGGCATGGGAGCAAAGTTGAAGATTCCCAGGACCCCGGCGGCTACGAGTTGATCGGCCACTCGCTGGGCCGCGTCGACCGGGACACTCAAGACGGCCATACTGATGTTCAAAGCGCGGATGGCCTCCGTCATCGACTCCGTGGATTGGACTACCATTCCGTCGAAGGCGTGGCCGACCTTGTGAGGATCGTTGTCGAAGAGGGCAACCACCTGAAAACCCCGATTTCGGAACCCTCGATATTTCAAGAGGGCCCTCCCCAGATTACCCATCCCCACCAACGCAAGTGGCCATTCGCGATCAATCCCGAGGATTCGACGAAGAGCGGCGCTCAATTCGTCGATCCGATATCCGATCCCGGGATAGCCGAATTGACCGAAGAAGGCGAGATCCTTGCGGACCTGGGCATCATTGATGGCGAGGGGGGCCCCGAGTTGGCTGCTCGAGATTGTCGTCTCTCCTTGCCGCTGGAAGGTCTCCAGTTGTCGGAGGTAGAGACTCACCCGGCCGACCACGGCCTTGGGGGCCGGTTTGTCACCCGAGGGCTCGCGTCGAGGATCCCTCACGCGCTACGCTCCGGGGAAGGTTGCGAGGGAGGAATATGGCGATGATGCCAACACAATGCATTATAGCAACGACTCTTGTGGAGAGTCAAGGCGGAACGCGCCTCGCCAGGCTCGCGGGAGGATACCTCGGACTCGAACATCCCCATCGATCGTCTCGACCTCGGGAGGATCGAGTCGGAGAGCCTCGGCCATCCCTCCGACCCCGAGCCCTCGGGCGGGCGAATAGTTGTGGCTCCCCCCTTCGACCAAGGGGGCGAGGAAGACATCGACCTCGTCGACCTGGCCGGCGTCGAGGAACGAGCCCAGGACCGTACCGCCCCCTTCGACCAGTAAGTTCGTGAGCCCCCTTCGCCCCAGCTCTTCCAGGATCGGGACGATTGGGACCGCTCCTTGACCCGGGAAGACCAGGATCTCGCAGCCGGAGGCCTCCAGTGCCCGAAGTCGCTCCGCCGGGGCTCTATGGGTGACGGCAACCCAGACGGGAACGTCACGAGCCGACCGGGCGAGTTGACTCTCGAGCGGGAGTCGTCCCTCGCCATCGAGGATCAGACGGGCTGCCGTCCTCGGGCCGGGCGGGCGGGCCGTCAGCGCAGGATCGTCGGCCAGGACGGTGCCGATCCCGGCCACGATCGCATCCACTCGCCCCCGGATCTCGTGGACCATCGCTCTCGACCTTGGCCCGGAGATCCATTGACTGTCCCCGGTCCGGGTCGCCGTCCGACCATCTAGCGTCATCGCCCACTTGGCCGTGACGTACGGGAGATTCGTGGCGAGCCGTTTCAGGTAAGGGCCGTTGAGTCGCCTCGACTCGTCGGCCAGCAGGCCGAACTCGACCACGATCCCGGACCCTCGGAGTTTGGCCGCGCCTCCACCGTCGACTTTTGGGAACGGATCGCGGATCGAGGCAACCACACGAGTGATCCCGGCCCGAAGGACGACATCGGTGCAGGGGGGGGTCTTCCCATGGTGACAACAAGGTTCGAGCGTGACATAGAGGGTCGCCCCGATCGCCCGATCGCCCGCCCTGGCCAGCGCGACGACTTCCGCATGGGGGCCGCCGAACCGCTCGTGATGGCCCACGCCTACGGCTCGACCGTCTCGAACCACGACGGCGCCGACCATGGGATTGGGCTCGACAGACCCACGCCCTCGGGCCGCTTCGGCGAGGGCTCGAGCCATCCAGAATAGATCGAGATCTGTTTCCGACGCGACATTCACTCAGAAGGGCCCCGCGTTGGTTGCCTTGCCCGGGGCCGTTCTCGGCCCGACGGGGGATACCGCTGGCTTCGCGGAGACCTTGAGTACGGGCATCTCCTCCGGGAATGGATAGAGGAGTCGATACAGAATCGTCAGATAATCCCGGGCGTTATCGGCCGTGAGCGGGTCGATCATCGTCCGGAGCCAGGCTGGGCTGGCCGACGCGAACCGTTCCAGATTTTTTTGAAGCACGGGATGCGGCCGATGTTCCTGAAAATAGAGGAATTCGGCCATCTGATGCTCGGACCGCCTCCAGAGTAGCTCGGGCCTCTTGGGCAGGGAGATAGCCTTCCGGATCGGCAATTCCGGCCCGCGGCCGGTGACACTCAGTAGCGGCTTCAAGTCGGGGTCCGCTTCGAGTCGGGCCGAGTAGGCCGCCTCGTCGTCGGGGGGAAAGGGGTCGAAACGCACGCCGGAGGATCGAGCCTCATTCCAGATCGCGTCGAATGTCCGACTTCGCTCGCCCTGTTTCTCGATCTCGTTCTTCCTGGCCGGTGTCAATTTGTTCCAGACTTTCATGAGATGAGCGACCTCGAACGGTCCGAGAAGGCCGATCTCGCCCGCCCGAAGGCCGGACAACATGGCCCTGGGATCGCGGCCCTGGGGCCCATTTTGTCGAAATTGCCGGGCCAACGCGAGTCGGGCCTCGGGATCCGGGGCGTCCCTCAGCCTCTGCTTCTGATCGGCGGTCAGTCCTTCGACAAACTGATGATAGCGGCGAAGCACGGCTCGGTAGCGGGCCTGATCGACCGGATCCATGCTTGCCAGTCGGGCATCGAGCTTTTGGATTGAGGCCTGCTCGGCACGATCGAGCTTATCAAACCGGTCGAGATTCTCGGCCAGGACAGCTCGACGCTCGCGAGGCATCGACTGGAGCCGCTGATAATTCTCGGTTTCGTCGCCCCAGGCCGAGGCCCCCATGAGGAAGCCGACCACGGCGATCAGGAGTCCCGATACTGTCAAGCGGCGGGACATCGTCACTCCGAGGTCGGGCCTGGTTGCGGGTCAGGGCGGGATCTGCTCATTTCGGATCGAGACGATCGGACGGAAGTTCGATCAGTTGAATTCGGGAGTTACGTCGATCTTTTCCAGATACTCGATGCTACCCACGTCGAGATACTCATCGAGCGACTCGGCAATTGGCAGGTCGCGGGCCAGCCGAGCGGTCGGGTCGGGCCAGAGTCGAGCGACCAGGAAATACCCGACCACGGACATGAGAGCCAGCGTGGTAGCATAGGCCACACCAATCCCGATGGTTCGGGCCATCGCCGAGGCGGCCGAGGCCATCCTCTCCCCGGGGACTCCACCGACCGTGGCAAAAGTCAGGGTCCGGGATGCAAAATCATCCGAAGCCTCGGTCCTGGGCAATAGATCCAACATATCCCAGGTCTTCTGGAACGCGGCCACTTCTCTCCGGGCGGTTGTGCTCTGAGCCAGTTTTGCGGAGATCGCGCGAGTTTGTGCCTCGTTCAGCTCGCCATCGAGGTAAGCAACCAGGTTTGACCGGTCTTCGGGTGAGAGGCGTTGCTGATCCGGGACCATCGACCAGGCTCTCCCGAATATCATCTCGGCTCACCGATAGACCCGATCGTCATTGATCGAGGAACTCGACCAATCCGAGGATCACGGCTCCAATTCGTCAACTCCGAAGCGTTTGGGACCGGGGACTTGAGTCCCCAGCCCCTCAGCATGACTCAGCGTGGGCCCGGCAGCCCGAGGCCACCACCCATGCCACCCATACCACCTCCTCGAAATCCACTATTTCTATGACCGGCGATGTCGGCATTTTTGCCGCGACCCGCCCGGAGACCCGGATGGTATCGATTGGCGGAATTGTAATAGCCCTTGGGTCCAGTGCCGGCAAGATTTCCGCCGATCCGACTATTCGTGACCCCTTGCGAAATGGTCCGACGAGTAAGGCCGGAATTCAAAGCTCCCCCGTCCGAACCCTCCAGGAAGCTATCCAACGCCGCTCCCCTCGGATCGAACATGTCGGATCGATTGGTGGCGGCGTATTGCTGGCGATTTGCGTTGATCGCGTTGATCGTCGCCTCGGGCCCGGGCGAGAGCGCCTGTGCCTGCTGGCGGGGCAAGTAGAAAGAATAGTAGGCAAAGAACGGATCATTCACGCCGGTGAACGGCACCTGGGCGCGTGCCTCCGACGCTACGGCCGTAACGCCTAGGGCGACCACCAGACCGAGCAAGGTTAGGCGCATGGTCGGCAAGCCTCCGTGAGTGCGACCGAGATCCGGCAACGACGCAATGGCGCCTCGCCAGAGACGATCAAACTTCAAATTATAGCCGATCAACGTTCACTAGCAAGTCGGACCACCCTCGTTTGCCAAATCCGAGATCCGGCTTCCGCGTGAAAATCGGGCATGACGAGGGGAATCGCCCCGGCCGGTCGGGAGTTGCGAGCGTCCGCACTGCAGCCCGACCTGGATCCGATCTCCTGGTCCGTGAGGATAGGTCATCCTGCTGGCAAGGATGCCGAGCGTGGCAAGAAATCTCCATCCGGGCGGGTAAAGCGACGATCTTTCGACCCCTCAGTCCCGACCTCGGAGGATTCGACGTTCGATTGGAGAAGATCCGCGAGGACGAGGAAGCTGGAATTCAATTCAAGCGGGAGGAATCCAGAGTGAGGAATCAATCAACGTCCTTCGATGCCGACGGGCGTAATAAGACTGGTCGGCCAACTTTGTCCCGACCTTGCACCATCACCCCGGAAGACGAGAGTGAGTTCCAGCAGGCGATGGAGGCCTACAAGCAGCGGAGCGGGCGACTCTTCCCGACCTGGAGCGAGATCCTTGAAGTTCTGACGGGCCTCGGCTACGCCAAGCGGATCTGGCGGCCGATCGATGCGACCCCCGCTCCCGCCCTGAATCAGTCGCTGACGGCGAATTCCGCGAACTTCCGGCCCATGGGCGAGGATTCGACCACCGGGCTTCTCTGCTGGTTCTCCTGGGTGGAAACGCCGGCCGACCTCTGAGCGACGAACCGGCCGCCAGCAGGCTCGCGGATCGGCAACAGACTCGCTCGGAAACCTCAACTCCATCCCCGGGAAGTCTCCCGGAATCGGTCCAAGTCCGATACTCGGTTTCTCATTTCCTCGCCCCCATCGGGTGAGGGTTCAGCTCTCCCTCGTCGTCATCGACCGAGGTTGATCTCAAACCGGAGGAATCTCGGGTAGTCACGAGCATCTGGAGCGGTCGGGGGATACAATCATGGGGAGTCATCGCCCGGAGGAGCCCCCATGGCCAAGAAGAAATCCATCCCGCCGGAGGATCGTCCCGAATCGCGGGGCCAAACTGGGCCTGAGAACTCGGCTGCCGAGGGGGGGAAGAGTGGGTCGTCTCCCGCCCCGGGTTCGGGCCGCCGACGTCGCCCGAAACCCGATGCTTCCGCCCCGATTGGCGGCCCTTCTCCGCTGGAGCGAGCCCGGAAGCTGGCGGCCCAGGCCGCCGATGCTCCCGATGCTCGCCGACGGATCGCACTGGCCAGGCAAGCACTCGCAGCCTCGCCCGACTGTGCCGAGGCGTATTTCCTCCTCGCCGACCACGCCAAGACCCGCAAGGAAGCCTTGGGGCTGCTCGAGCAGGCCGTCGAGGCCGCCGGGAAGGCGCTCGGCCCCGGATTTTTCGAAGAGGCCGAAGGGCACTTCTGGGGCATCCTGGAGACCCGGCCTTACATGAGGGCCCGACTTGGCCTGGCCGAGGCGCTCTGGTCGGCCGGTCGTCGGAACGAAGCGGCGGAGCATCTCGCCGAGATGCTCCGACTCAATCCCGGAGATAATCAGGGGGTCCGCTATATCCTGGCCTCGTGGCTCCTGAGCCTGGATCGGCTCGACGAGCTCGAGACGCTCCTCTCAGCCTACGATGAGGACTCGACGACCTGGGCCTACACGAGGGCCCTTTGCTCGTTCCGCAGGATCGGCGACTCGCCGACTTCCCGGAAGCTCTTGCAGGCCGCCAAGAAGTCCAACAAGCACGTCCCCGATTACATCCTGGGCCGGAAGTCGCTCCCGCCGGAATCTCCACAGCTCTACAGCCCGGGCGACTCGGACGACGCGATCCTCTACGTGGCCAGCAATCTATCCGCCTGGAAGTCGACGCCGGGCTCGATCTCCTGGCTACGGGCGAAGTCGAAGGCTCCTCAAAAGCGGAAGGCCCGCCCACCGGCCCCGATCGGGCCCTCGGAGATGGCGCACGAACGACTCCGGGGCCTCCCCAGCGAGATCGACGCGTGGCAGGCGGACTTCCGACAATTCGCCCGACGGGTCGAGATCGCCGGAGAGCGGGTCCGCCCCTGGATGGTCCTGGTCTCCAGCCGGACCCACGACCTCGTCCTGGCCCACGCCCTGACCGAACAGGCCCCCTCTCCCGCCGAGCTCTGGGATCTCGTCGCCGCCGCGATGGAAAGCCCCGCCGTCGGCGAGCCGCACCGGCCGACCGAACTCCAGATCCGGCCCGACTCCACCTGGGAAGCCCTGACCGACGACTTCGACGCCATCGGCGTCTCCTGCCGGCCTTCCGAGGTGCTCGACCAGGTCGACTACCTCTTCGACGACCTCAATCGCCACATGTCGGGGGGCGACCCGCCCGGGCTCCTGGACATGCCCGGGGTCCAGCCCGATCAGGTCGGCCGATTCTTCGAGGCCGCCGCAGCGTTCTACCTCCGGGCCCCCTGGCGGTCGCTCGGCTACGAGGCCGTGATCCGGATCGAGTGCGACAGCTACCAGAGCGGCCCCTGGTTCGCCGTGATCATGGGGCAATCGGGCCTGACCCTCGGCCTGGCGCTCTACGAGGATCTTTCGCTCCTCCGGCGGATGTGGGCCGGCAAGCTCTCCGACGAGGAAGGGGCCAGGAAGACCGTGGCCCTGACCGTCACCTTCGACGACGAGTCGAGCATGCCCGAGGTCGACCTCGAAGCCATCGAGGCCCACGGCTGGCCGATCGCCGCGCCCGAGGCCTACCCCTCGCTCTTCCGCAAGGAACGAGGGCTCTCGATGCGGCCTCCCCTCGCCTGGGAAATCGACCTGATGGACGCCTGCCTCCGGGTGATCCCCGACTTCGTCGTCCGCCGGAACCCCGACGACCCGACCCGAGAGCTGGTCCCCGTCACCGGCCCCTCGGGGACCATCGAGCTGAACCTCTCCTGGATCCAGGAACCGATCTGACCGACGCCCGAGGATCGTCCCCGCACCCGCCCCGAGCCCCCGCCGATGCTCATCGACCGGATCGAATTGAGGATGGTCCGACTCCCCCTGGTCCGGACCTTCCGGACCAGCTCCAGCACCAAGGATCACATCCAGCACATCCTCGTCCGGGTGATCCTCCGAGGGGGCGTAGAAGGCTGGGGCGAGTCGGCCAGCCCCTCCGACCCTTACTATTGCCCGGAGACCTCGGAGACCTGCTGGCACATCCTCAAGGACTTCCTCGCCCCCCGGGTCGTCGGCCGCGAATGGTCATCGATCGACGATCTGATCCGCCTGTTCGGCCCGATCAAGGGGAACGGCTTCGCCCGGGCCGGGCTGGAGATGGCCTGCTGGGACGCCCTGGCCATGTCGGAAGGTGTTTCCCTATCAACACTTCTGGGTGGCACCCGGCCCGAAATCCTGTCCGGCGTCAGCCTGGGGATCGAGCCGGAGATCGGGCCTCTGCTCGATCAGGTCGACCAGTACATCGACGAGGGTTATCGGCGGATCAAGCTGAAGATCGGGCCGGGGCATGACGTGGAGGTCGTCCGCGCCGTCCGCGACCGACACCCGGGTTTCCCCTTGCAGGTCGACGCCAACTCGGCCTACACGCTGGGTGATGTCGAGACCCTGAAGGCCCTGGATGAGTTCGGGCTCCTCCTGATCGAGCAGCCGCTGGCTCACGACGATATCGTGGACCACGCCCGACTCCAGGAACAGCTCGAAACCCCGATCTGCCTCGACGAGAGCATCCACACGGTGGACGACGCCCGGAAGGCGCTCGACCTGGGCTCGTGCCGGGTGATCAATATCAAGGTCAGCCGGGTCGGGGGGCTCCGCGAGGCCCGGCGGATCCACGACCATTGCCTCTCGCGAGCGGTCCCCGTCTGGTGCGGCGGGATGCACGAGTTCGGGATCGGCCGGGCGGCCAACGTGGCGATCGCCAGCCTGCCGGGCTTCACCCTCCCGGGCGACGTCTCGGGCTCGGACAAATATTACCGAGAGGATTTGGTTGAGCCCCCCATCCTGGCCGACCGAGGAGCCGTCACCGTCCCGAACGAACCCGGGCTCGGGCACCGACCCCTGATGGACCGGATCGCCCGGAGTACGACCCGGGAATGGTCGATCGGCAAATAACCCGGAATCGGCCCAGCCCGCGAGACGGGAGGCCATCGAAGCGAGCCGCCCCCCCCAGGCCCAACGCGAGCCCCGAGCCAAACGAACCCAAGGATCGTTGTCCGATCGATCAACCCGAGCCAAACGAACCCAAGGATCGAGGGCCGGGCCGCTACTCCGCGCCAAACGAACCCAAGGATGGATCGTGGGTTTGCTACTCCGCGCCAAACGAACCCAAGGATCGAGGGCCGATCGATCAACCCGAGCCAAACGAACCCAAGCCCACGCATCAATCATCTTCCCGCCCCACTCGTCAACATCTCGCGAATCCAAGCGGCCGTTCGACATCCCCGGCGCAACCCTTCCCAGATAAGATCGAAGAAGGGCGACCCCCTAATCTGACTTTCTGGACCATAGGCCAGGATGAGGGACAGCAGTCCCCCGATTCGCGGCCTCATCGAGCCGCCCGGAATCTCATTTCGACCGATTTCCGGCGCGAAATCGGGCCATTTCGAGTGCGAAATCGGGGGTTCTTGACGCGAAATTGGCCCCTTATGGCACCGATGTCTTGGGTTCGTTTCCCGGCCGGTGAGCCCGGCTGGGGTCACCCTGGGTTCTGGACGAGGAAATCGAGAACGTCTCCCGTGGCAATCCCGAACGGTTCCAAAATCGAAATTTGGAGGGATATTACTCGAAGAGAAGATGGGAGACTTAGGTTGATTAGCAGATCAATACCCCGAACGTCTCCTTTAGGCTTCTCTGTTGGGTTTCCCTGATTCGCGGAAAAGGTCGGGTCACACGACCAAACCTTTTGCTCTTGCCTTAATAAGGAGAATGACTGATATCGGATCGTCGCTCAATAGGATTCAGCCCGGCCGATCTCCGCGCCTCGAATGGTACTCATGCCTCTCCAGATCACGATCTGGATCGAATCCTTGATGAAACGAACGGACCCGTCGGCCATCGCGACCTCGACACCGCCCGGATGGCGACTCCTTGAGGCATAGGTGTCGGTCAATGCTTCTCCCCGGCCAATACATGGAGGGTTTGGCGAAGCATTTGAGCAATATTCCGGGCGAGCTAGTACGTCGGGATATGTGCTGTTCGGGCCGAGATACGTCTCGAAGCCTGCTGCATCTCCCCACCAGGAAAATCCCCTGAGATCGGCGCCTTGCCCGACCACGACTTCGGCGGCTAGCAAGGTCATGCTTTGACCATCGACCAGATCGCGGAAGGAAATTGTTGGTTGGCCCTTCCGCGAGTGATCTCCCACGGGCGAACCGATGTCCGAAAAGGGTGCACCGCCGAATCCTAGACTGGGAAGATCCTCCTGTATCTGCAATGTGTTGCCGAAGTTGACCGCGTAGTTTTGCGACGTGCAAGCGACCTCGCGATCACCGATCAGCCCGGTGATTGGAGCGTTGGTTCCGTCACTTGGGCAAAGGTAGGCAGAGAGTCTCGACGAGGTCACAGTGCGATTGGCCGCACCGAAGTATCGAAAATCGAGATCGTGGGCCAGCGGGCGGCCTGGCGTGTTGTTGCCCGAGCTATTCCAGGCATTGTAAAGATTCTGCTGGTCGAGTTGCGGGAGTACGAAGATGAGCCAGGTCCCCCAGCAGCATCCCTTCTTACCAGGGGGCAATGATCCATGGATATCATGATACAAATGCATGGCTAATGCAATTTGTTTGAGGTTCCCCGCGCACTGGGCCCTGCGCGAAGCCTCTCGGGCCGACATCACCGCCGGCAGGAGCAGCCCGATGAGGATCGTGATGATCGCCATGCATACGAGAAGCTCGATCAGCGTGAAGCCACGACGTTCGATGGTCACGACGATATCCTCCGCGATGTTGGCCCGGACCGCTACCGGCGGATGGTTAAGGGCCCGGCCAAGATCGACTATCCTGACACGAGTCGGAATTCGGGAGCAAGGTCTGTGCCGGTGGCTCGTGCATGGAACGATCATCTCGAAGATGGATTCTGGGCGAGTTTCTTGAAATTTCGATAAAGTTGAACCCAGGGTGCTGGCCAGATGCAGTCTTATCGGACTGGCGCAGCGAAGCAATCAAGCAAGAGACTGATCCGATCCTCGACGATTTCCAGGCGGGATGACCCGAATGATCGACTCGCAACTTGTGGATCGTTATGTGGCAAATGGGGATCCATCAGCTTTTCGGTCACTGGTCGCCCGGCATGGACCTGTTGTCCATCGGACGTGCCTCGGACTGCTCTCCCACGATATTCACGCCGCGGAGGATGCGTTCCAGGCGACTTTCTTGATCTTGGTTCGCCGGGCGCCTTCACTTCGCGACCCGGAGAGGCTGAATCGATGGTTGATCGGCGTTGCTCGCCGGGTTGCGATGAGGGCCAGGAAAAAAGCCGCAATCCAAGCCGATCGAGAGCGACACTTGGCGGAAACTCGCCCCGAGGCAACCGATCCCGATCCGCCGCTTTTCGAGATCCAGCGCCTGGTTCGAGAAGAACTCGCGCAACTCCCCGACAAATATCGGATTCCGCTCACGCTTTGTTATCTGGACGCGCTCACCCACGAGCAGGCGGCTCACCGACTGGGATGGCCAGTGGGTACGGTCAAAGTCAGGCTCGTCAGGGCGAGGGAAAGGCTCCGTGATCGCCTCGATCGTCGAGGCGTGGCACTCGGCGTCGCCTTCCTTCTGTTGTTAATCCGCAAGAGGTCGGAGGCATCCTTCTCGGAGCCGCTTGTCGGAGCTTCGGTGAAAGCCATGGAGTTGGCGTCTTCCCATTCGACCACGGCCCTTGTCCGAAGGTATCCCCGGGCTGCTGCCCTGGCAGGAGTCTCAAACTCCCGGGAGATGTCGGCATTCTCTTGGCGAATAATCCTCGTCCTCCTGAGTTTCCTCGGGCTGTCAGCGGGCGGAATCGCCGCCGGCCATCAGGCCAGCATCACGAGGCAGGCGGCACGCGATGCCTCGGCCGCTCTCGCCAAGGCGTTGGCGAAGGCATGTCGCTGACGGGTCACGATTGACTTCTTCATGACCGGCTGAGTTTGAGACTTGGCCTATGAGCTCCGGCCGAAGCACCGTCCCGCCGGTGTCGAGGCTGCCTTGCGCATTGGGATTCCCCAGCCTGCACCGTATCAATGACCCCCGATTTATCGGAACAGTTCATCATCAAGGAGATCTGAGAACATGACGGATGAATCATCGACGCTCGGCGGGACCCCGATCGATCGGCTATTTCGATTCCGCCGAGAATTCCTGACGAGGATACTGGGGACCGGAACCGGAGTTGCCATTGCCGGACTCGCCCAAGGGAATCGCCAGGCTGAGGCACAGGGGGCGGCCATCAACGATCCTGCCATCCTGAACTTCGCGCTGAATCTGGAGTATCTCGAAGCCGAATTTTATACCCATGGGGTGAGCGGGGTAGGGATCCAGTCTTTCGGCATCGGGGTCAACGGAGCCGGCATACCAGGCGGGGTCATCATCAAGCCTTCCCCTCAGGTCCCCTTTCAGACCCCGGCCTTCCAGCAGTACGCCGCCGAGATCGCCAATGACGAGAGGAACCATGTCGTCTTCCTCCGCAAGGCATTGGCCGCGGCAGGCATTCCACCAGTCGCTCGTCCGGCGATCGACCTTCAAAACAGCTTCAACGCCGCAGCCCAGGCGGCCGGCCTCGGTTCGAGCTTCGACCCCTTCGCCAGCGAAGATAACTTCTTGATCGGGTCGTTCGTCTTCGAGGACGTCGGCGTCACGGCTTATCTCGGTGCTGCTCGTTTCATCAAGAACAAGGATTACCTGGAGGCAGCGGGAGGAATCCTCGCCGTTGAGGCCTACCATGCTGGAGAAATCCGCACGCTCATGCTGGCGCGGGGACTTTCTGCGGCAGCAGCGGCCATATCCAACCTGCGAGCCTCGGCGAGCGGAGCGGCCGATGATCAGGGAATTCTCGACGGAAATATGCATGCCAACATCGTTCCCACCGACGGAAACAGCCTCGTTTTCAAAAGAAGTGCCCAGCAGGTCCTGAACATCGTCTATCTGGGTGGATCGGGAGGGGGTGGCTTCTTCCCGAATGGTCTGAACGGCGTGATTCGTTGAAATACATCCTGACCTCTCGGCGATTAGGACCGTCGGCGTAAGAAAGGCGATCCCCCCTCGCCGCAGTGTCGCCGGTCCGAACTCCCTCAACCCGGAGAACTCCATGATAAAGCCACCCGGAACGTGGATCGCGATCGCCTCGGCGATCCTCTGCCTGCAATTATCGACCAGTTCAACTCGTGCGGATTATCTGGTCGGCGTCTCGTATACCAGCGGCCAGCTTGTCTCCATCGACCCTCTCACCGGAGAGGGAACTCAGGCTGGCTCATTGCCCACCGGAGTGGCTCCATATGGGCTGGCGATGCAGGGAGGAAACCTTTACACCTTCGACGCTGCGGCCAACGGGATTCGCGTGGTTGATCCTGCGACCGGTTCCACGAGCTCTCCCATCAGCATTGGGACGACTCCCGCCTTGGGCCAAGGTGGTCTTGCTTTCCGATCGGATGGGGTGGGCTTCCTGAATACGATCCTGGATCCCGACACGTTCGACGTTCTGAACAATCTTTATTCCTTTAATCTCTCCACGGGGACTTCGACCCTGATTGGACGGACAATTCCGACGTTGGCCGGGCTTGCCTTCGTTGACAATGTCCTTTACGGGCTAGGCAAGCTCGACAACACCATTTATACGATCGATACGACGACGGCTTTGGCGACGATCGTGGGTAACCTCTTCGCCGATCCCAACGACCCTGACGCCGCACTCGGCAGCCCGATCGAGTCGCTGACTTCTGGCCCGAACGGACAACTCTTCGCGACCCTGGACGATCGACTCTTCAAAATCGACGTCGCGACGGGTAGAGCATCGGCGGTCGGTTCCTCGGGGATTGGGTTCAGTAGTATTTCGGGGATCACCTACGTTTCAACGGTCCCCGAACCATCGTCAATCCTCCTCGTAGGAATAGGAATGGCGGCGATCTTCGGGTGCCGTCGATCCCGTCGTCCTCGATGATTTCTTCCGGATTCTCGAGCATGCTGATCCGATCCGATCGAAGTTGCTCGGATCGGCGAAGCCTGGGATCTCGCGGCTCACTCGTCGAGAGTTGCGCCGGGGGATCCCAGGCTCCGTGGTAGTGATACCGGGGAAATCAAAGGAGTCATCCTGGTTTTGACGGTGCACGGAAGCTGGAGGGCCGGGTCGCCGGGGTGATCCTTCACCACAACACCAAATAATTACTTTTTATTTATGCTATGCCATTATTTGATTTTCCGATCGTCCCCACCCAGCCCTGAGGGACGCACAGGACTGGGACGGGCACTTCGCGGGATTGGGGCCGGTCTCGGTCCTGTGCATCCCTTTTCTCAATATCAGGATGAATTCTGATCGATACATCCTAGATGCTCAAGACCTCCACCGAGGAGCGGAAGAGCGACTGGGCCGTGTCATCGCTCTCGGGTCCGAGGATGGCGACGGAGTTGCCGGGCAGGTGGATGGTGTCTCCCCGGACCTCGACGCCCTGGTCGGCCGAGGCGAGATGCAAGTGGGTCGGCCGGGCCTCCCGGAGCGGGATGACCTGGGGCTCGTCGGCGAGGTTGGCGACGATCGAGACCAGGCCCCTCTCCACGAAGAGCCACTTCTGGTCCTCGCTGGATTCGGTCACAACCAGGTCGAGTCGGCCGTCGGTGAGCTGGGGGAGTTCGGCGCGGAGCCGGATCAAGGCCCGGTGCCATTCGAGGAGCTCGTGGTGGGGCTCGCGATCGACCTCGGACCAGTGGAGCTTGGAGCGCTCGAAGGTCTCGGGGGCTCCCGGGTCGGGCACGTCCTCGGGTTTCCAGCCGAACTGGCCGAACTCCTTCCGACGCCCCTCGGAGACCGCTCGGGCCAGGGCGGGGTCCTCGGCGAAGTCGGCGAAGTACTGGAACGGCGAGGTCGCGCCGAACTCCTCGCCCTGGAACAACATCGGGATGAAGGGCGCGGTCAGGACCAGGGCCGCGGCGACCTTGACCCGGTCGGGGGTCGTCAGGTGGCAGAGCCGATCCCCCTGGGCCCTGTTGCCGAGCTGGTCGTGGTTCTGGACGTAGCCCAGGAAGTGGTGCCCGGTCAGGCCGATCGGCGGTCGACCGTGGCGTCGGAGGCGGAAACTGGACCGGCGGCCGGTGTAGACGTACGAGGTCTGGAAGGACGTGGCCAGGTCCTTCATCGAGCCGAAGTCGGAGTAATACCCGTTCCGCTCGCCGGTGATCACCGAGTGGAGGGCGTGGTGGAAGTCGTCGGACCACTGGGCGTCGATCCCGAAGCCGCCGATCTCCCAGGGGCGGACGATCCTCGGGTCGTTCAGGTCGCTCTCGGCGATCAGGACCAGGTGCCGGCCCAGGTGGGCCTTCAGGACCTCGACCTCGGTGGCCAGTTGCTCCAGGAAGGTGATCGCGGAAGTATCGACGATCGCGTGGACCGCGTCGAGCCGGAGGCCGTCGAAGTGGTAGTCTCGGAGCCACATCAGGGCGTTGTCGCAGAAGTAGCGCCGGACCTCGTCGCTATAAGGCCCGTCGAAGTTCAGCGCGTCGCCCCAGGGGGTGTGGTGGCGATCGGTGAAGTAGGGGCCGAACCTCGGCAGATAGTTCCCCGATGGCCCGAGATGGTTGTAGACCACGTCGAGGATCACCGCGAGCCCCACGCCATGACAGGCGTCGACCAGCCGCTTCAGGCCGTCGGGGCCGCCGTATTCTTGGCGGGGGGCGAACAGGTTGACCCCGTCGTAGCCCCAGCCGAAGCGGCCGGGGAAGTCGGCCACCGGCATGATCTCGACGTGGGTCACGCCCAGCGACTTAAGGTGGTCGAGCCGCTCGATGGCGGAGTCGAAGGTCCCCCCCGGCGTGAACGTGCCGATGTGAAGCTCGTAGATCAGGGCCGAGGAGATCGGCCGGGCCTGGAAACGATCGTCGGTCCATCGAAACGCGGAGTGATCCACGACTTTCGAAGGGCCGTTGACCCCTCGGGGTTGCCAGCCGGACCGGGGGTCGGGGAGGCCCTCCGAGCCATCCACCGAGAATTGATATTCCTCTCCGGCTCGCGCCGGTCGACCGGTCGATTGCCACCAACCTTCGAGCTTGGGGTCTCGGTCCATCGGGATGTTTTCGTTCCCCACCCGTACAGAGATTCGTTCGGCAAGCGGGGCCCAAACGTGATAAGGAGCCATGATTCCCTCGGGAGGCCAATTCGATCCGATCGCGCTTCTCATCGAGGCGTCGAAAGCTTCATCCTCACAAGCACTCCTTCTCAGGGCAACCCGGATGCCAGTCCGTGGCCCCGATGGTAATTCCCCGGTCGGGGTCCTTGAAGCTCCCCGGTGGGACCAGTAAAGATGATCGGGACGGGTCTTCGGCCCGGACGCCTGGGGAGGGACGAATTGACGAGATTCCGGTCGAGATGGCTCGGAGCCGCCCTGGTGTCGATCGCGTTCGGCGTCCTGGCGACCTGGTGGTACGTCCGGGGTGGTCCCTCGACCGGCGAGATCGCCCGGGCCGAGCATGCGCTGGAGGTGGGCGACCTGACCGGGGCCAGGTCGATCCTCGCCCGGGTCCTAGAAGAAAGGCCCCGTGAGCCCCGGGCCCGATTGCTCTACGCCCGACTCCTGAGGCTTTCCGGGCGAGCCCGCGAGGCCGACGTCGCCCTGGGCCGGGCGATGGAGCTGGGAGTCCCGGAGGCGGACCTCTGGCGCGAATACGGGTTGCTGATCGCCGGGTCGGACTTCGGCAAGGCCGAGCCGATCCTGCTCCGGGCCTTGGGACGGTCGCCGCACGATCCCGAGATCCTGGCCGCGCTGACCGATGGGACCGCGCGCCAGGATCATTGGGTCGATTCGGTCGATTTCGCGAATCGGTGGCTCAAGGCGGAGCCGGATCGGGTGGAAGCCCGGATCGCCCGGGCCAGGGCGCTGGTCCGGACCGCTCGGCCCGGCGAGGCCGCGGCCGACCTCCGGATCGCGGCCGGACGCCGGCCCCGGGATTATCAGATCCGGCTTTTCCTGGCCGATTGCCTCATGGGGACGAACAACCCGGCGGGAGCCTCGGCCGAGTTCGAGGAAGCTCGACAGCTCCGCCCCGACCTCGCAGAGCCGCTCGTGGGGCTGGCTCGCTGCGACCTGGAGCTGGGCGAGCCGGATCGGGCTCGGTCTTCGCTGGACCGGGCCATCGAACTCGATCCCTCCTCGCGGATCGCACTGACCACGCGAGGCTCCCTGGCGGTCAAGCGTCAGCAGGACGAACTGGCGAAGGCCGACTTCGAGCGAGTCGTGGCCCTCGACCCGAATCACCGGGAAGCGCACTTCCAGCTCGCCCAGATCTACCGGAGGCTCGGCGAGCACCGGCGGGCCGAGGAGCACGAACGGGCCTTTCGCGAGCTGTCCGGGGCCCCTTCGGGGGTCCCGGAGGCCGGTCCGAACGTCGGACGCGAGTAGGTCGGCGACGACCGGCACGCGTTTCGCTTATAGTGGCGATCGAGTCCGCGCACGATCGAACGGCGTGCGACGGACGCGAACGGGGCGGGACTCGATGGTTGCCCCCTTGATCCTCAACCTCACGGAATCGCTATGCCTGTCCCAATGGCGACGTACCGGGTGCAGATGCACGCGGGATTCGGATTCGACGCGGCGGCGGAGATTGCCGTATATCTGAGCGACCTCGGGGTCACCCACCTGTACGCCTCCCCCTATCTCCAGGCGGGCAAGGGGAGCACGCACGGCTACGACGTGCTCGACCACTCCAAACCCAACGCCGAGCTGGGCGGGATCGAGGCACAGAGTCGCCTCTGCGAGGCGCTGGGGCGGGCCGGGCTCGGCCAGATCCTGGATATCGTCCCCAACCACATGAGCATCGCCAGTCGCGAGAACAAGTGGTGGTGGGACGTCCTGGAGAACGGCCAGTCCAGCCGATACGCCGCCTATTTCGACGTCGACTGGCATCCTCCCGAGGAGAAGCTGCGGGACACGGTCCTGATGCCGATCCTGGGGGATCATTACGGCCGTGAGGTGGAAGCCGGGCGCGTCAAGCTCCAACGGAACGGCGGGACCTTCACCTTCGAGTATTTCGACCACGTCATGCCGGTCGCTCCCCGGTCGTTCAACGACCTGCTCAACGAGGCAGCCCGGAAGGTCGGGTCGGACGAGCTGGCGTTCCTGGCCGACTCATTCGGCAATCTCCCGCACTCGACGGCGACGGATTTCGAGAGCGTCCACCGCCGGCATCGTGACAAGGAGGTCCTCCGATCGGCCCTCAACCGACTCTGTGTCGAGAATCCCGGAGTGGCCGCGGCCATCGACGCCGAGGTCGCCGAGATCAACGACCAGCCAGTCCGAGTCGACGCCCTCCTGGAGCGCCAGAACTACCGGCTGGCCTTCTGGAAAACGGCCGGCCAGGAGCTGGATTATCGCCGGTTCTTCGACATCAACACGCTGATCAGCCTCCGGATGGAGGACCAACGGGTCTTCGACGACAGCCATCGACTGATCCTGGAATGGGTCCGGGCCGGGGTCCTGGACGGCCTCCGGGTGGACCACCCGGACGGGCTTCGCGACCCGGCCGGGTACTTCCAGCGGCTTCAGAGGGCCGCGCCGAACGGCTGGATCGTGGTCGAGAAGATCCTCGAGCCCGGCGAGGCCCTGCCCGAGGACTGGCCCGTCGCCGGGACCACCGGCTACGACTTCCTCAACCGCCTGGGCGGACTCTTCGTCGACCCCGCCGGGGAAGGGCCGATCACCGACTTCTACTCCGAATTCACCGGGGAATCGGTCGACTACATCGCCATGATCCGCGAGAAGAAGCTCTATGTCCTGAAGGAGCTCTTCGGCAGCGACGTGAGCCGGCTGGTCAACCTCCTCTCCGCCGTCTGCGAGCGGCAGAAGCGCTATCGCGACTACACCAAGCGCGAATTGACCACGATGATTCGCGAGGTGATCGCCTGCTTCCCGGTCTACCGGACCTACGTCCAGGCCGACGAAGGGCGTGTCGGGCCGCGCGACATCGCCTATATCGACGAGGCGATCGAGGCGGCCAAGGCGAACCGGCCCGAGATCGACCCCGAGTTGCTGGACTTCCTCCGCGACCTGCTCACGCTCCGGGTCAAGGGGTCGGTCGAGTCGTCGCTGGTCATGCGGTTCCAGCAGAACACCGGCCCGGTGATGGCCAAGGGGGTCGAGGACACCACCTTCTACAATTTCAACCGCCTGGTCGTCCTGAACGAGGTCGGGGGCGATCCCAACCGGTTCGGCCTCCTCCCCTCGAAATTCCACGAGGAAAGCCTCGAGACCCAGCGTCTCTGGGCCACCTCCATGACGACGACCACCACCCACGACACGAAGCGATCCGAGGATGTCCGTGCGCGGATCTCGCTCCTCTCGGAGATCCCCCGGGCCTGGGCCGAGGCCGTCGGGCGTTGGGCCGAGCATAACCTGAAGTACAAGACCGACTCGTTCCCCGACCGGAACGCCGAATATCTCCTCTATCAGATCCTCGTGGGAGCCTGGCCGATCGACGTCGAGCGGGCCACGGCGTACATGCTCAAGGCCGCCCGCGAGTCCAAGGCCCATACCTCGTGGACCGACGGCAATGAGGTCTACGAGGAGGCCTTGAAGTCGTTCATCGCCGGGATCCTGGGAGACCGCGAATTCGTGGACGACCTGGGAGGCTTCGTCCAACCGCTGATCCCCGCGGGGCGGATCAACTCGCTCTCGCAAGCCCTGATCAAGCTGACCGCGCCCGGCGTTCCCGACATCTACCAGGGGAACGAGCTCTGGGACATGAGCCTGGTCGACCCGGACAATCGCCGGCCCGTCGACTACGCCATCCGCCGGAGGCTACTCGGAGAGTTGGACCGGGGGATGAGCCCCGAGGAGATCCTGGGCCGGACCGACGAAGGCCTCCCCAAACTCTGGGTGACTTCTCAGGCGCTACGGTTCCGGAGGCGGAAGCCCGAGCTGTTCGGCCCCGATGGGGAATACGCCCCGATCATGGCCGAAGGGGCCAGGGCCGATCACGTGGTCGCCTTCGCCCGGGGCGGGGGCTCGATCACCATCGCCCCCCGCCTCCCGATCAAGCTCGGGGGCGACTGGGGGGAAACCTCGATCGACCTCCCGCCCGGGAAATGGTCGAATGAGCTGACCGGAGGCGACGTCGGAGGGGGTCGGGTCCGGCTCGTCGAACTGCTGGCGCGGTTCCCCGTGGCACTCCTCTCACGCGGCGGGCCCTGAATCGTCCCGGGGCAATCCAGGGAGACCGGTGGTGGGGCAACTCGGCCCTACCACGCCCGCCCGCCCGCCCATCTGAGGCCGACAGCGAGCGATCGCCGCCCTACAAGTTTCGGAGCACGCCCTCGATGATCGAATCCGATCCACTCTGGTACAAAGATGCCATCATCTACGAACTTCACGTCAAGGCGTTCTTCGACAGCAATGACGACGGGATGGGCGACTTCCCCGGATTGATTCAGAAGCTCGACTATCTCCAGGACCTGGGCGTCACCTGCATCTGGCTCCTGCCGTTCTACCCGTCCCCCCTGCGCGACGACGGATACGACATCTCGGACTATCACGGGGTCCACCCCGGTTACGGCACCCCCAAGGACTTCAAGCTCTTCGTCCGCGAGGCCCATCGACGGGGCATCCGGGTGATCACCGAGCTGGTCATCAACCATACATCGGACCAGCATCCCTGGTTCCAGGCCGCCCGGAACGCCCCCAAGGGCTCGGCCAAGCGGGATTACTACGTCTGGAGCGACTCGCCCAAGAAGTACGACGGCGTCCGGATCATCTTCACCGACAGCGAGCCCTCGAACTGGTCATGGGACCCGGTGGCCAAGCAGTATTACTGGCACCGCTTCTTCCACCACCAGCCCGACCTCAACTTCGACAACCCGCACGTCCTCCGCGCGGTCTTCAAGATCATGCGGTTCTGGCTCGACATGGGCGTCGACGGGATGAGGCTCGACGCGATCCCGTACCTGATCGAGCGCGAGGGGACCAACTGCGAGAACCTCCCCGAGAGCCACGCCATCCTGAAGGCCTTCCGCAAGGAGATGGACGCCCACTACCAGGACCGGCTCTTCCTGGCCGAGGCGAACCAGTGGCCCGCCGACGTCTTGCCCTATTTCGGCGAGTCCGACGAATGCCACATGACCTTCCACTTCCCCTTGATGCCCCGGATGTTCATGGCGATCCGGTCGGAGGACCGGCACCCGATCGTCGAGATCATGCGGCAGACCCCCGAAATCCCGCCCGACTGCCAGTGGGCGCTCTTCCTCCGGAACCACGACGAGCTGACCCTCGAAATGGTGACCGCCGAAGAACGCGACTACATGTACAAGGAATATGCCGCCGATCCCCGGATGCGGCTGAACCTGGGGATCCGCCGGCGCCTGGCCCCGCTGATCGGCAACAGCCGTCGACGGATCGAATTGCTCAACATGATGCTCTTCTCGCTGCCCGGGACCCCGGTCCTGTACTACGGCGACGAGATCGGGATGGGCGACAACATCTATCTGGGCGACCGCGACGGCGTGCGGACCCCGATGCAGTGGAACGGCGACCGGAACGCCGGCTTCTCCCGGGCCGACTTCGCCCGGCTCTACGCCCCGCCGATCATGGACACGATCTACGGATACCAGGCGATCAACGTCGAGTCGCAGCAGCGCGACCCCTCCTCACTCCTCCAGTTCATGAAGCGGCTGATCGCCCTCCGCAAGCGTTACAAGGCGTTCGGCCGGGGTTCGCTCGATTTCCTCCACCCGCAGAACCGGAAGGTCCTCGTCTACGTCCGCGAGTTCGAGGACGAACGGATCCTGGTCGTGGCGAACCTCTCGCGATTCGTCCAGCCGGTCGAGCTCGACCTGGCCAGGTTCAAGGGACAGACCCCGTTCGAGATGTTCGGGCGGGTCCAGTTCCCGATGATCGGCGATACGCCGTATTTCCTGGCCCTGGCCCCGTCTTCGTGCATCTGGTTCCAGCTCGAGACGGTGACCAGCCCGACCGTCGGGGGGTCCGAGCAACTGCCCGCCCACGAGGTCGAGGCGATCCCCAAGATCACCCTCACCGCGGGCTGGGAGACCCTCCTGGAGGGCCGGGAGCGGGCGATCCTGGAACGCGCCGTGCTCCCGGCCTTCATCCGGCGTCAGAGATGGTTCGGCTCGAAATCCCGGATGCTGGAGACTGTCTCGATCCGCGACTGGATCACCTTCCCCGGCGATGGGGCACCGACGGTCATCGTTTACGCCCGGACCTTCGACAGCGAAGGGAATTTCGAGGATTACCAGATCCCGATGGCCGTCATGACCGGCTCGGCCGCCGAGGCGATCCTCCAGAATAGCTCGGCAGCGATCCTGGCCCATGTCGCCTCGAATTCCGGGGAGGGCATCCTCTGCGACGCCACCATCTCCGAGGAATTCTCCACCCGGCTCCTCGACCTGATCGGGGGCTCCCGCGAGATCAAGACGCGCCAGGGACGACTGGCCGGGCAGACCACCTCGGCCTACGAGCCCCACGAAGGCGAGCTCGGGCCGATCCGACGGGGGACCACGGAGTCGAGCAACTCCAGCGTCGGCTTCGGCGACCGATACTGGCTCAAGCTCTGCCGGAGGATGATCGACGGGCCGAGCGTCGACTACGAAGTGGGTCGCTTCCTCACCGAGAAGGCGGGATTCCCCCGAGCACCCAAGACCCTGGGCGTCCTGGAGTTTCGCCGGAGCAAGCGCGAGCCGAGGACCGTGAGCCTGCTCCGCGAGTTGATCCCGAACCAGGGCCAGGCCTGGGAGCTGATGCTGGAGGTGGTCGGTCGCTACTTCGAGGAGGTCTCGGGGGAGGCGCATCGGCTCGATCAAATGGACGCCTCGCCGGCCCTCGTCTTCGAGTTGAGCGAGCAGGAGGTCCCCAACGACGTCGCCGAGATCCTCGGCTCGGCGATGCTGACCGCACGAGTCCTCGGCCAGCGAACCGCCGAGCTACACCTGGCCCTGGCCAGCGAGCCGGACGACCCCGACTTCGCCCCGGAGCCGCTGGCCGAGGACGAGCTGACCCGGCTCTCCTCGCGGCTCGTGCACCAGGCCGGGGCCAGCCTCGGCACCCTGAAGGATCAGATCGACACGCTGCCCGCCGACCTTCGATCCATCGCCGACGAGTTGCTGGCGGCACGACCCCGGCTCATGGAGCTGCTCAGCCGCCGGCCCGATCCGGGCGAGGGGCTGGTGAAGATCCGCGTCCACGGCGACTATCACCTCGGCCAACTCCTGCTCCAGGAGGGCGATTTCTTCATCCTCGACTTCGAGGGGGAACCCGGCCGATCGATCGAGGAACGCCGGGCCAAGCAGTCGCCCTTGAAGGACGTGGCCGGGATGCTCCGATCATTCGACTACGTGGCTTATAGTGCCCTGTACCGGATCGCCAAGGTCCACCCGGATGCCCTGGATCGGCTCGAACCCTGGGCCAAGATCTGGCGAACCTGGATGTCGGCCGAGTTCCTCAAGGAGTACCGGAGAGTGGCCAAGAGCTTGCTCCCCACCGATTCAGGAGCGGCCCGACAATTGCTGGACCTTCTCCGGCTCGAAAAGGCCCTGTTCGAGCTTCAATATGAGCTCGACTATCGACCCGACTGGGTCCGGATCCCCCTGATGGGCATCCTGCACCTGATCCGGACCGAGGAGACCCCGGGAGTGACTCGCGGTTGAGTATCTCCCCCTCAGGCGTTCCCGGGGCGAAGCATCGAGGGTTTCAGGGATTCCCTTGCTTGGAGACCGCGCGATCCTCGATGCTTCGCCCGAGATCGGTCCCCGATCGCGTCGGTTCGCAGCCCTCCATTGACCTACTTCGCCCGCCCTGTTGCTGAACAACTTTCGATCTACCGAGGCCACCATTCATGTCCGGGACTGGTCCCGATCCCCTCCGAGAGCTGGCGCGATCGTTCGGCGTGCAGCTCGATTACGTGGCGATGGACGGCCAGGATCGGCCCGCTTCGAGCGAGTCGCTCCTCGGGGTCCTCCGGGCCCTGGGCGTGGAGATTTTCGACGAGTCCGAGGCTCCCGAGGCACTCTCGGAGCGACGGCTCTCCCTCTGGCGTCGCCGGATCGAGCCGGTGATCGTCGCCTGGGAGGGTGAACCCTCCTCGACGGAAGTCCGGCTCCCGTCGAGCCTGGCCTCGTCGCGGTTGAAGTGTGGACTGATCGAGGAATCGGGCCAATCCCACTCCTGGGCAGCTTCCGCGGACGAGATGGCCGTCGAGGGATCGGCGGACTTCCAGTTCGAGCGGTTCGTCTCTCGACGGCTCCGCCTGCCGGAAGGTCTATCACCTGGGTACCACCGACTCTCGGTCGAGTTCGAGGATGGGAAGACGGCCGAATCCCTGGTGATTTCCGCCCCTCGGCGGGCGTATCAGGGCTCGACCGGGTCGGGCAAGCGTCCCTGGGGCGTCTTTTGCCCGCTCCACTCGCTTCACGGGGCCCGGAGCCGAGGCGCGGGCGATCTCGCCGACCTGGAAGCCCTGATCGACTGGACGGCCGGGCTCGGCGGAGGCCTGGTGGCCACCTTGCCCATGCTCGCTTCCAGCTTCGACGGCCCTTCGCCGGTCATCAGCCCCTACTCGCCGACCTCTCGCCTGTTCTGGAATGAGTTCTATCTGGACCTCGACCGGATCCCGGAGATGGCCCACTCCGAGGCCGCGCGATCCCTGCTCCAGTCGGACGACTTCGGGCGTGAGTTCGAGGCCCTCCGGGGCGAGGGGCTGGTCGATTACGGCCGCCAGATGAGGCTCAAACGCGCGGTCCTGGAGCAACTGGCCGAGGACTTCCAGGGGATCGAGGGGGATCGGAAGGCCGCCTTCCGGGCGTTCATCGCGAGGCATCCCGAGGTCGAGAAATACGCCTTCTTCCAGGCCGCTGGCGAGCGTCATGGACGAGACTGGCGCACCTGGCCGGCCTCGCTCAACGCCGCTCACGCCGCCCAAGATGGGGCCGACATCGACCCTCGGGCCTACCGTTATCATCTCTATGCCCAGTGGCAGGCCGACGAACAGCTCCGAGATCTGGCCGCTCGGGCCCGCGGCAAGGGGCTTTCCTGGTATCTCGATTTCCCGGTCGGGGTCGACTTCAACAGCTTCGACGTCTGGAGCCAGCCCGAGGCCTTCGCCACCGGGGCGAGCGTCGGGTGCCCGCCCGACCCGGTGTTCACCAAGGGGCAACACTGGGGGTTCCCGCCGCTCCACCCCGACCGCCAGCGAGAGCAAGGTTACAAGTACCTGATCGCCTCATTCCGGAATCACTTCCGGCACGCCAACGCCCTCCGGATCGATCACGTGATGGGGCTGCACCGCCTCTTCTGGATCCCCACGGGGGCCGAGGCCAAGGACGGGGCCTTCGTCTCGACCCCGAGCGAAGAAATCTACGCGATCCTCTCGATCGAGTCGCATCGACAATCCGCCTGGCTGGTCGGAGAGGATCTCGGGACCGTCCCGCCCGAGGTCGAGGGAGCGTTGAAAGACCACGGAATCCGGGGGATGTACGTCGTTCAATACGAGATCAGGACCGATGCGGACGTCCCGCTCCGCGAAGTTCCCGAGGCCACCGTGGCCGGGGTCAATACCCACGACATGCCCCCCTTCGCCGCCTTCTGGCAGGGACTGGACCTCGACGACCGGAAGGATCTCGGACTTCTCGACGCCGAAGCCCTGGAGCAGCAACGCCAGGTCCGGGCCGACCAGCGCATGGCCGTGGTGGAGTTCCTCAGGGCCGAAGGGATGCTGGCCCCCGACCTGGACGACACCGGCTCGGTCCTCCGGGCGACCTGGGACTGGCTGGCCGCCTCGCCCGCCGGGTTCCTCCTCCTCAACGTCGAGGACCTCTGGCTCGAGACCGAGCCCCAGAATACGCCGAACACCTACCTGGAACGGCCCAACTGGCGGAGGAAACTCCGCCGGGCGTTCGAGGGCTTTGCCGAGAATCCCGACTTCCTCCGGACCCTCAAACGGATCGACAAGCTCCGGTCGGAACCCGCGCGTTCCCATGGTTGAAGTCGGGCGATTCGGGCGGAACGTGGACTGGCATGGGCCGGGGTTGTCGACGCCAGAAGGCCGGCCCCGGATCATCCGGGACCGGCCTTCTTAGGTTGGATCTTTTCCGGAAGGCCGTTTCAACCCCCCGGAGGAAGCTCGGGGAGCGAAGAGTCGGAAGGCAAGGGGGGCAACGAAGATTCGGGGGGCAGGGGGGGGAGTGTCATCGGGGCGAGTTCCCCGACCGTCTCACCCGGGGCCGGGCTGGAGCCGGGCATAGGGACCAAACCGAAGACGGGGGCGGAGGCTCGCGTCACTCCGGGATCGGAGTCGGGTCGGGGCACGGGCCGATCCAGCGACAGGGAGCCGTGCTCGCCGGCCGGGGCCGTCGGGGCGAGCGGGCTTGGAGGAGGCCCCAAGGGGCCGACCGGGGCCGGGAAGGGGGCCTTAGGCCCGCCGAAGTCCTCGCCCAGGGGGGGCATATCCGGCACGGGGTCGGCCATCGTCGGGCCGTTGATCGGCTCGGGCCGGTAAGATCCGTCCAGCGGGACGTGGAACTGTCCGTGGGCCGGGCGTTGATCCTTGGCCTGGATGTAGGCCTTCCTGGGCGACGGGCCTTCGGCCACCGCGATATTGTCGTAGGCCAGGAGCGTGCCCTTGGCTTCTTCCAGGGCGGCGATCGAGGTGTTGTAGCTGGTCTTGAACTGCGCCTCCTGGGCGATCGCGTTGGCATACTGGCTCACGGCGTCGAGGAGCCGGTCGATGGTGATCCGGCCTTCCTCGTAGAACGCCTTCTGGGCCGAGAGTCGCTCCTGGGCGGCGGCCCGGAGTCGCTGGGCGGTCCGGAACTGCTTGTAGTTGGAATCGACTTCCAGGAAGAAGCGGGAGAGGGCGTGGGTCGATTGGTGGACGATCTGCTGGAGGAAGGCACGCTGCCTCAGGAGCTGGTACTGGGCCTGGCGGGTCTGGGCCAGGGGAGCCCGGAAGCCGATCGGCATCGAGAAGGTCAGGCCGACCTGCCACTGGTTGAAGTCGGTGACCCGCTGGGGTTGGGTGTTCACCCCCGCAGTTCTATTCTGGAGGTTTGTGATCGGATTGATCACGTCCAGTCCCCCGCCGGCGGCGACCGACTCGGCCTGGTCGAGATGCCGTCCCAGCCCGTTGAACTGGTAGAGGGCATTGAGGTTCAACTGCGGGAGGAGCTGGTTCCGGGCCAGCAGGAGCTGCAACTCGGTCAGACGGACCAGGAGCTGCTGCTGGACGATGTCGGGCTGGAAGGCGAGCATCTGGGCCAGGCTGGTCTCCCAGTCGGGCTCGAGGCGGGCCTCGGTGGGGGCGGTATCGGGGACGATCCGTCGATTATCCGCCGGGGGCAGGCCCAGGATGTTCCGGAGCTGACGCTCCGTCGTGACCACGTCCGAGGTGGAGGTGACCAGGTTCAGCTTGAAGTTTTCGAGCTGCTGCTCGGCCTCGGCGACATCGGCGGTGGTGGCCCGGCCGACTTCGAGCTCGGCCCGCTCGCGGCGGAGGATCTCCTCGCCGAGCCGCACGGCCGTCTCGCGGCTCCAGAGGGCGATCTGCTGCTGCGAGAGCGACCAGTACTGCTGCTCGATCGAGCGGACGTGCGCCATGATGGAGGCTTTGAAGTTCCAGACCGAGGCATCGGCATTGAGCCGAGCGATCACGATACTGGCCCGGTTGGCCTCCAGGCCGCTGGGATTCTGGGCGGTCCCGCCGAGCAACGGCTGGGTGATCGAGAGCTGAGTGTTGGTCGTGTAGGCCGAGGGGAAGACGTTGGCCGGGCTGTTCGAGTAGAGGTAGCTGACGTTGTGCTGGATCTGCATGACGGCACCGGTCGCCGCCCGCTTCTGCAAGGTGGACTGGAAGGTCGCGGTGTCCTGCTCGAAGACCAGCGGATAGCGGGCCCCGACGCCGACGACACCGGCCGAGATGCTGTTATTGATCGGGGTCGTGCTATTGCCCCAGAGGATGCTGGTGGTGAAGTTGGCGTCGAAGACCGAGAGGGCCGTGGCGATCTGGGTCTCCTGGATCGCCGGGTCATAGACCGTGGACAACGACCCGGCACCCAGCGCGGCACCGGCACCGGCCCCGGCATTGGTGGCGTAGGGGGTCGGCTCGAAGCCACCGAGCGGGATGCCCTGGGCACCCAGCGAGATCACGCGAACGACCTCGGAATTATCCAGGCCGATCCGGATCGCCTCCGGCAGGGTCATGTGCCAGATCTCGTCGGCTTCGGGATTTTCGGTGGTCCGGGGGCGAGCGACCTTGGGTAAGGAGGTCGCCAGGTTGCCGGTGAAGTTGGCCTGCTTGACCTCCCGGTCCTCCGCCGCGATCGTCCCCATGGGGTCATGGGGCACGGCCTTGGACTGGTCGATGTGGGGTAACTTCTGGCAACCTGCGGAGCCGCTCAGGGCCACCGCCGCCGCCAAAGTGTACCGGTTCGCGAGCTTGGTCAATCGCATGGCCAGTCCATCCTTGACATTGAGCGCCATGAGCGGCGTGGGGCGAAGTCGCAGGGTCCGATCACACCGCCCCGAGAGGCCAATCCCGGCCTTCCCAACTTCGGTTGTCGGTCGGGCGGCTCGACCCGCCCCGGCCCACATCGGTCCTTGGAACCTCACGATGACCACGCCCTCCCCGTCCATGGGTCCGCCTGTCTACATCCCGCATCCCGCATGGATGGACGAGCCCGAACGTCCCGGGCGATTCCTTCGCACCGGGCCGGAGTCTCGACCCATCGACCTCGTCATTTTGTATCGGCCGCCGAAGAAGTGCGTCTTGAGAGGACTTTGCGGATCATACGGATTAGTCGGCCGCGAGCCTAGGTCAAAGCAACCATCCCGATCGGTACGCGAGGGTCCTTCGACTCGAGGCCACGGTTCCAGCCTATAAGGACACCGGCCGACCGATCCTTCCCGAAAATCAGGCGCGTCCCCGCTCGGCTTCGGGATAGGCCATGCTCATCCGAGGTGGCCGGGCCTGGGCGCGAGCCTCCCGACGGCGGGCCCACCACATCCTCAGCCCGCGGATCTCCCCGGGCTCGGTCCCGTCCAGTGCATGGCCCAGGAACTGGAGCCCGAATCCCCCCAGGAACAGCACGAGAGCGAAGGCGAAGACCGGGATCGAGAGAAGGAGCAGATAGATCGGCATCAGCAGGACGCCCAGGATCGTCCCGGGGATCCCGAACAGATGAAGCACGAAGCTCCGAGGGTCTCGATGACGCTCGATCCAGTCGTTGACCAGGGGCGAGGGAGATTGCGGCGGGTAAAGCATGAAGCAGACTCCGACCGTCGGCCGGCCCTGTCCGGGGGGCGCGGCTTGACGACTCCTCTTCTCGCGGTTAGGGTGTGCGTTCCGGCGGAACCTAAGATAAACGACCGGGTTCGGTCCTCGCAACCGTCCACCGACCCCCGATCGCCAACGACTCGGTATCGGGGCCTCGGGGCGTCACGGAGCATCGTCTGACATGGCCCATGAAGTGACCCTGATCCCCGGCGACGGCGTCGGTCCCGAACTCGCCGAAGCCACCAAGTTCTGCATCGAAGCCACCGGCGTCGACATCAAGTGGGAGGTCGAGGAGGCCGGCGTCGACATCATGGCCAAGGTCGGCACCCCGGTGCCCGACAGCGTCATCGAGTCCTGCCGGCGGACCAAGGTGGCCCTGAAGGCCCCGATCACCACGCCCGTCGGCACCGGATTTCGATCGGTCAACGTCTACCTCCGCCAGGCCCTCGACCTCTACGCCTGCGTCCGCCCCTGCAAGCACTACGAGGGCGTCCGGACCTACTTCGACAAGGCCAAGGTCGATCTCGTGATCGTCCGCGAGAACACCGAAGACCTCTACCTCGGCTGCGAGTTCGAGAAGGGCAAGCCCGAGACCCTCGAGCTGATCGCCGACATCAAGAAGCTCAACGGCAAGACGATCCGGCCCGACTCCGGCATCTCGATCAAGCCGATCTCGGTGACCGGGACCGAGCGGATCGTCAAGTACGCCTTCGAATACGCCCGGAAGCACGGGCGGAAAAAGGTCACCAGCGTCCACAAGGCGAACATCCTCAAGTTCTCCGACGGCCTCTTCCTCGAAGTCAGCCGCGAGGTCGCCAAGGGCTACCCCGACATCGAGTTCGAAGACCGGATCGTCGACAACATGTGCATGCAGCTCGTCCAGAAGCCCGAGCTCTACGACGTCCTGGTCCTGCCCAACCTCTACGGCGACATCCTCTCGGACCTCTGCGCCGGGCTGGTCGGCGGCCTGGGAGTGGCCCCGGGGGCGAACATCGGCGACGGCGGGGCGGTCTTCGAGGCCACCCACGGCTCGGCCCCGAAGTACAAGGGCCAGTGGAAGATGAACCCGACCGCCCTGATCCTCTCGGGGGCCCTGATGCTCGAGCACCTCGGCGAGGTCGAGGCCGCCAAGAAGCTCGAAGCGGCCGTCGCCCAGGTCATCAAGGAAGGCAAGGATGTCACCTACGACATGAAGGCCGACCGGAACGACCCCTCGGCCGTCGGCACGATGGAGATGGCCAAGGCGATCGCCAAGGCGATGGGCGCCTGAGGTCGGCCGCCCCGGCGAGGTTTCCCCGATGCTCGTAGGGCAGGGCATGCCCTACGAGGGTCGATCGGGCACGGTCCTCCGGCCCCGATCCGAATCCAAGGATGGTTCTCGTGAAGATCGACGAGGCCGCATTCCTCCGCCTGGTCCGGGGCGAGTCGCGAGGGTTCCTGCCCGGCGCGGCCCGGCTTGGCCTCGGGGGCATCTCGGGCCTCTATCGCCTGGGGGTCGGGGCGCGGAACCTGGCGTTCGACCGGGGGTGGAAGGCCGGCCATCGGGCCGAGGTCCCGGTGATCTCGGTGGGGAACCTGACGCTCGGCGGGACCGGCAAGACGCCGATGGTCGAGTGGGTCTCGCGGTGGTTCCGATCCCGAGGGGTCCGCGTGGCGATCCTGAGCCGGGGTTATGGCGACTCCTCGGGGATGAACGACGAGGGGCGGGTCCTCGAAGAGAACCTGCCCGACGTCCCGCACCTCCAGGCGCCCGACCGGGTCGACCTGGCTCATCGCGCGGTCGAGGAATTGGAGAGCCAGATTTTGGTCCTCGACGACGGGTTCCAGCACCGGAGGCTGGCCCGCGACCTCGACCTCGTCCTCCTCGATGCGCTCGACCCGTTCGGGCTCGGCCGGGTCTTCCCTCGGGGGCTCCTGCGTGAGCCGGTGGGGTCCCTGAAGCGGGCGGGGGTGGTCGTCCTCTCGCGGGCCGACCTGGTGGACGAGCCGACCCGGGCCTCGATCCGCGAGCGGGCCGAGCGTCAGGCCGGGCCGCTCCGATGGGCGACCGCGCGGCATGCCCCTCGCGATCTACTGGACGATAAAGGCGAATCCTACCCGCTCTCCGATCTTTCCGGCCGGAAGGTCGGGGCGTTCTGCGGGATCGGGAACCCGGAGGGTTTCCGGCGGACCCTGGAAGGGCTCGGGCTGGAGTTGGTGGGGTTCCGGACATTCCCCGACCATCATCCTTATGGGGCCCCGGACATGGCCGACCTGTCAAGCTGGGCCCGGTCGATCGGTGCCGAAGTCGCATTGACGACTCAGAAGGATTCCGTCAAGTTACGCGCGCCGGGCCTGGGCCCCGCGCCGCTCCGCGCGCTGCGGATCGGCCTGGAAGTGATGGACGGGTCCGAGACGCTCGATCGGGCCCTCTCGGACCTGATGCCCCCGGGAGAGGATGCCCCGTGACCCCTGCCGATGACGCCCTCGACCTGGAGTCGCTCCGGTACGAGCCCCTGGCCGATCGCCCGAGCAAGGTCGGGCTGGCCGACCTCGGTCGCCCCTCCGCCCCGGGCGTGAGCCTGGAGGACTGGCTCGACGGCCTGCCCGACATCCTGGCCGGTCGCGGCCTGAAACGGCTCCGGGACGCGATCGTCCGGTCGGTCGAGGCGAAGGCCCCGGTCGTCGCGGCCCTGGGCGGGCACGTGGTCAAGACCGGCTGTGCCCCCTACCTGATCGACTGGATCCATCGGGGGATCCTCAACGGCCTGGCGATGAACGGATCGGCGGCGATCCATGACCTGGAGCTGGCCATCTCCGGCCGGACCAGCGAGGACGTCGGGCCTCGCCTGATGGCCGGCACGTTCGGGTTCGCCCGCGAGACCTCCGACCTGTTCGCGAGGGCCGCCGACCGCGCGGCCGAGACGCGATCCGGGCTGGGCGCGGCCCTGGGCGCCCTGGTGATCGAGCAGGGCGGTCCGGGGCTCGACTCCAGCCTGCTGGTCGCGGCCCGGAGGGCGGGCATCCCCTTGACGGTCCACGTGGCGATCGGGACCGACATCGTCCACATGACCCCCCGGCTCGACGGCGCGGCGCTGGGTCGTGCGTCGCTCGACGACTTCCGAATCCTGACCGAACTGATCGCCCGGATGGCCGGCGGGGCCTGGCTCAACCTGGGGAGCGCGGTGGTGATGCCCGAGGTCTTCCTGAAGGCGGTCGCCATCGCCCGGAACCTCGGCAAGTCGCTCGACGGCCTGACCACGGCCAACCTCGACTTCAATCAGCAATACCGGGGACTCCTGAACGTCCTCCAACGCCCGGGGGCCGAGGGGATTGCCCTGACCGGCCATCACGAGCTGATGATCCCGCTCCTTCATGCGTCCGTCGTGAACAAGCTGGCCGGGGTCTCCCCAAAATGACCATCCTCGTCTTCTGCCCCAACCTTGTCGGCGACACCGCGATGGCCACCCCGGCCTTCCGCTCCCTCCGGCTGGGTTTCCCCGGCTCGAAGATGATCGCGGTCATCAAGCCGAAGCTGGCCGCCACGCTCGACGGCGGACCCTGGTTCGAAGAAATGGTCCCGTTCGACCCGAAATCGAAACGGCCCGAGGAACGGTCGAAGGCGGTCGTCCGTCGCCTCCGAGGCGAGCGGGCCGACCTGGCCGTGCTGTTCCCCAACTCGTTCCGATCGGCCCTAATGGCCTGGCGATCGGGGGCGAGACGGCGAGTCGGCTACGATCGAGGGGGTCGCGGGTTCCTCCTGACCGACCGACTGCCAGCCCCCCTCGATGAGCAGGGCCGGTTCCGGGTCTCGCCCATCGTCGACTATTACCGGGAGATCCCACGCCTCCTGGGATGCCCCGACGACGGACCCCGGCTCGACCTCTACACGACGCCCGAAGACGAGGCCGCGGCCGATCGGGCGTGGTCTCGACTGGGGTTGGGCCCGGCGAAGCCGGTCGTGACCCTGAACACCGGCGGGGCTTTCGGACCGGCCAAGAGCTGGCCCGAAGGGCACTTCGCCACCCTGGCCCGTCGGCTGGTCGACGAGGGGGGCGTCTCGGTCCTGGTCGTCTGCGGGCCCGGCGAGCGCGACGCCGCGCGGTCGATCGTGGCCCAGGCCGGTCGAGCCGAGGTCGTTAGCCTGGCCGACGAGCCGATGGGCCTGGGCCTGACCAAGGCATCGATTCGGCGGTCGAGCCTCCTGGTGACGACCGACTCCGGCCCCCGCCACTTCGCGATCGGGTTCGATGTCCCGGTCCTGACCCTCTTCGGGCCGACCCACATCGAATGGACCCTGACCCGGCATCCCCGTTCGCTCCACCTCCATCATCCGGTCCCCTGCGGCCCCTGCCAGCGCCCGACCTGCCCCGAGAAGCATCACCGATGCCTCCGGGACATGAGTCCGGATTCGGTCTATGCGGCAGCCCTCGGGATGCTCAGGGGTTCGGGAACCGGCGTCGAACGGATCGAGGCGGTCTGACATGCCCGTCTGGATGGTCACCGGAGGATCGGGATTCCTGGGCCGGAACTTCCTGGATCGCGGGAAGCCCGAGGGAGTCGAGGTCATCGCGATCGGTCGGAGCCACCCCTCGGGAGTGGCATTCCTCCCCGCCGATCTCGACGACCCCCGCTCGGTCGACCGGGCCGTGGCCGAGATCGCCCCGGATGTGGTGTTCCACCTCGCGGGCCGGACACCTCCCGGTTCACCGGAGGATTTTTATCGATCGAACACGATGGGCACGGTCCACCTGCTCGACGCCCTCCGGGACTCCGTCCGTGCCTGTCGGGTGGTCCTGGCCGGATCGGCGGCGGAACTGGGACCGGTCCCTGTCGAGGACCTGCCGGTCGCCGAGGATTATCCCTGCAAGCCGGCCGACGCCTACGGGCTGAGCAAATGGCTGGCCACTTCGGCCGGGCTGGCGGCGAGGGGATCCCTGGAAGTGATCGTGGCCCGGATCTTCAACCCGATCGGGCCGAGGCTCCCGGAGTCGCAGGCACTCGGCCGGTTCGCGGGGATGCTTGGGCTGGGGACCGGGCCGATCCAGCTCACCGTCGGCGATCTCGGAGCCCGCCGCGACTTCGTGGATGTCCGCGACGTGGCGGGGGCACTGATGGCCCTGGCGGATCGCGGGAGACCGGGCCAGGTCTACCACGTGGGGACGGGTCGATCGCAACGGGTGGGGGACGGGCTGGACCGGCTGATCGCGCTGAGCGGTCGCGAGGTCCTGGTCGAGGTCGACCCCGCCCTGGCCCGAAGGCGAGGGCCGGGCGACTCCCGGGCCGACGTCCGGAGAATCGCCGAAGACACGGGGTGGTCGGCCGCGATCCCCTGGGAGCAAAGCCTTTACGACCTCTGGCATGAGGCCGCCGGGATGTCCGGGCGGGCTTGACCGTTCGAGAAGCCCCTCGTATCATGCCGCCCGCGGCCCGAGGACCGGGCTGCCACCAGACCAAGGAGGGTCGGGATGTCCAGCCGCCGGTGGTTGATCGTGGTCGCCATTCTCTCGGCGGCCTTGCATGTCGTGGGGATGGCCCGGACGCCCCTGCCCGCTCAGGACGGTTTGAAGTTCCTCCGGGTGGCCCGTTCGTTCCAGACCGGTTCATGGGTCGATGCCGTTCGGGGTTCGGATCAGCACCCGCTCTACCCGGCGCTGGTCGCCCTGGTCGAGCCGGTCCTGGCCTGGCCGATGGGCCACGGTCCCGATGCCTGGCGGATCGCGGCGCAGCTGATCTCGGCCCTGGCGGCGGTCGCGCTGCTCTGGCCGCTCCATGAGCTGGCCCGCCGGATGTTCGACGACCGGACGGCCGACCTGACCGTCTTCCTTTATGCGATGCTGCCGTTCCCGGCGGCGATCGGCCACGACACGCTCGCGGATAGCCTAGCCCTGAGCTTCACGATCGGGGCACTCTGCCTGGGCGAACGGACGATCCGGACCCGCTCCTGGGCCTCGGCGATCGGCTGCGGGGCCCTGGCGGGGCTGGGTTTCTGGACCCGGCCCGAGGTCGCGCTGGTGCCCCCGGTCGTGGTCATGGCCGCGATGTGGGGCTGGCGACCCTGGCGGGACGAGTTCGCCCTCTTCGCCCGGCTCCTGGCGATGTCGGCCGCGATCCTCGGGTTCGTCGGCACCTATGGGCTGGTCAAGGGACAGCTCTCGGAAAAACTTTCACTGCGGTGGTCGACCTCGGTCGGCATCGACGCGATGGCCTCGAAGAAGGCCGCCCCGACCCTCCCCCGAGGGCTCGACAACCCCCGATTCGACTTCTCTCCCAAGGAAGAGTCGGACCACGCGAGCCTCCGGGGCCTCCCGCTGGCGGCGACCGGGAGACTCGCCCGCGAATGGGCCGAAGGGATCTCTTTCCTGCTCGTGCCGGTCGTGGTCTGGGGCGTGATCCGGGGCCGGTCGAGGCCGGGTACGGTGGAGGGTCGTCGGCTGGTCCTGGTCTATCTGGCCGTCTTCTCGGCCATCGCGATCCGGCACGCCTCGACGCTGGGCTACCTCTCGGGACGGCACGCCCTGAGCCTGATCGCGGTCGCGGTCCCGTGGGCTTCGGCGGGTATCTGGGCCTGGGTCGAAGGCTTCCCCGCTCGTCGGGGGATCTCGATCGAGCGGGGTCGGAGGCTGGGCTATGCCGGCCTGACCGCGCTGGCGGTCGTGGGAATCACCGCACAGGCCAAGGCCGGGCACCCGAGCCGATGGGGCTACCACGCGGCCGGGATCTGGCTGGCCGACCGGGCAAAACCGGGCGAAGCGGTGCTCGACACCCGAGGCTGGGCGTCGTTCGTCAGCGAGGTCAAGTCTTATGACTACTGGCACGTCAAGCAGGCTCTCTCGGACCGGAATCTCCGCTACGTGGTAGTGGGGACGGACGAATTGAAGGCCGATAGCCGGAGGGCCGCGACGCTCCGGGCGATGCTGGCCCACGCGGGGCACCCCGCCGCGACGTTCTCCGGCAGGAGGGACGGCCGAGGCTCGGGCGTCGAGGTCTACCGATTCGACCCGCCCCGATCCTGGGAAGGGGTCCAACCTTGACCGGAAGTCATGGGGATTTACTCACTCGACTGACCCGAGGGACGCGCTGGTCCTGGCGGGCCGAGCGTCACGCCTCCACGCTGCCGCCCGACTTCGAGTCGAGCGTGATGGCCCTGGAGACCTCGGACCAGCACCACGCCAAGCAGGGGCGATCGACGGCGAGGGTCCGATTCGACTCGGGTCCTGCCACGCTCTCGGTCTTCCTCAAGCGGCATTACCGCCTCCCCTGGCCGAGCCGGATCGGCGCCTTGCTCAACCCCGCCGGTCGGCACTCGCCGGCCTCGGCCGAGTGGGCGCACCTGGAGCGGGCCCGAGGGCTGGGCATCCCCGTGCCCGAGGTCGTGGCCGCCGGGGAGTGGATCGGGCCCTGGGGGATGCTCCAGAGCTACCTGATGGTTGCCGAGTTGATCGGGCATGCGCCGCTCCACGAGGCGGTACCCGAACTGTCCCGGACGCTCGACCCGGCGGCCTTCGCCTCGATGAAGCGGGCCATCATCGCGGAGATGGCCCGGATCACGGCGAAGCTCCACGCGGCCTGGGCCTTCCACAAGGATCTGTACCTCTGCCACTTCTTCCTCGATCTCCGGCCGGGGGCCGATCGACGACCGAAGCTCTGCCTGATCGACCTCCACCGGCTGGCCGTCCACCGATGGACGGCCCCTCGCTGGCGCTGGAAGGATCTCGGCCAGTTACTCTTCTCGACCTACGGGGTCCGGGGGATCGACGATCGCGACCGGCTCCGATTCTGGATGCACTACCGACGACATCTCGCCGTGATCCTCCCCTCAATCCAGTCGCGGATCATCCGGGACAAGGCGGCCCGATATCTCGCCCATAACCAGTGAAGGGAACTTCATGCGGCTTGCCCTGAATTTCCAGCGGATCGACCCCACCCGAGGGGGTGCCGAGACCTACGTCGTGGACCTCTGCCAACGACTGGTCCGGGCCGGCCATCAGCTCGACGTCTTCGCGAACTCGTGGAAGGCGGGGGCGTTGCCCGAAGCGGTCGGGATGATCCGGGTCGAGGCCCAGGGCTGGTCGAGGTCGGGGCGGATCTGGAACTTCGCGAGGAACTCCGCGCGAGCCCTGGCGGCGGCGAGCGATCGTTACGATTGCTCGATCGGCCTGATCAACACCTGGCATCACGACGTGATCATCCCGCAAGGGGGCGTCCATCAGGCGAGCCTCGCGGCCAACGCGATGCGATTCCCGAGCGGCTGGAGAAGATCGGCCTACATTCTGGGGAAGCGGGCCAATCCCAAGGCTCGACTCTATCGGGCGATCGAGCGCCGGCAGTATGACCCTGCCCGATCGGCCCGGGTCGTGGCGGTCTCGGAGATGGTCCGTGGACACCTGGAGAAGTTCCACGAAGTCCCCCGCGACCGGATTCGCGTGATCCCCAACGCGATCAACACCGATCGCCTGGCCGTCGAGGATCCGGCGCGGGCCCGCCGCGATTTCCGCCGGGATCTCGGTCTGGGGCCGGATGACCTGATCGCGCTCTTCGTCGGCCACAACTACAGCCTGAAGGGCCTCAAGCCACTCCTGATGGCGCTCGAAGAGCGTCGCCGACTCGATCCGTCCGCGAGGCCAATCCACCTGCTCGCCTGCGGAGGGGGCCGACCCGCACCGTTCCGGGAGCTGGTCCGCGAGCTGGGCCTGGACGACGTGGTCCACCTCCAGGGATTCGTCCCGGAGATCCGATCCGCCTTCCACGCCAGCGACTTCTTCGTCCTGCCCACCTATTACGACCCGTGTTCGCTGGTCGTCTTCGAAGCCCTGGCCTGCGGGCTTCCGGTCATCACCACCGCCTGCAATGGCGCGGGGGAGATCATGACCGAAGGGCGGGAAGGCTTCGTGATCCCCGCCCCCGACGACCGAGGATCGCTGATTCAAGCGATGGGCCGGATGGTGGACGACGAAGCCCGTCGCGAGATGTCGGCCCACGCCCGGCGGCTCGGTCGCGAGCAGTCGTTCGATCAGCATGTGGCGAGACTCATCGACCTGTTCGAGGACGTGGCCGGATCGCGGGGCAGTTTCGCCCGATCGGCCGCCTGACGCTTCACCCATCGAAGGGAGCCCGTCCCATGCAAGCGATCCTCCTGGCGGGCGGCAAAGGGACCCGGCTCCGCCCCTACACGGCGGTCCTGCCCAAGCCGCTGATGCCGATCGGCGGGGACGACCCGCTCCCGATCATGGAAGTGGTCCTCCGCCAGCTCGCCCGGTTCGGGTTCGACGAGGTCACGGTGATCACCGGATACCTCACCGAGCTGATCGAGGCCTTCTTCGGCGACGGCCGGAAGTTCGGCACCCATCTGACCTACCGGCGCGAGGTCTCGCCGCTCGGGACGGCGGGGGGGCTCGCCCTGATGGCTCGGCCCGACGAGTCGGTCCTGGTCATCAACGGCGACATCCTCACCACGCTCGACTTCGGCGAGATGTACCGGTTCCATCGCGACCGGCGGGCGGCGGCGACCATCGCGTCGTACCCTCGCGAGGTCCGGATCGACTTCGGCGTCCTGGAGTTCGGCAACGACCCGCACGTCCTGACCGGCTATCGCGAGAAGCCCGAGTTCTCGTTCCAGGTCAGCATGGGCCTGTACATCCTCGACCCGATCGCCTGGGACTACCTCACGCCGGGACAGACCTTGCAGATGCCCGACCTCCTGGAGACCATGCGAGGGGCGGGGCATCCCGTCCACTGCTTCAAGAAGCCGTGCTACTGGCTCGACATCGGGCGACATGACGACTACGCAACGGCCAACGAGGTCTTCGAGGCCCGCCGGAAGTCGTTCCTCGGCGAGCCCATCCGAGCCACCCCCACCAAGATCGGTCGCGACCAATGAACGGGGCCTTCGCCACGATCGCCAGCCTGCTGGGTGCCTACCTGATCGGGTCGATCCCGTTCGGCCTGCTCATCGCCCGATGGTTCGGCGGGGTCGACATCCGGACGGTCGGCTCGGGGAACATCGGCGCGACCAACGTCGGGCGAGTCCTGGGCTTCCGGTTCTTCGTGGTCGTCTTCCTGCTCGACTTCCTCAAGGGCTTGCTGCCCACCCACTATCTGCCGCCGATCGCCTCGGGTGTCTCGAGCTTCAAGCTGCCGCACCTGCCGGTCGGCGTGGCGATCGCGACGATCCTCGGGCACAACTTCCCGCTCTACCTCAGGTTCAAGGGGGGGAAGGGGGTCGCCACCAGCCTCGGGGCGGTCTCGGCCCTCGATGCCTTCGCCAGCGTCTCGGCGGCGACCGGCTTCACGATCTCCCTGATCATGACCCGCTTCGTCTCGATGTCCTCCATCGTGGGCGGCCTGGTCTGGATGCTCGCCCACTTCCTTCGGATCGAGAAACCCTTCGCCCGGGAGGAGATCGCCATGACCCTCGCCTCGTTCGGCCTGATGGGGCTCCTGATCGCCCGGCACCGCAAGAACTTCGTCCGGATCGGCAACGGGACCGAGCCCAAGGTGAACTTCCGCAAGAAGAAAAAGGGGGACGAGCCCCGACCGACGGGCCGAGTCCTGCCGTTCCTGGTGGTCGGCCTGGCCGTCGTCGCGGGAGGCACCGCGCTGACCCTGAACGCGGCGAGGCAGCCCGAGGCCGACTTCGGCCCGTATCACGCGGTCGAGATCGCCCGGGTCGCCACCGGTCACCAGCGGGCCGAGCGGCTCGCCTTCGCCGACCATGGCCGGCTCCTCGCGGCGACCTGCCCTCGATACAACCGGGCGATGCTCTACCGGGTGACGAGCGGCCACGGTCTCGAACTGGTCCGGGACATCACCCTCGGCGGACGACCCGTCGCGGTCTCCCCGACCGCCGATCGCCTCTATGTCCTGGTCCGGCCGACCAACGACGCCCGACACGTCGAGGAAGGCTGGTGGGAAACGTTCGACTTCGAGGGGAATCCCGCCGGCCCCAGGATCGTCGTCGGGTACTATCCCGATGACATGACGATCACCCCCGATGGCCGGCACGCCCTGGTCCTGACCTCGGGCCGAGGGGAGGGGGACGACCATCGACCCGCCCCGGCCTTGACCGTCTACGACCTGGCCACATCGGCGATGATCTCCCGCCTGAACTTCGACCAGACCGGCGACGACCTCGCCCGCGTGGCCCTCTCGGCCGACGGCAAGACGGCGGCGGTCTCGATCCAGGGTTCGAATGCCGTGGCCTGGGTCGACCTCGCCGATCGGGCCAATCCCGCTTTGATCGCCCGTCGCGACTGGCCCGCCGAGTCCTCGCCCGGGGCCCTCCACTTCGATCGAGGAGGCGGCCTGATGGTCGTGGACGAGACCGGGGAGGCCCTGAATCTCCTGGCCAGGCCCGATGCCGAGCCGGTGATTTATCCAGTCGATGGCGGGATCGGCGACGTCGTGGATATCCCGGGCGAGCCGGATTATCGGGCCGTGACGGAGCCCTATGACTCGGGCGTTGCCTTCCTGCCCGTTGAAGCGACACCTGAATTCGAAGAGGCCCGACTCGCGATCAAGGGACGGGCCAATCTCGCGTCGACCCGGCCCCTCGGCCTCGCCTTCGACCCCTCGCGGAGCCTGCTGGCCGTCTCGAACCGATCGGGCGGGAGTATTCACCTCGTCTCGATCCGGAAGCTGGGCGTGGCTCGATAACATCAGGCGTGCTCGACGCGGCGGGGGCTGGACGCCCCGGTGCTCGTCCGCGACAATTCTTGAGAGCGTTGTCGACGAAATCGGGCGCGGTGGCGGGTCATGGTGGCCGACTACTACGAGATGCTGGGGGCCGATCCGGGGGCCGATCGGGCCACCCTGGAGAAAGCGCTCGCCCGTCGCCAGCCGCTCTGGTCGTCGGGGACCCGGAACCCGAAGACCAAGCATACCTATCAGTCGTATCTCGACCAGATCCCCGAGATCCGCCGGGCCTTGCTGAGCGAGCCCTCGGCCCGCGCCGCCTACGATGCCGAGCGGGCCGAGGCACGGCGAGCCGAGCGGGACCAGAAGCTCGACGAGTTGCAACGCCTGGTCCGGCTCCGCGCCGCCAAGGGTGGCCTGACGGTGACCGATCGGTCGCTCCTTCGCGATCAGGCCGGGCGGCTCGGGCTGACCTCCGACGATCTCGACCGGCTGATCGAGCCGATCCCGCCCCGCCCCGAGACCCCCTCCGAGCCCGAGGATAACGAACCTTCGCCCGACATCCTGGACGCCGTCACCCGGAAGCAGATCCGCTCGGCCCTGGAACATCTCCGTCGTCGAGACCTTTACGACGCCCTGGAAGTCACCCGCGACGCCCCGGCCGCCGAGGTCACCGCCAGGGCCGACGCCGAGCGCCGACGCTGGATGCAGAAGACCCAGGTCACGGCCGAGAAGACCGCCTGGCTCGAAGCGGTCTCGCACGCCCAGTCGCACCTCGGCTCGCCCCAGGCTCGCGCCCGGTACGATCGGACCCTCGCCGCCGAGGCCGAGGAGCGATTCGGCGAGTCCGTCTCCTTCGCCGTGAAAGGGCTCCCGAAGCTCGACTACGGGACCAGGGCCGCCCTGATCGACGACGCGACCGCCCGAGGGATCGCGCCCGACCGGGCCGACCTGCTGATCACCCGGGGCTGCCGGGCCCTGGGCGTGGTCCGCGACGGGGCTCCCGCGCTGATCCTGAACTCGATCGACCCTCCTCGCTACCTTCGATGCCGGGCCTGCTCGGGCGTGACCGACTTCGCCGACGTTTCGGGGCCGTCCGACCGTCCCGAGTGCCGCCATTGTCGGGCCTCACTCCAGTGGGGCTGCCCCTCATGCCGGCGGGTCCACTGGGTCGACCAGCCCCGGTGCGGCTGCGGCTTCCCGCTCGAACATCGAGAGCCTTTGATCCGGCACTTCGAGGCCGCCCAGCAGGCCCACCGGGCTCGCGAATACGAACGGGCGCTCGACCACCTCGGCCGGGTCCGGCAGTATGCGCCGAATCACGCCGGGGCACGGAAGGGGGTCGAGACCATCCGCCGGATGATCCTGGAGGCCGACGAGGCGAGGATCGCCTGCGAATCGGCCCGAGCTCGCCGCCATCTGGTTGCGGCCCGCGCGGCGATCCTGGCCTGGGGGCGGCTGGTCCGGCCCGATGCCCCGGAATTCCTGGCCGCCCGCGACGAGGTGGCCCGGGGGCTCCGGATGGCCCAGGCCCTGGCCGCCCGCGCCCGAGGCCTTGAAGCCGACGATCCGACGGAAGCGCGGACCCTCTTCGAGAAGGCCCTGGCCATCGCCGCCGATCTCGACGACGCCCGCGAGGGACTCCGACGATCCCCGCCCGCACCCCCCTCGGGCCTGACCGCCGAGGTCCTCGTCGACCGGGTCCGGCTCCGATGGACCCCGCCCCCCGCCGACGGCCTGGGCCCGGTCCGATTCCGGGTGATCCGCAAGCGAGGAGGATGCCCCTCCCAGCTCAACGACGGGGCGATGGTGATCGAGACGGCGGAGGCGGAGGCCGAGGACCAAGGCGTCGGGGCGGGCGAGTCGGCGGGATACGCGGTCTTCGCGATCCGGGGCGAAGTGGCCTCCCGGCTCGGCGCCTCGGGCGGGCCGATCGACTTCCTGCCGGGCGTGGCCGGGCTTCGGACCGAAACCCGAAGCGGCGAGGTCACCCTGAACTGGACCCTCCCCGAGGGGGCCTCGGGCGTCCGGGTCGTCCGGAATCCGTCACGACGGCCGATCGATCATCGGGACGGTCAGTCGGTCGAGGCCCACCCGGGAGGCCTGATCGATCGCGGTTTGACCGACGACCGGACGTACCATTACGGCATATTCGCCGTTTACGCCACCAGGAACGAAACAGGGCGTCTCTCCCGAGGTGTATTCGCCTCCGCCTTCCCATGTTCGTCGTCCGAGCCAATCCCGACGCCAACTTTGACGCCGACCCCTTCCGGGAGACTCCTGATTTCCTGGCCGCCTCCGAGCCGGGGATCGGTCCGGGTGATCCGCACGGCTCGTCCCCTGTCGATCGCGGCCGGGGATCGGCTCCCGTCCGACTCGCTGGCCTCCTGGGAAGGAGACTGGCTCGAATCGACCTCCTCCGACCACTCCGAGGACCCGTCGCCACCACCGATCGGCGTCTGTTATTACACGCCGGTCCTGACCTGGAACGGCGAGGCGACGGTCGGGCACCCCGCGCGTTTCTCCCGCGTGGCCGACCCGTCGGATCTCCGGGCGGTCCGGGCCGGCGGAGCGGGACGGGTCCACCTCCGGTGGCGATGGAGCCCGCAGGGGACCGAGACCCGGGTCCTGGCCCGGTCGGGATCGCCGCCGACCGGCCCCGACGACCCCGAGGCCCTCGGATCGGCGGTCTCGGACGAGGAATACAGCCGGATGGGCTACTTCGCCCTGACCCTCCCGACGAGCATCCCCGGCCCCTGGCACCTGGCGGTCTTCAGCGTGGCCCGGGTCCAGGGGGAAGCGGTGGTCTCGCCCGGCCTCGACCCCTCGGCCCGGACGATCGTGCCCGGCCCCAATCCCGAGGTCACGGTCTCGTACGTCCTCCGGCGACCGAGCTTCCCCGGTCGATCCTGGTCGGTGAGCTTCCGGACCGAGCCGGCCGGGTCCGCGATCCCCCCGACCGCGCTGGTGGCCCACCCCCGGACCGTCCCGCTCTCGGCCGACGATGGCCAGACGCTGGCCCGGTTCCCCGCGACCCGCGACGGCGAGACGTTCCCGATCCCCAACGTTGGCGACCTCGTCCGCCAGAGGGCCCGGATCTTCGCCGACCCGAGGGCCGACCCCGACGGACTCCCGCCGATCCGGCTCAGGCACCCCGAAGGGGTCGCGACTCGAGTCTGAACGGGATAGGGGGGGAGGTCGATCCCGATCGGAGGCCGTCAGCGATGAGGGCCGGGCCGATTCATCTCTTCCCACCCCGCCTCGGACCGAGAAGGGATGTGATCGTTCCGACGATCCTCCTCGGACATCTCGCGGAGGGTACGCCCGCAGGAACGCCCCGCCAGGAGGGTCAGGGCCGTGATCTGGACCAGATTGATCGCGTACAGGACCAACCACCCGAGATAGAGCATGATCTGGCCGGCGTTATTGCCTCGGCGGTGGAGGGGCCAGATCGGTGTGGTCCAGTCGGTCGCGAAGTAGAAGTACATGAACCAGACCATCGCCCCGGTGGTCGCCAGCGATCGGGCCGACTTGCCGAAGTCGAGGGCGTGGGGCACCCCCAGATGCGCGGCCATGTCGGCGGCCAGGCTGGCGATCAGGGCAAACTGCGACCAGCCCAGGGCCGTCCCCAGCGACATCCGGAACCACTCGTGACCGAACGGGGCCTCGGTCAGGCCCAGCATGGCGGCGTTGTCGATCGACCACTGGACCAGGTCGACCAGGCACATCATCAGGAGGAGACCCGACCGCCTCTGCCAGTTCTGGTCCGGCCATCGGCCCCAGAGCAATGCGACGCCGATCAGCGAACACCAGACGATCGCCGCTTCCTCGACCAGGTCCAGGAGCGGGACCCCCATCAGGCGACCCAGCCCCACCCCACCCCGACCCGAGAACAGCAGGATCAGGTGGCCGAGGATGCTCAGGCTGGCGAGAACCAGAGCCAGGCCGAGGATCGAGAAGCCCAGATAGAGCCGGCGGAGCCTCCGGCGAAGCAGGACACGCTCCTCGACCGGGTCGACCCAATCGCCGGCCAGATGGTCGGGGAATTCGGGGGGCGACGTGGTGTGGAAATCCATAAGCGATTCGACTCGGTCCGGGAGATCCGACTCGGGCGACACGGGCGTGGCGATTCATTATAATCAAGAGGGCCGGCGTCGCCAACGAACAACGCCAACGTCCCCGCGAGGCCCTCGACCATGACCCGCCTGGCGGAACCGGCCTGGCTGGCCCTGACGCTCCTGATCCTCATCCCCTGGCTCCGGAGCCGCTGGCGACCCCGGCTGGCCTGGCCCACGCTCTCGGGATTCGAGGGAGTCCGGTCGCGGTCCCCCCGGATCCTCGGGGCGATCCCGGGACTGGCTCGCGCCCTGGCGATCGCCTGCCTGGCCGTGGCGATGGCCCGGCCCCAGGAGCCCGGCGGTCAGATCCGGGTCGCCGGTCGAGGCGTCGCGATCATGGCCGTGCTCGACCGGAGCCCCAGCATGTCCGAGGCCGACTTCCCCTCCGAGGAAGGCCCGATCTCCCGGCTGGAGGCCGCCAAGAAGACCCTCGCCCGGTTCATCCAGGCCCGCGCCGACGACCTGGTCGGGGTCGTCCAGTTCGCCAATCACCCGGACATCCTGGCCACGCCGAGGCTCGACCAGGGGTTCCTCCTGGACGCGACCCGCTCGATCCGACCGGCTGGGGTGGGGGACGTCGGGACCAGCCTGGGCGACGCGGTGATCGAAGGGCTGGGGGCGCTCCGAGGGGCTTCCACCCGACGCAAGGTCCTGATCCTCCTGACCGACGGCCGGGACGAGCCCGCGGTCCCCCGGCCGACCCCGCCGATCATCGCCGCCGAGCTGGCCCGAGACCTGGGCGTGACACTCCACGCGATCGCCGTGGGTCGGCCGGTCGAGGATCCCGAGAAGCCCGAACCCGCCCCGGAAGGGCCCGACCTGGCCCTCCTCCGGTCGATGGCCGAGGTCGGGGGCGGTCGCCTCTTCGAGGCCGCCGACGCCGAGTCCCTGGGTCGGGTCTTCGAGGAAATCGACACCCTGGAGCGGAGCCCGGTCGTCGGGACGATCCGGACCATCTACCGGGAACGATTCGCCCCGTGGGCCTCGGCCGGGCTGGGCCTCCTGGCCTTCGACCTCATCCTGAGCCGGGGCCGGCTCCGGAGGCTCCCATGAGCTGGCAAGGCCCCTGGTTCTGGATCGACCTCGGACACCCGGGCCGGCTCTGGCTCCTGGTCGGGCTCCTCCCCCTGGTCCTCTGGTCGATCCGGGGCGGCCGGAGGAGGCTCCGCGATTGGGCAGCCCTCGGGCAATCGGGCAAGCCGACCCGCGACGGGGCGACGTTCTGGCTCGCAGCGATGGGACTCCTCATCCTGGCCCTGGCCCAGCCCCGATGGGGGCGGGTGGCCGGCTCGGAACAGCCCGAGGGGCACGACGTGGTCCTCTGCGTCGACGTGAGCCGGAGCATGGCCGCCGAGGATGCCGTGCCCGACCGCCTGCGCGTGGCGATCGAGTCGGGCCTGGGCCTGCTCCGGGCCCTCGATGCCGAGCCCGGACACCGGGCCTCGGTGATCGCCTTCGCCGGCCGGGCGGCGGTCCGTTGCCCGTTGACCTCGGACCTGGACGCCGCCGCCGAATCCCTCCGGGCCCTCCGACCGGGCGAGGTCCAGCCCGGCGGGACTGACCTCGGGACGGCCCTCGAAGCGGCGGCCGGGACCTTCGACGAGGAGGACCATGCCGAGGGCCGGACCATCGTGATCCTCTCCGACGGCGAGGACCATCCAGGCTCCTGGCCCAGGGCCCTGGCCCGACTGGCAGACTCCGGGATCATCGTCCATGCCGTCGCGGTCGGCGACCCCGATCAGGGCCACCCGGTCCCGGCAAATCCCGCGAGCCCGGCCCGGGCCAACGCCCCACCACCCCCCGAGACCCGCCGGACCGATGAGCACCTCCGGGCGATCGCCCGGGAGACCGGCGGGGCCTTCGTGCCGATCGGGCTGGTCCCGGTCGACCTCGGCAAGCTCTATCGCGAGCGGATCGCGCCGATGGCCCGTCGGAAACGGGACGAGATTCGCCCGCCCGAACGGGTCGAACGGTTTCCGATCTTCCTCCTGGCGGCGCTCGGGATCGGCCTGGCCGGGTCCTGGCCGGTCCGGGCCCGCAAGCGATGGGATCGGCTCCCGCTCATCGCCGTCTCGATCGCGGCGATGAGCCTGGGGGCTGGACCGGGGTCGAGCACTCCCGGAGGACTCATCGAGAGTGGGCGGACCGCATTCAAGAACGGCAAGTTCGAGGAAGCCCTCGGGTCCTTCGTTCGGGCCATCGACCTCAGGCCCGGCGCGGCCATCCCTCGATACGACGCGGCGGCCGCCCTCTTCCAGCTCCGACGCTATCGCGAGGCGATCGTCCGCTATGAAGAAGCCCGCGAGCGAGGCGACGGAGGGCTGGCGACCAAGATCGACTACGCCCTGGGCAACGCCTACCTGGCCCTCGGCGAGGTCCCCGAGGCCCTGGCCCATTACGATGCCTGCATCGACTCGAAATGGCCCGGGCTCCCCTTCGACGCCGTCCGTCGCGACGCGGCGGAGAACCGGGCCTTCGCGGTGGCCCAGTCGCCACCGCCCCCCGAGGATGCTGGCGGAGAGTCCCGGGACGAAAGCAAGCGAGGCCGACCCAGCCCCCCCCAGGGTGGAGGGCCCGACTCGCCCGACGATCCCGACACCTCCCCCGGTCCGAACCCGCCCGCCCAGCAATCAGGGGGAACTTCGACGCCTTCCAAAACCGGGAGTCAGCCCGGCGAGGAAGGGGAGGACCGACCGAGCAGCCGGTCCCCCGAAGATCGACTCGACGACGCGCTCCGGGACATCCGCGATGCCCGCGACCGAGGGCCGACCGAGGACACCCCTCGCTCGTCGGATCGTCCGACGAAGGATTGGTGATCGCCAACGCCGACGCGAGTCCCGGGATCAGGATCAACACTTTCCCGATGATGTTACGGGTCGGGAATGCCTGGGGTGGCAGGGGTCTGCGGTACTCCGCAACCCCGGTCTTCGAGACGGGATGCATCCGGAGATCCGGGGTTGCGGAGTACCGCAGACCCCTGCCAACCATCCGCTTCATCCGGGATTATTCAGCCCGATCGACCCGGATGAAGCGGATCGGCCGGGCTTCCTCGGTGAAGGTGAGACCCGTCTGCTCGGTGAGGTGCTTCAGGACCAGATCACGCTCCTCGGGGCCGATCTCTTTCTTGAGCCGGAAGTCGGTGATGTGCCAGTCGAGTCGTCCTTCGGGCGGGGCATCGACCAAATTGACGACCCGGACGCCGAGGAACATCCCCAGGTCCGAGAACAGATCAGCCAGGGTGGCACCTCCCCTGGCCATGTCGGTCCGGAAGCGTTTGGGGTCCGAGAAATCACCCATCTCGCGACCGTAGACCTCGATCTGGTCGCCATTGGATCTCAACCCTTCGCTCAACGGCTTGAGATCGGGGACTGGCTTGTATCGGTAACGTCCCCGCGCCACCACGACCCCCCGGACTTCCTCCTGAATCGAGAGCCGGACTGGCAGGGCGAAGTCGCGCCGGAGGATCGTCTCGAACTGGGGGAGGAGCTTCGCGGTCGGCGCGCCGTCGCGGACCAGGAAATCCGCGATCAAAGGGGCTTCCAGCAATTGCGGATCCCCTTCGATTCCCTGTTCCCGAAGATCCAGGGTTGGAAGGATCGCATCGAGAAACTTGTCGGGCTTGCTCTCGCTCGCTCTCAGAATCCACTGGAAGGAGGAGCGAATCGTGATCGTCCCCGTCGTGGCACTTGACTGCTGCAGGGTCCCATCCCGCCACCGGAAGAGGAGGGCCAGGGGGATCTCCTTCTCCACCGGGTCAAACCCCATGCCGATCGTCTCCCACTTGCCCCGATAATGCTGATTCCTGGCCTCGATCGCGGGACCTCTCAGAAGCTTCAGGTCTTCGCCGTCGGCCAGGATGTAGGCCTTCTCGAAATCATCCTTAGGTTTCTCCGCCGGCTCGACTGGTGCCGGGGGCGGGGCGACGGCCTGACCTCCCTCCTGGCCCGGCTCGCCCCGGGTCATCCGGGACCAGGCCCCTCCCGAGATCAGGCCGACCATCAGGCCCGCCGCGACGATCAGCTTCAGCTTGGCCATGAGCATGCCTTTCAGTTCCAGTCGAGCCCAACGAACCCCGGCAGACGAGACATTCCCGGCCGCCGCCCAGCCTGCTTTTCCCGAGATCCCGAACGCCATCCGGCTCGTCGAGGCCGCCCACGCGGGAGGAACGGCCGCCCTGGTTGCCGTCGCCCACGACGCCCCGACCAAGACCGAGGCCGGGGCCACCCCTCGCCGGATCAAGCGTTCCTTGAGCCGTTCTCGACCCCGATAGAGTCGAGTCTGGAGCGTCCGAGGGGGGCACCCCAGCTGACCGGCGGCCTGATCGTGGGTCAGGCCGGTCAGGTCGCAGAGGATGATCGGCTCCCGATAGCGAGCCGGGAGCCGGGCCAGTTCCTCGTGGACCTCGGGCCAGGCCCGGTCCTGGACCTCGTCGACGGGATCGTTGGTCGAGGCTTCGGCCTTCCTCCGCTCGTGCTGGCGACGCCGGATCGAGTCGCGGAGGGCCCTCGAAGCGACCCGGCGGGCCGTCCCGTGGAGCCAGTTCGGCAGGGCCTCGGGCTTCCGGATCGAACCGGCCCGGCGGGCGAGGAGGAAGAAGGTCGCCTGGGCGGCGTCCTGCGCCTCGTGGGCATCCCCCAGGACGTCCCGACAGACCCGGAGGACCATCCGAGCATGCCGGTCGACCAGCGCCTCGAAGGCCGACTCCGCCAGGGCATCCCGCCGCCGGAATCGGCTCAGAAGCTCCCCGTCTCCCAGCGCCCCGACCGCACCGGCCGTGAAGAGGATCTGAAGTTGATGGGCGACCTGGCCTCGGATCTTCAATGTCGACACTCCCCCGGATCAGGGCTTACCGAGGGAGTAGTCTCCGGCCGGGTCGTGTCCTCCCTCAATAAAATTCCGGAATCTCGGTGAGCGGCCGGGGAACCCACAATCCGATTAACCCGTCAGCGAGCGATCAGGCCGAGGGTCCGATGGATCTCGGTCCCGCCGGGGCCGGTGGCGGAGGTCATCAGGGCTGCCCGGAACAGCCCGGCCAGGCTGAGGAGCTGGTCGAGATCGCCGTCGACCGCCTCGACGGGCCGACTGGACCGGGTCGCGAGATGAGAGGCGATCGGGCCTCGGTACTTCCGGACCTCGTCCCCCAGCCGGGCCATGTCGACGAGGGCGAAGGTCTTCGCCTCGGGGAAATATTTCGATCGGAGGTCCGAGAGCAGCGCCGAAGGCGGACCGTGTTCGAACCGGGCGACGGCCTCGGGGATGTTGCCCAACGTCAGACGACCCGATTCGACCCGGTAACTGAGCCGCGACTTGAGGTCGTCGACCAGCTCCGTGACCCGGATGCCTTCGAGGGTCCGGGTCACAACCCTCGGGTGCTCGGCCTCACGCTTGTCGTCGAGCGCGACGAGGGCCAGGATGGTCCGCAGGGCGTTGTCCAGGGGACTGGAGAGTTCGGGCGAGTCGGGCGGATCCGACCAGCCGACCGAGACGATCATCGGAAATTTCGCCCCCGGTTCGAGGGCGAAGGTGGTCTCGGGGCCGAGCCGGGGGAGCACCTCGGCGACGGGGTCGCGTCCCATCAGGAGGCCCCGGAGGGCGATCGTCAGGTTATCCAGCCGGAACCGGTCGGCTTCCGGGATCAGCCCCGAGAGTCCCTCATAGAGGGCTGCGTAATCGACCTGGATCGAGGCGACCGCCAGGGCGGTCCCGGAGATCGGGGCCGGAGAGCGAGCCTCGTCCGGCGGACCGCCCAGCCATCGGCGGAGCCAGGGGTCGAGCCGCGCGGGCTCGATCGCCTCGTGAGTGTGCAGGATCGGGCCGTCGAGCCATCGGAGCGCAGCCCCCGCGTAGTCGATCGCCCCGACATATCGGGCGATCATGGCCGCGACCCGCTCCTCCCCCTTGTCGGAGGATCGGGACGCCTCGGAGAAGGCCCGGTCGAGCAGTCGAGGGTTCACGAACAGGCTGGCGATCGAATGCTCCGGGAGTCCTCGACGGACCCGGGCGAAGGCCGGGTTGTCGCCCAGCCCCTTGCCCCCGGAGAGCTTCCGGTTGATCACCCCCCGGATCATCTCCTCGGAGTTCGACCAGGCGAAGACCCCGCCTTCGAGGAGGACGTAGTATTCGGCCAGGCGGCCCGGATCGCGATATTTCCGCGCCGAGTACGAGACCGGGCCATGCGTCCGAGGCTCGACCCCGGCGAGGTCGCCTCCCCGGATCTGGACATCGTTCAGGGATTTCATCAGCGGGCCGACCCGAGTTGGATCCCGGGGGATCGCCAGCAGGAGGCCGCGGGCCAGCTCGGGCTTGTCGTCGGGGCCGGGGCGATACGAGAAGACGACGGCGTCGCCCGCGAGATCATCCCGGATCATCGCCATCGAGACCCCGACGGCCTCCTCCAGCTCCCGGGCCGAGTTCTTGAGCTTGCGGCTCTCCTCGGAGTCGAGCCAGGACCGGACCCCCGGGAGATTCCGGAGCCCGACCATCAGGGGAGATTCGCCGATCTCTCGGGAATGGTCGCGGAGATCCTCGACCGCCAGGGTGATCCCCGAGTCGGGCGGGACCAGCCGGAGGAGGGGGTCGGCCGGCCCGTCCCCGAGGGCCTCGGGAGCGGTCGAGAACGCCCCGATCAGGGTCATCGTGATCAGCAATGGCCGCATGCGAGACGCCCTCGAAAGTTGGATCGCGCTCAGCCCGGGACCCGGGGACGACCCGGTCCGGTCGGTGATTCGGGGGAGGGGTCGGGATCCGGCCCGGGGCGGAACTTCCGGGCTTCGGCCGATCGACCTCGACGTTCGAGGAACTCGGCGTAATCCCCGGCCGCCTCGGCCCGGGAGGCTTTCTCGGGCGGACCCAGGCGATCCCAGATCCGGATCGCGCGGAGGAATCGGGCCTCGGCCGAATCGGAGTTCCCCTCGATCTCGTCGATCCGGGCCAGGGGGCCCAGGATCAGGGCGACCGAACGATCCTCGGGGCCTCGGGACGACTCCAGTACGCCCAGGGCCCGTTCGAAGAGGGGCCGGGCCAGGTTGAACTTCCGCTGTTCGTGATAAGTCCGGGCGAGATTGGCCAGGGCATCGCCGGTCTGAGGGCTCGATGGGCCTCGGGTCCGCTCGGTGAGGCGGAGGGCCTCCAGGAAATGGGCCTCGGCCTCGGAGTATCGCCGCTCCCGGGCCAGCAGGAGACCCAGCATGAACTGGCTCCGGGCCAGCTCCGACTCGCTGGGCTGGGTGGCCTCCTCCTGCAATTTGATGGCGCGGACCAGGAGCGGTTTGGCCTCGGAGGGACGTTCGGCATCGGAGTAGAGAGCCGCCACCTGGTTGAGGCTTTGCATCACCGCGAACGATCCGGGCGTGAACAGGGTCTCGCGAGTCGAGAGGGCCCACTTCGCCAGGGGTAAAGCCTCTTCGTATCGCCCTTGCAGCTGGAGCGTCCAGGCATAGTCGGAGTAGGCCCGGGCCAGGAGCTTGTAGTCGACCGGATTGAGCTTCCGGACCGCCTTGATGGCCGCGAGGAATTCGTGCTCGGCCGTGTCGAAAAATCCCTTGCCGATCGCCCGCCAGCCCGCATTCTCGAAGGCGAGGTAATCGAGCATCGCGTCGAGATTCGGGGACTGGGCGACGGTCCTCGGCAGGGGCGGATTGCGGGCCGGCTCCGGGCGGAGGACCTGGCCATGCAGGAGCGAAGGAGCCGAGAGGATCAGGAAGAGGGCAATCGTCCGGGGTCGGCTCATGGTCGGCGGGCCTTGCTTCTCGTCCTTCCGGCATTATTCCTGACCCATGTTCATCGTAAGCCCCGGGCCTGTCGACGAGAAGGCATCGGTCCGATTCAGAGCCGATCCGGGGCAGGGGGGGGCCCCAGGAGAAATCCGAAAGCATGACGGGCCGAGCCCGAGATCGGCCGGACGCTCGCCTGGAGTCGCTCGCCCACCGAGAGGAGCGCCGAGGCCGGAACCGGGGGAAATCCTCCGGGGACCGACCGGCTCTTCGATTCGTCCTGGGGTGCCTCCAGGTCGCTCAGGACCTCGCGACCGATCCTCGCCGCCGGCGCCGAGGCCTCCCGGGCCAGTTCGATCGAGGCCGAGGTGGCATCGGCCAGGGCCGAATCGAACGGGCGATGCCGCTCGGTGGCGACGATGGAGATCGGCGGATCGACCGGTCCTGGGCCACTGGTCCCCATCCATCGGACGATCCCGAACACCGCCGCCGCGGCCGCCAGCGAGGCCCAGGCCGACCGGGTCAAAATCCTGGAGGGACGGGCCGGGCGGGTGGAAGAGGACCGGGCCGCCTCCATTCGTTGGAGAAGTCGGGCGGTCGACTCGGCCGAGGGGATCGGAGCCGGCCCGATCGATCCGACGGCATGGCGGAGGACCTGATAGCGGGTCGAGATCGATCGGCAGCCGGCACAGCTCGCCGCGTGGCCTTCGAGCTCGCGCTCCAGGTCCGACGGCCCGACTTGTCGGGCGTCCAGGAGTTCATTCCAGAGTCGGTCGAAATCGACGCAAGTCATGACCACTCCCAGTCGCTCAGGATTCGCAGTGGACACCCCGACGGATCAGGTCTTCGGCCAGTTCGGCACGGGCCCGATGCAGCCAGGTCTTGACGGTCCCGACGGGCCGGCCCATCACCAGGGCGATTTCTTCGTAAGGTAAACCTTGCTCGTGGAACAACGTGAAGACCAGTCGATAATCGGTCCTGAGGTGGCCGAGGGCTCGTTCGAGCTCCCCGGCGAGGTCATCGGGGTCGGCCAGGCCGGGCCGGGGGTCGGCGGAATCTTCGACCGACTCCCCCAGGCTTGGCCTCCGGGCCCGGCGGCCCAGGGCGGTCCGGCAGCGATTGGCCGCGATCCCGAGTAGCCAGGGCCGGAGCGGACGGGCCGCGTCGAATCCCGCGATCGCGCCGAGGGCCCGGAGGAATGTCTCCTGGGAGACATCCTCGGCATCCTGGCGGTGACGCATCATCCGAAAGCAGAGGCCGAAGACGGCCCCGTGGAATCGGCCGAGCAGCAGACCAGGAGCCTGCGGATCGCCGGAACGGAGCCCCTCGACCAGGGCGCGGTCATCCATCGGGTCGGGCCTTCGCCGGACGAGCGGGACTCCGACGAACGGTCGGTCGTCTCGGGATACCTCCGACGGGAGGATCTCGTTTCAAGATTCGCTCCGGACCCCTCGATTATTTCGGGAAACATCCCCCGGGTAAATCACACAATCGGCGGAAGACCGGCGCGATCGGGATTCCCGACACTCCTCCTCGACCGCGCCTTCCTTCAGCTTCGAGGGAAGCGGGAGGTCATCCGGGGGGCGAAGAAGGCCGGGACCCTCGATGAAGAGGGGCCCGGCCGTCGTCGATCGTCGAATCCGAAGGACCCGGCCGTTCCTTCAATCGAGCCCGGCCGAGAACTCGGTGAGTTCCTCGGCGGTCGACTCGTGGAAGGACCGGCCGCTCCTCCGGAGTCCCTCGCCCATGCTCAAGGCGATCTCGTGAAGCTCGGGCGAGTCGATCCGCCAGGCGATCTCGGCCAGCTCGTCGGGGGTCACGTCGGCGAGCCCCTGTCCGAGCCGTTCCAATTCGGATTCGAGCCTAAGCATCGTCTCGAGCATCTCGGCGTGGGTCTCGGCCGACCCGCCCACCAGGATGCACTCGTCCCCGGTGCTCAGCCTCTGGAGGTTGTCGCTGGAATCGAGGCCGAATCCGATGATCGTGGCTCGGAGCCTTCGGGGACCGGCGTCGGGAAGTGTCATGGAGGGAAGGCCCTTTCGCTCTGGAGGCTCGATGAGAGGGCGAACGGCCGGGGTCCTCGTCCCCACATCGGCCCGTCCGGCCACGCGACTTCTTATCGGCTCACCAGCCCCGGAGGGACAACGACCCGTCGCGGATTCGACGGGTCGGAGTCGGACCTTGCGGCATGTTGCTTACGACCCGCCCAGGCATTCCTTCGCGGTGGCCCGCGCCACCCGGTAGGCCGCCCTCATGGTAATGGCTCGACCTTCGATCTGTTCCTCGCTGAAAAGCCGGCCCTCGCTCGGGGGGAGTCCAGCCAGGGCGACCGTCAGCGGGAGCAGGTCCAGAAATTGGCGATATTTCTGCTGGAGGTCGGCGGCCGGCGTCGATTCGGTGCTCACGGTCGGTCTCCTGCACTCGATAGGCCGGAGGTTCGGCGCAACGGCTCGAATCCCCGGATCGTTCGAATCGACCCGGTCCCGTCGCGGTCCCGACCTCCCTCTCGTCCGAGCCTATCGGAGCGGACGCCCTCTCGGCAAGCGGCAACGCCCCGCCGAGGGCCGGGTTGTCCCGCGCGTTCCATCGTCACAACCAACCCGGGCGATCGGCGCAAAGTCTCTCGCTCCGGCCGAATCGGAGTCGGCTGGCTTTGACGGGCCCGCGACATCGGGGTATGATGGCAGCAAGATCGATTGGTCGAAATTTGACGGCCCGATCCATGTCTTTCAGGCTCTCACACTACCAGGAGGTTTGTTTGATTCAACGCGCGGTGGAGGAATCCCCACCCGGATTCCAATCGATGGGCCTGAGCCGAGCGATGCTCGAAGCCCTCAGAAGAGTCAAGTACACGGCCCCGTCGCCGATCCAGGCCGCCCTGATCCCCGAGGCCCTCGAAGGCCGGGACGTGATCGGCCAGGCCAAGACCGGCACCGGCAAGACGGCCGCCTTCGGCATCCCGCTGATCGAGATGCTCGAAGCCCGAGGCCGGGGCCCCCAGGCCATCATCCTCGCCCCGACCCGCGAGCTGGTCCAGCAGATCGTCGTCGAGATGCAGAAGCTGGCCCACGGCCAGGACGTCGCCATCTGCGGGATCTACGGCGGCGAGCCGATCGAGAAGCAACTCCGGGCCCTGGAGCGAGGCGTCGACATCATCGTCGGCACGCCGGGCCGCGTCCTCGACCATATCGAGCGGCGGACCCTCTACCTGGGCGACATCTTCCACGTCGTCCTCGACGAGGCCGACCGGATGCTCGACATCGGCTTCCGCCCCGACATCGAGCGGATCCTCCGCAAGGTGCCCGACCCGCATCAGACCCTGCTGCTCTCGGCCACCATCAGCGAGGACATCCGGGCCCTGGCCCGACGCTACATGTTCGACGCGGTCGAGATGAACCTCTCGAAGGACGAACCGTCGGTCGAGTCGATCAAGCAATACTACGTGACCGTCGAGCATGACCGGAAGTTCGATCTCCTGGTCCACCTGCTCGATCGCGACAAGCCGCGCCAGGCCATCGTCTTCACCCGGACCAAGCGGGGGGCCGACAAGCTGGCCGACCGGCTCCGGGGTCGAGTCGCGGGCGTCGCCACCATCCACGGCGACCTCACCCAATCGGTCCGCAACCGCGTCATGCAGGGCTTCCGGAACGGGTCGATCCCGGTCCTGGTCGCCACCGATGTCGTCGGCCGCGGGATCGACGTCAACGATATCAGCCACGTCATCAACTTCGACGTGCCCGACGACCCCGAGAACTACGTCCACCGGATCGGCCGGACCGGCCGGATGGGCAAGGACGGGATCGCCTACATGTTCGTCTGTCCGGATCAGGGCGAACCCCTGACTCAGATCGAATTGCTGATCAACAAGTCGATCCCCACGCTCCCGCTCGACGATTTCGTGGCCTACCGACGCGAGCAAAAACGCGAATCGGCCTACCGCGAACTCTACAGCACGGCCCGTTCCCGATCGACCTCCTCGTTCGCCCGCAGCTAGTCCGACTCCCGATGGCTTCCGCCGGATCCCTTCGACGCGGCCCGCTCGACATCCCCGGCCGCGTCCCGCCGAAAGCCCCTCCGTCTGCGATCATGGAAAGCGGGAGGCAGTTCCCGACCGCCCGAATCAAGCCTTAGCGGTCCCGGCTGCCTCCCTCGGTCCATCCTCCCGATCGCCCACGGGCTCCTGGCTCAACTCCCCGAGCATCATCAAGAGCGCCCGACCCCGTTCCGTCATCCCGTCGACCGGCTGTTCACGATTCCCGAATCGAGCCCCATCCGCATCCTCGACCAGCCGACGGGCGACCTCGGCCAGTTCGCGATCGCGCGTGAGCCGTTCGACCTCGGCCCTCGTTTCGAGCGGCGTCAGCGCCCCGGGAGGGCGGCCTCCCACTTTCTCGAAGAACGCGGCCAGCGCTTCCACGACTCGCCGGGCCGGCTCGGGCCCCTCCCGGCCATCGGAGAGTTCCCGGGCTAATCCCCGGGCGATCCCCCTCGGGTCGGGCCGCCCCTTCGACCGGGCCTGCTTCCGGAGCCTCCAGAACTGGGCGGCCAGCGCGACGGTCGCGATCCCGAGCCCCATGCCCACGAATCGCCAGCCGCGCCGCTTCTCCTCCTCGACCAGATCGACTCCGAAATCCACCCGGTTCGGGTCGAATGCCGGGGGCGGCTCGACCTCGATCGAGGCCCCCGAGGCGACCCGGGTCGCATACCGGCGAGTCTCCGGGTCGAACGCCGACAATCTCAAGGCGGGCAGGACCCACCGACCGGCCTTCTGCGGGCGAATTCGATAACGAAAAGTCCGGGTCGCCGGCTCGGTCCCCTCGACCTGCCCCGAGAGCGGATCGACCCGGAGATCGGGCAGGGTGGACTTCCAGCCGGTCAGGTCGGGAGTCCGATCACTCCCCCAGGCGGCCGGGCCGGTGATCGAGACCCGGTATTCCAACGATTGTCCGAGAGAAATCCTGGCCGGCTCGACCTCCGCCTTCAGCTCGAACGGACCGACTCCCCCCAGGAATACGTCCGAGCGTCCCGAGGCGGGCACATTCTCGATCACCAGTCGGGTCGATCGGGAAGCCCCGGACTGATCGCCCGAGGTGGCCCGGAACGGCGGAAGCACCAGCGGCCCCGGCCGATGGACCACGACCAGGAACCGGCCGGAAGGAAGTGGGTGGATCTCGGCTTCGGCCTCGTTCAACCGGGGAGGGACCACCTCAGAGGAGTCTCCCGGAGGGGCCACCGAAACCTCGACCTCGATCGCCTGTCCGACGTAAAGTTTTCCAGCGGAGAGAATTCGAGCAGAGACCTTCAGCGGCTCGGCCGCCCGACCCATCGTCGAGAGATTCGCCAGCATCCCCAGGATCCAGACCGAACTCGCCAACCAGCGGGCACCCACTCGCCAGGCCGGGTTGGCTTCGTTCCGACTCCGGATTGGCTTCGTTCCGACTCCGGATTGGCTTCGTTCCGACTCCGGATTGGCTTCGTTCCGACTCCGGAAATGGCTTCGTTCCGACTCCGGAAATGGCTTCGTTCCGACTCCGGAAATGGCTTCGTTCTGCATGGGCCGCCGAGAGTGGGTTCGTTCGGATCCGGGACCACGACGCGGCGGAGCGGTGCCCCTTCGCCATCGTCCATCCCTCATTATCGCGGATTCCCGCCGGAATTATCGTACCCCAGGGGTCTCACCAGGATCTCCCGAGGTGGCCCGGAATTATCCGGCTTCTCCCCCTTGAGGGAAGAGGGTGTCGCATGGGACCGAGACTCCCCAAGGTTGGATTCGTTTCAACCCCGAAATCCTTCGTCGATTCACCCGACGATTGACCGGAGGCGACCTGGCTTCGATAATAATAGGACAACCGTCGTCGATGTCATCCGGCGTTTTGTCCCCGTCGTTCGATCCCGGAGCTATGAACCGTTGGGATTGCTCGGTCGCGCCCGATCGATGATGCAGTCATGGTCGGGCCCGCCGCCCGTCCCCGAGCAGAGCTACAGCGTGGCCTGCCCCGAGGGCCACCGTCTCCGCGGGATGCGGACCGAAGGGTATCAAGCCCTCCGATGCCCGACCTGCGGGGAAGGGATCTTCGTGCTCCCTCGGAGCCCGCTCCCCGAGCCGATCCCCCCGGCCACGACCGCTCGACCCTCGTCGGCCGCGATCGTGGATGCGTATCCGGAAGATGAGCCGTTGAGGTTGACCGACCCGTCCCCGATGACGACATCCACGGTCGACCTCGTCGAGGAGGTTGAGCCCGAGGTCGAGATCGATTGGGTCGACGAGGGTCCGGTCCAGGCTCATCCCCCCTCGAACGAACCATCGAAGGCCGATGAGCCGAGCGCCCGGCCGGTCCCGCCTTCGCGATCCGCCCGGCCCAGGCCCGCGCAATCGAAGCCTCGGACCGCCCCGATCCCCCCCAAGCCCGCCCCTCCTGTGGTCGCGAGACTTCCGCGATCGAGCCCGAAGGAATGGGCCTGGCGGAACCGGAACGCGCTGCTGGTCGCGGGGGTGATCCTGCTGGTCGTCGGAGCGATCGGGATTCGCCTTCGCCGCCAACGGCTGGAAGAACTCCCTCGGATCGCCGAGATCGGCCGGACCGAGGGGCTCCGCAAGCTCGACGAAGGGGAGTTCCACGCCGCCAAGAAACTCCTGGCCGACGCCGCGAGCGCCGTGGATGGACTGGGCGGTCGATATGAAGGAGCCGAGTCGATCCGGCAGGGGGCTCGCGAGGCGGCCATCTTCACCGACCTCGTCCCCGAGACCCTGGACCGCCTCCTCGAAGAAGCGGCCACCTACCGGGACGTCGACGCATGGCCCTCCCATTTCGCCGGGATGTATCGAGGGCGTTCGATCATCCTCGACGCCCCCATTGTTGGAGTTCCCGACCCCTCGAAGCCCGACTCGACCTATCAGATCGAGTGCCGGATTTATTTCGGGAGGGGGACCCGGCCCGAGGGCAAGGCCCGGATCGACCTTTCCGGTTTCCAGCTGTTCGAGGAGACCCAGCCCAAGCTCGGCGACCAGTTGCCCTTCGGGGCCCGGCTCGCCTCGCTCGCCCTCGACCCGGCCACCAACGAATGGGCCTTCACCTTCGAGCCCGACAGCGGGGTCTACATCACCCACCCCAGGGCGCTCGAGGCGATCGGCTGGCCCTCGTTCGACCCTTCCGAGGAGCCTCCGTTGTGAATCGGCCCCTCCTCCTCGCCCTGATGGTTTTGGCCGGCCTGCCCCGGCCGGTCCTGGCCGACCCGACCGAGTTCGTCGAGCCCTCCGACCTGATCCGCCGCTCCGACCTCGTGGGCCGCGAGGTCGTGGTCGACGACCGGATTCGCTACTTCCTCGAATCGAAGCGGGGCCAGGGCTTCGACGAACTCCTCCTGAAGCGGACCGAGGTCCCGTTGCGTCTCCCCGACCGGCTCAAGTTCTCGAGATCCCCCACCGAGCCCAACGCGAGGGTCCGGGGGATCCTCCGATCCGAGGACGGACGGCTAGTCCTCGAAGTCTCCTCGATCGAGTTGCTCCCCGGCGACCTGGAACGACTCGACAAGGAGATTGCCAAACTCCGCATCGATGACTTCACAGCGAAGCGAAAATGGGCACTCTGGGCCGAGCGCAGGGGCCACGAGCTGAACGATCCCAAGCTGGAGGCCCGGGGGGTTGCCCTGGAAGGCGAGGCGCTCTGGAGCGAGGCCGAACGCCCGGACTCCGACAACCTGGCCCTGGCCACCCGAGCCGCCTCTCGCCCGATCGCCAGTTCTGTCCGCAACGCCCTGGCTCATCGAGGGTTCCGTGACCGCCTCTCCCGGGCTTCCACGCCCGCCGAACTGGACGCCCTGGCCCGTCAGATCGAGGCGACCTTGCCGGACTCGGTCGACCCGAAAGCTTCTCAAGGCTCCGATTCAACCTGGACCGCAGCCTACGTCAAGGATCCCGCCAATGCCTATCGGGGCGCCCCCGAGGCGGCCCGTCGGGCTCTCGATCGGCGGCTCCTGGCCGATACCATCGAGCGGTCCTTGCAAACACAAGTCAATGCAAAACCAGGCGATGCGGCGGAACTGGCCCAGCAGGCGGCTACCCGGCTCCCCGATCGACCGAACGTCGCCGACCAGCTCCGCCAGCGAGGGCTGGGCGAGGCCGAGTCCCGGGTGGCGTCGCTCCGGCAATCCGAGGTCGAGGAACTGGCCCGTTCGTTCCGCGAGCAAGGGCAAGAGGACCGGGCTCGGCGTCTCCTCCAGGCCTGGCTGGACGATCGGCGGACAAATCGCCTGAGCGCGACAGATGCCGAGGGGCGGGTCCTCCTGGCCGGGAGCTTCGAGAAGCTGACCGGGGACAAGGCGGGGGCCGCCGATCTGCTCCGGGAAGCCCTGAAAATCGACCCGGAATCCCGAACGGCGGTCGAGGCTTTTTTGAGGATGGGCTATCGGAAAGGGGAGGGGGGCTGGTTCGACCCCAATGCGTCGAAGCCCGCGTCCGAGTCCGTCGCCGAGGCCCGGGACGAATCCGCCGGCTCGCTCCGGGGGCTCACGAGGGCGCAGGTCCGGTCCCGACTCGGCGGGAAGCCCGATCATGTCGTCCGGTCGGCCACCCAGGGCCGATGCGTCGAGCAGTGGATTTACAAGAACGTCCAGGGGTCGCAGATTATCAACTTCATCTTCGACCCTGGAACACCCGATCCCCGGGCCTCATCGAACTACTCCACTCCGAAATAATTCTGCCTCTTGCACTTACCGCAATTCCTACCCATCGCGCAGATTCTCCCGCCTCGCACTTCTCGAAATAATCCGCACGATTCCGAAAACAATTGTGTCCGGGCGGCGTACTATGCTTGTTCTGACGGGAAAAAAGTCGTCCCCTTGCCTGTGGCGCATAATGTGCTTGGTTCGGGAGGTCTGAGATCCCGGCGAAATCCTCCCCTCGGAGGTGAACTCGAACCGGGCCGCATGGAATGGTGATTTTCCTGATCGACCATTTATTCGGCTGGATATGCGGTCTTCATCGGACGATCAGGATTGACTGGTTTCGATTCCCGTTGCGGCTCATCGGTCCCTCCGCTCCACCGACGCCCGGCCGCGAAGCACACCTGGAGGTGTAAATTGGTCCGCAAAGATGCCATGCTCCGACTCCACTCGCGACTGGTGGCCCGACGTGATGCCCTCCGTAAGGCCCTTAACGGCGACCTCGACGCCTATCGCGAATATGCTGCAATGAACGTCGTCGGCGATAGCGTCGACGCCGCGGTCGATACGGCCAATGATGAAATCAGCTCGCAGATCGTCGAGATCGAGAGCCGAGAACTCGGCCAGATCGAACACGCCCTTCAGAGGATCGTCGACGGGGTCTATGGCCGTTGCGAGTTCTGCGGCGAGAAGATCGCCGAGGCCCGGCTGAACGCCCTGCCTTACACCAGCTCGTGCATCGATTGTCAGCGAGAGAACGAGCGGCAAGGCCAGGCGTTCGGGCGAACCGCCGAAGATCAGCGTTGGGCCAAGATTTACGACAAGCCCATCGACGGAGACGGCGAGGCCGACATCAAGCTCAGCGACTTCGAGATGGACCTCAGCGAATCCGGCCGCTGAAGCAAAAGTAACTCGACCAGAGCGGTTCGCCGCCGTAGGGTGGCGTCGAGCGGGGCGAGGCCCACCATGCTCTCATGGGTGGGTTTCGCTCCCCTCGACGCCACCCCGCTCCTTTTCAGAACAGCTCGGTGAGGGCACGTCCCGGGGGCAGGAGCGCGAAGGGTCGCCCTTCGCGGTCGAGGGCCTCTCCGTCCTCGATCCCCATCGCGTGGAACATCGTCCGGGCGATCTCCTCGGGTCCCACGGGATGCTCGGCGGGATACGCGCCGAACTTGTCCGAGGTCCCGAAGGTCTGCCCCCCCCGGATGCCGCCCCCGGCCAGCAGGACCGACATGCAGTTGGTCCAGTGGTCGCGGCCCGCCCCGCTCGTCCCCCCCGACCGGACGTCCCCAACCCGGGGCTTCCGGCCCATCTCGCTGTTGACCGCCACCAGGGTCGTCTCCAGGAGCCCCCTCCGGTCGAGGTCGGCCAGCAAGGCGGCATAGGCACGGTCGAATTCTGGGAGGAGCCGCTCGCGGAGGCAGTTGAAATTGTTGCCGTGGGTGTCCCAGCCCCCGGCGCTCTTGCATCGGCCGGCGAGCGTCGCATCTTCCTTCCAGAAGATCGAGACGAACGGGACCCCGGCCTCGACCAGCCGTCGGGCCATCAGGAAGCTGTTGCTGTTGATGGTCGTCCCATACTCGGCGCGGACCGATTCGGGCTCTCGGGTGAAGTCGAAGGCGTCGCGGGCCCGATTCGAGGTCAGGAGGGCGAAGGCCCGCTCCTGCTGTCGTGAGTAGAGATCGGCCGAGGGCCCTTCATGGCTCCGGGTTGCGTTGTCGATCGCGGCCAGGAGCCCCCGTCGATCCGTCATCCGTTCGGCGGTCAGGTCACCGCTCAGGCTCAGGCTGGGCACGGTGAATTCGGTCGGCTTCTCGTACTCGCCCAGGACGTAGACCGGGTCGTATTCGGTCCCGAGCCGGGCGGAGAATTGCCCAGGACGGGTGTAGAGCGGGAACCCCGGCTTCTGGGGGAGCGTGACCTGCGAGGGGAGGTCCGCCCGGGCCGGCCTTCGAGCCGCCACGACCGAGCCGATCGAGGGCCAGTCGGTATCGTAGGGCTTCCGGTCGTTCAGGAGCGCGGGGAAGGTCGGGTCGGGCTCGTGGCCGGTCAGGTTGTAATAATAGCCGGCGTGGTGGTCGCCGGTCCCCTTCCCGTGGTGCCCCATCGACCGGACGATCGCCAGGTGATGGGCCTGCTGGGCGGTCCTCGGCAGGTGCTCGCAAAGCTGGATGGCGGGACTGGTCGTCGCGATCGGCCGGAACTCCCCCCGGAACTCGACCGGGGCGTCGGGCTTCATGTCCCAGGTGTCGATGTGCGAGGCCCCGCCGCAGAGCCAGATCTGGATCGTCGACGTCGCCCGGGACGACGAGGACGAAGCCTTCGCGAGGACTCCCCGAGAGCCCGCCAGGCCGAGCCCGGAAGCCACGAGGAAGGTCCGTCGCGAGAGGCGATTGCGAAGAGGGTCGATCGGCATGGGCGGGTCTCCGGTGTTGAATCAATGTTGGCACGTCGCCGACGTCGAGTCAACCGGAGGTTCCCGCCCTTCGATCAGTTCAGGAGGCTCCGCTGGAGGACCTCGGTGGCCCGGGCGAACTCGGGCTGCCAGGGGATCTCCGGCCCGCCGTTCTTGAGGCAGTCGCGGAGCGATTCCAGGGTATTCCTCGCCATGTGCGGGCACTTGTTGCAGGCGCAGGTGATCCCCGGGACCGGATGGTAGCGGTGGCGGGGGACGGCGTTCTGGAGCTGCCAGAGCATATTCGCCTCGGTAGCCACCAGGAAGTCGGTGGCCTCGGGCCGCCCTTCGACGAACCGGAGCATGGCCTCGGTCCCGCCCACGAAGTCGCTCTGCTCGCGGATGTTGGCGGGGCACTCGGGATGGGCCAGGGTGAGGGCCCCGGGCATCCGCTTCTTGAGGCGGAGCAGGTCGATCACGCTGAAGACCTCGTGGACCATGCACGAGCCGTCCCAGAGGATCATCGGACGCTTGGTCACGTCCTGGAGATACGAGCCCAGGTGCTTATCGGGGACGAAGAGGATTTCTTGATCCTCGGGGACCTTCCGGATGATCTCCTCGGCATTGCCCGAGGTGACGATCCAGTCCGAGAGGGCCTTCACCGCCGCCGTGCTGTTGATGTAGGTGACGGTCTGGAACCGCCGCCCTTCGGCACGGAGCCGGGCCTGGAACCGATCCAGCGCGGGGGCCGGGCAGCTATCGGCCAGGCTGCAACCGGCCCGGAGGTCGGGCAGCAGCACACGCTTGTCGGGGTTGAGCATCTTGGCCGTCTCGGCCATGAAGTGGACCCCGCAGAAGACGATCGTGCCGGTGTCCACCCGGGTCGCCGCGCGGGCCAGCTTGAGGCTGTCGCCGGTCACGTCGGCCAGCTCCTGGATCTCGCCATCCTGGTAGTAATGGGCCAGGATCGTGGCGTCCTCGCGCTCCTTGAGGGCGAGGATCTCATCGTAAATGTCGGTCAAGGGACGGATTTCCTTGTTTTTAGGGTGGCGTAGGAAGAACCCACCCGCGGTCGATCGCAAGCCGAGTCACGCCCATATTATAGGAGCTTGATGGCGGATAGCACAGTCGGAAGTCCGGGGAAGCCAACCTTCAACGGCTTGGCCTGCCGCCATCCCTCCCGCAGGCTTCCCGGTTGCTCGAGGCGAGGGGAAGTTGGGAGGTGAAACCCATCTCCTGGATCTCGCCTTCGACGGCCGATCAATCATAAGGCGGTCGCTCGGCCCCCAATCCCATCAGGGGCCAGCCGCCCTCGGGCCAGCGAAGCGGTCAGCTGCCCCCCCGCGAGATTATCAAAACGGAAGCAACTTATGAACGTCCGGGAAGGGTCAGCTCGAAAGGACGATATTGTGGTAGATGTCCTGGACGTCATCGCTATCGTTGAGCATGACTAGCAATTTTTCAAACATGCCCAGATCTTCCCCGCCGAGAGTTTTGCTATCCTGAGCAACAAACCGGATCTCCTGGATTTCCAGCTCGAGGCCGGGGAACGCCTCGAGCAAGGCCGTCCTTGCTTTGTAAAACTCGGCGGGAGGGGCGAAGATCGTGATCGTGCCACCTTCGCATTCGACCTCTTCGATGGCGACGTCCGCGGCGAACATCGCCTCGATCACCTTCTCCTCGTCGTCACCGTTGAACGAGAGCACCGCCAGGTGATCGAAGGACATCACGACGGAGCCATTCGCAGCCAATTTGGACCCGGTCTTGTTGAAACAAATGCGAACATCGGAGATGGTACGCGTGGGATTGTCGGTCAAGCATTCGACGATGAGCAAGGAACCGCCCGGGCCAAACCCCTCATAACGCGCGGCCTGGAAATCCTCGCCACCGGTGCCGGCCGCTTTCTGGATCGCCTTCTCGATCACATGGTTCGCGACGTTGTCACGCTTGGCCCGTTCGACGAGGCTGCGTAGGCTCGGGTTGGCTTCCGGGTCGGGCACGCCATTCTTGGCGGCCATGTACAACTGTCTTCCGTACTTGGAATAGAGCTTCGATTTTTGGGCGGCGGTTTTGAAGATCGACTCTTTGCGCTTTTCGAAGATTCTTCCCATTCGGATATCTGCCTTTTCATTTTCCCAACGGAGCCAATCCTCGAGTCGTTTCGCCCCCTCATTCTAGAGGAAATCCTATCGATTGCAATTGAACGGTCGGCGACGAACGGAAGACTCAGGGGTCAAACCAAGGTCGATGCCGACGGCAACCTCGCCACCGTCAAGGACCCGCTCGGCCACACCACCACCTCCGCCTACGATGCTCGCGATCGCCTGGCCTCCCAGACTCGGCCCTCCGGCGGCGGCACGACCACCTACACCTACGACCTCGCCGGCAACCTCGCCACCGTCAAGGACCCCGTCAACAACGTCACCTCCTACGGCTACGACGCGGCCAATCGCCAGACCACCGAGACCGACCCGCGCGGCAAGGTCACGACCTATGCCTACGACCTCTCGGGCAATCTCACCAAGGTCACCGATCGCCTGGGGCGGATCACCAGCTACGCCTACGACGCCGACGATCGCGAGACCGTCGAGCAGTGGATCCCCGTCGGCGGCGGCACGGCCACCTACACCATGACCCTGACCTACGACGCGGCCGGCCGCCAGACCCAGGTCCAGGACAACTCCAGCAAGTACGCCTACGGCTACGACAACGCCAACCGCCTGATCACCATCAATGACCAGGGGACCACCGGGCTGCCCCAGGTGACCCTGACCTACGGCGTGGACAACGTCGGCAACCGGACCAGCCTGGCCGACACCAAGGGCGGGGTCGTCACCTACACCTACAACGCCCGCGACCAGTTGACCACCCTCACCCAGTCCGGCACCGGGGTCTCGGCCGAGCGGGTCGACCTCGCCTACGACGCGGCGCTGCGGATGACCACCTTGACCCGGTACTCCGACACGGCCGGGACCACCGCGGTGATGGCCTCGGTCTACGCCTACGACGCCGCCGACCGGCTGACCACGCTGACCCATCAGACGCCGGGCGGCACGGCCGTGATCCGCTACGGCTACACCCTGGACGCCGCCGACCGGCTGACCTTCGAGTCGCGGATCTGGGACACCACCTCCACCGAGAGCCTGACCTACGGCTACACCGACGACGATCAGCTGACCTCGGTGGTCCGCGCCAGCGGCCCGACCGCCAGCTTCGGCTACGACGCCAACGGCAACCGGAACATGTCCGGCTACTCGACCGGCACGGGGAACCGGACCTCCAGCGACGGGACGAACAACTACGCCTACGACGACGAGGGGAACCTGACCTCGAAGACGGTGATCGCCTCGGGCAACCAGACGCTCTACAAGTGGGACTACCGCAACCGGCTGATCGAGGTCGACAGCAAGGTGGGGGCGACCACGACGACCCTGGCCCTGTACACCTACGACGCCCTGAATCGGCCGATCAAGGTGGTCGAGGGGGGGGCGACGCGGTACACCCTCTACGAGGGCCAGACGCCGCTGCTGGACTTCGACGGGTCGGGGGCGACGACGGCGCGATACCTGTCCGATCCCCGAGCGATCGACGCGATGCTGGCCCGGCAGACCTCGTCGGGGGTGGCGTGGTACCTGGACGACCGGCTGGGGACGGTCCGGGACATCGTCAACAACTCGGGGACGGTGATCGACCACCTGGACTACGCGGTGTACGGAAAGGTGTCGAGCGAGACCGCCCCGGCGTCGGGGGACCGGTTCAAGTATGCCGGGATGGAGTTGGACTCGGTCACGGGACTTTATTACGATCGGGCGAGGTACTATGACGCGGTGATGGGGCGGTTTCTCGGCGAGGATCCGTTGGGATTCTCCGCTTGGGAAGAAAACATGTACAGATTTGTTTTCAATGATCCTTTGGGTTTTAATGACCTTACTGGGTTTCAAGGAGAAGCAGTTGCTCGAGGTTCGAGATTTGGCGCGCCGGCTATGCCATTTGACCCAGCGAATCCTGCATTGGACCCTACGAATTACTGGAACAAAGTTAGTGGCGATCTAAACAAATTGATGAATCGGTACAACAAAACATTACATGAGGAAGGAGCATTTATCTTGTACAATCCATGTACCGGACATTATGCAGTAACAGTGAATGGCCGGCAACAGAAGCAAAACAGGAAGCAAGTGGGCACAAACCACAATCCTACCCAGATTTCACTTGACTATGAGTGGAGTAATCAGCCTGGAGATTATAACACGCCAAGCAATTTGTTGCTTGAGCCTATTGGTCCCCCTGATCCAAGAAAATCGAGCGACAACAAGTCCTGCTGGTTCGTCATTGCGGTATTCCATACACATCCTCATGGCAATACTATGCCATCCGTCAATCCAAAAAAGCCGGGGACAAAGGACGACTTGGGTCCCATTTTTGGAAGTCGGTTGCCCATCATTGTCTGGCCTCAAGGTGGCAAGCCAATATTTGGACACCCAACTAAAACTCTGCCTGGATACGATTTTCGTTACTTCTGAATCGACCCCTGGGGTCCGAAGGGGGTACGTCAATTCGATGGGACGGACCTAGACGAGCCTGCGCGACTTCCTGCGGCCGATTCCGCGTGGTGAATAAATATCGCCTTGTCGTGACGGGAACGAACTAGTATTAGAGTAGACCAATAAGATAAAGTGTGTCATGTGTGAATTTCTGAGAACACTTCTCGAACTTTCCCGCACCACTGTTTCGGCATTTTGATCTAATCATGTTCTTCTCAATTCACAAGCGTCGAGGCCTTGAAAGACATGAATACCAAGAATGTTCGGCGTAGCATTTGCCTGATGCTTTTCCTCTCCCCACCGATTGCCTTGGCACAAGATCATCTCGAACCAGAAGTTGGCATCATGTATGCAGACAAAACATCATATGAATATTGCCAAAATCTGAACGAATTATTCTTTAGTAAATCTCCTTCGGATTACCTTGCCCGAATGTTTTGCCGTCCTGGATTTGGCAAACCTCAATGGTGTGTGACGGTCTACAAAGATAAAAAACAAAATTGCGTAGTTGAATTCATCGTGGCCGAGAAGAGCATCGACCACAAAAAGGATTCTCTGAGCATCAAAGTGAAGAGGGAGAGTCAACCCATCGACCTTGAAACTGCTCAGATTGTCCAAGTGGTATTTCGTCAGATGCTCCGAGGTGTTCGTTATTCTGATCAAGAAAAGCAAGCTGGAGACGGCGATGAATTTAACTTTTCGCGAAATGTGTTGGGCTGGGATGGATTCGATCAGAAGCTGGGCGAACCTCCTCTCGGATCAGAACAGGGACTCATTTATGACCCTGAAGTAGGTTCCTTGACCGAAAAGCTCGTCAAGATCGGCGACGAGCTGAAGCGTTTCGCGACCACCGCGTCGAACAACGAAGCACGGAATACGATCCGAGCCGAGATCCGTCGGCAAGCTAAGGAACTCATGGACAAGGCGACTATCCCACAGGGGGGGACCTAGTCCTGGGGGGACCTAGGGCCGGGTCGCCCGGGGAGATTGCTCTCCCCGGGCTCCCACAGATCCGGACTGGCCCTTCAAGGCATCCGGCTCGTCATCTCATGACTTCGCTGCGTGGCTCAGCAGACAATGGACCACTCGCGCACGTGGGAGCGGGCAACGGTTCTCCAGGCGAAGGAAGTCGGGCCAACTCAGTGGCCCTCCTCCACGGCGACGCGAGAGCCATCGCCGCCAGATCCGTCGCGAGCCCTCCAGGATCGCCTGAAGGCTGAAGTAGTTGCCCGTGATCCCGTAGTACCCGTAGTGGCCTTGCAGCTTCTGCTTGAGCTTCTGGTGTTGATCCTCGATCGGGTCGTGTCGGTTCAACCGGCACCACTCCGAGAACGCGTGAAACGCTCGCCTGAGTCGGCCCTTCGCCGTCTGACGCTTGATCACCCATCCTCCTCCTCGGGTCCGTCCCCAGTAATGGGTGAAGCCCAGGAAGTCGAATGTCCCGGGATCGGTTCGTCCCCGATCCCCGGGCTCGGAGTCGTCCGACTCGGGCGGGACGAACCGCACCAGTCGAGTCTTCTCCGGGTGGGCCGTCAGCCCGTACTTGCTCATCCGCCTGGGCAAGACTTCCATGATCCGTCGTGCGTCGTCTTCTCGGGCCACCCCGATCACGAAGTCGTCCGCGTAACGGATCAGGAACGCCTCTCCTTTCAGGCGAGGACGAACCTCCTTCTCGAACCATTCGTCGAGCACGTAGTGCAGGACGATATTGGCCAGCAGGGGGCTGATCACGCCGCCTTGAGGGGTGCCGGCCTCGGGGGTCGTGACGGCCCCGTCCTCCAGCACGCCCGCGTTGAGCCATTTGCCGATCAGTCGCAAGATCACACCGTCGCGCACCCGACGCCTGAGGAACTCCCGCAAATGGCCGTGGTCGATCGAGTCGAAGAACCTCCGAAGATCGACATCCACGATCCAGCAACATCCCAGGTTCATCGCCCGTTTCCAGAGCGAATCCAAAGCCCCGTGAGCACCGCGTCCGGGTCGGAATCCGTGCGAGACCTCCAGGAAGTCCGCCTCGTACACCGGTTCCAGCACCATCAGCACCGCGCGTTGGAGGAGCTTGTCCTCGAACGTCGGTATCCCCAAGGGGCGAGTCTCGCCGGGCGAGCCCGCCTTGGGAATATGCACACGTCGCACCGGCGGGGCCACGTACGTGCCGGACTTGGCGCGGTCGAGGAGAGCCTGAAGGTTGCCCATCAGGTTGGCCTCGTAATCGGCCGCTGTCTGTCCGTCCACGCCGACCGCCCCGTCCTTGCGGGTCTGGTGATACGCCGCCAGAAGCCAGTCGAGGTCGATGTGATGCGCCAGGTTCGTGAACGCCATATCCGGCGCGTCCCTGGCGAGTTCCGCGATCCGTCGTCGTTTCGTGGACACGGTCTCAGGGCTCGGCGTCCCTGTCATGTTTCCCTCCAACGGTTCATGAGACGGCGTCTCCTTCCCTCCCCGGGGTCCCTCGGGACGGTTCCCCCGGCTCCTCGGTACTATGAGACGCTCCGACTCCCCGCCGCCCGTCTCGCCGCGCTTCGTTTCCTTCGGCTTGGCGATACCATCGTTGCGTCCGCAGTTCGTCCCCGACGACCCCGGACGCGGGGGCGTGGATCATCCTGGAGTTGGTAAGCCGGGTCTCCCTCCGGCAGGTCGATGGGGACGGCGGGGTCTCCCAAGTTCCCGGGAAACCCTCCTGATCATTCGCCCTGTTCTCCGACCCCGGCGTGACCGGACAGGCTCTGCGGGACCAAGGGTTAGCCTGCCCGACGCGGCCCCCGCGTCTGACAAGGACGAGGGCTCGACGCGACGAAATTTCGGGGCTCAATCGCACGGCGTTTGATCTCGCTGTCTACGCTTCGCAGGGGCAGTCACCCACCCACCACGCAAGACTCGCTTCCGGCTGCTGGCCCAGCTCTGCCGGGCGGGATTGGCTACCCGCAGGGTTCCGATGAGAGGTTTCGAGCTTGTGAAAGCCGTCCCCCTCTCCCGAGCTTCTTGGCGCAATGTCAGAATTGGTTTTTGGTTATTCGCTCGCCTTTCGGGCCCAGCTTCGCTACCCTCAACCCATGCCACGACGACTTCGCATTCAGTATGAGAACGCCATCTACCACGTCATGGCCCGCGGAAACGCACGCCAGGACATCGTCCATGACGACCAGGACCGGGCCAGGCTCCTCGACGACCTCGGCCACGTCGTCGCATCCACCGGCTGGGACGTGCTCGCCTTCGTCCTCATGACCAATCACCTCCACATCCTCCTCCGCACCCCCCGACTCAACCTCTCGCGCGGCATGCAGACCTTCCTCTCTCGCTACGCGCTCTGGGCGGCACGCCACCGACGACGGCCCGGGCACCTCTTCCAGGGCCGATACAAGGCCCAGATGATCGAGGACGAGTCCTACTACTGGACCGTCAGCCGCTACATCCACCTCAACCCCGTCCGAGCCGGGCTGGTCCCACGCCCCGAGGCCTGGGCCTGGTCGACCTATCCGGGCTACATCGACCCCGCACGGCGCCGCCCCTGGGTCGCCCATCAGGTCCTGCTGAACGCCTGGGAGGGCGAGCATGGCGGCCGAGATCCGGTCGCCGCCTACCGGGATTTCACCGAGGCCGGGATGCTCCAGCCGGCCCCATCGCCCTTCCGCGAGGCCTTCGGAGGATGGGCCCTGGGCTCGACCCGCTTCGTCGACCGTCTCCGGACCCTGTCCGGGCCACTCGCCGGCGGCACGCCCTCATCGGAGGCCCGCCGGCTCGCCGGGCTCGACCCCGACACGATCTGCGCCGAGGTCGCCGCCTTCTACGACCTGGAGCCCTCCGCCCTGGCCGCCCGTCACGACCACCACATCGCCCGGGCCGTCGCCGCCTGGCTCTGCCGCCGACACACACAAGCCCCGCTCCGCGAGCTGGCCACCCGGTTCGGCCTCTCCCGGGCTGACAGCGTGCCCAACCTCACCCGCCGGATCGATGCGAAACTGCCCGACTCGCCTCGACTGGCCGAGGAGATGGCCCGGATCCTCCGTCATCTGGAGGCCAACGTTGCCTCGCCCGCAGGAACATGACCCCGTGCGCCCATCGTCGATGAGTCCGGTTCCTCCGATAAGTCGCGATTCTCAGGCTCTCGGTCCCGAACTTGCTCAAGTTCCGGGTCGGACTCGCCGAAGGTTCGTGTCCCGAACTTTGACTTGCCCTCGAAGTCGGGGGTATATTAGCTCAACGACTTGAGCCGCAACCTGTGCCTTCGGCCCTCGATTCGCACCAGGTGTGACCGGACCAGGCCCCGCATGGAGATCGGCTGACCATGGTGCGTTCGACCTCACCGCTGGTCTTGCTTCTGACGCTGGCCCTGGGGATCTCCCTGGGTTTGAATTTTCAACAAAATCCCCGGACCGTCTCGGCCCAGGCACGCCCCCCGATCCCGATCGCCTCACCGACCGAGGATGTCGGGCCTCCCCCGACCTCGAGCGGGATCCGAGGGGCGGGCGAGGACGGGCTCTATGGCCAACTTGCCCGACAATATGCCCAGTTCGAGCACGTGAACCGGACCTTCGAGCTGGTCGCCCGGGCGATCTCCCCCTCGGTCGTCCACCTGGTCGCCCACAAGTCGGGCAAGCGGGACGACGACCCCTATGGGGCGGATTACGAGGAGACCGGCTCGGGCGTGATCGTCCGGGACGAGGTCAGCAAGGGGCTGTTCGTCCTGACCAATAATCACGTGGTCGCGGGGGCGATCGCCGGGCAGATCGACGTCTTCCTGAGCGACGGGCGGTCCTGCCACCCCTCGAAGATGTATCTGGACAGCAAGGCCGACATCGCCGTGCTGAAGCTCGACCGGACCGACCTCCCCGCCGCCCGGCTGGGAAACAGCGACGAGACCCCGGTCGGCTCGTGGGTCCTGGCGATGGGGAGCCCGTTCGGCCTGAATCACTCGGTCAGCCAGGGGATCATCAGCGGCCGGGGGCGGCACGAGGTGGATCTCGAAAAGGCGGGGGTCGAGAACCAGGATTTCCTCCAGACCGATGCCGCGATCAACCCGGGGAACTCGGGCGGGCCGCTGGTGAACATGAAGGGGGAGGTCGTCGGGATCAACATCGCCATCCTCTCCAACGGGGGGGGTAACGAGGGGGTCGGATTCAGCATACCGATCAACCTGGCGAAGTGGATCATGGGCCAGTTGCTCTCCCACAACGGCCACGTCTTCCGGGGTGCCCTGGGGGTCAAGCTCCACCCCGACTTCGAGCCCGAGACCGCCCTGGCCCTGGGCCTGGATCGGCCCCGAGGGGCCTGGATCGAGTCGGTCGACCATCAGTCGCCCGCCGCCGCCGGGGGCCTGAAGGAGGGGGACGTGGTCCTCCGGTTCAATGGGGTCGACGTGGCGGACCTGAACCACCTGATCAACCTGGTCTCGATGGCCCCGATCGGCCAGCCGGCCGACCTGGTGATCTGGCGCGATCGCCGCGAGGTCCCCATGAAGATCACGGTCGCCGACAAGGAGCGGATCGTGGCCCGGTCGGTCCGACCGACCCGCCCTCCCGCCGGTTCGGTCATGGGTCTCGAACTGGTGACGCTCGACGCCCCCGTGGCCCGTCGGATGGGACTGCCCGAGGGATTCCGGGGGGCCGCGGTGATGAAGGTCGAGCCCGATAGCCCACTGGCCACCGTCTTCCGCCCGCTCGACGTGATCCACGACGTCTCGGGACGCCCGATCCAGTCGGCCGACGAGGTGGTCCAGGCCCTGGGCGCCCGTCGAGCCTCCACCGGGCTGGAACTCGGCATCCATCGGCTGATCGACGGGGCGTTCCAACGCTCCAGGGTTCGCGTGCCCTGATGTCGGGATTGTTCGAAGCACTGGCGATCCTCGGGGCGGGCCGGGGGCTGACTGAGGACCAGTCCCGACTAGCTGTCGACGCGATCATGTCGGGCGAGGCCCCCGAATCGCATGTGGCGGCCTTCCTCGCCGGACTCCGGGTCAAGGGGGAGACCGCCGACGAGCTGGCCGGGGCCGTCTCGGCGGTCCGCGAGCGGTCGACGGGCTGGCAACCGTTTGAAGGAATGCCAGAAGTCCTCGACACCTGCGGGACCGGCGGCGACGGTGCGAATACCGTCAACATCTCGACCGCCTCGGCGATCGTGGTCGCCGCCTGCGGGGTCCCGGTGGCCAAGCACGGGAACCGATCGGCCTCGGGGAACTCCGGGAGTTCCGAGGTCCTGACCGAGCTGGGGATCAACATCGAGGCCGATCCCGCGACCCTCCGCCGATGCCTGACGGAGCTGGGGATCACCTTCCTGTTCGCCCCGAAATTCCATCCCGCCTTGCGGTTCGCGGCGCCGATCCGTCGCCAGTTGCCGTTCCGGACCTTGTTCAACCTGATCGGCCCGCTGGCCAACCCGACCAGGCCCGCCTATCAGTTGATCGGAGTGCCCGAGGAGCGGCCCGCCGAGTTGATGGCCTCGGCCCTGGCCCGGCTCGGCGTGACGCGGGCGGCCGTCGTGACCGGCTTCGGGGGGCTCGACGAGGTGAGCCTCGACGGTCCGACGCGGGTCCGATGGGTCGAGGGAGGAGCGATCACGCTCCGCACCTGGGCCCCCGAGGAGTTCGGCCTTTCGGTCGTCCGGGCGTCCGACCTCCAGGTCTCCGGCCCGATCGAGAGCGCTTCCAGGCTTCGAGGCGTCTTCGACGGATCGAAGGGGCCGGCTCGCGACTCGATCCTGGCCAACGCCGCCGGGGCGATCCTGGTCGCGGGGCGGGTCAGGAGTCTGGCCGAAGGGGTGGAGCTGGCCTCATCGGCGATCGACAAGGGCAGGGCGGCGGACCTCCTCCGTCGATGGGCTGACCTCAGCCAGGTTTCGTAAGATCCATCTCCTGGGCGATCGACTCGGGCGGGCGACCGATCCTTGCGGCCCTCGATCCGATGGCTTAAGGTGAGGCTCTGGTCGGCCGGTGAATCGGCCCGGACCATCCCCATCGTCCGCCGAGCAACCCCGGGAATATCATCGTCATGAGATCGATCCGGTCGATCCTGGGAGCCTCACTCCTCGCGCTCGTTGTGATGATCGCCCCACGGGGGGAGGCTTCGGATCTGCACGTCGCTCCCCGGGGCAACGACGGCCATCCCGGCACGGAGGCCCAACCGCTGGCCACCCTCTCGGGCGCAGCACGAGCCGCCCGATCGGTGACAAAGCCGGTCAAGATCCTGGTCCACGCCGGGACTTACTACCTTCCCGAACCGCTGGTGCTGACGGCCGAGGATTCCGGCGTGACCTGGCTGGCCGCCCCCGACGAGTCGGTGGTCATCAGCGGCGGTGCGAAGCTCGACCTCCGGTGGGAGCCCTATCGCGACGGGATCGTCCGGGCGAAGACTCCCGAAGGTCTGGCGTTCGACCAGCTTTTCGTCGACGGTCGTCGGCAGCTCATGGCGCGTTATCCGAATTACAACCCCGAGATCCGGCCTTATGGCGGCTTCGCGGCGGACTCGTTCGGTCGAGAGCGGGCCTCGCGGTGGGCCGACCCGGCGGGCGGATACATCCACGCGATGCATCGAGCGGAATGGGGCGGGTATCACTACAAAATCACCGGGAAGGATGCCCAGGGCGAGGTCGTCTACGAGGGGGGCTGGCAGAACAACCGACAGATGGGCATGCATCCCCGATGGCGATTCGTCGAGAACATCTTCGAGGAACTCGACGCGCCCGGGGAATGGTTCCACGATCCGAAGACGACAACCCTCTATTACAAACCGGCCGAAGGGGTGGACCTCTCGAAGTCGACGGTGGAGGTCGTCCGGTTGAGACATCTCGTCGAACTCCGGGGGACGCCCGAGAATCCCGTCCGGGACGTGACCCTACGCGGGTTCCTCTTCCGGCACGCCGCCCGGACGTTCATGGACGTCAAGGAACCACTCCTCCGGAGCGACTGGACCATCTATCGGGGAGGGGCGGTCCTCTTCAATGGGACGGAAGACTGCTCGGTCGAGGACGCCGAGTTCGACCAGCTGGGCGGGAACGCCGTCTTCGTCAACGAATACAACCGACGAATCACGATTCGTGGGTGCGACATCCACGACACCGGGGCGAGCGCGATCGCCTTCGTCGGCGACCCGAAGACCGTCCGCGATCCCCTCTTCCACTACGATCAGCGTCAGAGCTTCACCGACATCAGCAAGACTCCCGGCCCTCAGGGCATCAATTACCCGGCCGATTGCCTGGTGGACGACTGCCTGATCCGCAAGGTGGGCGTGGTCGAGAAGCAGGCGACCGGGGTCGAAATCTCGATGTCGCTGGGGATCACGGTCCGCCACTGCTCGATCTACGAGACCTCGCGAGCCGGGATCAACGTGAGCGAAGGGACCTTCGGCGGGCACGTTGTCGAATTCTGTGACGTGTTCGACACCGTCCTGGAGACGGGCGATCACGGGAGCTTCAACTCATGGGGCCGCGACCGGTTCTGGGGCCTCAAGGACGTACCCGAAGTTGCATTGGCCGACCTGTCCCGACTGGACATGGTCCGGCCCAACATCCTCCGGAATAATCGATGGCGCTGCGACCACGGATGGGACGTCGACCTCGACGATGGTTCGAGCAATTATGAAATCTACAACAACCTCTTCCTGTCGGGCGGCTTGAAGCTCCGCGAGGGGTTCCACCGGAAGGTCTGGAACAACATCACGGTCAACAACTCGCTCCACCCTCACGTCTGGTTCGAGGACAGCGATGATGAGATCACGCGAAATATCTGGATGGGTGCCTACCGACCGGCCGCGATGAGCCCGACGCTCCGGAAGTGGGGAAAGGAGGTCGACCGAAACCTCTTCACCACGACCGAGGCCGACCGGACGAAGTTCGCCGACAAGGGCTGCGACCTCCATTCGATCGTGGGCGACCCGATGTTCGTCGACCCGACCCTCGGCGATTTCCGGGTCGAGGACGGCTCGCCCGCGCTGGCGATCGGATTCCGGAATTTCCCGATGGACCAGTTCGGAGTCCGGAAGCCCTCGCTGAAGGCATTGGCCCGCACGCCACGGATCACCCCGCCCGCCTCCACCGACCCCGCCCCCTCGGCCGACGGCCGATACACATGGCGAGGGGCCACGCTGAGGGCGATCTCCGGCGAGGAATACTCGGCCTTCGGCACGACCAGGGAGCAGGGGGGCCTGGCCATCCTGGAAGTGGCCCCGGGTTCCCCGGCCGACCGCGACGGATTCCGGCCCGACGACCTGATCCTCCAGGTGGACGGACGGGCCACCGTCGCGATGAAGGACTTCCTCGCCATCTGCGGCGACACGACCAAACCGGGCCCGGTGATCGTCAAGTTGTCGAGGGGGCAGCATCCCCAGCAATTGACGATCGAAGGTCCCCTGACCGCACCGACTCGGCCGAAATGACCGAAATGCCATTCCAAGGCTGGCGGAAGTCCCTGAACCCGAAGCGAGGATCGAACATGAGACTCACGCTGAGAGTCTGCTTCTTGCTATCTCTACCATTCGTCGGATTATCCTCGGCGGCCGAGGATGACTCCGACTCGACCACCCCGGCTCCCACGAACATCCGAGGGGCCGATTATCCTCGGGTCCACCCCGACCTCCGGGTCACGTTCCGGATCAAGGCTCCGGATGCCCAGAAGGTCGAGTTCGACCGGGGCAAGCGCTACCCCGCCACCAAATCCGAAGATGGTTACTGGACCGCGACGACGGAGCCCCAGGCCCCGGGATTCCACTACTACTGGGCGGTGATCGACGGGGTGATGGTGAATGATCCCGCCAGCGAGACCTTCTACGGGACCGGCAAGGAGACCAGCGGCATCGAGGTCCCCGAGAAGGGGGTTGATTATTATTCTCCGAAGGATGTCCCGCACGGCGAGATCCGCGAACGGTGGTATTTCTCGAAGACGACCCAGGACTGGCGGCGGATCTTCGTCTACACCCCGCCCGACTACGACACGAACCGGGACGCTCGCTACCCGACGCTCTACCTCCAGCACGGCGGGGGCGAGGACGAGCGGGGCTGGCCCAACCAGGGCCACGTCGGCTTCATCATGGACAACCTGATCGCCGAGGGGAAAGCCAGGCCAATGCTCGTCGTGATGGAGCAGGGCTACGCCCGGAGGCCGGGCGATCCCCCCATGCCGACCCGGCCCCCGGCCCCCAGACCCCCCCCCGCCGGGACGGCTCCCGCTCCCGCCCCGGTCCCGCCGAACTTCAGCCGGATGTTCTCCGCGTTCGAGGACGTCATGATCAACGACCTGATCCCGATGATCGACCGGACCTACCGATCGATCCCCGATCGCGAGCACCGGGCGATGGCCGGCCTCTCGATGGGCGGAATGCAGACCTTCCAGATCACGCTCAATCACCTGGACACATTCGCCTATCTTGGAGGTTTCAGCGGTGCGGGGGGCGGGTTCGGCGGCGGTTCCTTCGATCCCCAGACCGCCCACAATGGAGTGATGGCAAACTCGGACGAGTTCAACAGCAAGGTCCGACTGGTCTGGCTCGGGATCGGGACGACCGAACCGACTCGCATGTATGAGAGCGTGAAGAACTACCACGAATCGCTCGAAAAGGCCGGCATCAAGCACGTCTATTATGAGTCGCCGGGCACCTCCCACGAATGGCTCACCTGGCGTCGATCCCTCCACGAGTTCGCCCCGCTCCTCTTCCAGAGCAACCGGAGCGAGGCGGCCCGGAGGCCAGGACCGAGAGGTCCCCGACCGATCGTCCTGGGTCCCGACGACAAGCCCGCATCCCCCGACGCCCCGGAGGGGTTCGACCGGAAGCGGGACGGCATCCCCGGCGGACGGATCGAGGAAGTCGAATACGACTCCAAGACCGTCGGCACCCGGCGCAAGATGATGGTCTACACACCGCCGGGATACTCGACCGACCAGACCTACCCGGTCCTCTACCTGCTCCACGGGATCGGCGGTGACGAGCGCGAATGGTTCAACAACGGCCAGCCCGGCGTGATCCTCGATAACCTCTACGCCGACGGCAAGCTCAAGCCGATGATCGTCGTGCTCCCGAATGGCCGAGCACAGCCGAACGACCGGGCGGAAGGCAATGTCTTCCAGCACGCGAAGGCCTTCGAGACCTTCGAGTTCGACCTGATCAACGACATCATCCCGTTCATGGAAAGCCATTACCCGGTGAAAAAGGACCGGGAAGATCGGGCCGTCGCCGGGCTCTCGATGGGCGGCGGTCAATCGCTGAATTTCGGCCTCGGGCATCTCGACACATTCGCCTGGGTCGGCGGATTCTCCTCGGCCCCCAATACCCGGGCGCCCGAGCGACTGGTCCCCAACCCCGAGGAGACCTCGAAGCTCAAGCTGCTCTGGGTCTCGTGCGGCGACAAGGATGGGCTGATCGAGATCAGCCAGAAGTTACACGCCTACCTCAAGGAGAAAAACGTGCCTCACATCTGGCACGTGGACTCGGGCAAGCACGATTTCGCCGTCTGGAAGAATGATCTCTATCTGTTCTCGCAACGACTCTTCCGCTGATCGCGAATCGGCCGGATCGGAAGCCCGGCGTGGAGAACGAGGGGGCTGATTTCACCCCCCTCGTTCTCGGGCCATCGTGGCGGGCGTCCGTGGCCAGCTCCCGGACTCAGGGGCGGTCGCCCGATCCGAGCCAAAGTTCCTCATACACGTCGTACCCGCCCGGCTTCATGCCGAGCGTCTGATAGACGCGCTGGGCGGCCTCGTTCTCGACCTCGACGTACAGGCGGAGGCCGATCACGTCGTGGGTCTGTCGGGCGAGATTTCGGATCTGGGCATGGAGGGCGCGGAAGGCCCCGAGCCCTCGATATTCCCGGTGGACGTAGACGCTCTGGAACCACCAGATCCAGCCGGCCCGCCAGTCGCTCCACTCGCGAGTGACCGCGGCCTGGCCGATGACCCGGCCGAGCTGGTCGCGAGGCTCGACCACCCAGTAGCGGAGCCGGTCGGGTTCCTGGAGCGCGGCGGCGACGCCTCGGGTGAGGATGTCTAGATCGAGCGACTTCCCCTCGGTCTCCTGGGCGAGCCGGAGGTTGAAGTCGACGATGACATCGCGATCTTCCGGGCGAGCGTCTCGGACGGTCAAATCTTGGGCCATCAGATCCGCTCGCTCCGGCGATTTCGGGCTCTTCGGCTGGCCTCGTCGAGGATCCGGTTCTCTTCTTCGTTCAAGGCCCCTTTGCCGTCCCGGGCAATCTTGACGAGGATCTCATCGAGCTTCTCGTCGAACTGTTCTTCGGGGATCACGGCCGTCGGTGCGGGTCGGGTGGTGGCGGCGGTGCTGGAGGACCAGGTGGCCCCGATCGTCGGCCGGGCGCTGGTTGTCTCGCGAGGCTCGGGCGAGACGATCCGGAGACGGGGCCTCCGCTTGAACATCTTCTCCAGGCGGGAGAGCCGGAGGTCGCCCACCTTGAAGAGGTAACCGAACCCGGCCCCGCCCAGGTGCGAGGCGTAGGCCACCGGGCCACCGGAGCCGGAGAGGAACTGGAGGAGATCCATGCCCAGGAAGATCACCAGGAGCATCCACATCTCGACCGGGAAGATGAACAGCAGGACCTCTCGCCGGGGATAGTAGAGCGTGTAAAGCACGATCACGGCCATCACCGCGCCGGAGGCGCCCATCATGTACCCCCGGCCGGGGAACGGCCCCAGGGCGTCGGCGATCGCCCATGTCAGCGTGCTGAGGATGGCCGCCGAGATATAGAGGGCCACGAAGTCGCGCGTCCCGTAGAACGACTCCATCTCGCGGCCGACCATCCAGAGGAACAGCATGTTCATCAGGATGTGCCAGGGGCCATCGTGAAGGAACGTCGCCGTCAGGAGTTCCCAGATCCGGAACTGCCGGAAGATCTCGAAGCTATTGGCCGAGAAATATCGCTCGAGCGGTTGATCCGGCCCGAAGAACTTCTGGGCGATGAAGACCGCGACATTGATCAGGATGATCGTCTTGCAGGCGGGAGCCACGCCCGAGAGCCACCCCGAACCTCGCGTCTTGTCGCGATAATATTCGCGGTCGTAGATGCCCATGATGGCTCCGGCGGTCGGCGTCCTCGACAAGCCGGCGGGGACGTTCGGGGACGGGGTGGGTTCTCTCCATCATCGGATCCATCGATCCGCCTGTCAACGGAATTGATCGGCGCCCGGAGATCCGAGATCCGGCGAGGGGCCGATCAATCGGCGAGTAGCGCCTCGACCGCCTCGCGTCGATCCGCGTAAATCGGCCAGACGAAATCCAGCGAGGTCAGGTGCAGCAGCTCCTTGGCCCGGACCGAGACCCCGGAAAGGGCCATCGTGCCGCCCTTGGCCTGGACCATCTTCCAACAACGGAGCAGGACCCCCAGGAAGACAGAGCCGAAGTAATCGACCCTCGAGAGATCGAACACGATCAGCGGCTCGGCATCGTGCCGGATCGGGTCGAAGATCAACTCGGCCGCCTGCTCTTCCAGGCCCACGGCGATCGACTCCAGGGCGGGGGTGGCCGAGACCACCGTCAGGTCGCCCCGTCGCTCGATCGTGAAGGCTTCCTGAGATTGTGGGTTCGACATGGGAGGGCCGACTCGCCTAATAGATCTTGCATCGATGCTCAGCATTGGGCTCGATGGCTTAGGGTAGAAGCTCTTCGATCGGTCGGCAAGGGCAATTCCCCGCGAGCCCGACGATTCGACCTCGAGGGGATCACCCCGTCGGAACTCCGAGACATCTGACGATTCATCGCAACAAGAGTTGGCGGACCAGCGCGATCGGCAGCCCCCCCTGGGCGACGAACGCGTCGTGGAACTCGCGGAGCCCGCCCCCCTTCTTGGCCCGATACTCGTCGCGAAGCTCCTGGATCTGGAGCTTGCCGAAAGTGTAATAGAGATAGGTCGGGTTGTAGGCCCCGCGCCGAGCTTCTTCGTAGGCGTTGGCGGCTTCCTGGAACCCCTTCTCGACGAAGACCCTGGCCCCCTCCTCGACGGTCATCCCCTTCGTGTGGAGCTTCACACCGACCACGTACCGACAATCCCTCAAGAGGGCCTCCTGGAGCTGAGCCAGTCGGATCTTGGGATCGCCGCCGCCGAACCCTTCGTCGACCATCATCTGCTCGGTGTAATGAGCCCAGCCTTCGGCGTTGGTCCCGCAGAAGATCAGCTTCCGGGTCTTGGTCGGGAACCGTGGAGCATAGAGGAACTGGAGGTAATGCCCGGGATAAGCCTCGTGAATGTTGATCATGGCCACGACCGGCGGGTTGTAGAGCCGGAGGTGTTCCTCGGCATGCTTCGCATCCCAGTCCTTCTCGACCGGAGTGACGTAATAAAACGCCTCGGTCGCCTTCGACTCGAACGGACCGGGGGTGTCCATCGACGCGAAACTGCCCGATCGGGCGTAAGGCGGGGTCTCCTCGATCCGAGGCCGGACCTCCGATGGGATCGTTGCGATCTGCTTCTCGACCAGGAACTTCCGGGCTTCATCGACGGATCGGCGGACCGAGGGGATCAGATCGTCGGCGGTCGGGTGGTCGTCGGAAAGTCCGTTCATCACTTCGGCCGAGGACTTCGTCGGGTCGATCAACCGAGCCGTCGCCTCGAAGGCCGCATAGTCCCTGGCAAGCTGGGCCTCCCCCTTCGCCAGGAGCTGGTCCAGGGGCAAATCCACCATCTCCTCGAAGCGGAGCTTGGCCAGGAAGTGGTCCGGGCCGATCGCATATCGACCGTCCGAGCGTGGCTTGAGGTCGGATTCGAGCCAGTCGGCAAACGTCTCGACCGAGGCGATGACCCTGTCGTTCACGGCCTCGAACTCCCGGAGGAGTGCATCGTCGGCCCCGGCGGCGTCCCTGGCCCAGGTCAGGACCGACCCCTTGAAGAAGCCGACGGACCCCCGAGCCATCCGGATGGCCAGGTCGGTGAACTCCTTGGGGGGGTTCTTTAGATTGGCCCGGGCCGCCTCGAAGACCGCCGGGATCGCGGCCTCTCGGGCGATGACCCGTCGGAGCCGCTCGGCGGCCGGGGCGAAGTCCCGCTTCATCAGGCCATCGATCGCCCCGCCGGGCAACCCGGCATAGAGCATCGGGTTGACCTCCCAGACCCTCAGCGTCTCCAGGTCGAGCAGCTCGGCGCGGAGTTGACCATCCAGGACCTTCGCATCGATCATGTCGTCGGGCCGGGAGACCTCGATCCCCCCGAGTTCCGCCAGTTCACGCTTCAACTCGCCGATCCGAGCCTCGATGCTGGCTCGGGAAAAGTCTTCCAGCTTCGAGTCATACTCATGGAGCCCGGCGGAAGTGCCCTCCGAAGGATGGGCCGCGAATCTCGCCGCGAAGTAACCGTCGACAAATCGGGCGAACTTCGAATCGGCCTCATCGGCCAGCGCCGCCCGACAAACCGGCCCGACCCCGGTTACCAGTGCCAAGGCGACGAGTAAGCAATCCCATTTCATCCCAGGAGACTCCCGTAAGTTGAGGCACAGGCGGGCGGGCCGACCGAAGGAGTCTCACAGGATCGGGGATCTCCGAGGGGATCGCAATCCCTCCTGTCCTGATCGTTCTCCACGAACGTGATCTTGCGTTCGACACGAGCGGTCGTTAACTTAATCACTGTTCATCGGTTGAGGGGCGGTAGCTCAATTGGGAGAGCGCAGCGTTCGCAATGCTGAGGTTGAGGGTTCGATCCCCTTCCGCTCCACTGAAGGCTTGAAACGACAAGATTTGACGGCTGATATTCATCGGCCCATTTCCGGCACGATTGACCGATGGAGTCGGACCCTCGAGGTGATCGGGCTGTCTTAACCCTCGCGGATCTCCGCTTCACTCCACGGTCCATCACTTCGCACGGTGCTCTTCGGCCGGTCATTATCTCGGGGCTCCTCCCAGGATCTTGAGTGTCCTGGAAGAACTTTCCGAAACTCAAAACTCCGGATCGATGCCTCTTCTCGGCCTGGCGGAGAAGAACGTACGTCGGTCGAACGATGGCCGGCATGCCGTCGTGGCCACCGGTTGGCAACCGGATGCGAAGCGCCCTCGACCGTGGTAAGTCGGCAGTAGCGCCAGTACCATCAAGTCACCGTTCGGAGAACCGAAAGGCGACGCAGGCACGCCTCGGGTGGATTTCCCGGACGATCGGGCCCTCGTGGCCGAGTCATTGCCGGCGCCTTTCGGAGAGTTCGAGTCGATGTTTCGATACTCACAAATCGCCCCGGCCCTCGTGGTCCTGGCCTGGGCCTCGTCGTGCGTCTACGCTCAGGAGGCGGCGGGCGATCCCTCGCGATTGACCCTCGATCGGATCTTCGCGTCTCGCGACTTCGATTCGGAGTCGCTCGGTGCTCGATGGCTGGCCGACGGTCGGGGGTACACCCTCCTTGAGTCGGCCGAGGGCGGGCGCGGGCGTGACATCGTCCGGGTCGATCCCGAGACCGGCGACCGCGAGGTCCTGGTCCCCTCGACGCGGCTGGTGCCGAACGGAGAGCCGGGGCCCCTGGCCATCGATGACTACAGATTCTCCGACGATGGCTCGAAGCTGCTGATCTATACCAATTCGAAGAGGGTCTGGCGCGTCAACTCGCGAGGGGATTACTGGGTCCTCGACCGGACGAGCCGCGAGTTGCGTCAACTGGGGGGAGACGCCCCGCCAGCCTCGCTGATGCACGCCAAGTTCTCGCCCGACGGCCTGAAGGTGGGTTACGTCCGCGACAATGACCTGTATGTGGAGGAAGTTCGCGGCGGCGCGATTACCCGGTTGACGCATTCCCCTTCACCCGACCAGATCAACGGCACGTTCGACTGGGTCTACGAGGAGGAATTCGGCCTCCGCGACGGATTTCGATGGAGCCCCGACAGCCAGCAGATCGCCTACTGGCAGCTTGATACCAGCGGGGTCCGCGCGTTCCCCCTGGTGAATAACGCCGCCGGGCTCTATCCGGAAGTGAAGTGGATCAAATACCCGAAGGTGGGGGAACAGAATCCGTCCTGTCGAGTCGGAGTCGTGGCCGCGACGGGCGGCGACACGCGCTGGCTTGGGATCCCGGGGGATACGCGGGATCACTATATCGCCTATCTGGAGTGGTCAGCCCTCGGCGGGAAGCAGGAGTTGGTCATCCAGCAGTTGAACCGGCTCCAGAACACCGTGCGCGTCATGATCGCCGACCCCGCTGGCAACTGGGTGAAGTCGATCCTCACCGATCGAGACGACGCCTGGGTCGATCTCCAGCCCGACCTCGACTGGATCGACTCGGGCAAGCATTTCCTCTGGCTCAGCGAACGGAGCGGCTGGCGGCATCTCTACCGGGTCGATCGCACCGGCCAGGAGACGACGCCCATCACTTCGGGTTCCTTCGATGTCATCCGCCTGGCCGGGATCGACGAGGCCGAGGGATGGGCGTACTTCGACGCTTCGCCCGAGAATGCCACGCAAAGTTATCTGTTCCGCGCGCGGCTCGACGGGTCGAGCACCACGCCAGAGCGGGTCTCGCCCGAGAACATGCCCGGCACTCACAGCGACAAAATCGCACCCGGCGGACGATGGTCGATTCACCAGTACTCGCAGTTCGACACCCCGCCAGTCATCGACCTCGTCCGACTCCCATCCGGGGAGCGGGTTCGGACCCTGGTCGACAATCAGGGGCTCAAGGATCGTTTCGCCGCCCTGAAGAAGCGTCCGGTCGAGTTCCTCAAGGTCAAGATCTCCGATGGAGTCGAGCTCGATGCCTGGCGGATCCTGCCCCCCGACTTCGATCCTGCCAGGTCGTACCCGCTGCTCGTCCACGTCTACGGCGAACCCGCCGGGCAAACGGTCCTCGACGCCTGGGGCGGGAACAATGCCCTCTGGCACCGGATGATGGCGGAGCGGGGCTATGTGGTCATGAGCTTCGACAACCGGGGGACCCCCGCGCCGCGGGGTCGAGCCTGGAGGAAGTCGGTGTACCGGAAGATCGGGATCCTGGCCCCCGAGGATCAGGCCGAGGCGGTCCGGGCCGTCCTCCGCGACTCTCCCTACCTCGACCCGAGCCGGGTCGGCGTCTGGGGCTGGAGCGGCGGCGGCTCGATGAGCCTCAACGCCATCTTCAAGTACCCGGATCTCTATGCGACCGCCGTCTCCGTGGCGCCCGTACCCAATCAGCGCTTCTACGACACGATCTACCAGGAACGATACATGGGCTTGCCGGGCGACAACGTCCAGGGTTTCAAGGAAGGTTCCCCGATCAGCCATGCGAGCCGGCTCAAGGGGAAGCTCCTGCTCATCCACGGGACCGGAGACGACAACTGCCACTACCAGGGGACCGAGGCGCTCATCGACGAGTTGATCCGGCACGATAAGCCGTTCAGCATGATGGCCTATCCCAACCGATCCCACTCGATCAGCGAGGGAGAGAACACCACGCGCCACCTCCGCGGCTTGATGACCCGCTATCTCCTCGAAAACCTCCCCGCCGGGCCGGTTTCTCGATGAGACCGGGGAGGCCGATTCGACCCGGATCCGAGTCGAGAGGGGCAGCCCGGCCGGTCGCGGTTCGGGCTGCCTCTACGATCCGATTACTTGACTCGCAGCAACTTCATGATGCGTCCCGCGACGTTCCAGTCCTGGACGTAGAGGTTGCCTTCCTTGTCCCAGGATGAGCCGTGGGTCCCGGAGAAGATGCCCTCGATCCACTGATCCTGCGGGATATTGTAGTTGCCGCCCTTGGCCGGGTCGGGATTGAAGCCGAGCACCGACATGATGGTGTTGTTCTTGTCGAGGATCACCAGCCGACCCTTGAGGTCCGGCACGGAGACGAAATCTCCCTGGACGACGGCCGAGGTCGGCATCCCCAGACCGGTCACGACCTCTTCGATGAATTCCCCGTCGAGGCTGTAATGCACCAGGCGGCCCTTGGGCTCGTGATTCCGGTCGCAGATCAGCAGGCGGGGCGGGCTATACCGGGTGTCGAGCGTCATCCCGTGGGCGGTGTTGAATTCCTTGAGGCCATTGCCCTTGGTCCCGAAGTGCATCAGGTACTTGCCGGTTTTGTCGAACTTGAAGATGTGATTGCTCGCGTAGCCGTCCGACAGGAAGATGTCGCCATTGGGGGCGACGGTGATCGCGGTCGGGTTGAATTTCTTCAGGCCCAGCCCTGATGCCTCGGGGAAGGGGAGCTTCAGGACGATCTCGCCGGACTGGGCGTTGAACTTGAACCCCTCGGCATTGGCGTTGCGGGCCCCGTAGATGAACTCGCCCCCTTCTTCTTCGCGGATCTTCATATCGTGGATGTCGGAATATTTGTCGCCCAGGAAGCTCCGGACGACCTTCCCCTCGGGGTTGAAGACGAAGACACCGGCATGGGCACTGGTGTAGATGTTGCCTTCCTTGTCGACCACCACGCTCCCGTGGCACGGCCCGATGGCCGACTTCCCGTCGGAAGCGAGGCCCCAACCCGGCACGGTGTCGAACGTCATCAGGCCGCATCCCATCCGGACGGGCAGGGTCGTATCCGCCGCCGGAGCGGAGACCGCGGGGCAGATGGCGAGGGCCAGCGCGAGGCAGAAGAGACGATGGTTCACGATCAGGGCTCCTGGTTGTGTTGCTGTCAATGGAGGCGGGATGATCCGAGAGGGCCGCCGAGCCACGACCTGGCGCGGGAGGCCTTGAGGAGCGTATTATGCGCGGGCCCGCGAGACATGTCACCAACCGCGTAGGGCGGCGTCCCTCGATTTTGCAAGCATTGGCGAGGACCGGCCGGATGTCTCCCGAGGTCGGCCCGACCCTCGAAGATGGTCGCCCTTCAACGTTCTCCGAACGCCGAACGCCCGCGCCTCTTCAACTCCGCCTGGATGTCCGACCCTTCGTAGAACCACGACCACCCCGTCACGCTTTTCGACTCGCCCGGCGGGCAATCGGGGATCCTGGGATCCGAGTGGAGGCAGGGACAGGCCGCATTTCCCCAGGCCCGCTTGCAGCCTTCCCAGGCCGTGATGATCCAGCGCCGGCCCGAGTTGTCGCTGGCGGCGGCGAAGGGGGGCTGGAAGAGTTTGTTCTCGTTCGAAGTCGTTTCGAATCCATCCAGGCTCTTGAGCATCACGCACATCTGGATGTCGAGCCCGGTCAGGGTCTCGGTCGAACCGTTCGTCACCCGAAACTCCAACCGGGTCCCATCCGGCCCGGGGGTCACTCGCGAGGTCAGAGTGACCAAATTCGGCAGCGGACGCGACATTTCGAGCGAGCCATCGGGATGGGTGGACCATTCGAGCGGCGGGAGGGTCTGACCTCGCTCGTCCCAGAGGGTCGGGATGTGGGTGTGCGCCAGGAAGAGCAGCTTCCGAGGCCCGTCGGGGGTGTCGTGCCAGACGGCCTCGGGGACGTCCGCAACCGCGTATCCGCCGTTCTTCCACGGGGCGAAGAGGCTGACCTTGGTCTCTCGTTGGGGCCGGATGGCACCGTCCCGGAAGCCAATCCGGGGATGCCGGCCGCCGGGATAGGGTAGGACGCTCGGCCGAGGGACGTCCTGGGAACCGGCAACCAGTCCGAGTCGCCTGGCGGCGGAGTCGACCTCATCGGCGGCCAGTCCGAGGGCGGCACCGGCCTCGGTCGAGGTGTATCGATGATGGACGAGCATCGAGGTGAGCCAGGCTCGAAGGTCGGCATCGGACCCGGCCGGGCGGGCATTCGATCCGTCGAGGCCGGTCGAGACGAGTTTCTTCCGGTCCTCGATGACACCCCAGGGGTCCGAGGGGACGATGTCAGGATCGACAAAGCGAGCCAGGTCTCGCAAGGCGATCACTCGATAGCCGTTGTCGGCCAGATACTGGATGTACGACTCGAACGAGGGCGTCGGGGTGCTGACCCAGGAGTGGGCCGTATCGGGGACGCCGTGAAGCTGGATGACGGCGATCTTGCCGCCCCTGGCCTGGGCGACCGCCCGCTTGAAGTCCTCGATCGTCCATCCCGGCCGGGCGTCGCCCGCCGAAGGGATCAGCAATGGGTGGTCGAGGCCCGGCTCGTAGGCGAAGCCCCGGCCCTGTTCGTAGGGATACTCGGGGGCTCCGCCTCGCCTGGCAAACTTGATCCCCTGCGCCTTGAGGATGGGGAGGACATCCGGATCGAGCGCGTTGCCGGGATAGGCCAGGGTGACGGGCCGGGGAATTCCCTGGGCCAGGCATCGGGCGTTGATGGCTTCGAGCTGTTCAATGGTCCCCTCGGGGTCCTTCGAGCTGGGGGCCTTGTGATCGCGGGTATGGTTGCCGATCTCGAACCCGTCGCGGTCGAGCTGGGCGATTTCGTCCCAGGTCATGTAGTCGCGTTTGTTCGTCGGGAAGTCGAACCCCTCGGTGACGAAGAAGGTCGCGCCGAAGCCGTGCTTCTTGAGTAACGGGGCCGCGATCGCCACATGCGACCGGCTGGAGTCGTCGAACGTCAGGACGACCAACTTATCGGGGATCGGATCCCGCGCGAGAGCGGGCAGGACCGGGCCGAGGAGGAGAAGGAGCGTGAGCAGGCGCATGGGGTAGACCTCGCTGGAGAGCAGCGAACGGCTTGACTCCGAGTCGCCAAGTTTACTGGTCCCGAGATCGAGAAGTAAGATCCCCGGCGAACCGGGAGGGTGGCCGGGCGAGAAGATCCTGATACGCTGGATCGGCACACTACCGGGCTCGGCCGGAGCCCCGGGAATTGGGCGTTCACAACAGGTCGCGAGGCGACCGGGCGAGGTCTGACATGAGGCTCGGTTTGATCGGCTCGACCGGACACTGGCAGACCTACGCGCCCGCCCTGGAGAACGTCCGGGGCCTGGCCCTGGTCGCGGTCGCGTCCTCCGGCCCGGAGGAGACCCTCGGCGCGTTCGACCACGCCCCCGGCCAGTCGCCGGAGACCCATCGCTACCAGGACCCCTGGAAGATGCTCGAAGCCGAGCGGTTGGACCTGGTGCAAGTTTGCACCGGCAGCGACCAACAATCATCCTGGGTTCGAACGTGCCTGGAGCGAGGGCTCCCGGTGATGGCGGAGAAGCCGCTGGCGACCGACCTGACCACGCTGGAATCGCTCTTCCAGGCCGCCCGGAAATCCGGGGCGGCCCTCGTCCCGATGCACACGATGAGGGGGGCGTCGGAGTTGGCGGCGGTCCGGGAGGCAGTCCGGGCCGGAGAGGTCGGCGAACCGATGCTGAGCTTCAGCCAGAAGTCCTACAAATGGGGCCAGGGCCGACCGGATTCCTATCGGAGCCGAAAGACCTTCCCGGGACTGGCGCCGTGGGTTGGCATCCATGCCTTCGATTGGCTCCACTGGATCCTCGGCGATGTGTTCACCGAGGTGACCGGGCGGGAAGGGACGACGGCCCGGCCCGACTTCCCCGCCTGCGGTAGCCAGGCAGGCTACCTGCTGACCATGAACAACGGGGGGGTCGCGGCGGTCACGCTCGATTATCTCCGACCCGAGGCCGCGCCGACTCACGGGGATGAGCGGCTCCGGATCGCCGGGGATCGGGGCGTCATCGAGACCTCGCTGGCCGATCGAAAGGTGATCCTGAGCACCGCCGATCGCCCTCCCCGAGCCCTGGCCCTGAAACCCCAGATCGACCTCTTCACCCGGTTCGCCCGATCGCTCCGAGGGGAAGGTCCGCCCCCGCTCGCTCTCCAGGAGGGGTGCCGGATCACGGAGATCGCCATCAAGGCGCAGCAAGCCGCGGAATCCGGACAGGCCGTCTCCCTCCGCGATTCGCCCTATCGCCAGCCCTGACCTGGGGACCCCGCCAGGCCAGGAGCAAGGTCTATTCGTCCGCTAATGAACCTCGGATGAATCGGGGCCCGGCTCGATGCCGCGGTTCATCGCCGATCACATCGGCGTCGGCCCGGAATGGCTGGCCGGGCAGGCCGATCGAGATGAGACCCGCAAGGCGCATCTGATCGTCTGGTTCGCTTGCCGAAGACCTCGGGCGAGTCCGGCCGCGATCTGACGGGTGTGAGCCCCAGGGGCATTTTGTTCCCGGGCGGGCATAAAGACCCCTGAATAGTTCTCCCATCTTCGTTGGGAGTTTTATTGTTCTATCGTTCGACGTAGCCCACGTGTCTCGTCGGCCGACCCAGGTCCGCGCGCTGAAGCGGGACGATCTTGGCCCGGCGGCCCGCGTCTCCCTCCCGATCCGCCCTCCCACGATTCGAGACCGTCCGGGGTCGTTCCGCGGCGGTCGATGACACTGGTCTTTGAGTACGAAAGTTGTCGAGGTTCACCATGTCGAAGCAAACCGTCCGTCGCCATCGAATCGAAGACAGGAATCGCACGCGTCGGTCGCGTTTGTTTCAGATCGAGACGCTGGAGAGCCGAGTCACGCCGACCGCGTACTCGGTGAACATCCTGGGCGATGCCTCCGGCCTCGCCGTCGGGAGCGGCTCGGGGACCAGCGGTGACCTCCGCTACTGCCTGAACCAGGCGATCGCGGACCAGCAGTCGGACACCATCACGTTCGACCCGACGGTCTTCACCGGCTCGCCGCAAAAAATCATCTCGCTCGACGCCAGCCTAATCACCGCGCCTGCGGCGTTCACAAACCCCTACGGCCAGACCTCGTTCATCATCGGGACCGGCGACGACATCACGATCGACGGCTCGCTAGGCGCGGGCGGGCTGGGAATTACCCTCGACGGCGGCGGCCTCACCCGGCTCTTCGCCATTCAGGGTGGCGGGGCCTTGGCGCTGAACAATCTCACGCTGACCGGCGGCCAGGCCACCGGCGGGGCGGGCGGCTCCGACAACGTCGGCGGTGCGGGCGGCGGCGGGGCCGGACTGGGCGGCGGCGTGCTGGTCGACGGCATCGGCAGTCAATTCACGGCCAGCGGCTGCACCTTCGTCAACAACCAGGCCACGGGCGGCGCGGGCGGCGAGACCACATCGGGCGCGGCACAAGCGGGCGCGGGTGGTGGTGGCCTGGGGTCCCCCGGGACGGCACCCACCGTCAGTACGGGTGGTGACGGCGGCGGAGTGAATGGCGGGACCGGCGGAGTTCGCCGGGCTACGGGAGGTGACGGAGGCCTCGGAGGCGGTGGCGGCGGCGGCGGGGACGGCCTCAATGGTACCGGCATCGGCAAACCGGGGGGCCTGGGCGGATTCGGCGGCGGCGGTGGCGGCGGCGGGGACTTCAGCCACGGCGGCCTGGGCGGATTCGGAGGCGGCGGCGGCGGCGGCGGCGGCGGCCAGGGATCGAGCCTCGGCGGATCAGGCGGATTCGGCGGCGGCGGCGGTGGCAATGGTGTCCTTAGTGGCAACGGCGGAGGTGGCGGTGGCGGCGCCGGACTGGGAGGGGCCATATTCAGCAATGGCGGCTCCTTGACCCTCACCAATGACACCTTCACGCAGAACACCGCCACCGGCGGGGCCGGCGGTCCGGGGGGCAATGCCGGATCGGCCGGTCGGGGCAGTGGTGGGGCGGTCTTCGTCCGCAACGGCACGCTCGATGCCACCTTCGTCACCTTCACCGCTAACACGGCCGCCGAGGGCGGCACCGATGTCTACGTCCTCAGCGATGGCGTCGCCAACCAGGCCATTGCCACCTTGAAAAACAGCATCCTCGGCCAGGACACGAGCACCATCGTCACCGACTTCTTCGCCACCACCAACAATAGCGGTACGGCCGCGAACCTGGCCGCCAGCACTAACAACCTGGTCACGCTGAATGGGACGGGTGCCAACGGCCTTCCTCCCGGGTCGATCGTCGCCGGCACCAGCCCGAACTTCGCGGTGGCCGGGCTGGCGGATAACGGCGGGCCCACCCGGACGATCGCCTTGACGTCGGCGAGCACCTCGGCCCTCGCGATCGCGACGACCGACACCGGTATTTCGACCGACCAGCGAGGCGTCGCACGCGCCAACACCCCCGATATCGGCGCGTTCGAGTTAACGCCGGCCGGGCCGACGATCGGCAGCGTGAATCCGAATCAGGGCTACAGCACTGGCGGGACCTCGATCACCATCACCGGAACCAGTTTCGTAGACGGCGCGACGGTCACCGTGGGCGGCGCGACCGCCACCAACGTCGTCGTCGTCAGCGCGACCTCGATCACCGCGACGACGCCCGCCGGTACGGTCGGAGCGGCCGACGTCGTGGTCACCAACCCCGACACCTCCACGACCACCGACGCCGGCGCCTTCACCTACCTCCAGACCCAGGCCGACCTCACCGTCACCAATAACGGGCCAGCCAACGCCACCGCCGGCGACCCGAACGGGTTCGACTACGTCTTCACCGTCACCAATAACGGGCCCACCGATAACATCGGCGGGTTTACGCTCACCGACGTCCTTCCGGCGGGGCTCACCTTCTCGCCGATCGGTAGCACCGCAGGCACTTCGGCCTCGGGCCAGACGGTCACTTATTCCACGGCCTCCGGCCTCGCCAGCGGCTCTTCGGCCGTCGTGACCATCCACGTCACGCTCGGATCCGCCGCCGCCAGCGGATCGACGCTCTCCAACTCCGGCACCGTGGCGAGCAACGGCACCACCGACCCTACGCCAGGAAATGACGCCTCGAACACCGTCACGACGACCGTCCAGCGGAACATGGATCTCGGGGTCGTTTTGACCGGCGTACCGAACCCGGTGACGGCCGGCTCCGGGACGAATAACCTCGTTTACACCATCACAGTCACGAACAACGGCCCGTCCGACTCGGCGGCCGTGTCGCTCAACGAATCGGTCACAATTCCGGGCACGGGCGTGACGATCAACAGCGTTCAGCCGAGCGTCGGGAGTTTCAGCCCGAGCGGCAACGCGGCCACGGGCGTCTGGAATGTCGGGGCGCTCGCATCGGGCGCCAGCGCCACACTGACTGTGACCTTCACGGTCGGCGGATCGAGCCCCCTCGGGGCCGGCGTCATCACCGGCACGGCCGGCGTGAGCAGCGTCGCAGGTAACGAGACCCTCGTCAACCCGGGCGATGACAGCGCCTCGGTGAGCACGACGGTGGTTCGAACCACGGCCAACCTCGCGGGCCACCTCTTCCTCGATTACACCGGCAACGCCGTGCAGGATCCGGGCGAGCCCGGGGTCGTCGGGCGGACCGTCTTCCTCGACACGAACGGCAACGGCGTGCTCGATCTCGGCGAACCGTCGGCGTTGACCGGGGCCGCCGGTGCCTATTCCTTCACCGGCATCACGCCGGGGACGTACACCCTCAGCCTCAAGACGCTCGGTTTCGAGAGGGGCGTCGGCGTGAACGGCACCGGGACGACTCTGGTGCTCTCGGCCGGCGAAGACCTCTCGGGGGTCGGCCTCGGCGAACGGGTCCGCTCGGCGGTAGGGCCTCTACCCGTCAACTCCCAGGTCTTCGCCGGGACCTACCCCGACGCCAATACGGCGCTGGTTGAGGGCTACTATCACGCCATCCTCGGGCGGTCGGCCGATTCGGGCGGCCTCGCGTACTGGACCCAAGCCCTCCGGACCACCTCGCCACAAGCGGTGATCCGCGGCATCGTCAATTCCAACGAGTCACGATCCAACCAGGTGAAGGACTATTACCGGGTCATCCTCGGCCGCACCGCTTCTGCCGGCGAGGTTGCGGGCTGGGTCAGTCAGATGCAAGCGGGGCGGTCGTCCTCCGACGTCGCCACCGCCTTCCTGACCTCCCCGGAGTACACGGCCAAGAACGTCTCGAACCAAACGTTCGTGAACTCGCTCTACCGGGTCTTGCTGAGCCGCGAGGCCGATTCTGGCGGGCTCGCCTACTGGACCAACGTCCTCAATTCCGGGGCGGCCACGCGGGCCAAGGTCGTCGCCGGGTTCTTCAACTCGGCCGAGTCGCGAGACCTGGCGATCGACGCCTTGTACGCCGAGTTGCTCGAGAGGCCCGTCGACCCGGTCGGCAAGGCCGCATTCCGGCCCTTGGCTTCGACCGGCACCGGTAACGATCAGCTGATCGTGACGATCCTGTCGTCGCCCGAGTTCACCCGTCGGAGGACGTCTGCCGGGGGATGAGGTCGAAGAGCGTCGAGAGGTGAGGCTCGTAAGCCTTCCAGCGGGCCAGGGACTTCCGGTAGATCGGCTGCCTGACCTGGCCCACGCTCGCCGTCCGGACCGTCCGGTTCGTCTTGTGGAATTTGAGGCAGGCCGGGTCCCATTCCAGGCCGCAGGCCGCGACCAGGCGGCGGGCCCCGGCCTCGAAATCGTCGACGAGCGCCTCGTAATTGACCTCATGAACGGTGCGCGGCAACACCTCACGCCAGTGCCGCATGAGCCGGACGTGGTCCCGGCACCGCCGCGCGAGGTCTCCCTCGTCATCGGCCCAGCGGATGCTCCGGAATTGCGTCATCCAGCAGGAAACCGCCACGTCGCGGAGGTCGCGGCGCACGTAAATCAAGGTCGCCCTCGGGAACATCAGGGCGATCAGGCCGAGGTACAAATAATTATCCGGCAACTTGTCGACCACCCGCCCCGGATTGGCCCCGGGGCTCTGGATGGCGACCTTGGCGTCCACGCCGGCCGTGTAGGCGTCGGCCAGCCGCCTGAGCGTGCCGACGTCGAGGGCTTGCAGGCTGGAGGCCAGGGGATCCTGGCTCCCCGCCGGGGTCGGTGGGAGTGAGTCCATGGCACGCCGGACCAGCGGAAGTTCGCCCGCGCCGTGGATAAGACCATGGCTGGCGAGCACCTGTTCCACCAAGGTCGTGCCCGATCTCGGCATCCCGAAGACGAAGACCGGGCGTTCGGTCTGGTCGCCGCCCCCGGAGAGTCGCTCGAAGAGGGCGGGCGTGAACCCGGCGATGAGCCGGTCGACATAGCGGGCGTGCTCGTCGGGGTCGTACGACTGCCCGTTTCCCTGCCTTTGTCGTCGGGCGAGGGCGTTGGCCGGCCCGAGACAGGCCGCGGCCTCGGGGAAGTCGCCCCGGGCGTCGGCGACCTGCGCGAGCGCGTACAAGGCTTCCATGCGGGGCAACGCGCCGACGGGCGAGTAGAGGTGGAACCGGAGCCGGTCGCGGTCCTCGTCGGTCACCCGGCCTCGGGCCAGCACGGCACGCCGGGCCAGCGGCAGGGGCGAATCCGGGTGTCGGGCCTCGGCCTCGCGGTAAGAGGCTTCCGCGTCGGTCATCTCGCCCCGTTCCTCTTGAAGCCCCCCGAGGTTCAGCCAGGCGTCGAGGTGATTGGGCTGCAATCCCAGGGCGCGCCGGTATGCGGCCTCGGCGTCGGCATGCCTTTCGGCGCATTGACAGGCCCAGCCGAGGTCGCTCTGCGCGTCGGCGCTATCCGGCTCGATCGCGGCTCGCCGCTCGCAACTGGCGACGGATTCGGCCCATTGCTCGACCAGGCCATAGGCGACGGCCAGTTGCCGGTGAAACGTCGGATTCCCTGGGGCCAGATCGGCGGCCAGGCGGAGATACGGAAGCGCCTCGGCGACCTTCCCCTCGTGCTGGAGGGTCAAGCCCAGGTTGGCCTGGGCCACGGCCAGTCCGGGCTCCAGTCGGACGGCCTCGGCGTACGCCCCCCTCGCCTCCTCCCAGCGGCCGAGCGCGAGCAAGGCGTTGCCGAGGTTGTTGCGGGCGGCCGGCAGGTCGGGCTGGAGCCGAACGGCTTCCTGGCAATGCGGGAGTCCCTCGGCCGGCTGGTCGCGGTCGGTCAGCAACTGCCCGAGATTGGCGCGGGCCAGGGCCAGGTTCGGATCGAGGCGTAAGGCCGCGCGGAAGGCCTCCAGGGCCTCGTCGGCCCGGCCGAGAGAGAGCAGCGAGGTGCCCCGGTTATTCTGAACGGTCGCGTCATCCGGTCGCAGGACCAGCGCGGCGTCGAACTGCCCCACGGCCTCCTCGAACCGGCCCATGTCGTGCAAGACCAGGCCGAGGTTGTTGGCCGCCTCGGGAAAGTCGGGCTGCAATTCCAGAGCCTTGCGGCAGCTCGCGGCGGCCTGCTCGTAGAGCTTCAGCGAGCGATATGCCTCGGCCAGATTACTGCGAATCGAAGCGACTTCGGGCCGGAGGGCGACGGCCCTGGCGATCAGATCGGCCGCGCGGGCGGGGTAACCGCACTGCTGATGCAACACCCCGAACAGGTGCAACGCCGCGATGTCGTCGGGGTCACGCGCCAGCAACGCCTGGTAAACCCGGGCCGCGTCCGCGAACCGACCCGCCTTGTGGTGCTCATAAGCGTCTTGAACCGAGTTTCCGGAAGGCCCGTCTTGCGTCGTGGTCATGTCGCGGCCGGGTCGGATGTTGGCGTGTCGTGGGCTCAGCGCGAGATCGCTGGCCTATCCCAACAGAATCGGCCGCTCATCGCAACGCGACACGCTGCGGGGTGCCACGCGGACGACCTCAAACCGAAAAAATTCACCGATTTAACCCTCACTTTCAGGCGGCCGGGGAATCGATGTCCTCCAGTCTGGTTGACATAAGGGGGCGAGTCGGATCGGAGCAGGAAGCACGGTCTGGCCGAGACCCAGTATTCTCCTGGATCGATTTTGTTGAAATGGTGTAAAATAATTTTCTATCCTTATTTCCGTACGATCTCGCCCGAACCGAGAGGTCCCGATGCCGCGAACCACTCGCCCGTCTCGCCGTGGGTTCTTGAAGATAGGCGCGCTAGGGCTTGGTGGTTTGAACCTGGCCCGGTTACTCCGGGCCGAGGCCAACTCGGGGATCCGCTCATCGACGAAGTCGGTCATCCTGATCTACCTGGTTGGCGGGCCTCCGCACCAGGACATGTTCGACCTCAAGCCCAACGCCCCGGCCGAGGTCGCCGGGCCCTGGCGACCGATCGCGACCAATGTCCCGGGCATCGAAATCTGCGAAGCCTTCCCGCTCATGGCGAGGATGATGGATAAGTTTGCCATCATCCGATCGCTGGTCGGAAATCAGGCCGATCACGACGCGATCCAGGTCTTCAATGGACGCGACCCCCGCAAGCCGACCCCCAGCGGTGGATGGCCCCAACTCGGTTCGGTGGTCGCCGGGCTCCAGGGGCCGGTCGAGCCGGCCGTGCCCGCCTTCGTGAGCCTCTGTTACCCTTGCACGCACCCGCCTTACAACGAGCCGGGGCCCGGGTTCCTGGGGACGTCGCTTTCCCCATTCCAGCCGATCGATCCCGGCCGTAAGGAGCTGGGCAGCCCGGAGATCAACATCGATCGCCTCATGGATCGCAAGGCCCTCCTGAGGAACCTGGACGACCTCCATCGATCGGCCGAAGCCCACGGATCGATCCGGGCGATGGACGCCTTCAACGAGCAGGCCTTCGCCCTGTTGACCTCGTCCAAGGTAGCTTCGGCGCTCGACCTCTCGAAGGAAGACCCGAAGACCGTCGACCGCTATGGAACGGGCGATCCCAAGGTTTTCATGGACGGCAACGGTGCCCCTCGGGTCCCTCAGAGCCTCCTGATGGCCCGTCGCCTCATCGAGGCCGGTGTGAGGGTGGTCACGCTGAACTACAGCAAATGGGACTGGCACGGCGGCTCGAACAACTCGATCTTCGAGCGCGAGAAGGAGGACTTCCCGGCCCTGGATCGATGCCTCAGTACGCTCGTCGAGGACTTGCACGATCGAGGCCTGAGCGACGATTGCACGGTGGTGGTGATGGGCGAGTTCGGGCGAACGCCGAAGATCAATAATCAGGTCGGGCGAGACCACTGGCCGCAGGTGAACTGCGCCGTCTTGGCCGGAGGTGGAATGAAGACCGGGCAGGTCATCGGCGCGACCGACCGGATGGCCGGCGAAGTGGTCTCGCACCCGGTCACCTTCGGCGACCTGTACGCCACCATCTACAGAAACCTCGGTATCGACGTCGAGAGCACCTGGGTGAAGGACGTCGAAGGCCGCCCGCAATCCCTGGTCGAGGGCAATTCCCGGCCCATCGCAGCCCTCATCTGAGTTTCCGACGGATCTCCCGGCCCTGACCGATCGGGAGGAAGTCTCTCGGTCAGGACTGAGCGGCCCCGATCGATCGCAATCGATCCCACCCCGTCCGAGTTGCCCCGTCTCGAAGGGGCTCGCGAGCGTCCCTGAACCTGGCCGATCGTCCCTGAGCCGGTACAATCACCCGTGGATCGCGCGATCCCTCGCCCGCCGGACCGGCCGGGCGGATCATCGACCGACTGAGCGGCTCGGGGCCAAGAACTTGGATCAAGCGGATAACCCCTCGGTTCCTTCGGGCCTCGACCCGTTCGCTTCTCGCCGGGTCTGGCTCGGGATGATGGCACTCCTGGCCTTCGGCCTGGTGATGTTCGGAGTGATGACCTCGTTCGAGGAACCGCCCCCCCCGGAGATCGCCAAGGATCCGCTGCTGGTGAGGGGACGGGAAATTTTCCTGGAGCGGTGCGTCTCTTGCCACGGGGCCCAGGGCAGGGGGGATGGGCCGCTCGCGAAGGGCCTGACCGGGCCCGCCCCTCGAAATCTCGTCGAGGATCCCTGGAAGTTCGGCGACCGCCCCGAGCAGGTCCTCGCGGTCCTGGAAGACGGGGTCAAGGACGCCCAGATGCCCGCGTGGGGTGGCACTTATGGCACGCCGGACCTGAAATCGGTGGCCGCTTATGTCTATCACCTGGGGGGCCGACCGATTCCCGATTCGCTCCGCGACCGCTGATCGACGGCGGGTTGTCACCCCGAGGGCCGGCGCGTAAGATCGGCGAAGTGCGAGGCGAGTCCGTCGGCAGGGTCCGGCGGCGACTGGACATCCCACGATTCGCGCAGACTTCCGAGCCGGAGATTCGTTCGTGGCCGATTACAAGACGCAGGTGGAAGATTTCATCGTCGGAGAGGGACCGGCCGCCAAGGCCGGCGATAACGTCTCGGTCCACTACACCGGGACCCTGGTCAACGGGACCAAGTTCGACAGTTCGGTCGATCGCGGCCAGCCGTTTGTCTTCCCGCTCGGGGCTGGTCGGGTCATCAAGGGCTGGGACGTGGGCGTGGCCGGGATGCAGGTCGGGGGCAAGCGAAAGTTGATCATCCCGCCCGAAGAAGGCTACGGAGCCCAAGGAGCCGGCGGGGTGATCGGGCCGAACGCCACGCTCGTTTTCGAGGTCGAACTGCTCAAGATCAACTGATCCATGAGACCCGACCGGATCCGAGAATCCCTGGTCAACCTCCTCGAAAATCTCGGAGGTCGAGCGGCGGGGGCCTGGCGAATCGAGGGAGGCCGGCTCGTCCTGGTCGCCTTCGAGCCCGCCCCCGACCTCGCGCCCGAGGTTGCGATCGGCTTCGAGGAGTCCACCCGATCGGTGGACCTCTCGATGCTCGACCTGGGGATCGTCCGGGCGGTCTCGACGGGCGAGGTGGCCGTCTCGATCGCGGGCGAACTCCCTCCCGAGACCGGCTCGGGCCGGTGGCTTCGCGCCTTCAGTGCCGACCGATCGATCGCCGTACCGGTCCTCGAAGCGAGCGGGAAGGTCGAAGGTGTTGTCTCGATCGCCCTCGGGCTTCAGCCGTCATCCGAGGTCGTCGAGGCCGCGATCCGCGTCATGGTCCGGAATTAGACCTCGGCCCGGACCGGGAGAACGGCCCTTCGCCCGCCGGCTTCAAGGCCCGGCTCGGCGGTGATACTCCCCCGCGACCTCGCGATTCGCCTCGGAAGAGTCCAGCCTCGGAGGATAGCCCTTCTCGCAACAGATCAAGAGGCCGGAGCCCAATCCTCTGACTCTTGTCCCAGGAGAGCGTACCGGTTATCCTGGCGCGGGCTGTTGATCGGCACCTTGATCCGAGCGGGAGCGACCGATGGAGAAACCGAGCCTGGCCGATCGGTTGATCGCCCCGCTCACCTTACTGGAACGCTCCCGAGGCTGGAAGCGTCGCGGTCTGGTGTTCCTTTATGCGTTGATCGCCCTGATCGTCGGCGTCCTGGGCTGGCGCGAGTTGAGTTTGTGGCGTCTGCCCAACGCCCCCGAGCCATTCGACCTCGTCCGGTTCGGGCGGGTCGAGGTGGCCGACGCGGACAATGCGATGGTCGCGTATCGACCGATCTTCGCGAAGTTCGGCAACCTGGCCCCCAGGTCCAATCAAGCCGGCGACAAGGCCTGGGAGGTGTCCGACTGGTCGGCCGCCGATCCCGAGGTCCGCCGATGGGCCGAGGATCATCGCGACGCCCTGACGGCCTGGCTACCGGCCAACGACCGAACCGACTCGCTGCTGGTCCAGCCCGAAGACTTGACGATGTCGACCATCCTGGAGCCGGCGCAGAATCTGCGATCATATGTACGGCTGGCCTTCCTGGAAGGCTCGCGACTCGAACAGTCAGGCGACCTGGCGGGGGCCTGGTCGATGTATCGGGGGGGACTCCGGGCGAGTCGTCATGCCGGCAGACATGGCGGGGCCATCCAGCGCCTGATCGGTAACGCGCTCCTGAGGAAAGCCCGCGTGAGGGTCGATGCCTGGGCCGAGAATCCCGGAGTGTCGACCGAGTTGCTCCGTCAAGCGATCACCGATGTCGAGGAGTGCATGGCGATGACCCCGCCGGCCTCGGAGATGGTCCGGGCCGAGTACTTCTCGGCGCGCGATAGCTTGATCCGGCCGGAATCCTGGCGAAGCATGGAAGAATGGAGTCGAGAATCCGAAACGGAGTGGATCAACCAGATCGAGGTCGTGCGATGGGGACGAAGGTTCCTCAAGCATGAGCCCGAGCGTTCCTTGCGGGTCCTCCGCCTGATCACCGCGGGGTATCTCGCCCAGTGCGATCGACGGTCGATGCTCCGCCCCAGGCTCCTGGCCTCGCAATGGATGATCTACGACCACGATTCCCGAACTCCGCCATCGGTCCGATCGATCTCGCCCCAGGCCCTTGAGGCCTGGGCCAAGGATTCGGCGCTCCTGTACATCGGCCCATTCAACAGCACGCTCCAGGGGCACTTCGACGCCGAACCGGGGATTTTCGACCACTTCCGCCTCCGGATGGCCGAGCGGGCCTTCGAGATCGAGCATGGCCGTCCACCGAAGACCTATGGCGAACTCCTGGGCCCCTATCTGAAAACCCTCCCCGAGGGGATCGAGCCCGGAGACCCGGCGAATCCGTCTCCGGGATGAGGTTTTAAATCGTCTCTGTTCGAGCAGTGCCGGGATGATCGGAGTCCGGGATTCGAGCCGAGCGGGAGCGAAAGATGGAAAAGCCGAGTCTCGCCGAACGGTTGATCGCCCCGCTGACACTCCTCGAAAAGTCGAGGGGCTGGAAGCGGCGAGGGCTGGCCTTACTCTACGTGATGACCGCCCTGGTGGTCGGCTCCTTCATTTGGCGTGAGTTGAGCGTGTGGCGACTTCGCAACGTGCCCGAGCCGTTCGACGCGGCGAAGTACGGTCGGCTCAGTATCCCCGATGCGAATAATGCGCTGGTGGCCTATCAATTGGTGATCGACAAATTCGGCAAGCTGGAGACGAGGGGGTATCAAGCCCCTCCGAAAGCCTGGGAGGTGTCGGATTGGGCCAAGGCCGACCCGGAGGTCCGTCGATGGGTCGAGGACCATCGGATTGCCCTCCCGGCCTGGCTCCTGGCCGGCGAGCGGACCGATGCGCTGCTGGTCGAGCCCGAGGGTCGTCGGTCGTCGATGCTGCTCGGCGCGGTCCAGGAACTCCCCCCTTATGTCCGGCTGGCCCTCCTGGAAGGGTCTCGGCTGGAGCAATCGGGAGACCTGTCCGGTGCCTGGTCGATGTACCTGGGGGCACTCCGAGCGAGCCGCCACGCCGGGGGGCACGGCGGTTGGAGCGAGCGTCAATATGGCAATTCGTTCCTGAAACTGGCCCGCGCCCGGATCGAAACCTGGATCGAGAATCCCGGGCTTACACCCGATCACTTCCGACGCGCGATCGTCGATGTCGAGGCCTGCTCGGCGATGACCTCGCCCGCCTCGGAGATGGTCCGTGCCGAGTACTTCTCGGCCCTCGACGCCCTGAGCCGGCCCGAGGAATGGCCCAACATGATCGACGATGGGCCAGATTCCCGGATGGATCCGATTAATCAGTTTGAGATCGTCCGGTGGGGCCGCCTCTTCCTCCGCCGGGAGCCCGAGCGTTCCCGGCGGGTCCTCCGGCTAATCGTGGCGGGCTACCTCGCCCAGTGCGACCAGCCTCCAACTTCTCGACCGAAACTGGTCTCGCCCGAATTCATGATCTACGACCACGATCACCGGACACCCAGGGCGGTCCGCGCGATGTCTCCGGCCGAGCTGGAAGCCTGGGCGAAATCCTCGACCAAGATTGGATTCTGGAATTTCAGCAACCTACTCCAGGCCCTCGTCGATTCCGAACCGGGTGTCCTGGACCACCTCCGCCTCCGGATGGCCGAGCGTGCCTTCGAGATCGAGCATGGCCGCCTGCCAAAGACCTATGGCGAACTTCTCGGCCCTTATTTGAACTCTCTCCCCGATGGGATCGAGCCCGATGACCCGGCGAATCCGGGGGCGGGATGAAGCTCGGGAGCCTGGCCGCCCCACGCGCCGGACCCGGCTTAGGCCCCGGCCGCCGCGGGTACTTCGCTCCTGCCACTGACGAGGTAGAGCACGGCCATCCGGACGGCCAGGCCGTTGGTCACCTGGTCGAGTATGGCGGACTGGGGGCCGTCGGCGACCTCGGGAGTGAGTTCGACCCCCCGGTTGATCGGTCCGGGGGCGAGGACCAGGAGGTCGGGCTTCCCCTTGGCGAGCCGCTCCTTGGTGATCCCGTAGAAGTGGGAGTATTCGCCGAGCGAGGGGAAGAGGCCCCGCTCCTGGCGTTCTCGCTGGATCCGGAGGGCGTTCAGGACGTCGCAGCGCGGGATGATCTCGTCGAGGTGGTGGGCGACCTCGCAGCCGAGGCGTTCGAACCCCCGAGGGACCAGGGTCGGCGGTCCGCAGAGGATGACCTTGGCCCCGAGCTTGAGCAGTCCCCAGATGTTCGACCGGGCGACTCGCGAGTGCCCCACGTCGCCGATCAGGCCGACGGTCAGCCCTTCGATCGTCCCCTTGGCCCGGCGGATCGTCATCAGGTCGAGCAAGCCCTGGGTGGGGTGCTCGTGGGCACCGTCTCCGGCGTTGATGATCGAGGCCTGGACGTGCTGGGCCAGGAGGTGGGGGGCGCCGGGGGTCGGATGGCGGACGACCAGGATGTCGGCCCCCATCGCCTCGATATTCTTGGCGGTGTCGATGAACGTCTCCCCCTTGGTCAGGCTGGAGACGCTGGCGGAGAACTCCTGGACGTCGGCCGAGAGCCGCTTGGCCGAGAGGCTGAAGCTGGTCCGGGTCCTCGTCGAGTTCTCGAAGAACAGGTTGAAGACGATCCGCCCTTGCAGGGCGGGGACCTTCTTGCGACTCCTCCGCGAGACCTCGGAGAAGGAGTCGGCGGTGTCCAGGATGCCGAGGATCTCCTCGCGCGAGAGTTCCTCCAGCCCGAGCAAGTGCCGGCGATTCCAGGAGGGGGCCGTGGCGATCATCGAATGGGCTCGCTGTTCGAAGGGGGCGAGATCCGGACGATCTCGTCGACCGGATCGACCGGCCGGACCCGGACTCGCACGGTCTCCGAGCGTTTGGTCTCGATCTGGAGCCCGACCACGTCGGCCCGGATCGGCAACTCCCGGTGCCCTCGGTCGACCAGGGCGACCAGCCGGACCCGAGCCGGTCGGCCGAGATCGCAGACGGCGTTGAGCGCGGCCCGGACGGTCCGCCCGGTGTACAGGACGTCATCCACGAGGACGATCTCGGCACCGTCGACGGGGAACGGGATCTCGGTACCGAGCAGGACCGGCCAGCGGTTGCCGCCATCGAGGTCGTCCCGGTAGAGCGTGATGTCGAGGGCCCCGACCGGGACCGGCTGGCCCAGGATCGCGCCGAGTTTCTCGGCGATTCGCTCGGCGATCGGCACGCCCCGGCTGCGGACCCCCACCAACCGGAGCGGGACGCCGGGTTGGAGCCCCTCCGCGACCCGGCCCGCCAGCGAGTCGATCGCCGCCTCGAGGCCGGCGGCGTCGCAGATGATCACCTCGGACGGACCCATCGGCAGGACTCCCGATCGCGGCCTTGCATGACTCGCGAATCGTACCACCGAGAATCCGATGGAGCAACCGCCGAGGCAGGAGTGCCGAAATCCGCTCGCGAACACCGACGGCCCCGATTCGCGACCGTCTGCTCCGCGAGAGCTTCGGGATCACCCGATCTCGGGACCGGGCGATGCCGGGGCCTCATGAGCCCTTCGGGTCACTTCTTGCCGCCCTTTTTCAGGTCGAAATCCTTGGTCTGGCTGCCGGATTCCACCTCGGCGGTCAGGCCCGAGGAATTGGCGTCGAGATAGGTCTTCGAGATCGCCGACTTCGCGACCGGGGCCGGCATCCCGGGCATCGCCGTGTTCAGGGCGCTGGAATCCACGTCGGAGATGGCCACCTTGTAGCTGCCCACGACGGCCCCATCGCCGGGCTCGGTCGTCTGGAGGCTGTAATAGCCGTTGGAGTCGATGGCCCCCGTGGCGTTGGGGCGCTGGGAGTCCGTCGCGATGAAGGTGACGGTCCCTTTCTTGAGCGGCTCTCCCTCGACCGTGACCGTCCCCGAGACGCGGCCCATGACGGGACCGTCCGAGCCGCAGCCGGACGCGGACAGGATCGAGAGCAGGGCGATCCCGAGCACGATTCGAGGACCAGGGAAGGGGGTATGGATGCGGTTCACGAGCAGAATCTCCTCGGTATCAGTGCAAAGCCGCCCCGGCACCTGGCCGGGGCGGCATTCGTCAGGAATCGACTTCGGCCACGAGCAAAGGGCGATCAATAAGCGTCGGCCGAGATGATCTCGCCCTTGTCGCGGGTGCTCAAGGCCTGGTAAATGTTGAAGTTGATGGTGCTCTTGAGGAACTTCACCGAGCCGTCGGCCATGGCGAAGTTCGCCCCGCCCGGATGGAGGCTCCGGAACGAATACTGGCGGGTCCAGTTCTCGACGTTGGCGACCGGGAGCTTGTAGTTGAGGGGCACGCCCGTCGTGCCGATCGACGCGTTGCCGCCCACCCAGGCGTTCCACCGGGTGACCTTGCGGATCTGCTCGCCGATCATCAGCGTGTTCGAGGTGCCGTCGGTCACCATGTTGATCCCGACATTGGCACCCCAGGCCCAGAAGATGCCGCTACCGGCCGGGGAACCATTATCGAGCTGCGGGTCGGTGACCCGGGCATGACCAAGCTGGGGGAGTCGGCAGGGCAGATTCAGGTCGTTGCAGAGGATCACCACGCCGAGGCGATCGTTCAACCCGCCGGCGCACGCCAGGCAGTTGTCGCCCATGTTCCCGACGTAGGAAGTCCCCGCGGCGTCGAGGCCGATCAGGTCGTCCGGATTGGTGTTGTCGATGTTGGGGCTGTCGTCCGAGGGGCAGATGAATGCGTTCAGGACCGTCACGCGGATGGTCTTGTTGGGATCACCGACGGCATACTGCTGGCCCCAACGCCAGCCCCCGCCGATCTGGGTGCCCATCATCATGCTGAAATTGGTGGAGTTATACAGCGACTGTTGCTCGAGCTGCGGGAGCATCTGGACCAGGAAGCTGCTGTTGTTCCAGGCCAGGCCCTGCGGGCCGAAGACCGGGTGGAGGTACATCGTGGTCGGGAACTTGCCGCCGATGTCATGATAATTGTGGCAGGCGAGACCCAGCTGCTTGAGATTGTTGACGCACTGGGCTCGGCGGGCCGCCTCGCGAGCCGCCTGGACCGCGGGAAGAAGGAGGGCGATCAGGACCGCGATGATGGCGATCACGACCAGCAATTCGATCAGGGTAAAACCTCGGGATCTTCTGCTTGACATAAATTCAACCTCCGGAAAAGAAAAACAACGGGAAGAGGGAGTTTTGTCCGGGGTATTCGATGGAGCAGACGAGGTCCAGTCTAGCCTGGACGGATGCTGCTCCCCGCCACTTCCGCGGAGAATCAAGCCGTTTTCCGCCGCGGACCGTCTACGCAAAGTCACGACCGAACCCGGCCGCCCGGGAGTCCGGACGACTTAGATTGGCTTGCGTATTTTCGCCGACTTCGATCAGTGACGTATCGAACAATGCCTCGCAGAACGGATTCTGGATCCTGATGATTGGTGAGTCAAGCGAATAATCGGCCGAGAATCTCGAAATGTTCGGTTTGATATCCCTTTCGCCGGTTTTGCGTGGAATCCTGATTGAGCCGTGGAGACGCGTTTCTCCAGGCAATGGCGGCTGGAATCGCGCTTAATTTCCTGACGACCTTCTCGTCAGCCTTGCGTCGGAGACTTCACCTCGGGGGCTTCCGGTTCGGATTCGAGCACGGGATCCTGGGGCGGGAGCCAACGGAGGCGACTCGCCTCGTCCTCGATCTTTTCCACATCCGCCACGCTGATCTGGTATTGCTCGGCGAGCGCAGGGAGGTTCTTGGCGAGGATCCGCTCGATGATCGCTTTATGATCGGCCACTCGCTTGTCGAAAGCCGCCGTATCGCCGATCGGCAGGCTGGCCTCGTCCATCGGCAGTTCCCGATTGGCTTCCTGGACCGCCAGGGCCCGGATGTCGTGGGCCTTGTGGAAGACCTCTCTTCGCTTCTCCAGCGGGATGTCGACCGTCTTGAAGTCCGGCGGCAGCTGGAACCCCGAGTTGTCGCCCACGGTATCGACGGCCCCGTCGGACGTATTCGAGCCATCGGTCGATACCTTCCCGCAACCCGCCGTCGCCAGGGTGAATGCGACACCGAGGGCCATCGACATGACGGCAAGAATCCGACCACCGCGCGTGGTTCGAATCGACCTGGCCACGGAACCTCGTCCCATGATTCGACTCTCAATCTCGAAGATAGTGAACTAGTCAGGTTGGTGAAGCGGGGTCACCGGACGCTCGCGTCGGGCCGCTTCCCAGCCCAAGAATGTCAGGTCCCTCCGCAAAAAACCACAGAAATGCCAGATCGGAGTCCGCCCATATCAAGGCCGGGGCCGATCGAGGCTGGGCGCCGGCCCCGAGGCTGTCCGACTTTCCCCCGGGGCTCCGAATGCTTACAGTAGGCGAAGCTAGGAGAAGCCCCCCGACGCGACGGAGGTATAGTCCCGCGATGCAGATCATTCTGGCCAATCCCCGAGGCTTCTGCGCCGGGGTGAACATGGCGATCGAGAGCCTGGAACGTTCGCTGGACTTCTTCGGCGCCCCGCTCTATGTCTACCACGAGATCGTCCACAATAAGTATGTGGTCGAGCGATTCAAGAGCCGGGGTGTGAAGTTCGTCGAGTCGCTGGAGGAGGTCCCCGAGGGCGCCCCGTTGCTCTACAGCGCCCACGGAGTCTCGCCGCAGATCCGCGAGGAGGCGCGGGGCCGGAACCTCCGGGCGATCGACGCGACCTGCCCGCTGGTCACGAAGGTCCACCTGGAGGCGGTGAAGTACGCGCGAGAAGGGTATACGATCGTCCTGATCGGCCATGAAGGCCACGACGAGGTGATTGGCACGATGGGCGAGGCGCCCGACCGGATGATCCTGGTCGAGACCGCCCAGGACGTCGAGGCGCTCGACCTCCCGATCGACACCAAGGTCGCCTACCTGACCCAGACCACGCTCAGTGTCGACGACGCCAACATCGTGATCGCCGCCCTCCGCGCCAAGTTCCCGAGGATCGCCAACCCGCCCAAGGACGATATCTGCTACGCCACCCAGAATCGCCAGGAGGCCGTCCGAGAGCTCGCCGGCCGGGCCGACGTGGTCCTGGTCCTGGGGAGCCAGAACAGCTCCAACAGCAAGAGACTCGCCGAGATCGCCCGCTCACTCGGGCCTCATGCCCACCTGATCGACGGCGTGTCCGACCTGGACGTGGACTGGTTCGAGAAGGCCCAGACCGTCCTCATCACCGCCGGGGCCAGCGCCCCCGAGGACGTGGTCCAGGAGTGCATCCGGTATCTCCAGAATCAGTTCGATGCCACGATCGTCGAGGAGTGGGTCCGCGAGGAGAGCGTCCACTTCCCCCTCCCCAAATCGCTCCGCGAACTCCTGCCCCCCACCTCGGCCACCCTCGCCTCGGCCGAGTGAACCGATCGGGACGGCTCCCATGCGGGGACCCGGAATGGTCCCCGCCGGGATGGCCCGGCCGGGACCCTCACGCGGGTTCGTCCAGTTCCGTCGGCTCCAGGGTCGTCGCCTCGACCAGCGCCGAGTGGCCCTGGCGGGCGGCCAGCCAGCCCCGGAACATCTCGATGGCGGCCGGGACGACCGAGATCGCGATGATCGCGATCAGCACCAGCTCGAAATTCTTCTGGACGAAAGGCAGGCCGCCGAACCCCCAGCCGGCCAGGAGGCAGATCAGGACCCAGGAAATCCCGCCGACGATGTTGAACGCCAGGAATCGGCCGTAGTTCATCCGGCCCACCCCGGCGACGAACGGCGCGAAGGTCCGGACGATCGGCACGAACCGGGCGAGGATGATCGTCTTGCCGCCGTGACGGTCGTAGAACTTCTGGGCCTCGGTCAGGTGCTTCTTGTTCAGGAGCCAGGACCCCTCGCTGGCGAAGACCTTCGGGCCGAGCTTGTAGCCCACCCAGTAGTTCACCGCGTCCCCCAGGATCGCCGCGACGATCAGGAGCCCGGCGACCAGGGGCAGGCTGATCGGCGAGTTGGGGCTGGCACTGACGGCCCCGACGGCGAACAGCAGCGAGTCGCCCGGCAGGAACGGCACGGCCACCAGGCCGGTCTCCGCGAAGATGACCGCGAACAATAGGACATAGAGCCCCGGCCCGAGCGACAGGGCCAGGCTGTTCAACGACTCGGGCTTGGTGAGCATGCGGATCGAGTCGATGATCTGTCGGAGGAAGGCCATCGCGGACTCCGTGGCGGGCGGGGGAGGATTCGGGGAGGTGTGGGATTCAACGCGGAGCGGTGGCTTCTTCTTCGCGAGGGCGGACGGGCAGTCGAACGTTCCGGATCCCGGCGGCGTTGCAGGCCGAGAGGACGTCGGCGAGATCCTGATAAGCGAGCTTCGCGTCTCCCCGGATCAGGACCCCCTGGTCGGCGTACCGCTTCCGGGCCTCGGTCAAGGCCTCGGTCAGGGCTTCCAGATTCAGGGTCCGGTCGTTCAACGCGACCTTGTTCGGGGCCAGGATGGCGAGCGTGAGGTCGTCGGGAGCCGCCGTCATCGGGGCGGCGCTGGTGACCTCGGGCACGCCGATGTTGAACTCGTTCTCGTCCCAATCATAGAGCTTGGTCGCCGCCATGAAGAAGACGAGCAGGCAGAGCACGACGTCCACCATCGGCGTCATGTTGATCTGAGGCAACTCGTCGGATTGGAGCCGATCGGCGAGCATCCGGGGTCCCTTCGGAGGATTCAGCCTGATCGGTCAGTAAACCCGCGACTCATTCCGGACGTGGTCGACCCGCCGGTCGACCGGCCGGAGCGCCTCGCCGGAGACCTGGTCGATCACCCGACGCGTGAGGTCGTCCATGTCGCGGACCAGGAGGTCGACCCGGTTGAGGAGGTAATAGTACGCGACCACCGAGGCCACCGCGATGCCGAGCCCGATCGCCGTGCAGACCAGGGCCAGGCTGATCCCCTGGGCGAGGGCCTCGCTCTTGCCCCCACCGACCTTGCTGCCGATCGCGTCGAACGACTGGATCATCCCGATCACGGTCCCCAGCAGGCCCAGCAGGGGCGCAAGCGTGGCCGTGCCGTTCAGGACCCGGACATTCCGCCGGAGGTCCAGGATCTCGCGGGCCGAGTCGTGGTCCACCGCCTGGCGGATCGTCGAGGCGGGCTGGCCCCAGTACCGGACCACGTGGCCGAAGACGCGGGCCATCGGGCTTTCATTGGACCGGCAGAGTTCCATCGCCCGATCCCTGTCCAGCTTCCCGGCCGACAGCCGTTCCAGGAACCGGTTCACGAAATCCTTGGGGATCACCCGACCCCGGCGGAGCCCGATCATCCGCTCCAGGGTGTACCCCACGGTGACGATCGAGCAGATGCCGAGCAGCCAGAGCATCGGGTTGGCCTGGCCGAAGAGGACGAGGATACTCCGGCGACCGACCCCGCCGGCCGCCGCCTTCGCGCCAGGGTCCGATGCCTTCGACGAAGGGGGAGGGGGGGCGGACTCCAGCCGAGCCGAGGCCGTGGGGGAATCCGGTTCGGAAATCCGGCCGGGTTCCTGCGCCGGGACGCTCGCGGTCATCATGAGGGCCACGAGGAGGACGAGCCGAGCACGCCGGCCAAAACATCGGGCCGCAACGACTCCGAGATCGAGGATCCGGGTCCGGAGCGAGGGTTCGGCGAGGCCTTCGCCGGATCTGCCGTTTGCCACGTGGAAGCCCGTCCTGGTTTGAAGGCAGAAGGAACCGCGCCTTCCGATCCCCGACGACCCCCAAGAGCGAGGTCTCCATCGGTGAATCCCGGCCCAGCACGCAATCTTGCCGACTTTTACGACACGAAGAAAAGATCGAAAAAGTCCGAGCAGCGAGGGTTTCGACCGAGAGCGAATCCGTGCCGAGGCCGCGATCCTATTCCCCCTCTTGCGACTGGATTCTAGCGATTAGCCCCAACCTGTCAATTCCGAGCGTCCCGGAGGAGCACGCCTCCGAACGGGAGGGAGAGCAACGCACGAATCCGAGGTCCGTCCCCGGATCCCTCGGATTCGCGCGTCATCGGCGAGCTTACGGCTCAGTTCTCTTCGTCGCTGTCGTCGTCCTTATCCTCTTTGAGCTGGGCCTTCAGTTGATCCACCTCGGCCTTCAGCTTCTCGATCTGCATTTCGAGCGATTCGATGACCTTGGTTTGCGCACCGCGAGCCGAGTCTCCCTTCTCGCGAGCGGCTTCCTTCTTCTTCATCTCGACCTTGACCTGCTTCGCCTCATCCCTGGCCTTCCTGGCGTCTCTCTCGGCGAGTTCCCGGGCCTTCTTGGCCTCCATTCGGGCCTTGTTCGCTTCCGCCCTGCCTTCTTCGGCGGCCTTCCGGGCTTCGGACTGGGCTTGCTTGGCCTCCTTCTGGAGCTTCGAGGCCAACTCCCCCTTCTCGGAATTGATCGACTCCATCTTCTTGGCGAACTCGGAGCCGGGGCCGAACTTGACCTCCATCTCCTTGCCAAGCTTCTCCATCTTCTTGACGAATTCGGAATCGGGGCCGAACTGCTCCGCCATCTCCTTGGCGAACTTGGAATCGGGGCCGAATTTCTCCTCCATCTCCTTGGCGAACTTGGAGTCGGGGCCGAACTGCTCCGCCATCTCCTTGGCGAACTTGGAGTCGGGGCCGAACTGCTCTTCCATCTCCTTGCCGATCTTCTCGCCCAGGGCCTCGATCTCCTCTTCCTTCGGGCTTCCCGCCTTGGCCCGGGCTCGTGCCTCGGCCCTCGCCTTGGCCTTCACCGCCTTCTTCTTCTCGGCCTTGGCGGCTTTCTCGTCCTTCGCTTCATCGTCGTCGTCATCGTCGTCATCGGCATCGTTGTCGTCATCGTCTACGATGTTCAAGGCGATCGGCGGGACCGGGGGCACGGGAGGAACCGGAGGCACGGGAGGGACCGGAGGCACGGGCGGGACCGGGGGCACGGGCGGGACCGGGGGCACGGGCGGGACCGGGTCGAGCGAAGCTTCGGCATCGGGCTTGACGACGTCATCCTCGTCGGGGATGGCGGCCCCGGCCATGGTCCAGGAGGGTAGGGCCATGATCGATAGGAGGAACGCGGAGGCGAGGCTCAGGGTGGGGACTCGGCGGTCGACTCGTTCACGCAAGATCATCGTCAGTCTCCTTTCGAAGGATTGGCCGGTGCCCACGACGCCCAACGCGGGCGCCAGTGCCTTGGCCGGGGTCAGGTTCGTGCAGATGCTGAGGAGTGATTCCGCATAGGAGAGGCGGTCTTCGGGCGAGGCCCAGAGGGCCCAGGCGTCGCAGGCCAGTTCGGCCTCGTGGTCGATCCGGCGGCGGATCAGCCAGTAGATGGGGTTCCACCACCAGGCGAGCCCGGCGGCCAGTTCGAGGCGGCGGACCCAGTGGTCGCCACGTCGGAGGTGGGCCAGTTCGTGGGCCAGGATCGCCCGCCATCGTTCGGAGTCGAGCGACTTGAGCAGGTTGGCGGGGATCAGGAGGATTGGTCGGCCCAGGCACCAGATCAGCGGAGAGCCCAGGCGGGGGACGACCCGGATCGGCGGCACCCGGAGGTCGAGCCGATCGCCGACACGTTGAGCCTCCTCGGCCAGCCAGGTCGGGGGCGGGGTCGATTCTCGGAGGAGCCCCCGGAACCGGACGATCCTCCGGGCTTGACCCAAGCCCAGGACCATCGAGACGACCAGCCAGGTCGATACGACCCAGGGCCTTGGATCGGGCCAGGCCCATCCGGCGGGGTCGGCCGTCGGAGGTTCGGGAGTTGAGGCTTCCGGCTCGACGACGTCCGAGGAATCCAACATCACCAGGGCTAGTTCCCCGGTCGGTTCGGGCTCCAGGGCGGCCGGTGCCGGCTCATCCTCCAGGATCGCAACCGGAGTGGGGATCGGGATCTCATCGGAGATTCGCGAGACTATTTTTTCGGCCGGGGACGGGGCACCGGCCATCGAGTAGGGGATCGACCAGGGCCAGTGGATCAGGGGCGGGGTGATGAGCTTGATCAGCACGATGACCCAAATCGCGTGCCTCGCCGCCGGGCCGGGCGTGAGCCGTCCCACCCGGACCACGAGCGCGGCAACCAGGGCCAGGGCCGATGCGACCAGCGTCGTCTCGGCGAACCAGCGGAGCAGGCCATCGGCCATCGTCGTCATCGTCACGAAGTCCGGCATCGAAGTTCCTCCTTCCCGACTCTCGACCTCACGACTTGCCCTGATCCGCCCTGGCCCGGTCGATCAGATCCTGGAAGCGGGCCAGTTCCTCGGCCGTGAATCGGTGCCGCTCCACCAGGGCCAGGACCAGCGGCGCGGTTTCGCCGTCGCAAAGCTCGTCGGCCGCCTCGCGGAGCCGACGGCCCAGCAGGTCCTCTCGCGAGACCGTGGCCCGATAGACGTGCGGGATCGCCGACGAATCGCTCGCGACACAACCCTTGCCCGCCAGGCGGGAAAGGAGCGTCGAGACCGTCGTGTAAGCTCGCTGCCGACCCCGCGCCCCCAGTTCCCGACTCACCGCGATCACCGGAGACGGCCCGATGTCCCAGAGGACCTTGAGAACCTCAAGCTCCAGCTCGCTCAGACCCGGATGACCCGTCATTGTCCGACCACTCCTCGTCCCCATCCCGGCGATCCTCAAAGGCCGGGATGTCTTCTACGTCACGTAGAAGTTTCTACTACAACTCGTAGAAGAGAGCAAGGGGGTTGTCCGAAAAGAATCGGATTTGAGAGTCTTTCGCGTGAAACGGCGGATTCTTGGGCGAGGACGACTTATCGCCCGCATTCGGGATCAATGGGTGATTCGACTCGCTCGAATGGTCGTCGTCACGAGACCGGGGTAACGACTGCCCCGTCCCGGGCCGGACCGGGAATGACAAGGCGGAATGCCCATCGGGAACGAAAAAAGCACCCGTTCGGGAGCACATGCTGTGCTCCCGAACGGGTGCTGAACTCGGAGAAGCTGCTGGGGGATCGAAGGCTTAGTCGCCACCGATCGCGGCGGCATCGACCGGGAGCTGCTTGTAGAGGGCGGGCAAGCGGCTACCGGCGGGGGTGAGCAACTTGCTGTAGACGGTCCCGTCGATCGTCTCGGAGATGAACCTCGCCGAGCCGTCGCAGAGCAGGACGTTGATCCCGCCCGGGTGGTTGCTGTTGGGGTAGGGGAAGGTCCCTTCGTCGCCCAGGTTCAGGCCATAGTTGATGCTTTCCAGGACCGAAACCGCGTCGTTATTGACGACCTTGTTATTGGCCAGCTTCCATCCGGCCTGGTCGAATGAGCCGTTGCCGATCTGCGCCGCGGTCAGAGAACCCAGGCCGTTGGTGCCGCTCCATACGCGATCCGAGCCGATGAAACCAACATAGTTGGGGTGGGGGCAGGACCAGTTCGTCGGCACGCCGGAGGTGAAGACGCCGCCACCCGAAGCCCCGCCCAGGACGCTCTCGGAGGCGAGGATCGTGGTGCTGGATCCGTCGACGATAGCCGCCGAGCCGGAGCGGTGATCCCAGGGATAGTTGCCCTTGTCGGTTCCCAGGAACATCACGCCGGTCTTCTTGTTGTTGCTCTCTCCCCATCCGGGACCGGTCAGGTTGTTGGCGGGAAGGTTGGCCGGGGTGCCGTCGGTGGGGGTCCAGCCGTAAGAGGCCTGGGTGTTGCCCGAGCCGACATTGGCGTGCCAACGGGTGAAGCCCATGTTCACGACGTAGGAGAGGTTGCCCTCGCCCGGCAGGGCCGTGAGGTCGTCTGGGCACTTGAGGATCCCGATGCCCGTGTTGCCGATGGTGAAGTTGGTCGGGTTGCCGGCGGACAGGGGGGTCGTGATATCGTTATAGACTTGCGTCTTGTTCCAGGCATTCGACAGGTCGACGTTGTCGATATAGGGGAGGACGTCGACGACCCAGCTATAGAGCGGGACCGAGCTGGAGAAGGGCTTCGAACTCGCATCGGGGAAGCAGCCGTTGATCACGGAGCCCGTCGGGCCTGCGGTGGGCAGGGTGCCCGCCAGGCCATCGCCGAAGGTCCCGGCGTTGGGGTAGTAGTTCTTGGCATTGAGGAAACCGTTCAGGCCGAGGCCGACCTGCCGGAGATTGCTGACGCACTGGAGGCGGCGCGCCGATCGGCGAGCGGCCTGGACGGCGGGCAGGAGCAGGCCGATCAGCACGCCGATGATGCTGATGACGACCAGCAACTCGATCAGCGTGAAACCACGACGGCGACGCGTCATCGTAAGATCCTTTCTCGCGGAAGTGTGGGGTCCACCCATTCTAACGGGGCGAACATCGAGCGAACAAGACGTCTCGTTTTGTCAAGATCCCGGGGCCGCCGACGAGAAGTCCGACGGCCCGGGACGTCGGATCATTCGATCCGGCGGCGATAGGTCACGCAGTCGCGGAAATTGCCCGGGTAGTACGGGTTGAACCCGGTGGCCCTGGTCCGGTCGATCGTGAAGAACGACCGGTAGCGGACGTTCCTGCCGGCCGCGAGCCCGAGCTCGCCGCCAAGCTGATCGGCAATCCCGAGTTCGGGGGTGCCGACCTTGGTCACTTCGAAGAAGCCGACCGTGATCCAGACGGCGAACTGATGCGTCCGGACCGTAGACAGATTCATCACCTTCTGGAGGAGTTCCGTCCGGTAATAGGGATGCTGGCGATTGTTCTTCAGGACGAAGTCGTGCTGTCGATAGTTCCCCCCGAGGACCGGGCCGGGACCGCCCCCTCGCTGGATCGTGCTCGGGTTATAAGCCGTGCTGTTGGGCGGCTGCGGCGCGAAGTTGGTCCAGGGGTCGCTCGTATCGGGATGATTCGACGGGGAGATCAGCTCCGCGTACGGATCGGCCAGGAAAAGGTTGGCGAGCGATCCGGCCCCGTTCAGGTTGGGGTCGCCCTTGGTGCTGGCGTTGCTGGTCGCGAACTGGTCCGGGGGCTGGAACAGCCGACGGGGCGGGATCGGCGGGACCGGCGGGATCACGTTGCCCCCGGTCTTCATCCCGACGGTGTAGCCCGGGTTGTAATGCTTCATGTTGGGGAACACCAGGTCCAACCAGGGGAACCGCACTCCCGGATCGCCGACGTAGCCCGGATTGGCGACCGGGACGGCCGGGACCGGGAAGGGGTTTCCGGTGGTAAGGCTGATGGAGCTCTGGATCGGGCTATTCCCGCCGGTCACCGCAGGATCCTGCTGGTAGTAATACGGCGGCGGGAACGTGAGCGCGGAAGCGGCCGGCATCGGGGTCGCCGGACGCATGATGGTGTAATTGATGTCGGGATAGGTGAGCGATCGGTACGGCTTGTCGGCCCAGACCTGATTCTGGTTGCCGCCGAGGAGCACCTGGGCCATCGTCCCGGGTGCGGTGAAGGGGGCCTGGTGGCCGTACAGGAAATTCGTCCCCCCATCGCGGAGCTTGATGAAGTCGGCGAAAGCCGCCTTCATGCCGGTGATGGTGTTCTGATTGAACCCCGCGTACGAATAGGCCGGGTCGGGGTAGGTGAACCCGCGACCCACGAAGTTCGGCGTGGGATTGAACGTGATCCCGTTGGAGACCTGAAGGACCAGATCGCTCTGGACGCCGCCCGGCACGTAGGCGGTGTGGGTCGCGTTGTTGGGATCCGAGATCGGATAGTTGCTGATCACGTTCCCGTAATAATCAACCTGCGAGATGATCTGAGGGAGGATCGCCACGGGGTTCAACCCGCTGTTGGCCAGGTTCAGGTTGTTGATGTAATAGCCGTACTGGGCCAGGGCGATGTTGAGCCGGGGGTCGTCGATCAGGCCGAAGAAGACCTCCTCGTCCACGATCAGGTTGAGGTTCATCAGGCCCGGCCGACGATCGGCGCGATACCAGTCGAAATTCTCTCCGGCGTCGGTCGTCCCGATGGCACCGTTGGCCGAGTTGGGCACCTCGAAGAAGTCGAACATCCGGTACCAACCGGTGCCGGTCCAGCCGCCGAGCTGCGCCGGATATGGCCCGGCGGAGGCCCCATCGGCGGTGTCGGTGCTGGGATTCACAGAGGCGGCCGTGTAGTAGAACTTGTCGCTCAGGTACGGGAACGCATGCGGAGTCGCCGCGACGAACTTGGCCCCGCCCTGGTAATCGGACTTCTTGGCCGGGATCGTGGTCAGCGGGGACGAGGTATTGCTCGGGTCGCGGATCTGGGTCGCGAAATCGAAGGCCTTCTCGGCGAATTGTTTGGTGAACAGGCCGGGGGGACAGCCGGGGACGAGCAGCAGCTCGGCCACGCTGCTGAAGTCGCGGTCGTGGAACGGGAAGTAGTCCCAGGCGGGATCGGCCGGGTCGTTGATCGCTCCGATCGTGCCGAAGACCTCTCCGCCCACGATCACGCCCTTACCACCGCCGTTGTTCGCCCCGTAGTAAGCGAAGGAGTTGTTGAGATTGTTGGCCGCGGGAGCCGTCTGCTCGGAATAGCCCCAGGCCGTGGGGGGCATGGGGGCCTCCTGGGTCACCGGCGTACCGGCGGATCTCACTGGTGCCCTGAGCGGGACATTGTGCCCGCCCCGATAGGGCTGAAGACGCTGAACGGAGAAGAATTGGAACGCGCTACCGGGAGCCGTGCCCGTCTTGAGCTGATCCGTCAGATTGCCATTCACCATGACCGTCTGCCCGGATGTTGCGGTATAGGCGCGATACGGGAATCGCATCGAATCGACGACGACCATCTCGGTCCCGGGATTGAACGGGTTGGCGGGGCGTCGGAGGTGGATCCAGTAATACTGGTCCTCGGGGGCCGTCGTCGGAGAGTTCGGGACGGGGAAGAAGGTATCGGGCAGGGTCACGTCGGGAGGCCCGATGATCGCCGGGACCGGGTCGCTGGCGTTGGTCGGCAGGGGAGACCCCAGCACGAAGAAGCTGTCGCCGATCCGCTGGTTGACACCGGCGGCATTCTTGCCGGCGTCGATCCCGCTGCCGGCCGGCCGGCCCCCGGAGGTCCCACCCGAGATGGTCGGGCCCCCGTTCCTCAGGGCGGGGATGTACTTGATCGCGGTGTCGCCGACATTGTAGAGGCCGGTCGCGATCGAGAGGCTCCAGCCGAAGGAGGGGGTCGGGAGCTTGGCCGAGTTGGGCGGAGCCACGCTGCCCCAGGCCGAGATGGCCGTCGGCGGCACGGTCGATTCCGTCCCCTGCGGGAGCGGATTGGTGTCGATCTGCCCCGCCGTCACGTTCGCGTTCGTGGTATTCCGGTAGGCGGTCGAGGCGACCAGGCCGGCCAGGGCCGGGATGTTGCCGGTGACGGGGTCGGGGCGACCCTGGGCGTCGGTGTCGGGGGTGACGATGAAGTCCCAGCCGGCGAGGTTGAGGTCGCCCGAGCCCGGCTGGGCACCCGCCGCCGACCCGACCGGGTTATGCGACGTGTCGTCGGCCAGGGTATTGACGAGCTCGACATAGAACCGGGGCGTGATCGTATTGGTCGTCGTCGCCATCGTTGGGGTCGGGCTGCTGTTGAACTGGTAGGCCAGCACCTCGTTGATGGCGATCGGGCTGTACTCCATCCCGTACTGGACGAGGTAGAGCGAGCGAGCCCGGGGCGTCCCCGAGGAGTTGTCGGTCATCGCCGCGACCCAGCCCGCCGAGGGGTTGGTCTGCTCCAGGGCGATCATCGGGTCGAACGGGAAGAACCGATGCTGGTTGGTCGGGGTCGTGCCGTTGGCGGGATCCCAGGCCGGATAGACGGAAATCTGGGGCACCCCGACCTCGGCGAACTTCACGCTCGACGGGGCGGTCGGGGTCGCCGGGACGATCATCAGGTCGGTGTTGACGAACCGGGTCATCGTCGCGTCCGGGTCGCGGAAGTCGAGGATGTTGACCACGAACTGGCTGAGTGCGGCCAGTTCCTGCGGGGTGTCCACCGCCTGGGGCGGGAGGGTCGCCTTGAGCAGTTGATACGCCTCTCGGCACCACTTCTGGCGGACCGGCTCGGCCGGGTCGCTGGCGATCGGCAGGGGCATGTTCAGGTTGATCCGACGATCGCGGTGGGCCAGGGCCGGCGTGTTGGCCGGGGGCGGCACCACGTTGCCCGAGGCGTTGTAGCCGTTGTTCGTGTTCGGGTAGTGGGGCGAGTTGGTATTCACGACCGCGTTGAGGAACCCGCCCTGGCTCACCAGCAGGGGCAAGGTCTGGGTCAGGACGTTGTTCGAGTTGCTGGGGTCCGGATAGGCGTAGTTATTCGAGGTCACCGACGGGTTGGGGTTCAGGTAAGGATCGGTGGCGATCGGCGAGAGCGGGGCGGGCGGGGTCGTCGCGACGATCGGCGCATCGAGCGTCGGGTTCGGGACCCCTTCGACCGTATTCACATTGGCGAAGTGGCTGACCGGGGTCGTGTTCGGCACCTGGTTCAACCCGGCGATGCTGGCATTCCCGAACGAGGCGAACCGGCTGTTGTAAGGGTACTGGGGCTGGGTGAAGGGCGCGGTACCGGTGGAGTAATTCGCGGCGTTGAAGAAGATCGGGTTGTCGTTGGACCAGACGAAGCTGTTGGGCTCCCACGATTCCAGGCCGAAGAGGCGGCGACGCATCTGGCCGTCGATCGGGTTGGTGAAGCTGATCGGGGCGAGCTGCGAGAGCCGGCTATTCAGGGTCGAGCCGTCGACATCCTGCTTCCGGTAGAGCCACTCCAGATCGGACGGGCCGAACGGCTGGTCGTGGCGGTTCGGGGTGTACAGGTTCATCTCGTCGGCCTCATCCTTGTTGAGGCTCCCGAGCGGATATCCGTTGGCCACCAGGGCCACGCCCGCGTTGTTGGCGTTGTCGAGGAAGGGCCCGTTCTCGGTCGTCAGGTTGTTGGGGCCCGGGCGGCCGAGCAGCCACGGGCCGCTCGCCGAGTTCACCGAGGGCGACATCGTCGGCGCGGAGTTGGGCCAGAGCGGATAGACGCCCCCGGTTTGGGTGGCCTGGGTCAGGTCGAAGGGCATGGCCCCCATGACCCCGATCTTCGCGAGCTCGGCGACATTGTAGGTCGTCGGGTTCGAGTCGGGGGCCGGCGCCCGGAAAGACTCGTAGGAATGGAACGGATTATTGGTCCGGTTCGGCATGGTCGGGTTGCCGAGCACCGCCATCCGGTAGGCGTCGATCCGATACGTGCTATCGGCGGCCATGCTGGCGGCCAGCGGGTAGCCGACGTCGTGGGGCATGCCCGGCGGGCGGAAATAGCGGAAGTAGCTGACCCGGCCGTAGGCGTCATTGGCCATCCCGAACTGATCATAGAGGTCGTTCGGCCGGTTCATCCATTCCATGACCCGACCGTTCCCCGAGGGATCGGACGGCGTCAGGAACCGCCGAGCCCGCTGCGAGGCCACGGCCACCTGGCCAGCGGAGTCGTAGTAGCTCGCGTATTCGGCTATGGCCGCGCCGAAGCCGGGGCCGAACGAGTCGAAGTCATCGTCGAGGGAATCGCCGGTCGGCTGGAAGGAGTTCGAGATGTTTGGGGTCGCCGCGTTGTAGAACGAGCGGCCCGCGCGGACCGGATTGGTGTAGACGAACGGGGTGAAACCGATCGAGGAGAAGATCGATTGCTGGATGCTGAGAAACTGGGGGATCCCTTCGGGCTCGCCCCAGCGGCCCGCCACCGGAGTCACTCCGAACTTGTTCACGAAGGCCTGGGTCGGGTCGGCATTGTAGCCGTTATCGAACTGATCGATGACCATGTTCGGCATGAAATACCGATTGCCGTTCATGGCGACCCAGTTTTGCTCCGTCACTGTGTTGGTTGGGTTCGTCGGATTGTCCTGCGGGATGGTGCCCGCCAGGAGGGCCCGGAGCTGGGTGAGGGCCACGTCGATCCCGGCGTTGTCGATCTGGCTCCAGTAAGATGTCCCGTTGTAGTTATCCGAGAGGGTGGGAGCGAAGCCCGCGACGGTCACGTTAGGGCTGTAGACGTTGGCCGGGGCGTTCTGGAGGGCGTATTTGGGATTGATCTCGTTGACCGAGGCCCCGAGGTGGGAGGCGTGGTCCCAGGTGGGGGCATCGTAGTACGTCGCCGCGAAGGCAAGCTGTCGGCTGACCCCGAGGGTGGTGGCCGCGGCCTGGCTGGGATAGGTGTCGCTGTATTGCGGATCGCGAGCCTGGAGATTGCCGACGGTGTTCAGCGGCATCCGCCCGTTCTGGCCGATGATCATGAAGGCGAAGAGCGGCTTGAAAAGCTTGCCGCCCGAGTCTCGCTGGACCGGATAGCCGAGGTCGAGCCAGACCGAGTCGCTCACTCCGTCGCCGTCGTTATCGACGTCGTAGGTAATCTTGCCGGTGCTCGGGTCCGGACTGCTCGGGTCGGTCGGGAACTGCGGCGAGTTGTCGACCCGCCGGGGCCGGAGGATCTTGGCGATACCCGCCACGGCGTTCATTTGCTCCTGGGCGGTGCCCCCGACGAGCCTGGACGACCAGTCTTCCGGGGTCAGGATGCTCGGGCGATGGAACGAGGGGATGACGACCTGACCATCGGCGCTCTGGATGGCGAGGAACCAGTTCTCCAGGTCGCAGGCGTCGTAGTCCTCGTCCATCCCGATCACGTCGGGGTCGCCGAACCTGACGCCATTCAGGCCGGCGGGGAAAGAGGCCAGGGTCGTCGGGTCGTAGGACGGATTGACCAAATTGCCGTTGGCCCGGAAATTCCCGTAGGCCGCCGCGTTGAACGGGACCAGGGGGGGGAAGGCCGGGGTCTGGCTATTATCCACCGTGGGGATCAACGGCCGGGAGAGGCCCGGGCCGTTGAAGGCCCGCATGTAGCGGCCATCGAGGACGAAGTTGGTCCCGTTGGCCGGAGGGGTCAGTCCCACCTTGAATTTGTCCAGGCTCGGGTCGTTCGCCTCGAGCGGGTAGTTCGGCAGGATGGGGTTGTTGTAGAGGTTCGTGCCGCCCTCGACCGGGGCGAGGGTCAGCAGGTGATTGCCGTTGGAGAACGGGTCGGTCCCGGTGTCGTCGTCCTCGACGACTTCATAGGTCTGCGAGAGGGTCCCGAGCTGATTGCCGCCGTTCTTGTTCGTGAAGTAGGTGTTGGCGAGCTTGACGATCCATCGGGTGAAATTCATCCCGTGATATCGGTAAGAATTGCTCGCGGTGGGGATGTTGGTCTGGATCTGGATGTAATTCTGGGGCCGGTTGGCCAGCGCGGGGGTCAGGAGGTTGCTCGAATTGCTGTAGGCCTGGGAGTCCCCGAAGAAGAGGTTCTGCCTGGTCCCGTCGTTGAGCACGACGTGATCGAGGAATCCCTGCCTCTCGGCGGCGACGGTCCCCCGGAAGACCGAGTCGTTGCCGTACATGTCGCGGAGCAGGCTATGCCCCCGGAGGGCCGAGAGCGGGTTGTTGGTGTCGTTGATGAGCTGGCCGAGGGCGAAGTCGAAATACTGCTCGGCCCCGGTCCGGGCTTCCGACTGGCTGAAGTTCCTCGCGTTGATCAGCGACTGACCGGCGAACGTGGCGAACGTGACGCCGATCAGGGCGAGGAGCCCGAGCATCCCGAGGATCAGGACCAGGACGATACCCCGGCGTCTCGCGCCGCGGCCCAGAGTGTTCGCGAACATCGGCCAACCCTCCTCAGCCCGGCCCGACCCCGGTGGGGGTCGGGCAATCATGGGCCATTGATCGATCGTGTGTTGTTCAGAGCTTGTCTGTGAAATCCTGCCGGATCGTCAGGACTTTGACTCGTTCGTTCCGAGGGTCGGCCACTCGGATCTGTATCTGAATCCCCCGGAGGGGGGCCGTGTACGGCGCCGGATAGGACGGATAGACCGGCATGCTCTGGTAGCCGTTCAGGGCGATGTCGATGCTGGGGGCGTGGGTGTACTCGGTCGACCAGGTATCCCAGACCCTCGTCAGGCGGATGACGCCATTGGAGTCGTCGCCGACATTATTCGGGCTGCCGTCGGGGCGGAGTGGTCGCGAGGGATTCAGGCGATTGTCCGTGGTTAACGGGGGAATCCGCCCCGCGTGACCGAACCCCTGGAGCACCGGCGAATTGAGGCCCAGCTGAGGGTTCGCCTGGAGCCCGTAGCCGAGATCGTAGTAGCCGGGGCTGGTGATATAGCCGTTGGCCGAATACAGGGGGGCGTCGAGGTCGTAGGCCTTGACGTCGAAGCTCCGGACGTTGCTCAGGACCAGGTCATCCTCCCAGACGCCCGGGAAGTTATAGAACTGATTGAACGTGGCCGAGCCGGCCCCGTCGCTGCCGTATTGCCCGGCGACGGGCGGTAGATAGTTCGGGCTATTGAGCGCCGGGACCGAAGAGGGGTTGAATGGGCTGAGCCCCGGGATCTGACTCAGGCTCCCGTTGTACCCGAGCCCTCGGACGGGATCTCTCCAGTTGACCGAGAGGGTCTCACGCCAGGTGGGGAACCCGAACCAGGTCTGCAACTGGCCCGGCACCGTCGGGTCGGGGGTCGGCAGGTTGTCGTTGATCGCCAGCGGCGCGTGGTTTCCGGTGTAGACATTAGGATACGTCGTCAGATACGTCGTCTGCGACGGATCGAGGCTGTGGATCCAGCCCGCACCAAGCTGGTAGGGAGCGACCGTCTCGGGGTGGGAGAACATCCCCGGATAGATGAAGGGGAAGGCCAGGACGTCGTAGCTGGTCGTCGCGGCCGAGGTCCGGATCGGGAAATTGTTGGAGAACCCGGCCTCATTCAACAAGCCGGTCGGGTTGTTGAGCACCAGGTTCGGGTAGAGGGTCGGATAGAAATCGGGCACGTCATCCATGTTGAAATCGTCGGGGATCCCGTCGTCGGCGGGGGTCTGGGTGAGGCTGCCCGCGCTCACCGAGTTGCTATAATGATAATAGGAGTTGCTGAACCGTGGCTTGAAGGCCCGATTCTCGCGATTCGTCAGGTCGCCGAGGTCGTTCGGTATTGGGGGCACATTGGCGCCGGGCGCGGTGTTGGGGCGAGCCGAGATGTCATTGACGCCGATCCAGCTCATCTGCACGCTTGGATCCGTGGAAATGGCGTTGAATCGGTTGGCGAAGTTCGCCGACAACGTCCCCTTCCGCTCGGGCACGATCAGGAAGACGCGGCGGTACAGATTGCCATTCCGGAGGAAGTAGACGATCTCGGCCAACTGGCTGGTGATCGTGATGGGCTGGATCGCCTGGTTGCCCGAGCTGTTCTGATTGGCCGTGTTCAGGGTGCCCACGATAAAGGCCCGCCCGGTGAAGACCTGGCCTTCGGGGGCCTTTGTGGTGAAGGCCAGATAGTCGTCGGTGTCCTCGCCCTGGGCGTCGGCGAAGGAATTCTCGCCGTACTCGAAGTAGCCGAGTTTCTGCGTGGGGTCGAGCGGAGGGGTCATCCGGGCGGTCACCCCGGCCAGGTCCTGGCGGAGCCGGAGGTCGACCTGCCGGAGGCTGACGTCGAGGTCCTGGATCGAGCGCGAGGCGCTCATGGCGCCGGTGGCCGACTGGAAGATCTGGACCAGGATCACCATCATCAGGACGACCAGCGCCACGACGACGAGCATCTCGACCAGGGTGACGCCCTTCCTGGGGCGGTTCGGTCGTTTCAAGGCGGCACGCATGGCGGCTCCCCTCCGGAGATCGGACGACTTCCGGGCTCGGTCAGTGGATGGTGAAGGACCGGGGATAAACGTTGACGACGCTGGGCATGATCAGGGCCACGTTGGTATGGCCCGGGATCGACGCTCCCGCCGTGGTCAGTAGAGTCTTAGTACGGACCGGGGAGGCGATCGTCACGATGATCTGCCGATAACCCGCCACCGGGTCGGGCTGGGGATCGGTCCGCTTGGCCACCCGATACCAGTCGCATCGCTGGAAGGGGGTCTGGGACTGCCGGACGCGTCCCAGGATGTCCGCCGGCGAGGTCCCGGCGGGATCGCCGTAGGTTCGCCCGTAAAATCGCTCATACGTGACGTCGGCGATCCAGCTCCCGATCCGGATCGAGGGGTCGGGGATCGACGTCGGCCAGCGGAGCAGGACGGTCCGATCGGAGCCGGTGGCGAACCCGGTGTTGGCGATCCCGTTCGGGTTGAGGCCGTTGGTCGGGTCGTTGACGTTATTGACGTTGGACGAGTAGCCGAAGATCGCCTGGACGACCGTCTCGCCCGCCGGAGAGTAAGTGACGTCGTTGAAGGCGAACGGGCGGCCGTCGCAGACGACCACGTCCCCCTCGAACATCGTGCCGTTGGTCGAGTCGACCTGGCGTCCGGTGAAGAACCAGGTGAACCGCCAGTCGTTGGTCGGGATGTCGCCGGAGCCGAGGTTGAAGTCGGGCAGGAGCGGGCTCGGGCCGGTCACGCCGCTCTCGGACGAGTTGAAGACGATGTCGTCGATCGAGGTGAAGACGTCCGCCGCCACGTCTCGGGCCTGGGTGGGAAAGAGCGTGATGTTCGGGTTCTGGTAGGTGAACGGATAGAGGAAGTTTGTCGTGTTGTTGGTGGAGCTCCAGGGGATGAAGTTGGAGATCCGCTGGAGCCCGTGGGCGCTGGCATTGGTGTCGGCCAGGCCGTAGGGGTTCTGCGCGTTGCCCCCCGCGTCGAAGACGATCCCGCCGCCGAAGCGGGCCTCGGCCGCGCGGGTCCGGTAGGTCGCGGCGTAGTCGAGCGTGCCGTCGTAGAGCTGGTCGTTCAGCGGGACCGTATTCGTGACCGCCCTCCAGAGCGGGTCGTAGCAGACCGGGAGCCCCGGGAGCGGAGCCAGGCCCGGGCCGACCGTGGAGACCGGGACCGCGCCGATGTTCGCGTCCAGGGTGAAGGGGTCCTGGTTCCCGTACCAGGTCTGGGTGAATGACGACTTGAGGAAGAGGTCCCTCGCCTCGATGTCGTCGCTGGCCGACTGCACGAGCATGCCCCCGCGCTGGAAGCGGGTGGCCTCGCGGAGCCGGATCAGGCCCAGCGGGAAGAGCGTGGCCAGCGAGATCAGGCCGATCCCCATGATCAGGATCGCGATCAGGATCTCGGTCAGGGTGATACCCGACCGCCCCCGGTGGCTTCGAGCGATCATTGCGACTCCTTGATGCCAGCCTGGGCGTCGTAGAAGGGACGACTGGTGTCGACCAGGTCGAACTGTTCGATGGAATTCGTGACCACTTGCCCCGATCGGGTGAACAGGGTGACCAGCCGCCGTTCCCCCTTGAGGGCCGGGCCGCCATAGGTCAGGGTCCCCGGAACGTCGCTACCCGACTGGGTGAGGTTGGTGGTCCCCTGCGGCATCGGCAGCAGGTAGGTGTACTTGGGGTAGTTCGTATTGCGGCCCGGGATGTAAGGGACCTGCGAGAGGGCCGGGAACAGCGGACCGACCACGGCGGACCGATCGGTGATCCAGAAGTGGTAGAACGGCAGATTCGAGGTCGGCGAGGTGGCATTCTGGTCGATACCCGCAGCCCCCGCCCCCGCCTGGACGACCTGACCGCTCGGCGAGATCATGATGTCCACGAAGTAAGTGTAAGGGTCGACCGGGACCCGCGACCGTTCGGGCAACTGGATCGGCGAGCCCTGATTCGCGGGAGCACTCAGGAAGGAGTAAGGGGTCGCCGACGACGCGTTCCACGTCGTCATGTCGATCACCACGCCTTCCGGGAGCGTCGTCTCGCGGGCCGTCTGCGAGACCACCGGGCGGCGGACGATCGTGTAGGGTGAATTAATCGGAGGAGTTGTCGACTGGGATCCGATGAATCGCTCCGGTTCGTTTTCATTGCCAATCAGAAGCTCGGCCGGTTCATCGATCCCGTTCGCGCCGTTGTCATCGACTCCGTTGAAGCCAGGATCGACGATCCCGTCACCATCGTTGTCAATCCCGTCGAAACCTTCGTCGACCCACCCGTCATTGTCGTCGTCCACGCCATTGACGAGTTGCAGGAACTGAACCTGAGGGTTGTTCGGAAAAGTCTCATTGAAGATCGCGTTATAAGAAAGCAGTCCTCCGTTGATATATCGCTCGGAGTTCTGAAACTGACCGGAGACGGTGGCGGGGCCAGCCTGCATCGGCCCGGCGACTGTGTAATAGGCGCCAGAATCATTGAATCGAATCTTGTCGCCCTGACGTATGTTGTAATACCAAGCCGTTGGCTCGTTCTTCACATAGACCGGGGTCCCACTGGAAATGATGTAGGATCCAGGAGACTCGACAATGTACAAAAACGAATTGTTTGCCGGAATAATCGTCGGGGCGGAGACTAGACCCTGGGTGTAGTCGGGAGCCGGCTCGATGGCGATGAACCGATTCGAGGCGAGCACGCCGGCCGGGGCATTGCCCGAGAGGGGCGAGAGGACCGGGTCGGGGAGCAGCCGGATCCCGCGAGGGGCATTGGCGCGGATGGCCTCGTCCCGGGCACCGACCAGGACCGCCTGGAAGACGCGGGACGCCTCGCTCACGCGCCGCTCGTTCAGGGCCGGCAGGACGACCGGGAGGGCCACGGCGCTGATCAAGGCGATGATGGTGATGACGACGAGGATCTCGACCAGAGTGAACCCTCGACGGTCAGGATTATGAGCATGGTTCATCATTTCGCTCCCGCACCCGGTGCCGAAAGGTTCTGGTTCGTGATGTCGTCGACACCGGCGATGTTCTGGAGATAGTCGGACGTGACCGTCTGGGAGACGACCTCGAGGAACGTCCCGCTCCGCCCGCCGTGGTCGAACTGGGCCGCCTGGCTCTCACACCAGTTGAGGTTCTGAACGTCCTGGATTAGATTGCCTGATGGAAATCCGGCAAGCGGATAGCGATCCGCATAAACCGAGTCAATATCTTTATAATTCAGGCCCAGCTGGAACGTCCCAGGCACCCTGTCGGGGCCGCCCGATAGGATCAGGAACTTCGAGTAGAAGGCCCTACGACGCCATTCGGGTCGATTCTGAGAATCGCCAGTACGGTCCCATGTGAATACGTTGGTGGGACTATTGGACGGCTGTGAGCTCGCCAAGGGGTCAATGATGATGTGAAAATAGGTCATGAAAGCGTTGGCTTGCGGACTCGCCGGGCTACCACTGTAGGAGAAGGAGCCATTGGGGGGCATGCCAAAGGCCAAGTAAGGAAGCCCAGCGTTGTAGTAGGGGAGCACTGAGCCGTTCGCCCACCAAGCCGGCGAGACCAGGAGCTGATTGGTGTCCAGGGGATCCTGCTGGCGAGTCTCATCGAACCGATAGGACTGGTAACCTTTCTGTGAGTCGGCCGAACTCCCAGATGAGGATGCGACATTCGGGTCGCCCGGCCCGTAGTAGATCGGCCAGCGGTAGAACTGGAGCGGCTCGCCCCAGGCGTCGATGAACTCGGGGAGGCCGTCGCCGTCGGTGTCGGCCACGTCCCGGTCGGAGAACTCCTCGCGATTGAAGGCGCTGCCCAGCGGCCCCAGCCCCTCGACGAGCACGGCGTAAAGCGCCTCGGACCGGGCGGTCTTGTGCGTGTGCTTGCCCAGCCGGGCCGTGACGGCCGCCTGGAAATCGGCGGCGGAGGCCCCGCCCCCCGACACGAGCACCTCGGCCAGGTTGTCGACATAGCCGTCCCCGTTGTTGTCGGCCGCGTCGTATCCCCTCCGGGCATTGACCGAGGCCCCGGGGGAAGCCTGGATGACATCGGCCGCCGCGGCCTCGTAGAGGCTCTTGTAGAAGCCCGCCGCCGCGGTGTACGAAGCCCCGAACATCCCCGAGTCCTGCGCCACGGTCTGATTCGTGAACACCCCGTTGCCGTTGTTGTAGCCGGTGATCGGGTTGTACCCGGGGGTCGGGATATAGGGACCGACGGTCGGGGAGACATACGGCAGGCCCGGAGATCGGTTCCCCAGGGGCAGGGCGAAATCGTCCAGGACCGGGTTATTGTTTGGGAACGGGTAGGGCAGGGCTGCGAAGTTGAGCGGATAGCTGGCCCCGAAGGCCGTGTTCACCACGAAGACGTCGGGCAGCTCGGCCTTCATGTAATCGAACTGGGCAATCACCTGGGCCCGCTTGAGGTCCGAGCCCGGAACCGGAAAAGGCCCATTATTACTCGCGTCCTTGTATGTATACGCCGCCAGATAGCGGTGGGTCTGGTTAATCGGGGCCGTCGTGGCCAGCAGGGCGTCGATCCGGTCGGACATCGCCGATTCGAGCTTGGTGATGAGCGCCTGGGTCTGCCGCTCCTCGGCCCGTCGGACGCCATCGGCGGCGGCGACCAGGATCAGCGAGATGATGATCCCGATGATCGCCATCACCACCAGCAATTCGATCAGGGTGAATCCGGCCCGGCGCGGGCTGCGTGCGACTGGCATGGCGTCCGCCGTCCTTCGTTCGAAGAATTGTCCGACCCGTCGACCCGGGGACCGTCTCCGCGACGGCCCCCGGCCTGGCTCAATCCAGCCGTCCGCCGGCGAAGTTGGTGATGTTGTCGCGCTCGCGAAGGCGAGGATTCGTCTCGGTGAGCGGGTTCGGCGTCACGTTGGCCGGGTCGGTCAGGGGGAGGATATTGCCGGTCGAAGCCTTGTTGTACTCGCCACCGATCCCCCACTGGCGATCCTGCCCGGCGCAGATCAACTGGAACGAGTTGGCGTTGAAGAAGGTCGCCGTCGGGGCATTGTTCCCGGCGGGGGCGGGAAGGCTGGACGTGTAGGGGTTCGGGGCCGGCGAGCTCACCGAACCGGGCGGGAACGCCACGTTGAAGGTCCGGCCCAGCACCGCATTGTTATCGTCAACCTCGTATGTGCAATTATAATCGTTCGGATCGTAAGCATTCGTCCCGTAGGCGCAGAAGTAGGCGTAGGGTCGCTTGTCGCTGTTGCCGATCAGGGCCCCACTGGCCGCAGAGCCCAGCGGATCGAGATAGCTGGGCATCTCCTGAGCGTTGCTCGATCCGTCCAGCCGGCCGGTGGCGAATTCGTAGAGGGAGACCGAACGGTTCGCGGCCGTCGAGCCGGCGCCCGCCTGGACGAAGGTCCGGAACGGGTTGAGCGGATTCTTGTCGAAGCCGGCCAGCCCAAACTGGGTCGTCCCGGACGAGGACTGGACCCGGGTCGGCATCCCGCCCAGGAAGAAGACCAGGCACTCGGGCCCTTCCAGGATGTAGAATCCCGATCGGTTGGCCGACGACGTCGAGTCGTCGTTGCCATCATTGTTGAAGTCGTAGAACCGGCCGGCCGTCGAGGGGACCGCCGGCCCGGTCGTGCTCAAGGCCATGCGGGGGAAGAACCGCTGGAGATACAGCATCGACCGCTGGGCCAGGGCGTTGTTCGCCGGATAGTACCCCGACTCGCTGCAATAGAGCCGGCTCGGGGGGTACTCGCCGTACTTGGTCTTGAAGCTCTCCAGGGCCGTGGCAATGTTGTTCATCTCGGCCGCGACCTGGGCCTCCTTCGCATGCCGGAAGGCGGAGGCCAGGGTCGGCACCAGGATGGCGATCAGGATCCCGATGATCAGGATCGCCGTCAGGACTTCGATCAGGGTGAAGCCGGGCCGTCGCGGTCGGTGGCGGTCCATCGGTCGGTTCTCCGCGGTTGAGGGTATCGGGGTCTCGGTTCGATGGCCAGTCGCGGGCGGGTCGGCCCGCGGCGCGCACCGGGGACGTCCCGACCCGGTCAGGCGGGTCGGGCACCGTCTCCATCCGACAAAGGACTGCGATCGACCGCCGGGCCTCAGCCCGACAGCTTGCTGATCAAGGAGATCAGCGGCAGGAACAGCGCGATGACGATGAAGCCGATGATCCCGCCGAGCACCACGATCATGATCGGCTCGAGCAGGCTCACGAGGCTCTCGACCAGGGTCTCGACCTCTTCGTCATAGTTATCGGCGATCTTGTTCAGCATCGTGTCGAGGTCGCCCGTCTCCTCGCCGACGTCGATCATGTTCACCACGATGTCGTCGACGATCCGGGCCTCGCGGAGCGGCTGGGCGATCGTCTCGCCCTCGCGAATGCTGTCGTAGATCCGGGTGAACGCCCGCTCGAACACCATGTTGCCCGCGGTGTCGCGGACGATGTTCAGCGACTCCAGGATCGGCACGCCCGACTGGACCAGGGTCCCCAGGGTCCGGGTGGTCCGGGCCACCGTCGACTTCTCGACGATCGCACCCATCACCGGGATCATCAGCAGGATCCGGTCGCAGATATAAGCGCCCGTCTTGTTCCGGTAGATCAGCTTCAGGAAGATCCAGATGAACACCGGCATCAGGATGCAGATGTAGAAGTAGTCGACCACGAAGTGGCTGGCCTTGATCAGGAACTTCGTCATCGCCGGCAGGTCGACGCCGAAGTCTTTGAAGATGGCCTCGAACTTCGGGATGATGAAGTAGAGGATGAAGCCGACGATCGCGCAGGCGACGGTGATGACCACGATCGGGTAGACCATGGCCGACTTGATCCGCCGCTTCAGGCTCTGCGACTTCTCCTTGAAGTCGGCCAGGCGCTGGAGGATCGATTCCAGGGCACCGCCGGCCTCGCCGGCCTTGATCATGTTGCAATAGAGCTTGTCGAACGCCTTGGGGTGCTTGGCGAAGGCGTCGGAGAGGGTGGCACCGCTCTCGATGTCCTCGACCACGTCCTCCAGCGAGTTCTTGAGCACGCCCGGCTTGCACTGACCGTGAAGGATCTTCAGGCTCCGGAGGATCGGCAGGCCGGCGTCCTGGAGCGTCGAGAGCTGGCGGGTGAAGGTGCAGAGCTGCTTGGTCGAGATCTTGCCGATCGTGAACGACTTCTTCTTGCGTCGACCACCCTTGCGGACCTGCGCCGGGCCTTTCTTCTTGGCCTTGGAGCGCTCGGAGATCTTGGTGACGAAGAACCCCTTCTGGCGGATCAGCTGCTGGGCTTCTTCCTGGGTGCTGGCGTCGATGGAGTCCTTGACTTCGCGCCCGGTGTTATCCATCGCCTCATATTGGAAGGTCGGCATCCTCGTGATCTCCTGGGCGGTTGGGGTGATCCCTCGGGCGGAGCGGTTTCGGGCATCGAGTGACTAGTGGCTGGTTCCTGCTTTGACGACCATCAAGCATCCAGAGTTCCACGATTCCGCATAAATTGATTCTAACCACCGAACACTGGCCACTGACCACTCAATTGTTCTTATGCGTCATCGAGCATGGTCTCGCGGACGATCTCCTCGATGGAGGTCTGCCCGCTGTGGATCGCCATCAGGCCGGACTCGCGGAGGGTCCGCATGCCGAACTTCCGGCAGGCCTCGCGGAAGGCGTCCAGCGACGCCTCGGAGACGATCATCTCGCGGAGTTCCTCGTTCATCACGAGCAGCTCGTAGATCCCCATCCGGCCCTTGTAGCCGGTGTTATTGCACTTGTCGCAGCCCTTGCCGTAGTAGAACTTCTTGGTCGCCGCCTCCTCGGGCGTCATCCCCAGCTCCATGGCCACTTCGGGGCTGGGCGTGAACTCGGTCCGGCAGCTGTTGCAGATCTTGCGGACCAGCCGCTGGGCCAGGACCGCCTCGACGGTGGCGGTGATGAGGAACGTCGGCAGCCCCATGTCGCGGAGCCGGGTGATCGCCGAGGGGGCGTCGTTGGTGTGCAGGGTCGTGAACACGATGTGCCCGGTCAGCGACGCCTGGATCGAGATCTCGGCCGTCTCCAGGTCGCGGGTCTCCCCCACCAGGATCTTGTCGGGGTCCTGCCGGAGGATCGCCCGGAGGCAGGCGGCGAAGGTCACCCCGATCTCGCCGTTGATCGGCACCTGGACCAGCCCGTCGATGTCGTATTCGACCGGCTCCTCGGTGGTGATGATCTTGTCCTCGACCGAGTTCAGCTCATTCAAGGTGGCGTAGAGCGTGGTGGTCTTCCCCGAGGAGGTCGGCCCGGTCACCAGGACGATCCCGTTCGGCTTCATGATCACCGACCGCCAGGACGCCAGGATATCCTCGGCCATCCCGATCTTGTTCAAGTCGAGGTTGACCACGGTCCGGTCCAGGATCCGGAGGACCACGCTCTCGCCGAAGAGGGTCGGCAGGGTGGAGACCCGGATGTCCACCTGGTTACCGCCGATGGCCAGCTCGATCCGGCCGTCCTGCGGGAGCCGGCGCTCGGCGATGTCCAGGTTCGACATGACCTTGATCCGGCTGGAGATCGCCGGGGCCAGGTGGCGAGGGGGGGGCACCAGCTCGTAGAGGATGCCGTCCACCCGGTAACGCATCTTGTACTCGTCCTCGAACGGCTCGAAGTGCACGTCCGAGGCCTTGTCCTTGATCGCCAGCAGGAGCACCATGTTCAGGAGCTTCCGGACCGGCGCGGCCTCGGCCATCTCCTCGATCGCCTCGAGGTCGATCGTGTTCTCGTTCCGATTCTGGAACTGGGAGAGTCCCTTGTCGTTCTCGATCTGCTTGACGACGTCCTGGATCGACTCGTGCTTCTCGGCATAGAGCCGGGCGATCGCCGCCATCACGTCCGACTCGGCCGCGATCACCCCCTTGACCTCGACCCCGATGAACGACCGGATGCTCTCCAGGGTGGCCGGATCCCGAGGGTCGGCCATCGCCACGGTCACCGACTTGTCTTTCTTGTGCTGCGAGATCGGGACGATCTTGAACGAGGTCGCCATCGTCTCGTTGACCAGGTCCGTCAGCTCGGTCGGCACGGCCATCTCGCCCAGCCGGACCACCTTCATCGAGAACTGCTCGCCCAGCGCCTTCAGGACTTGGTCCTCGGTCACCACGCCCATCCGCGCGGCCACCTTGCCGATCAGCTCGCCGTCGGAGCGCTTCTGCTCCTCCAGGACCTTCCAGAGGGCATCCTCGTCGAGGTAACCCATGTCCACCAGGATCGTGCCGAGTCGGCGAGCCATGCAAACCACCCTTCCGCGCGGTCGAGTTCAAAATCCAGGCGTTCGAGAACCGACGAGGTCGAGGGACGGAGAGCCCGGAGACGAGGGGCCGGGACCGGATCCCGGCGGCATCGTCTAAGGGACGACAACAAGTTAAATCTTGCGACGGTCGGCTGCGAAGTGATTATGGACCAATCTCATACGTCCGAATGGGCCTCTTGTGACAGCCCATCCGGGTTTTCATCCGTTGTTCTTATTCACCATCGGCTCAATCCTCCTCCTTTTCTTCGTCTTCCATTTCGTCCATGATCCCCTTCTTGGCATTCTCGATCCGCATTCGGAGATCGGCCGGCTTCCGGCACTTGTACATGACCTCCTCCTCGGCGACGAGGCCCTGCCTCCAGAGGTTGAAGAGGCTGTCATCGAGGAGGATCATCCCGTGCTTTCGGCCGGTCTGGATCGACGAGTCGATCCGGTACGTCTTGTTCTCGCGGATCAGGTTGGAGATCGCCGGGGTGACCACGAGCATCTCGTAGGCGGCGACTAGCCCCTTGGGGATCCGAGGCACCAGCGCCTGGGCGAGGACCCCGATGATCGCCACCGAGAGTTGTGTCCGGATCTGGTCCTGCTGTTCCTTGGGGAACACGTCGATGATCCGGTTGACCGTCCCTTCGGCCGAGTTGGTGTGGAGCGTCCCGAAGACAATGTGGCCGGTCTCGGCCGCAGTGATCGCCGCCTGGATCGTGGCCAGGTCTCGCATCTCGCCGACGAGGATGATGTCCGGGTCCATTCGGAGGGCCCGGCGGATCGCCTCGGGGAAGTCGGGCACGTCGATCCCGATCTCGCGCTGATTCACCAGGCACTTCTTGTGCTTGTGGTAATACTCGATCGGGTCCTCGATCGTGATGATGTGACGATCGAGATTGTCATTAATCCAGTTGATCATGCTGGCCAGGCTGGTCGTCTTGCCCGAGCCGGTCGGCCCGGTCACGAGGATCAGACCGCGAGGTCGTGTGATCAACTCTTCCATCACGGCCGGCAGGCCGATCTGCTGGAAGGTGAGGAATTCGTTCGGGATTCGCCGGAGGACCAGCCCGATATTCCCGCGCTGCTTGTAGATGGCGACGCGAAACCGGGCCGCCTCTCCGAACGCGAACCCGAAGTCGCAGCCACCGACCTCCTGAAGCTCCTGCTGGCAGCGCTCGGGCGTGATGGACTTCATCAGCGCGGCGGTGTCGGAGCTCTCCAGGACCTTCGTATTGAGGGGAACCATGTGGCCGCCCAGCCGGAGCATCGGCTTGGAGCCAACGGTCAGGTGCAGGTCGCTGGCCTTCTGGGTCACGACCGTCTGGAGCAACTTATCGATCAGCAACGTTCCCATGGGCGTCTCTAATCCCCTCGCGAGGTCTCCGATGGTCCATCTCCCCCGTGGGCCGGGGGACAGCCCCCCGTCTGGAAGGGGTTGACTTTGTCCTGACGACTAGATGTCCAAGGAAACGAAGTTCGGGCGATTGGAGATGGGACGAAAGCCCGAGGGCGCGTCTCACAGGACATTATCGGGGAGAATTTCGACCGATCAAGCGACCGGGACGGGGTTTGTCCGATCGATCGGGGCGGTTGGAGAGCCCGGATCGGCCATTCCTGACAGAAAACGAGGAGCGAGCGAGCCGTCCGAGCGACCCTCCTCGAGTCGTCCTGGTGGACTCGAGGAGGTTTCGTGGGGTCTCAAACATTCGACTCGGCCATCGACTCCTGGTGGGTGATCCGGAGGATCTCGTCGATGGTGGTCAGGCCCTTCATCGCCTTGATCATTCCGTCCTCGAAGAGAGTATGCATCCCCTGTTTCCGGGCCACTTTACGGATAGCCTGGGTGGGTTCTCCCTTGAACGTCATGTCGCGGATGGCGCTGGTCATGACCATCATTTCGTGGATACCCATGCGGCCCCGATAGCCCGACTTGTTGCAGTGGTTGCAGCCCTTCCCCTTCATGAAGTTGGCCTTCTTGGCGATCTCGGGCCGGAGCCCGATCCCCTTCAGGATGTGCGCCGGGGGTTCATAACGGACCTTGCATTTGGGACAGACCTTGCGGACCAATCGCTGACCCATGATCCCCATGACCGAGCTGGCCACGAGGAACGGCTGGACCCCGATGTCGACCAATCTTGTAATAGCACTGGGCGCATCGTTCGTGTGGAGCGTACTGAAAACCAGGTGTCCTGTCAGCGAGGCCTGGATAGCGGTGTTTGCGGTCTCTTCGTCCCGAATTTCGCCGACCAGGAGGATGTTCGGATTCTGCCGGAGCATGGCTCGAATGATCCGCGCGAAGGTCATCCCGATCTTCGCCCGAACCTCGCACTGGTTGACGCCGGGGAGGTAATATTCGACCGGGTCCTCGGCCGTGATGATCTTCACGTCCGGCCGGTTCAGCTCGTTGAGCGCGGCGTAGAGGGTGGTCGTCTTGCCCGAGCCCGTCGGCCCGGTCACCAGGAGGATCCCGTTGGGCCGCTTGATGAGGGTCTGGAATCGTTTCCAGTTATCGTCCGAGAATCCGAGGTCGCGGAGCCCCACCTTGATGTTATCGCGGTCCAGGATTCGCATGACCACGGACTGGCCATGGTTGGTTGGGAGGATGCTGACACGCAGGTCGATATCCTTCCCCGCGACGTGGATCTTGATCCGCCCGTCCTGGGGTCGTCGTTTCTCGGCGATGTCGATCGAGCCCATGATCTTGATACGGCTGACGATCGACCCGAGGAGTCGGCGGGGTGCCGAGTCGCGTTCGATACAGACGCCGTCGATCCTGTAACGAATCCGGACACGGTCGGCGAACGGTTCGATGTGGATGTCGGAGGCCCGGCTCATCACGGCTTCCTGGATGATCAGGTGCACCAGTCGGATGACCGGCGCATCGTTTTCATCCATCGTGTTCGCACCCGAGCCCCCCTTGCCGCCGGGTCCGTCGTCGGAGAAGTCGATGGCGGTGTCGGTGAACTCCTGGAGCATCGAGTCGACCGACTCGGTCTCCTGCGAGGTCCCGCCGTAATATTTATTGATCGCCTCGAGGATGGCTTCCTTGGAAGCGAGGGCCACGTCGATCTCGCGGTTCAGGACGAACCGGAGCTTGTCGACGGTCTCGAAGTCGTTGGGATTGGCCATGATGACCTTGATCATCCCGTTCTCCTGGGCCAGCGGCATCACGATATTCTCGCGAGCCAGCGACTCGGGGACGAGTTCGACGACCGAGCTGGGGATCTCGATCTCCCGGAGCGCGACGAAGTCCATGCCGAATTGTTCGGCCTTGGCCTTCATGACGTCGTCGGAGTCGACATAGCCGAGCTTGACCAGGGCGTCCTCAAGCTGGACGCCGTTCATCCTCTGGGCTTCCTTGAGCTGATCGGGGCCGATCACCCCGCGCTTGACGAGAATGTCGCTCCAATCGCGAGTCTGCTTGGCCATGGGGCGGGGGCTCCAGGAAGATTGCCGACGAGGTACCGCCGACGCCACGCCGTTTCGACGCCTGGGGCATCATTCGGCGTGAGGGTGCGTCCTCGATCGAGGCTGATCCGTCATCGAGGGGAACGGGCGTTTCGCAAAGATGAGGCAAGCGTCCCGGGCGACATGACGCATCGAAACGAATGGAGACGAAGCCGCCGAGATGAGCTCGATGGATGATGAACAATCTAGCCTAGGCTACCACGACGATCCGGGGCGGACAAGCGGCCCGAAACAAAATCAACCCTAGGGGTTAGTGGCCCGAGCCGAGGCCCGAGGGGGTGGGCCTCGGCCTCGGTCGTTCTGCCTTGCGATCAGAACCGATCGGCGCTGATGACCTCGCCTCCGCTGCGAGTCGAGAGCGCCTGATAGACGCCGACTTTCGCCCCCGCGTTGAGGACGAGCCCGTAATAGCTGGGATTGGCCGGGCTGGTCCCGGCCGGGATCCCCTGGATCTGGGGCGGGGGGATCACCCAGGAGTCGATCGTGTCCTTGAGGAAGTGGACCGAGCCGTCGCAGAAGGCGGCGTTCGACCCGCCGGGGTGGAAGCTCATGTCGTTGGCGATGGCCCATCTCGTCAGGGCGGCGTTCCCCGGGTCGTTGGTGGGGTCCGAATAGTGGCGGCCCCAGTTGGGCTGGAACCGGGCCTCCAGCGACAGGGAGGCCGGGTCGCCGCCGCTCCAGACATGGATATTGAATTGGGTCTGGGCCGAATAGAGGCCGTGCCCGTTCTCGGAGTACATGATTGTGTTGCTCATCCCGTCGGTGATGCCGGCGACCGTGACGTTCCCCCCCGGGATGATCGAGCCGAGCGCATGGGCGGAGAGCTGGGGATCGAGTTCGAGTTGCCTTTTCGCCACATTGTAGGAAAGGGCGAAGGCATCCCAGGGGCCGACGTTGCCGGAGTAATGGGTGTGGAACTCCTTGAAGGTCGGCGGACCGAACTGGAGGTTATTGACCGCGAACCCCGACGGGTCGCTCGGGCAGAAGAGGGTCGAGATGCCCGCCCCGGGGATCGTCCAGTTGGAAGGATCGTAGAAGGCATTCGAGAAGTTGGTGGCGTTGAAGACCGCCCCCTGTTCCATGAACGGGCAGATTCGGACCAGCGACGAGAAGCCGATATTCCCGCCGTTGCAGAGGGTGGCGGGGGGGAGGGCGGCATTCGCCGACTCGTAGCCGAGGGCCGCCAGGGCGAGCTGCTTCAGGTTGTTGGTGCAGTGGGCCCGCCGGGCGGCCTCGCGGGCGGCCTGGACCGCCGGGAGGAGGAGCGAGATCAGCACGGCGATGATGGCGATCACCACCAGCAACTCGATCAGCGTGAACGCGCGAGGACGTGACATACGTCGTCGGGGATGGATCATCTCAAATTCCTTGAAAGGGGGGAGTGAAGCGGGAAATTAGGAGGAGGCGCATGGCCTCGAAGATATGGCTGGGAGAGGTGGGACTGCGAATTCAAGAGGTGCCAGGGTTGCTGGTCGCATCCTCGAAGGGCAGGGAACCCGGGAAGAGTCGCCCAACCCCGAAGGTCTTCCGACCATCTCCGGCCCTCCTCGGGACATCCCTCACTCGGGAGGGGCGTCGTGGATCGGGGCCGGCTTGAGCTTGCCGATCGGCGCTTCCTTGGTCGGGATGTAGGACTTCATCGACGCCTTGGGGATGTCGATCGAACCGGCCCCCCGGACGGTGTCGTCGCCGCAGCCGGAGGCGGCCAGCAAGAACGAGGAGCAGAGCAGCCGGAGGAAGGGGGGGCGAAGCTTCTCCGGGGTCGAGTCCATCATCAGGAGCCCTCATCGAGATGGGTCGAACGCAATCATCAAAAAAAAGACGGCGCGGATCGATGGGCCGTCGACGAAACCGCCAGGATGACCGGGCCAATCAACCATGTCACCATCTTCCGGGAGTATAACGAAGGGGCCAGGCCCGCGTCATCATCGAACCCGGGCCGGTCGGGCCGGCCTTCGAGGCCACTCGGTAAATCCAGAAGGTTGACCGGTCGAGGGAGTCGGGACCTTCCGGGAACGAACCCGGGCCGCCGAAGGGGATTCGGCGGCCCGGGACGATCGATCGAGGGGCGACTCGCGGCCGAGGTTCAACGATCTCGGCTGATCGTCTGGCCGTCGGCGATGGCGGCCTGGGCGGCGGCCAGTCGGGCGATCGGGACCCGGAACGGGGAGCACGAGACATAGTCCATGCCCACCTTGTGGCAGAAGGCGACCGATTCGGGGTCGCCCCCGTGCTCGCCGCAGATGCCGACCTTCAGGTGTTCGCCGGTCTTGGCCTTGCGGCTCTCGCGGCCCTTCCTGGTCCCCATCTCGACGAGCTGGCCGACGCCGGTGGCGTCGAGGGTCTGGAACGGGTCGACCTTGAGGATCTTGCCGTCCAGATAAGTCGGCATGAACGACGTGATGTCGTCGCGGCTGAACCCGAAGGTCATCTGGGTCAGGTCGTTGGTGCCGAACGAGAAGAACTCGGCCTCCTCGGCGATCTGGTCGGCCGTGAGGGCGGCGCGGGGGACCTCGATCATGGTCCCGATCAGGTACTCGACCTTGGTCCCGGCCTTGGCCATGCACTCCTCGGCCACCTTGATCGTCCGCTTCTTGAGGAAGGAGAGCTCCTCGACGGTCCCGACCAGCGGGATCATGATCTCGGGGAGGACGCTCTTGCCCTTCTTCTGGACGGCGATGGCGGCGTCGATGATGGCGCGGACCTGCATGTCGGCGATCTCGGGGAAGAGGATCGCCAGCCGGCAGCCCCGGAGGCCGAGCATCGGGTTGGCCTCGTGCAATTCGACGACCCGGCGCTTGACCTTCTCGATCGGGACGCCCAGTTGCTTGGCGACCTCGGCCTGGCCGGCTTCCTCGTGCGGGAGGAACTCGTGGAGCGGCGGGTCGAGCAGGCGGATCGTGACGGGCAGGCCGTCCATCGCCTCGAAGAGGCCCGCGAAGTCGTCGCGCTGGTAGGGTTCCAGGGCTTCGAGAGCGGCCTTACGCCCGGCCTCGTCGTCGGCGAGGATCATCTTCCGCATGTCGACGATCCGCTGGTCGTCGAAGAACATGTGCTCGGTCCGGCAGAGGCCGATCCCCTCGGCTCCGAACTCGCGGGCCTTCAGGGCGTCGGCGGGGCTGTCGGCGTTGGTCCGGATCTTCATGGTCCGGAACTTGTCGGCCATCTCCATCAGGACGGCGAACTCGCCGCCCATCTCGGCGTCGATGGTCGGGACCTTGCCGAGCATCACGTCGCCGGTGGTGCCGTTGATCGTGAGATAATCGCCGACCTTGATGGTCTGGCCGCTGATCTCGATCGAGCCGGCCTTCTCATTGATGGCCAGGGCGGCGCAACCGACGACGCAGGGCTTGCCCCATCCCCGGGCGACGACCGCCGCGTGGCTGGCCTTGCCGCCGGTCGCGGTCAGGATCCCCTTGGCCAGGTGCATCCCGGCGACGTCCTCGGGGCTGGTCTCCTTGCGGACCAGCATGATCGGCACGCCCGGGTGCTTCTCGGCGTGCTCGATGGCGGCCTCGGCCGAGAGGACCACCACGCCGGCCGCGGCGCCGGGGCTGGCGGCGATCCCCTGGGCGATCGGCTTGGCCTTGGCCTTGGGGTCGAGGCCCGGCAGGAGGAGGTGGTTCAGGCTGTCGGGCGAGACGCGCTGGACGGCCGTCTTCGCGTCGATCAGCCCGGCCTTGGCCATCTCGACGGCGATCCGGACCGCCGACGAGCCGGTCCGCTTGCCGGTCCGGGTCTGCAGCATGTAGAGCGTACCGTCCTGGACGGTGAACTCGATGTCCTGCATCTCCTTGTAATGCTTCTCGAGCTTCTCGCGGATGCCCATCAGCTGTTCGTAGACCTTGGGCATGTCGTCGGCGAGCCGGCTGATCGGCTCGGGGGTCCGGATGCCCGCGACCACGTCCTCGCCCTGGGCGTTGATGAGGTAATCGCCGTAGAAGACGTCCTCGCCGGTGTTCGGGTCGCGGGTGAAGGCGACGCCGGTCCCGGAGTTGTCGCCCATGTTGCCGAAGACCATCGCCTGGACGTTGACGGCGGTGCCCTTCAGGCCGGTGATCTTCTCGATCCGGCGATACTCGATCGCCTTGTGGCCTTCCCAGCTATTGAAGACGGCCATGATCGCCGCCCAGAGCTGTTCCTTGGGGTCCTGGGGGAAATCCGACCCCGTCCCCTTCTTGTAGACCGCCTTGTACTTCTGGACCAGCAGCTTCAGGTCGTCGCCCGAAAGCTCGGTGTCGAGCTGCACGCCCCGGTCGTGCTTGAGGGTGTGCAGCTCGTGCTCGAAGAGTTCGTGCTCCACGCCCATGACGACCGAGCCGAACATGTCGATCAGGCGCCGATAGCCGTCGTAGGCGAACCGGACGTTGCCGGTCTTCTTGGCCAGCCCTTCGGTGGAGGCGTCGGAGAGGCCCAGGTTGAGGATCGTGTTCATCATCCCGGGCATCGACATCGCGGCGCCCGATCGGACGCTGACCAGCAGGGGATCGGAGGGGTCGCCCAGCCTGACGCCCATCTGCTTCTCGACCTCGGCGATCGCCGCCTCGACCTGGGGCCGGACGGCCTCGGGCAGCTTCTTGCCGTTCTCGTAGTAGGCCGCGCAGACCTCGGTGGTAATCGTGAATCCGGGGGGCACGGGGATGCCGATCACGCTCATCTCGGCCAGATTGGCCCCCTTGCCGCCGAGCAGGGCCTTCATCTCGGCCTTGCCTTCGGCCTTGCCCCCGCCGAACGTGTACACGTACTTGTGCGAATCGGACATCGGTCGTGCGAACTCCCTGGTTACCGGATCGCGAGGGGCGAGGGCGTCGGCCCGGCATCCCTGACCCGACGCCGACCACTCTCGTCGATGATATTTGCGCCAAACTCTGGAATGGCACAACCTAACGCCCCGGGGGGGCGGGCGTCAAGGTGCCGGCGGGGTCGAACCGTCGCCGGAACGATCGGCACCGACCAGGAGCCGGGTGTCCGGATGGAGGGCTTTCCAGTCCCCCCAGTTCACCGAGGCCACCCGCCCGAGCCGGGGGAGTATCGCCCCTTTCCGAGGCCCGGAGATGGAGGTCATCGCCCCAGCTCGCTCGACCCAGAGGCTTTCGGTCTCGCGGTCGTAGAGCAGGGGCCGGTAACCGACGAAGTAGCCGCTCTGCCCCATCACCACGGGCCGGCCCTCATACTCGGAGCGGAAGACGGTCACCTCTTCCTCGATCGGCGTGAAGACCACCAGGACCGGCCGATCCTGATAACGGTCGTTGATCGCCACGACCTTGTCGAGTACCCGGATCGGGTAGGCCGGCGGCTCGGCATCCCCTTCCAGTCCGACCACCCGGGCCTCGTCGGGGACGCGATCCCAGCGACGACCGCTGCCCTGTTCGTAGATCGGGCGGTCGATGGTCCGGATCGTGTCCCGGCCGATCGGAATCGAGAGGTCCCCGATCTCGACCTCATCTCGGCCCACCTGGAACCATCGATGCCGGTCGCCTCGAAAGCCGGCCCAGAGCAGCGTATGCTCCCCCTGGTCCTGGTGCCATTCGAGGGGCCGGGCCGCCAGGCTCGGGTTGGGGCTGATGTCGACATAGCCGATCACCGCATTAGATCGCGCCGAGACCTCGTCGACCTTCAGACCTCGATACTCGTCCCAGAGTGAGAGCCCCTGACCGCCGATGAAACCGACGATTGGCAGCATCGCCACGCAACACAATCCACGGGTCAGGTACTGCCAGAACATACCCAGGCGCGTCGAGGGACGCTGGCCCGAGGGGTCATGGTCGCCTTGAGCCATGATGAGGCTCCTTCCGGGTTGAGAGGGTCCGATTCGGCGAGCGGAAGACGGGCGGAGTTGTCCGGTTGGTTATCACGCGCGACCGGATCGTCGTCAATCGTCGTGGATTAATTTCGATGCCGAAGGGTGGGACACTTCCTGGGTGGCATAATCTCCCGAAGCTTACGCATGGCTCTTCCGATCAACAGACTGTATGCAAGCAAGACGCCAGCATCCCAGGCTCGACATGGCCCCCCAACCCTCCAGGATGAGATGAGGAGATCATCGAACGGTCGGGATGGCCCGGTTCTCGATGCTGCCCGATCATCCGAGGTCTCGACCGGACGCGAACAATGACCGGGGCGAATCCACCGAGTTCGCCCCGGAAAGTATGCTGATCGACCTCGCGAGGTCGCGAAAGTTCGGGGGAGATCTCTCGGACTCCGCACCTACACCACCGCGAGGCCGCACCCATGATCGTCTCCGATGCCCGACTGGCCGCGAATCGCCGGAACGCCCTCAGGAGCAGCGGGCCGAAGACCGAGGAGGGCAAGGCGAAATCCCGCGCCAACGCGTTGAAGCATGGGCTCTGCTCGGCCGTCGTCGTGCCCGAGAGCATCGAAGCCCTCCAGGAGCGGTCCACGGCCTACTATCACACCCTCAAGCCCCAGAACGAGTTCCACTCCTGGCTGGTGAATGAGGTCGCCCTGATCAGCCTGAGGATCGAACGCTGCGAGCGGATCGAGCGGCGAGTCCGCGACAAGATCTCGCTCCGGGCCGAGTTGACCTGGGATGATGAGAGGAAGTCCGAGGCCACTAACCTCGGCGGGATGATCGGCGAGCGTCCCGAGGAAGTGGTGGAGGCCCTCCGGCGGACCCCTCAGGGATGCGAGTGGATGATGAAGCGCTGGGCGATGCTGGCCCATGTGGCCGACGTGAAGGGATGTTGGACCCCCGATCAGACCCGGCTGGCCTTCGACCTGCTGGGCACCCCGACCGAGTTCCGCGAAGGGCAGAAGCCAGGGGCCTTGCTCGACCCCGAAGGGAAAGTCATCGGACTCGCCGACGACCCGGCCGACGTGGCCCGTCGCGAGATCGCCGCGTTGAAAGAGCGCCGAGATTTGGTGGGCGACCTCGACGAGGTGAACCGAGAGCTGGCCCGAGCGGACCTGACCACCGACGAGGACCCCGAGTTGCGTCGGCTCCGTCGCTACGAGTCGACCCTCCACCGAAGGCTCCGCTGGTGCCTGGCGCAGATCAAGTACGAGTCGCCCCACCGAGGCCCGCACCCCGCCCTCAAACCCCAATGGGTGGATCGAATCGAGGCCGAGCCCGCGACTCCCGAATCGGAGTCGCCCCGGGCGCAGAACGAACCCATTTCCGCCCTCGAACCGGAGCCGGATCCCGCGATCGACCTCGAAACCGACGAGGTTATCAGCCCCTTCGAGGCGTCAAACCCCTCGATGATCCTGCCGACGAGGGCCGAGCGACGACTCCAGCAAGCCGAAGCCCGTCGAGAAGCTCGTCAACGCAAGCTCGAACGGCTCCGGGCTTGAATCCGTCGCGGCCCAAAGCCTCGGCGAAGCCTCCCCGGACGATCCTCGGAACCGGGGGCGAGCCAGGCCGCGCCTCGACCTTGTACCTGCGTCATCCTCGCATGGTTGGTATTACACCGAGGGTGAGCCATTCCCGACGGGATGATCGTTCCATTTCAGTCAGTTTCCGACGATGCGAGGAGCGACAGGCTCACTCCTTATTTATGCCCCGCTTCAGTTTATGTTTGCTATCTGATTTCTTGCGTGTGAAATTGGGGGCTCTGGCTCGTCCGCGAGCTTTCCCCCCCAACTTGTGGTCATCACCCTTGCGAGTGGCAGTTTCCATGAGAACCGGACGATTTTTCGGCGTCACGATCCCGATCCTGTTGATGGCGGCCCTGGGGCAGTCCGATGCCCGGGGGGCCGAGGTGGAATCGGCCCACCTGGAGGTTGGACCGCCCTCGAAACTCGTGGTCAACCTGCTCTTCGCGCCGGAGGATCAGGAGATTCGTCTCCAGGTCCGGGCGCTCCGTGTCTCCCGCGACGAATCGGTGGAACCGTCGGCCATCCAGGCCCGCGGTGCCGATCACCGGGATGAGACCGGAGCATATCGGGTCGAACTGGTCGTCCCCCGAGGGGGAGAAGCCCGGCAGGAGCTGGCGATCCCGATCGACCCCGACGAGTTCGACTTGCCGGAAGGAATCTGGGAGGTCGGACTGACCATCCTGGGGCTCCAGGGGGAGGACGTGGTGTTCGTCGCGGCGACCCCGCTGGCCCAGGTCGAGGTCGGCCCGGCCCCGGACCACCCCGCGAAATTCCTCGGGGTGGAAACGGTCCCGAATATTTTCCCGGACGCCCCGATCCCGGCCCCCGATGAGGTCGTCCCCCCCATGGTGACCCTCCCGCCGGACCTGGCCCTGCTCCGACCTTCGCCGCAGGCCCCGGGGAAATCGCTCCCCTTGCCGGTGCCCTCGAAGATGTTGCCGGCCCCCCAGGCCCCGGCCATGGTGATGGGAGCCGGGCAGGCCCTGGGTACCCGGGAGGATATGGGCCTCTTGCAGGCCACGGTCGCGGCGCAGATCCAGCCCATCGATCCGCGCTCCCCATCCGTCAAACGGCTCATCTACTTCGCCACGAACCGGAACCCGATCCCGAACACGGAGGGGGAAGGACTCAATGATCGGTTCGGGAGCGATTTCTCCCCCGGTAACTCGCTGACCTTCGGATCTTGCCTGGTGAACGTCCCGATCTGGATCGACGGCAAGAAGCGACCCAACGGCGACCTCCCGTTGCCGAGTCTCGGCAACCTGTATCGGAGGACGGACAAGGTTTTCTACGTCAACCCTCCGGTCATGCTCGATTGGGAGCTGGTCCGGACGGCCCTCGCCCGGGTCGGCCCGGCGGGGGAAAACGACATCCTGGTGTTCGTCCATGGGTTCAACAATCAGATGGAAGGGGCGATCCTCCGACTGGCCCAGGTGGCGCAGGACACCGGGTTCCTGGGCCGAGCGATCCTGTATAGCTGGCCTTCCGACGGGTCGCTCCTGCTGAGCATGAACAGCTTCCGATCGTTCCCCGAGGGCTCTTACAACCGGGACGGTCGGATGGCCGCCAGCAGCGGAGAACCGCTCGCCGACCTGATCCGCCGGCTGGACCGGATCCAGGCGGCGAAATCCGTCGGCGAGGGTCAGGCCACGCCCCGGGTCCACGTGATCGCCCACAGCATGGGCAACCGGGTCCTGCTGGATGCGATGACCAGCCTCGCGGCCGACCCGATCGAAGGGGGCCGGAAGCCGCTCGGTCACGTCGTCCTGGCCGCGCCCGACGTGGCCACCAACCACTTCGAGGACCAGATTCCCGCGGCCTATCAGGTCTCCGACGACGTGACCCTGTATTTCAACCCGGCCGACTGGGCCTTGCTTTCCTCGCATTACCTATTTACCCGTGTCCCCCGGGCGGGCGAGGATGGGGCTTTTGGGGGGCCAGCCCCCCAGCTCGACCGGGTCGACGCCCGGAAGGCCAGCACCACGATCCTGGGCCACGACTATGCGATGTCCGGTAACCTCCTGCTGGCCGACCTCCAACAACTGCTCCATGACGGACTTCGGGCCTCGAAACGGACCAAGACGCTGAAGGACCGGATCTATCGGCCGGGCGACCTGCCCTACTGGTTGTTCCCGTGAACGGCCGAGGGGGTCGGTGGGGAGTGCCCGGGGTTTCTGGGGTTGTGTTGGCGGAGCAAGCTCCGCCCGGGCAAAGCGGAAGCAAGCTTCCGCACTCCAAGGCCTCCGGCGTCCAGTCTGACTCAATGCGCGCCCCCAGCGGCGGAGCCGCCTTGGAGAGCGGAAGCTTGCTTACGCTTTCAGACCCGGAGCTTGCTCCGGGGGCCAACCGCAGCCGATCGCCGCAACGCCCCCCAGAACCGCTGGCTACACCTACCCGGGGCCCGGGACGGGGTCGATCTTGCCCGGAATTTTCGACTTGTGTACACTTCCCCGTTGAACGTCATTGTGGTTCCCGACCCGGGTCGAGAGGGATCTCGAAGCGCGATGCCGATCCAATTCGCGGTGCTGGCCAGCGGTTCTCGGGGGAATTCGGCCCTCGTGCAGTCGGGCCACGCCGGACTCCTGATCGACTTCGGGCTGGGGCCGAGGGCCCTCTCGTCCCGACTGGACGCGGTCGGATCCGGGCTCGACCGGATCTCGGCGGCCATCCTGACCCACACCCACGGCGATCATGCCAACCCGACCGCGATCGGGATGCTGTTCGCCCGGAAGATCCCGCTCTACTGCCACGAGGGACATCGCCGGGTCCTCGGATCGCGGCCGGGCTTCGAGGCCCTCGACGCCGCCGGACTGGTCCGCCATTACGACGATCGGCCCTTCCTCGGCCCGGGGGGCCTCCGGATCGAGCCGGTGACGCTCAGCCACGATGGCGGGCCGACGTTCGGATTCCGGGTCGAGGGGCGGCCCGAGCGTGGCTCGAAATCGGTAGCCGTGGGGTATCTGGCCGATACCGGCTGCTGGTCCGAGGCGATGGCCGATGCGATGGCCGACGTCGAGGCCCTGGGCGTCGAATTCAATCACGATGTGGAACTCCAGCGCGGCTCGGGCAGGGGTTATCACCTGATCGCCCGGAATCTGGGCGACCGCGGCCATCTCTCCAACGCCCAGGGGGCGGGCCTGGTCTCGGCGATCCTGGATCGTTCCTCGCCCGGCAGGATCCGGGACCTGGTCCTGCTCCACCTGAGCGACCAGTGCAATCGGCCGGAACTGGCCATCCGGGAGGCCCGGGGCGCGATCCGGAGATCGGGCCGAAGGGTCGCGGTCCACGCCGCGCTCCAGTCCGAAGCCTACCCAAACCTCCAGGTCCGACCCGGCGTTCGAAGACGTGTCGTCCCCAGGGCCGCTTTCCCCTGGGAAGCCGCCTGACCCGGCCGAACCCCGACTTTCGCCCCCCAAGGTGCCCCGCCGTGCCGGATTTCTTCCTCAGCGACGTTCACCTCCGGCTCGACGAGCCCGAGCGAGGCCATCGCCTGGCCCGGGTCGTCGACCGTCTCGGGTCGGAAGACACCCTGACCATCGTGGGAGATCTCTGCGACTTCTGGTACGCGGCCCGCCAGTATCGCTCCGACCCGATGGCCTGCGCGGGGCTGGCCTCCCTGGCCCGATTTCGGCAGAGGGGGGGCCCGATCACGATCCTGGCCGGGAACCACGACGCCTGGATCGGGCCGTTCTACGAGCAGGCCCTGGGGGCTCGATTCGTCCCGGATACCCTCGAAGTCGAGATCCAGGGACGCCGGATCCTGGTCGCCCACGGGCACCGCCTGGGGGCCCACACGCCCTGGAAGGAAGTCCTGAAGAGCCGGAGTTTCCTGAACGCCTTCCGGCTCGTGCCCGACCCGCTGGCCGACGCCCTGGGCGCCCTGCTCCGGAAGACCAATGCCCGGAACCAGGACGCCTTCGATCGGAGGGGGCTGGCCGTCTACCGGAGTTTCGCCGATCGCCAGGCCGAGGCCTTTGATGTCGTCATACTTGGACATGTCCACAAGCCAACGAATTCGGAGGGCCGCCCTCGACTGGTGGTGCTGGGCGGGTGGCATCGAAATTCCTGCTATCTCGTCCTCGATGGCGAGACGATCCGCCACGTGATCGAACCCGATGGGTCTTGATTTTCTCGGCACCGATCGCGAATATTTGGTGCAGGTGGTCGTCCTCAGTTGTCGATCACGGAAAATGTTCGAGATTGAGATGGTCTTCGATTTCTCCCGGAAGGACTCGAAATCGTTCTCGTTGGACTTTTGAACCATAGAGGTTGCAAAAGTTTCCAGATGTGGCCAAGATCAATAAGTCAACCCTGGCTCGCTGAATCCCCCTAAAGGCTGAATGCTCGATGATCGGGTTGGTCATCTACCTCGCTCACCTCCTGACGATCCTGCTTCCGGGGCCACCCAGCCCTTCGATCGTACTTTCTCATCAAATTCAGCTCGAATCCTCGGCCTCCGACCTGGTAAATCCTGTCCCCGAAATTCCCGACGACCCAAAATCTCCCCCGAGTTCTCCTTTCGAACTCGTGGCCGACGAGACGGAAGATACGGTCGAGACGAACTCCTATAGTCTTTTTCCCATTCCTCAATCCGACTACCCCATCCCCCAAGGCGTCCTACGCCTCCAACTCGCCTGCGTCGATTTGGATTCTCAATCCCCTTCCAGCCGATCTCCACGCCTACGTTGCTGAATCCATCGGTGGCCTTCGGCTGCTCCCCGCGAGTGGTCAGGGCCTTCGTCCCGATTCGAGCAAGTGCCTCCCCGTACTTGCCGATCGGCCAGGTGGATGATTCTTCACCGAGCGTTCCTCGACCCGGTCTCGTAAAGCTCCCGGAATCTGGCCCATGCCGTGGACCTTATCCGGCCCGCTCACAACTCTGATCGGCCGCGATAATCGAGTCCTGCATAACGTGGGTTGCTCAGGATTTCTCCGGAAAGATCCGCTGGGCACGGCCAAGGGCCAGATCTGTCATCAGGAGCTTTTCTCGATGCTGCGAACGTTCTTCGATAATGTTCTGCACAACCTCTTCAAACCTCTGCTTCTCTTCTTCTACATGGGGTTCCTGGTCCCGATCTTGAGGGTGGAATTCGAGTTCCCCCATATGATCTATCAAGGGCTGACGATCTATCTGTTGGTCTCGATCGGCTGGCATGGCGGGGAAGAGCTGGCGAAGCTGGATAATCAGATCCTTTGGCAGGCCCTCCAGTTCATGGGCCTGGGATTTATCACGAATTTCGTGATCGGCATCATGGTCTATTTTGCGATCCGTTCATTCACGAGGCTTCGAAGAGTCGATGCGGCCACCGTGGCTGGGTATTACGGCTCGGATTCGGCCGGCACGTTCGCGACCTGCGTGGGCGTCCTCAACGGGCTGGTTGCCGCCGGTCAGCTCGAATACAAGCCCGCCGCCTACATGCCGGTGATGCTGGCCGTGATGGAGATCCCGGGCTGCCTCGTGGCGCTCTATCTGGTATCGAGGCTCCGCTCGAGTGGCATGGACGCCCTGGGAAATATGCCGGATGAATTGGGATACGATGCCGACGCGGTCGCGCCGATCGTCGAGAACGGAGAAGGGAATGGATCCAATGGGCACGGAGGTGCGGGAGGCAAACCGAGGGGTACCCCCAAGGGGATCTTCAGCCCCGAGCTGCTCCACGAGGTCTTCCTGAATCCGGGGCTTTTCCTCCTCTTCGGGGGGATCATCATCGGATTCGTGGGCCAGATTCAAGGCTCGAAGGTGGTGGAAGTCGACGACCCGGTTTTCCTCAACCTGTTCCAGGGATTGCTCTGCCTGTTCCTCCTGGAGATGGGGATGACCGCCTCCCGGAAGCTAAAGGACTTGAAACGAGGAGGCATCCCGTTCATTATTCTTGGTGTCGTGATGCCGATCTTCTTCTCGACCTTCGGTATCATCGTGGCCCATGTCTTCAGCCATGTCATCCACCAGGAATTGAGCCTGGGCACATACGTCCTCTTCTCGGTCCTTTGCGGGGCCGCGTCCTACATCGCCGTGCCGGCCGTCCAGAGGCTGGCGATCCCCGAAGCGAGCCCGACGCTCCCGCTGGCCGCCTCGCTCGGCCTGACCTTTACCTTCAACGTGACCGTGGGGATTCCGTTGTATATTGAAATCGCGAAGGCCTTGATGAAGGCCTTCCCGCACGCCTAGTTCTGCTCGAAGGCGAGGGTGGCCGGCCCGGTGGTCCCGGCCTGTGGCTTGACACCGCGTCCCCGGGGGGGAAGACGCGATGTCAGTCATGGGCCGGGACCTCCGGGCCGGACCTTCGCAGGGCCGGAGGGATGGGGATGACCGGAACTCCGATCGGCTCCTTTTCGACACCGGACCTTCCCGGCTCCATCGTTCGACCGATACCGTCTTCAACTCCCCCGGCGCGAGGCAGAGTTTGGTCTTGATCGATGATCCGGTGATTCCCTGGTTCGATCATCACCGCCCGAAGAGCCCGAATTATCCATCATCCGAAATCAACGTTCGCCCGATTCGAGGTCGGCGATCAGGCTTCGCAAGCCTTCATTGTAGGGCTGAATTCCCAGGGCCCGGCGAAAGGTCTGGATGGCCTCGCCCACCTGGCCCATGCGAATCTGAGACTGACCCATGCCGGAAAGGGCACCCACATGGTAGGGGTTGTGCTCGAGCACTTTGCGGCAATCCGCCACGCTCTCGGCGAATTCCCCCTGGAAGAATCGAGCGATCGCACGCTGGTTATAGGCCTCGGCGAAGGCGGGAGCCTTCTCGATCAGGAGGCCCGACTGCTCGATCGCCTGGGCGTACTGGCCTCGATTGATCAGGGCATGGATTCGTTCCAGGGCCTGATTGTTCTCCGGACTATCCGCCCGGAACCAGATCGCCCAGAGGGCATTATCGGCGAGGGTCCGGACCGTCGGATCGGTATCGCGAAGGGCATGCGCGACGGCCGCATTGCAGCCGAAGCCGCCGAAAAGTCCAAGCGCCAGGATCGAGGCCCGTCGGGCCTGGACGTTGCCCGAGTGGAGCAGGCGAGTCAAGGTCCCCTCGTTATACCGGGCCGAGACGCTGATCCGGAAGGATTCGATGTCCTGATTGCGGAGAAAGGCTTCGTAGTAATCGACGAGCACGGACCCGGTGTGGGGTTGTAGCATGCCGGGGGCTCCGATCCGGTGGGAGGCGTGCGAGGCGGGGACTTCGGCGAGAACGAAGGTCGGAACGATGGCCGGGGTGAAGGCCAGCAACAAGGCGCAGGCGTGGGACAGCAAGAGCGGCCGGTCAGGGCCGGACGGAATGGCCTTCGGGCTCGGTGCCGGTCGATCGGCCACGGGTGGGACTCCAACGCGGGCGCTGGCCTTGATCCTCGGGGGCGCTCGGTGAGGATAGGGCGGGGCGGGGGCGTCGTCGATTCGAGCGAGTTTAGCAGTCCCGGGGTACCGCATGCAAACGAATCCGGCCGATGAATCCAGTTTCCAGTCGATCGGCCCGATTTTCCGTCGACCGCGGAATTCATTGTCAGGGCGACAGGCCCGAAGGCGTATTCTTGGGAGACCATCCGGGATGATCGCCCGGGGTCCGGTTGGGTCGATCATCGGAGGAATCTTGAATGCCCCAAGGCGCGAAGCGATGGGTCTGGCTCTGGGCGATGACTTGGGCTGTCCCGACCTGGGCCGGCGCACCCCTGGGTGAGCGGGTCGATTCGGTGGTGAACGCCAAGGGATTCGAGCGGGCGCACTGGGGACTGATGGTGGTCGAGGCCGAGACCGGCAAGACGGTCTTCGAGCGGGACGCCGATCGGATGTTCAGCCCGGCATCGGTGACGAAGCTCTTCACGGCCGCCTCCGCCCTGATCGACCTGGGGCCTGATTTTCGGTTCAAGACGCCGGTGGTCCGCCGGGGCGAGATCAAGGATGGGAAACTGGCGGGAGACCTGATCCTGGTCGCCAAGGGCGACCTCAGCCTCGGCGGTCGGACCGAGGCGAATGGGACACTCCTGTTCGAGGACAATGACCACACCTATTCCGGGGGCAATCCCGACGCCTCGATCGTCCAGGGCGACCCACTGGCCGGTCTCACCCACCTGGCTCGCGAAGTCCAGGCTCGGGGGATCAAGGCAATCGCGGGGGAAGTCCTGATCGACGACCGGTTGTTCGAGCTGGCCCCCAGCTCGGGGAGCGGCCCCTCGCGAGTCAGCCCGATCCTCGTGAATGACAACGTCGTCGACCTCCTCGTCACGCCGGGGGCCAAGTCCGGCGACGCGGCCCCGGTCCGGATCGTCCCGGAGACCGCATTCATCTCCATCGACGCAAAAATCGATACCATCGCCCAGGGCCAGGCCGCGGTCGAAGTTCGCCCGGTGGGTCCTCGTCGAGTCTCGATCCGGGGCTCGATCCCGGTCGGCCACAAGCCGGTCTTGAGGATTCATGAGATCGCCGAACCCGCCGCCTTCGCCCGGTCCTTGTTCATCGACGCCCTTCGGAATCGAGGGATCCGGGTGGAGGCCTCGAACCTCGGCACCAACCCCGAATCTTCCCTCCCCTCCCGGGCCGAGGTCGCCGCGCTCCCGGTGGTCGCCGAGTACACCTCGCCGCCGCTCCGCGAATACCTCAAGGTCATCCTCAAGGTCAGCCAGAATCTTCATGCGAGCACGCTTCCCTTGCTGATCGCCTCGCATCACGGCGAGTCGACGCTGGAACGCGGGCTCCGCCGAGAAGGGGAGATCCTGGCCGGGCTCGGGCTCGACCTCAAGTCGATCTCGTTCGGCGGGGGGGCGGGCGGATCGCGGGCGGATCTGGTCACGCCCCGAGCGACCGTCATGCTGCTCAGGGCGATGATGGCCCGGCCCGACTTCCCCGCTTACGACGCCGCATTGCCCGTCCTGGGCCGGGATGGGACCCTGGTCAAGGCCGTTGCCCCCGAGAGCCCGGCCAGGGGGCACGTGCGGGCCAAGACCGGAACCTACTGGGTCGATGACGGGCTCAACGGCCGGGCCGTCCTGACCTCGAAAGCCCTGGCCGGCTATCTCGAGACCGCATCGGGCCGGAAGCTGGCCTTCGCGTTCTTCCTGAACAACGTGCCCATCGACGACATCGGCGGGACCATCCCCGAGGCCTCGGCCAATGCGGGCCGATTGCTCGGCAAGCTCTGCGAGATCTTCTACGCCGACGATCCGGGGCCGACCGAGCCGACCCCCGATGCCGAGCCCGCCAAGGCCGACCGATGACGCCGCTCGCCCCGTCGACCGCCTGCCCAGGATCGAACAATCTTCACTCGTCCATGCCTCGATGGGAGGGCTCGGCGGGCTTGGGGAGGGGGGGGCGGATGATCGGGGCGGAGATGACGGGCTGGGGAGCATGCCCCTCGTGCGCCCGGACGTGGGGGCGGGGGATCGCCTGGATCACGGGCTCCGGGGCCAGGGTCTGGAGCCGGACCTCGCGGGTGGGCAGGGGGATCGTGATCCCGGCCGCCGCGAACCGACGCTGGATCTGGCCGTAGAGTCGATGGCGGACCCGGGCCAACAGGCTGGGGTCGGGCACGAACGCGTAGAAGATGAAGTGAAGCGAGGACTCGCCGACCGAGTCGAGGAACGCGGTCGAGACCGGGTTATTCAGCACGTCGGGGTCTTCGTGGGCGATGGCCAGGAGCAGGTCGGTAACCTTGTCGGCGTCGGTCCCGTGCGCCACCTGGATGTTCAGGACCACTCGGATGATCTTATCGCGATGGGTCCAGTTCACCAGATTGCCGGTGATGAACGCCCGGTTAGGGATGATCATGCTCTGATTATCGCCGTTGATGATCGTGGTGGCGCGGATGTCGATCCGGTCCACCCGGCCGGTCATCCCGCCCACGGTGACCAGGTCGTTCAGGCGGATCGGGCGTTCCAGGAGCAGGATGATCCCGCTGACGAAATTCGCCACGATCTCCTGGAGGCCGAAGCCGAGCCCGACCCCCAGCGCGGCCAGGACGACCCCGATCCGCTCCATGCCCATGTGGATCGACGAGAGCCCGGCCATCGAGCCCAGGGCCAGCACCGCATAGCGGCAGAGCGTCACCACGGCGTAGCGGACGCCGGGGTCTTCGGTCATCCTCGGGAAAATCACCACGGTGAAGAATGTGTTCAAATATCTCCAGGCGCCAAATGTGACGAAGGCCACGATCATCATCCGGACGAAGTCGCCAACGTTGACCGTCTGCTCGCCGACCGTCCAGAGCGACTGGCCGGCGATGTAGCGGAAGAGGGCCAGGTCGACATTCCAGATCCAGGCGCCGCCCAGCAGCCCGACCAGCAGGACCAGCGCCCGAGCCAGGGTCCGGAGCTTCGCCCCCGCGTCGTCGGAAACCTGGGTCTCGGGCTTCGACAGACTGACGGCCGAGTTGCCCGTCGCCTTCTTCCATCGCCAGGCGTGCTGGTCGATCAGCCGGAGGAGTAACCGATGAGCGACCCAGCAGGTTCCCGTCAGGACCAGGGAGAGGACCCCTCCGTAGAGCAGCCGTTTCGACGAGAAGCGGAACCCCGCCGCGTCCAGGATCAGCACCAGGGACAAGGCCGAGAGGGTCGCCCAGGCCAGGTGCCGCAGGTGTTTCCCGGCCCAGCCCAGCCGCTCCGGTTCCTGGGCCAGCCAGAGCAATAGAGGCGACGTCGGCCGGAGCAGTCGATAGGCCAGGATCCAGCAGGTCAGCTCGAATCCCAGGATCAGGAGCCGGCCCAGCGCCGTGGCCGAGATCGGCCGGCCCTCCGGGGCGATCAGCCCCCCCCCAAGCAGGACCTCGGGCATCACCAGGACGAATCCGGCGATGGCGATCGTCAGGACGACCCTCCGGCATTGCCGGGTCACGTCCTCGGGGGCCAGCAAGACCTCCTCGGCCCAGCCTCGCTTGCGGAACGCCATCCGGCCGGAGTTGACCACGAACAACGAGCCGGCCAGCCCGAGCATCAGGACCGAGGCCGGCCAGGCCAGGTCCCTCGGCCAGGGCCCTTCCATCAAGGCGTAGGCGACCAGGGCCAGGTAGGCGGGCCAGATCGCGGCAGCACCGAGACCGATCAAGAAACGTCGGACTTCCCGCATGGGGGCGGCTCCGGTCGTGGATCTGAGTTGTCAGGTCGCTAGTCTTCGATATCGGAGTACGATCGGGGAGGATCGAGGCGGGTGCAGCCCCAACTCAGGCACCGCCACCGAGCCGATGGCGATCGAGCATCTTCTGCCCGAGTCGGAGCGGCCAGGGGAGGGCCACCATCCCCAGGACGGCCAGGCTGAACTCGACCGAGACCGGCCCCCAGAGCGATCCATCGACCGACTCCAGGCCCAGGCGCACCATCGAACGGGCGGTCCGGATCGCCTCGTCGCGGGCATGGGCGACGATCGCCACCCCGAGCGGCTCGGCGTCGCGAATCCAGAAGATATGCGTTCGAATGAATGCGTACTCCTGGTCCAGGGTGTCGATCCGCCGCGAGACTTGCTTGTGAGTCTCCTCCGCCCGCCGGGCGAGCATCTGGAGCACGTCTCGCTTCCGGTTGAGCAGGGTCCGATGCCTCGTCTCGAGCACCTCGAGCATCGCCGAGGCCTCGGCCCGTCGACTCTCGGGGAGTTGCTCCAGGAGGGTCTCTCGGTCGTATCGATCATCCCGAGCGTCATTGACCAGGTCGATCTCGGCGTCGGTCAGCGCGTTCTCGTAGGCGACTTCCTCGGCCATCGCCGCGGCCAGGTCGGTCCGGACGATCTGGGCACGCTCGGGCCCGATCCGCCGGAATTCGTTCTTGAGCCGAAGGGCGTCGAGCGGGCTGATCTCGTCGTCGTCCAGCATCTCGCGGAGCTTGGCATAGGCGCTCACGGCCGTGTCGGCCAGGGCGGCCTGCTCCTGGAGCGAGACCTCGCCGCCGGTCGCATAGGTCTTCTCGTAGGAGACGACCTGGGATTCCAGCTCGAGCAGGGCCGAGGTCCGCTTGGCCTTGCGACGGACCAGCGGGTCGGCCGAGAGCGCGGCCCGGGTCTCCTCCTGGGCGACCGCCTGCTTCAGGTCGCTCTGCTGCCGCTCCGCCAGGGCCGAGTAGCGGGACTCCATCCGATCGAGGAGCTTCTTGGCGAGCTGGGCCTTGGCGGAACGCGCCTGGATCGAGCTGGCACCGAGTTCGAGCCGCTTGGTGGACAGGGCGATCCGGGCCTCCATCGTGGCGAGTTGTTCGAACGCGGTGCGGGCCTCCCACTCGAAGTTCGCGAGCCGCTCCTGCGCGAGTTCGCGAGCCTCGGCCGAGTTCGCTCCCTTGATCGCCGCCTCCCGTTCGGCCCGGGTGGCCGCCAGGGCCACGAACTGCTGGTGGACCTTGTCGCGCTCCGAGCGATCCGACGCCACCTGGGCCGTGAGCTTGCGAGTCCCCTCCGATCGGAGTGTTTCCAGCTCGGCATTCTGCGCCTTGAGATCGTTCCGGGCCGCCTCGATGGCCTCCTTCATCTCGTCCAGGCGAGGATCGGAATCCCCCCCCTTGGCGGCGGCCTGGGTCGTGACCCGGAAGACCTCGGGCAGGAGGACATCGGGGGATTTCGCGAACTGCTCGAGCAGGGCGTTGGTCTTGTCCCGCTCGGCCTTCTGGCCGGCCGCCTCATCCTCCGGGCTGACCTCCGGCTTCTCGGCCTTGGCCCGCGCCTGCGACGCCTTCTCCCACTCGCCCAGCAACCTCTTGCGTTCTTCCAGAAGCTCGACCATCGGCTTGGTCGTGGGCTTTTCCTTCGACTCGGGGGTGGCCAGCTCCGTCAGCCGAGCGCCGATCGCCAGCCGTTCGCGAGCGACATCGGCCTGCGTGGCCGGGGGGATACTCGGCAGCTTGGGGGGCACCCCGGCGTCGGGCTTATCGACGGCCTGAGGCGGCGCGGTGGGGACCTTGGCGGCCTGCTTGGCCGACTCGGGAACTTCCTGGGCTGGGGCGGTCGATGCGATCCACAACGCCCCGAAGATCAGGGCGTGGCGGCTCGACGGGCGTGCGCGCATCCTTGCTCGCTCCGAAGGTTGTTCGATCGATGTGGCCGCGAGGTTGAATCACTCGGGTCCATCTCAGGGTCGGCAAGGTAGCCAAAAGACCCCGCTAAGACAAGGGGAATGGTGGATGGATCTGAGCACGGGGCGTGCCCTTGGAATCAGGGGGATCGTTGTGGGAATCGGCTGCGGCTGGCTCCCGGAGCAAACTCCGGGTCCGAAAGCGGAAGCAAGCTTCCGCACTCCAAGGCGGCTCCGCCGCTCCGAAAGAGGTTGTGAACCCAACGAGCCGCCGGAGGCCTTGGAGTGCGGAAGCTTGCTTACGCTTTGCTCAGGCGGAGCTTGCTCCGCCGTCGATGAGCCCTAAACCCTGGGTACACCACCGGGCACGAGATTCACCGCCCGATCCCCTCCGAGGAGGTTCGGGAAAGGGGGAAGCTAGGCAGTTCTGCAGGCTTCTCGGATCGCATCCAGGGCCGCCATCTGCTTTACCCCATCCTCGGCGAGCGAGGGAGAACGATCGGCGACCTCGCGAGCAAAATCATCGAACATGATCGCGTAAGGATTTGTCCCTCGGAAACGAATCTTGCGGCGCCGACCGTCCACCTTGAGAAACGCGATCGGGCGTTTTGGAGAGACGAAGGCGTCGGGGACCTCGATGGTCCCTCGCGATCCCACCAGCTCGTAGGCATTCCGCAGCGGTTGCTCGTAGCTGGCATCGATCAACGCGAGGATTCCGCCCTCGAACCGAAGCTCGGCCGTGATCGACAGGTCGACACCCGTCTTCCCGACCTTCGCGAGCGATCGAACCTCCACCGGCTCCGACCCGGCGAACAGTCGGGCGGCATTCACGCCGTAGCAACCCACGTCGCTCAGGGCCCCGCCACCGCGATCCGGGTCGAGCCTCCAGGGATCATCCCCCAGCGGGAACGAGAAGGAAGCGCGGATCAGTCGGAGTTCGCCGATGGCTCGCTCGCGGACCAGCCGGAGCACCTCGGCCGTCCGGGGCTGATGCCGCCACATGAACGCCTCGCGGACGATCACCCCGCGAGCCTGGCCACGCCCCGCCATCTCGCGAGCCTGTTCGGCGTTCATCGCGAAGGGCTTCTCGCAAAGGACGTGCTTGCCCGCGTCGATGGCTTCGAGGGTCCATTGATGATGAAGCTCGTTGGTCAAAGGGATGTAAATGGCGTCAATCTCGGGATCGTCGAGCAAGGCCCGGTACGACTCGTGGACGACCGGGATCCGGAGGTCTCTCGCCGTCGATCGGGCGATGCCGACATCGCGGGCCGAAATCGCCCGGATCGTCCCGAGCCGGACCTTCCGGAACGCCGGGACAACCTGCCATCGGGCAATTCGGGCACATCCCAGGATGCCCCAGCGCAGCGAGGTTCGGAGGCCGGTCGTGTTGCGGATGCCCTTCAAAGGGACAGCCTGGTGGCGATCCAGATCAGGATCGAGCAAACGCCCAGGACCCGTCCGGCACGATCAACCCAACTCGATTCTGGTTGCCACGCCCCGATCAGGGCCAGCGTCGCCCAGGCGATGACCACCGCTTCTCCGGTTCGCAGGCCGATCGATAGATAGTAAATGGAACCGTAGGAGAACCCGGTCCTCCGAAGTGCGGCAGAAAACCAGAGGTGACCTAATCCAAACGCGATGCTGTACAGGACGCTGGCCAGAATCGCCAGGCTCGCGATCAGGCCGGGCTGCCGGGTCAATTCGCGAAAGCCCGGGCGAGGAGAGTGCAGCCTGGCGAGAATCAGGCCGATGGCTGTCGTGAGCAGGAAGGGCGAGAGATCGAGGCCGATCGTCAAGCTCCAGGGCGGCGGATAGCCTCCCTGAACGACGAACTGCAACTGACCCGGCGTTCGGCTCTCATGGGCGATCTTCCAGATCCAGACCCCGATCGCCGTCGTGGCGATCAGGATCGCGCAATCGCCCAGGGTCAGTCGCCGGGCCGCTGGACCGTCCATGGAGGATCTCCTCTCCTCCTCGGACTCAGGCCGACCTCGGGCGTCTCGATGGCTTGCTCGGGGCCTCGGTCTTGCCGGTCGGGGCGGGCAGGCCGGGCTTCCTGGGCAACTCCTTGGCCTTGGTGGTCTGCGGCTTGTTGGCACTCGTGGGCTTGGATTTGGCCGGGAAGAGGTGGCCGACCACGTCGTCGAGGGTGTCGATCGAGTGGAAGGTCACGTCGGCCTTGACCTCGGCTGGCAGCTCGATCAGGTCCTTCTCGTTGTGGCGAGGGATCAGGACGGTGGTGATCCCGGCCCGTCGGGCGGCCAGGACCTTCTCGCGGACGCCCCCCACGGGGAGGACCCGACCGGTCAGCGTGACCTCGCCGGTCATGGCCATCTCTTGATGGATCGCGCGATGTCGGAACAGGCTCATCAGGGCGGCGGCGATGGCGACCCCGGCCGAGGGGCCGTCCTTGGGCACGGCCCCGGCGGGGACGTGGATGTGGAGGTCGGTCTTGGTGATCTTGGCGACGTCGAGGTGCATCTCCTTGGCATGGCTCCTCAGGTAGCTGAGGGCCGCCTGGGCGCTCTCTCGCATCGATTCGCCGAGCAGGCCGGTCAGCGTGAGGGTCCCCTTGCCGGGCATCCCCGAGGCCTCGATGAAGAGGATCTCGCCCCCGGTTGGGGTCCAGGCCAGGCCGGTGGCGACCCCCGGCGTGCCGGTCCTGTCGGCGACCTCGCGGAAGTACCGGGGCGGGCCGAGCATCTCGGGCAATGTGGCGGACTGGACCGTCGTGGCGGCCTTGTTCCCCTCGGCATGCTTCCGGGCGATCTTCCGGCAGACCGTGGCGATCTCGCGTTCGAGGTTCCGGAGCCCCGCCTCTCGGGTGTAGTCGGAGATCACCCGCCGGATGGCGTCGTCCTCGAACTCCACCGCCTTGGCGGTCAGGCCGTGGGCCTCGAGCTGCTTGGGGACGATGTACTTCTTGGCGATCAGGACCTTTTCTTCCTCGCTGTACCCGGCCAGCTCGATCACTTCCATCCGGTCGAGCAGGGGGGCGGGGATCGTCTCCAGCATGTTCGCGGTGGCGATGAACATGACCTTGGAGAGGTCGAAATCGACGTCGAGGTAGTGGTCGCGGAAGGTCGCGTTCTGCTCGGGGTCGAGGACTTCCAGGAGGGCGGCGGAGGGGTCCCCTCGGAAATCGGCGCCGAGCTTGTCGACCTCGTCGAGCATGAAGACAGGGTTGTTCGTCCCCGACTTCCGGATCCCCTGGATGACCCGGCCCGGCATGGCCGCGACGTAAGTACGCCGGTGTCCCCGGATCTCGGCCTCGTCGTGGACCCCTCCCAGGCTCACCCGGACGAATTCGCGACCGAGGGCCTTGGCGATGCTCTTGCCCAGGCTGGTCTTGCCCGTACCGGGTGGGCCGGCGAAGCAGAGGATCGGCCCCTTCATGTCCTTCTTGAGCTTGCGGACGGCCAGGTATTCGAGGATCCGCTCCTTGATCTTTTCCAGGTCGTAGTGGTCGGCGTCGAGGACCTTCCGGGCTCGACGGAGGTCGAGCCGGTCCCGGCTGGATTTCTCCCAGGGGAGCACGGCGAGCCAGTCGAGATAGGTCCGGACGATCGAGTACTCGGCCGAACTCGGGTGCATCCCGGCCAGCCGGTCCATCTCGCGCTCGGCCTCGGCCAGGACCTCGGCGGGGGGCTTGGCCTTCTCCAGCTTCTCCCAGAGTTCGTCCAGCTCGGGGTTATCCGACTCGGCCTCGCCCAGCTCGTCCTGGATGGCCTTGATCTGCTGGCGGAGGAAGTGATCGCGCTGGGCCTTGGTGATCTCCGAGCCGACCTGCGCCTGGATCTTGCTGGAAAGCTCCAGGACCGTGAGCTGCCGGGTCAGGAGCGATCCCAGCTTCTCCAGCCGGGTCTTGACGTTGGTCTCGGTCAGGAGGAGCTGCTTCTCCTCGATCGTGAACGGCATGCTCGACCCGAGGAGATCCGCCAGACGCCCCGGCTCCCGCGTGTTCATCGCGGCGACCTGGAGTTCCTCGGGGACCTGCTGACTCTGGTCGATCATCCGCTGGAAGAGCTGATTGACGTGATGGACCAGCGCGTCGAGCTCGACGCCTTCCTCCAGGACGTCTTCGAGCGGCTCGATCCGGCCGACCAGAAACGGCTCGGTCTGGGTGATCTCGATCAACCGGGCGCGGACCAGTCCCTGGCAGACGACCCGGGTCGAGCCGTCGGGGAACTTGAGCATCTTGAGGACCGAGCCGACGCAGATCGTGGGATACAGGTCGCTCAGGGTCGGGTCGTCGGTCTCGGGGTGCTGCTGCGCGACCAGGCCCAGGGACTTCTCCCCGGCCATGATCTCGTCGATGAGCTTGATCCCGGCCGATCGATTGACCACCAGCGGGACGACGGTCTGCGGGAAGACCACGTCGGACCGGAGCGGGAGCAAGGGGATCTGGTCGGGGGCCTCGATCGGGTCGGCCTTCTCGGCCAGGACCAGGAGTCGCCCGGTCGCCGCCTCCTCGGCCACGCGCTCGTGCGGATCGAGCTCGTTGGCCGGAGTCTCGGCGGGTTCGGGGCGAGTTCGTTTTGGCCTGGGTTTTTTGCTCATACTCTTGATCGATTCGGCGTTGGGTCGAAGGCAGGCCCGTCAAGGAGAGCCTAGCACGGCCGGAAGCTCAGCAGAAGGAATTGTTGGGTATGCCGACCTCGAAGGAAAGGGGGCACCCCTCCGGGCCGGCCCGATTGACGCAAGTCGTTTAAATTGGGAGGCTTCAGCAAGACAAAAGGATTCAGCGTTTCCACCAGTCTTCGTCGTCGTCCCAGGCGCCTCGGCTTCCGGCCTGGAACTGGGACGCCTGGTAGAGCTGAAAGTTGATCAGGCCCAGATACCCCACGAAAAGCGAATTCAACGGTTCTCCGGTCTGCTGATAAAGGACAACCGCCAGCAGACCGGCCGTCACCATCGACAGGATATAGGTCCGCGAGGCCGCCCTCTGACGATTTTGCATCGACAGGAGAGTCTGGGCCGCCTGGCCGCCGTCGAGTGGGAAGATGGGAAAGAGGTTGAAGATCCCCCAGAACAGGTTGATCCAGAGGAGGTTCGCGAACGCCGCATAGATCAGGTGATTGGCCCAGGCCGGGGCATCGTGGAAGTAGACCCGAAACGGCCCGAAATTGATCGAGCCGAGGAAAGTCGCCTCGATCGTCGCAACCAGCGCGAACAAAAGGAATCCCGCTCCCGGACCCATCAGGATCACGCCCAGCCGCTTCCAGGGGGAGATCCGTTCCTGATCGGAGAAACAAAGCCCCCCCATTGCGTACAGGACGATCGCCGGCTGCTGCCGGGTGAACGCCCGGGCGGTCAGGCCATGGCCGAATTCGTGGACCAGGATCGAGACGAAGACGCAGGCGACCCAGACCACCACCTCCAACCCGTCCGTGTCCCTCCCCCCCCAGCCCAGCACGGCCGCCATCACCCAGAAGAAGGGGTTGATCCGCACCGGGATGCCCAGGAGCCGGAAATTCAGGTCAAATTGCGTCGTCGCGGGCATTCCCAGCATGGAGGTACTCGACCCTTCGGGGCGGTTCGATGGCTTGATCCACCTACCAGAGTAGGACGTCCGACCCATGCTCGACAAGTCCGGAACCGCTCCTGGCCGCCGAGGACACCTCGAATTCGATTCAGCTTTTCGATCTCGAAGAAATCGAATTTAACCAGGAGGGCCTTCGGGAAGATTGCGCTTGGGTGCGTCTGAATGCTCTACTTCTACGTTGAGCAGACTCTAACCCCTTTGGACAAAATCGAAAACAAATCCCAGATTCTTCGTCTTGACAGGAAATCATCGGCCACCACAATGACGCCCGCTTCGACAAGCTCGGGGTATTTCAGAACACCCTCAACTCCTGTCGCCCCACCTCCATCCAGAGATCGAGAACTTATGAATGGCTCGATTTTAGCCCGCATGATCGCCTTGGTGGGGCTATGGGTCTCGCTGACTGCCGGAACGGGCGATGCGGGGGTCCTCTATCAAGTTACCGATCTGGGCAAGAATATTGGCGATACCGTCGTATTCGACGCCTCCGGGAATCTTACCAAGGGCTCCGAGTCGTTAATCCGATCGCAGGAAGGTTCCTATAGCATCTACAACTCGATCATCAACGAAGTTGTAACTGACTTTGGGAGTATCAGTAATCGATATGCGGGCTTAATCAGTCTCGACGGACAGTCGCCTACCCAGATTTATCCAATGCCGATGGTTGCGCGCTGGAATTCCTTCGTGTTCTCGGCGGTAAACAAGTCGGGTGATGTCGTCGGCAATCAGTTCTACCCTTGGGAGTCCAACTACACTTCTACCATACCCCTGATCTATACGAAGGCGGATGGTGTACAGATGGTCCGATTTCCAATCGAAGAATACCAGTACTCGATCGGGAGAGCCTATTCTCTTGGCTCATGATGGATTCCGGGGTGGTGCCAGCAATTGGGCGATCAGGGCACCCAGTAGCCGCTTTCCTCTCGCCCGGATGTTGTGCACGAACTCGAAGAAACCCAGGTACAGCGGTAGGCTCTCCTGGGGGATTCCTCGGTGAGGCCGCAGCCACGAGCGGAGCAGCGACCAGAACCCTTCGAGCGTGTTGACATGGACCTCGCAGAAGCCATCGCCATCGTCGTCCCGGGCGAACTCGCCCGCCCCGTGGCAGACCGTCTTGTGGCCATAACCCCACTCCACCAGGCGGCCATAGATGTCGTATTCATCGGTGTAGACCAACGTCCCCTTGGCGATCATCCGATCGATCAGGGGCTTGATGGTCACCTGCTGGACGTTCTCCAGCATCCGGATCACGACCTCGCCTCCACGCTGCAACATCCCGAAGATCGGCGGCTTCTCCTTGGCCAGGGTGCCCCGACCTCGCTCGCCTCTCAGGCGTCGCCTTCGGGGGAGGCGGCCTTTTTTTTGACCGCCTCGGGATGACCCTTATGTCCGGCCACCACATAGACTTCGTCGCACTCGACCTCCCCCTCCAGCACGACCGGAGGACAACGGTCGACCATCCCCTGTCGGAGTCGCTGGATCATGGCCCGGGCATCATCCTTGTTGATGTCGAGTTCCTGGGCGATCTGCAATCCCGAGAGGTTCAGCCCCATCAGATAGAGGCAGGCGATCCAGGTCCTCAGCGGCAGGTGATGGCCGGCGAAGATGGTGTCGGTGAGGTCGTCGAAGCGTCGGCGGCAGCCCCGGCACTCGTAGCGTTGACGGAGTGGCTGAGTGTCGTCCTTGCCGTTCTTGATGACCGAGTCCGAGGAGCACTTGGGACAGGTCACGCCGTCAGGCCACCGCATGCCCCGGATGGTGTCGAAGCACTTGGCGTCGTCGAAGAGATCCTGGATGTTGACCATCGTGCGACGCCTCGGGGCGGGGAAGTCGGGATCAGCGGGGCGGACAGATCGCCCGACCGAGGAGACCGATTGTATCCACTGAGTGGCCCTTGCGGATCACCACCCCGGAATCCATCATGAGCCATTCTCTTAACGACAATGGTCAGATCGTTGGCGCATTCACGGTGCCAGTTGGTGATAATATAAGCCCCTCCACACACGCTTTCCTCACGGCCAATCAATCCTCCTGGGATCTCAACACGCTGATCGCCCCAGGCACAGGCTTGATTCTTTCCAGCGCCATCGACATCAATGATCTCGGTCAAATCACCGGGAAGGCGACCGACGCGCAAGGAAAGATTCACAATTATTTACTGACGCCGACGCCAGAGCCGGCGACGGCCCTCGTAATCCTCGCCGGTTGCGTCATCTGCCACTTTGCGCGGCGAGGCCCCCGAAATCGCAATTAGACGACAAATCGGCCAGATGACATCAGCGACCTGATATCCAGCGAGGAAATTGCCCGACGACACTTGCATGGGCAAGCATGCGGCGTGCCCGCCACCTTGATCGCGTCGGCTTGCGGGGGGTAGTCTGTCTGGTTTACCGTGGGGATTCAGGCGATCTATTCCGTCCCCCGCGAGCCCGTCCGATGATCGAAGCGATCGCCGACCTCGCCGAATCCGTCGGCCGCGACGGGTTCGCCGTGATCCCGGACATCCTCCCCCCGAGAGACGTCGACACCCTGATCGAGGCCGTCGATCGTGCCGGGCCGAGCGACGCTTTGCTCCGCCGGGTCGAGGAAGTCTACGGGATGCGGGACCTCCTCCGCGCCATCCCGGAAGTCCGAAGCCTGGCCGGTTCCGGGGCGATACTGGATCTGGTCGACTCGGTCCTCGGCCCCGGCGCGTTCGCGGTCCGGGGGCTCCTGTTCGACAAGACCGAGGGGGCCAACTGGGGCGTCCCCTGGCACCAGGACCTGACCATCGCGGTCCGCCAGCGGGCCGTGTCCGAGGGTTATGGCCCGTGGACCGTCAAGGCGGGCATCACCCACGTCCGGCCCCCGATCGGCGTCCTCGAACGGATGCTGACCATCCGGGTCCATCTGGACGACTGCGGAGCGGGACGAGGCCCGCTCCGGGTCATCCCCGGCTCGCACCGAGGAGGTCGGCTCGATGTCGAGGCGACCAGGAACCAGTTAGCCGTCCAACCGGCGGTCGAATGTCTGGTCCCTCGCGGGGGCGTGGTCATCATGCGGCCCCTCTTGCTCCACGCGTCCTCGGCGGCCACCGAGCCCCAACGTCGTCGCGTCCTCCACCTGGAATATGCCGCCCACCCCCTGCCCGGGGGTGTCGAATGGTTCGAAGTCGTCGAGAGGTCCGAGCCTTGAAATTCACCAAGATGCATGGAATCGGTAACGATTACGTCTACGTCAGCACCTTCGATCAGCCGAGCCCGGCCGATCCCTCGAAACTGGCGATCGCGGTCAGCGACCGCCATTTCGGGGTCGGCTCCGACGGCCTGATCCTGATCGAGCCGTCCCAGCTCGCCGATGCCCGGATGCGGATGTTCAACGCCGACGGATCGGAGTCGGAGATGTGCGGCAACGGCGTCCGGTGCGTCGCCAAGTACATCCACGACCACGGGATCGCCCCCAGGCCGCAAGTGACCATCGAGACGGGTCGAGGCGTCCTCACGCTGGGCCTGGAGACCGAATCGGGCAAGGCCCGCCGTGTCCGGGTGGACATGGGGGCACCGATTCTCCAGGGGTCGGACATCCCGACCACCTTGCCAGGGAACCCCCCGGTCGACGCCCCGATGGAGATCGGCGAGCATCTCCTGGCCGCGACCGCCGTCTCGATGGGCAACCCCCACGTGGTCTTCTACGTCGAGGATGTTGAACAATTCCCCGTCGAGACCCTGGGGGCCGCCGTCGAGCGGCACCAGAGCTTCCCCCGGCGCGTTAATGTGCACTTCGTCCAGGTGATGTCAACGACCGAAGTCCGGATGAGGACCTGGGAAAGGGGATCCGGAATCACCCTGGCCTGCGGGACCGGGGCCTGCGCGGTGGCCGTGGCCGGCGTCCTGACGCGAAGGACCGGGCCCAATCTCCTGGCCCACCTCCCCGGGGGCGACCTGGAACTGTCCTGGGATGGCCCGGGGACCTCGGTCTTCATGACCGGACCGGCCACCGAGGTCTATTCCGGGGAGTGGCCCGGATGAGCAAACTTTTCGCGCATATCGTTCAGGAATTTGCGTTATCGACAAACTCGCACCCTGGTACCGCAAACCTCCTGACCGGAATTCCAAAAAAAGATTTGCAATTCCCCGTAGCTTATCTATCCTATCTTCAGCCGGCATCGAGTTTGCCAGGTTGAATCGCTCGTGATCGTCGGGTCTCTTGCGAGACTCTCCCCAATTGCCCCAAATATCGGAGACGACCTCAATGCGCCACCTCACGACTCTCGCCCTGGCCGGCCTGTTCGGCGGCCTGCTGCTCGCCAGCGACGCCAGCGCCTGCCACAAGAAGAAGTGCCCCGCTCCCGCCCCGGTCTGCGAGCCGGCCCCGGTCGTCTGCGAGCCGGCCCCGGTCGTCTGCGAGCCGGCCCCGGTCGTCTGCGAGACCCCCAAGAAGAAGTGCCACTTCAAGATGCCGAAGATGAAGTTCGGCTGCCACAAGAAGGCCGAGTGTGCTCCGGTTGCTTACGAGTACGCCGCCCCCGTCCACTATGCCACCCCGCAGGCGACCCCCCAGGCCAGCGGCCAGGGCATGTAATATCGATCGGTAGGGGCGGTCTTGAGGGATTTCGCTCGTCGTTCTTCCTCCCTCCGCGGCCTACCGAGCATCCATCCGGCCCGACCGTCGCCCCTCGGCACGGTCGGGCCGGTTTCATTTCGAAGCCTGGATCGTCGGCGCTCCGGGGTTTCCTCGCTGGCAATCGATCGGGCCACGGGTTATAAGATCGCCCGTTCGGGAGCAAACCGTGCCCCGAGGACGATCGGCGACCACGAGCCAGGGAAGGCCGAGCCGATGAAGATTCAGCATCCATTCCTGGTCCAATCCGTCGGCGTGACGGGAGCCTGGCTGATCCGCCGGCTCTCGGGATCCTGCCGCTATCATTTCCGATACGCCGACCCCTCGGTCAACCCGGAGGTCGCGCGTCGGACCGGCCAGCGGTTCATCTATGCCTTCTTCCACGAGGTCATGCTCTTCCCGGCCTATTACTGGGCCTGGCCGGAGATGCAGATCCTGATCAGCGACCACCGAGACGGCGAGCTGATCACCCGGGTCGTTCGGCGTCTGGGATTCGGAGTGATCCGGGGCTCGACGACCAGGGGGGGCGTCCGGGCCCTCCGCGAGATGACCCACCGGGTCGACCAGGGGCATCTCTGCGTCACGCCCGATGGCCCTCGGGGCCCGCGTCGGCACGTCCACCAGGGCCTGGCCTATCTGTCGAGCCGGACCGGCCTGCCGATCGTGGGGGCCGGGATGGCGTTCCAGGACCCCTGGCGGGCCCGGAGCTGGGACCGCTTCGCCGTTCCTCGCCCCTTCCGACCCGCCGCTTGCGTCGTCCCTGAACCCCTCCTGGTCCCTCCCGATGCCGACCGCGAGACCATCGAATCCTGCCGCCTCGAGGTCGAACGCCGGATGCAGGACGCCACCCGAGAAGCCGAGGCCTGGGTCGAACAGCTCTGAATCCGTCCCCCTGGACAGCGATCCAGGTCATTCGGGATCTCAATCCAGAGCAGGATTTCCGGGTCATCGTCCGGGAAGTCCGTGGATGGACCCGGACAGGCTCGAAGGCTCGGGGAGCTTCGCGACCTCGCGGACCTCGATCGACGGGACCTCCCCTCGGACCCATCTGAGCGACTTCACCAGTTCTCTCCGATGATTCACCGTGAGCCGGACGACGACCTCGGCCCGATCGGCTCCCGGGTGGCTCCGGAGGACGTGCCGGGCCAGGGCGATCATCTCGGCGTCGGAGCTGGCCTGGAGCATCCGCCCGACCGGCTCGACCCGGCGAGTCATCCCTGGATGGTCGGTGATCGTCACCTCGACCGAGTCGATCCGGTCGATCTGCGAGAACATGGAATAGGTCCAGGGCAGGTGATCCATGTGGGTCAGGAGATGCCAGGGTCGCATCGGCGGGACGTAGATCCGCGCGGGGATCGCCACCATCGCCACCAGGAAGGCGAGGGCCAGGGTCATCTCGAATCGCCGACGCGGGATCGCGGAAAGGTCGGAGGAACCCGGTCCTAGGAAGGCCAGATAGCCCGTGAACATGACGGGGGCGAAAATCTCGGTCCCCGGGAAGATCGCCGCGAATCCGAGATGCAGCCCGGCCCCTACGATCATGGCCAGCTTGCGGGTCCGAGCCCACCACAACCCGACCCCGATGAAGGCCTCGACGCCGATCACCACCAGGGCCAGGAACCCGGCGAGGTCGGGCCCCGGTGCCATCGCCCGGAGCAGCGGCACCCAGATCGGCCGGACCCCATCGGCATGGGCCAGGATCGCCAGGAGCGTCTCGCCCCCGCGCCACTCCGGCATCGCGAGCTTCTGGATCACCGCGAAGCCATAGCAGCAGGTCAAGCCGAACTGAATCAGTCGCCGGGCCGGATTGATCGGTCCGTTCGCGAACAGCAAGGCGATCAGGTCGAAGAACAGGAGCTGCACATAGCTGGAATTGCAAGCCCGGACGTCGCGCCAGGCGTGATACGCCAGGATCGAGGCTGCCAGGGCGGGGGCCCATTGAGGAGCCCGATCGAAGATCATGGCCAGCGCGGCCAAGACATAGGCGGCACAAATCCAGGCATCGACCCAGGGGAGGGGCAGGGGGAGGTCGATCGGATGACCGCCCACCCAGAAGGCCGGGACGTGATAAGGACCGGGACCGCCACGGCTCCAGAACCAGACCTCCGGGAGGATGCAAAGGAGGAGCCCGCCCGAAACCCGGCGGATCGTGGCCAGTTCTCCCGAGGGGAGATAGAGCCAACCCCGGAGGAGGTCGAGCCAACCAGTCGGTTTCGTCGAAGGCGGCAAGGGCATTCCCCGGAATGAAAAGGAGCCTCGGCGATGAAGGCGACAGGTCCCTCCGAGAAAGATAGGGCGCAGGCCGGTTAAATGTTCCGGCCCATCGGATCGTTGACGGAGCACGACCACCCCGGAACCCGATGCCGACGATCGAACGGAGCCATCGGGCCAATGTCGTTTCGCCTGGCGGATGGATCGAGCCATGCGTGCAACCAGATTTTCTGGGGGTCTGTCTCGGCGGAGCAAGCTCCGCCCAGCAAAGCGAGAGCAAGCTCTCGCACTCCAAAGCCTCCGGCGGCCTCTGATGCGGCGGAGCCGCCTTGGAGTGCGGCAGCTTGCTGCCGCTTTCCGCCCCGGAGCTTGCTCCGGGTGCCGATCACCGCCGGAGTCAGGAAAGCAGCCCCAAGAATCCCCGGGTACACCCTGACCCATCTTCGGGGGGAACTGGCCTTGCCGGGTTGGGCGGTCCGGGTTAGGTTGTCGGCACACATCACCTTGCCGGACTCTCCCACACCATGAATCCGCACGCGGGATCGGTCGATCGACTGGGCGGAGCGACCCGGGGTCTCCTGGTGGTCTTCGCCCTGGCCGTGTTGTCGATGCTCGTCGTGGCCCGCCGGCTCGATCCGGATCCTCGGGGCTATGGCACGCATGAGCGCCTGGGTCTCTGGCCCTGCGCGTTCAAGGCAAACACCGGTCGTCCCTGTCCCAGTTGCGGTATGACGACCTCGTTCGCCTGGTTCGTACGGGCCGAGCCGGTCAGGGCCTGGGGGGCCAACCCCGCCGGGTGCCTCCTGGCCGCGACCTGTTTCGTCCTGATCCCCTGGCTCCTTTACGTCTCGGCCAGGGGACGCCCCGCACCGTTCCGGACGCTGGAGCAACCGCTGGTTGCCCTGGCGGTGGCCACCGTGGCCTTGACCGTTTTATCCTGGACCGTTCGCATGACCTTGGGAGGGAGTTAGGATGACCCCTCGGCCGCACGCATGGACGCGTCGGGCCGGCCTGGCGATCGCACTGGCCGCCGCGAGCCTGCTCAGTCTGCCCGGGTGCAACCCGATGACCATTTTCTACTTCCTCCAACCCTTCGATTCGAGCATTCCCGCCCCCGGCCCGTCGCTGAAAGGCAAGAAGGTCGTGGTGCTCGTGCACGTCGACCCCGGTTCCGGTACCGAGTTCGACGACCTGGCCCGCGACCTGAATCGCGAATTCACCTCGGCCCTACGCAAGAACGTCAAGAAGATCCAGATTGTCGAGGCCGACAAGGTCGCCGGCTGGGTCGAGGCCCACCCCTCGTGGACCGACCCGTCGGAGGCGGCCAAGGCGTTCGAGGCCGACGTGGCGATCCTCCTGGACGTCTCGAAGTTCATCACCCAGGACCCGAGGAACCTCGACCTGATGGAAGGGAACTCCGAGGTCCACATCCAGGTCTGGGAGATCGCCCACCCGAAAAACTCCCGAGGGCATGAGATCAAGACTCAGCCCAAGGAAGCCAGCATGGTCTACGAGGAGCAGGCCGACACCACCTTCCCGATCCGAGGTCCCGTGCCCCGGGATACCGGCGTCTCCCCCTCCTCGTTCCGGATCAAGTTCCTCAAGCTCGTCGGCACCGAACTCTCCTGGCACTTCGTCGATCACGCCCCGGGCGACGACATCCAGGACGTGAAGTTCAACCAGAACCAGTAAGGATGGTCAGGGTCCCGGGCGATCGGCGATAATCGGCCTGACCGCTGATATCAAAGGGCCGACCGCTCGGGGCACGCACCATGTCCGACATGCTCGATGATCTCCTCGAAGCCGCCCGGCAAGCCAGTCGGGCGGCTTATTGTCCGTACTCGAAGTTTCACGTGGGGGCCGCGATCCGCGCGGGGGGGCGGACCTTCACCGGGGCGAACATCGAGAACGCCTCCTATGGCCTGACCATCTGCGCCGAGAGGACGGCGACGTTCGCGGCCGTCTTGGCCGGGGCGGGACCGATCGAGGCCATCGCCGTCGCATGCGTCGACGCCCCCGAGGGATCGAGCCCCGAACTCCTGATGCCCTGCGGGGCCTGCCGGCAGGTCCTGATCGAATTCGCGGAGCCCGAGACCCCCGTGATCGTCGACCGGGTCGGGCGGATGACCCTGGCCGACCTCCTCCCGCTCCCATTCCGACTTCGTTGAACAATTCGTAAACGATTTGCTTGAACTAGTCGACTCGGGGTGATTAAATATCATTCCTTGCCTGATGTTCGTCGGTCTGGGCTTGACTGCCGGATCCTCGAACCCTACCCCGCCGGTCGGTGCCTGAACGCCCACTGGGCGACGAGCGACGATGAGCCATTGCGAGTCTACGGATCGGTTCGACCGCCGGACCTTCATGCGACGGGCCAGCCTCGCCGCCGCCTCGGCGACGGGATTCTCTCTGCTTCGCCCTTCTCCGGCACGAGCCGGGACCGAGAAAATACGGGTCCGGGTCTGGGCGGAGGGCACCGCGCCGCCCTCAATCTACCCGGATGACGTGGATGGGGCGATCGGCGATAGCCTCCGCCGACTTCCCGGGTTCGACGTCCAGCAAGCCCGACTGGCCATGCCCGAAGCCGGCCTCTCCGAACAGGAACTCGACTCCACCGACGTCCTGATCTGGTGGGGGCGTCTCCGGCATGGGGACCTGCCCGATGATCGGGCCCGATCCGTGGCCGAGCGCGTCCGGGCGGGCCGATTAGGATTCGTGGCGCTCCATGCTTCCTGCGGCAGCAAACCGTTCCAGGAGCTGATGAGTACCAGCTGCGAGCCCGGCGGCTGGCGTGAGGATGGCCGACCGGAGCATGTCACGATCCTGGCCCCCGACCACGAGCTGGCGCGTGGGGTCACCCGGTTCACCATCCCGAGAACGGCCATGTTTTCGGAACCGTTCAAGGTCCCCGATCCCGAAACGGTCGTCATGGTCTCGAAGTTCGAGGGGGGCGAGACCTTCCGGAGTGGGCTGACCTGGACGGTCGATAAAGGCCGGGTCGTTTACTTTCGACCGGGTCACGACGCCTTCCCGATCCTCTTCCATCCTTCGGTCCGCAAGATCATCGCGAATGCGGCCCGATGGGCGGCCCCGGCGGAACTTCGGGACCCATCCGGGACCGCCACCCGAGAAACGCCGACCGGACCGGGGCCTCGACAGCCGTCGTGAGATGGTTGACTCCCCAGGGACGCCGCCTATAATCGGGGTCGGAATCGGGCCGGGTCGGTAGGAATTCGGGGCCGGCCCTTCCCTCATCGGCGCTCTCAAACTTAGCTTGATCCCTTCATCGACGGTCGTCTCGGGGCAGGTCGGGGGATGGCCCGGATGGGTCCGAGAGCCGGGAGGCTCTGGCGGTCGATCGAAGGTTCAACGGCTCCCCGCACCGAAGATCATCCAGCAGACACCTTCCAGGAGATCGTTTTCATGCGTCATTGGATCCTCAGCCTGGCCGCCGTGGCCCTGATCGCCGGCACCAGCTTCGCCGGCAAGTACAACAAGGTCGTCAGCGTCGGCGACAAGTCCCCGGCCATCACGGGCATTCCCGCCGTCTCCGAGACCGGCGACAAGGAATTGACCCTGGACCTGAACAACGCCAAGGAAGATGTCGTCGTCGTTGCCTTCCTCGCCAACCACTGCCCGGCCGTCATCGCCTGCGAAGACCGGCTCTATGACCTGGTCAAGGCGTACAACGGCAAGAGCGTCAAGTTCATCGGCGTCTGCTCCTCGGGCCCGCAGATGGCCGACGAGGACGGGATTGCCGCCATCAAGGACAAGATCAAGCAGGGCAAGTACAACCTGACCTACGGCTACGACGAGGACGGCAAGATCGGCAAGGCCTTCGGTGCCACCAACACCCCGCAGTTCTTCGTCCTCGACAAGGACCGGACCATCCGCTACACCGGCCGGATGGACGACGGTGCCGAGTCCAAGGGCCCCAAGGCCTACCTGAAGACCGCCATCGACGCCGTCCTGGCGGGCGAGACCGTCGAAGAGACCGAGACCCGCGCCATCGGCTGCGGCATCCCCTACAAGAGATAAGTTCGGATCCGGCCCCGCCGGAATCGAATCGTTCATCTCGCGCCGCCGGGCCATCCCCCGGCGGCGTGCTCGTTTGATTCACCCGCCGGATCATCGGACCTTTCGAGGAGCCCGACCGTGAATGCGATCGCCCGGACCGCCCTGCTCGGACTGCTGACCCTCGGGATTGCCGCCTCGCTCGCCCCGGCCGTCGAGAAGCCCAGCCCGGCCGGAGAGGTCAAGCTCGTCCCGGTCAAGTACGACGCGATGCTCGCCAGGATCGCCGCCAACAAGGAGGCCAAGCTCACCATCGTCGACGCCTGGGCCACCTGGTGCGGCCCCTGCAAGGACAACTTTCCCCACGTCGTCAAGATGCACGAGAAGTACGCCGAGAAGGGCCTGGTCGTGATCTCGCTCTCGCTCGACGACCCGACCAGCAAGAAGGATGTCACCGAGGCCACCAAGTTCCTCGAGAGCCAGAAGGCCGTCTTCACCAATCTCCTGCTCGACGAGACCCAGGACGATGCCTTCGAGAAGCTCGACCTGACGGCCATCCCCGCCGTCTTCCTCTACGGGCCCGACGGCAAGGAAATCCGCCGGTTCAACCTCGAAGACGTCAACAACCAGTTCACCTACGACCAGGTCGAGCAGGCGGTGAAGGATTATCTCGAGGGCAAGCCGATCACCGGCGGCTCGGTGAAATGATCGCGGAAAAGCCGATTGTCCGATCCCTATGCGATCGAGTATCGTAAGAACTTTGGCGCGTGGCATCGAGGCCCGACATCCGGACTTCGGCGGGCCACGCGGGCATCGAGCGATGAAGGCGAATATCCGATGAAAGACAGCATCCACCCCAACTATGTCGAGAGCACCGTCTCCTGCGGCTGCGGCAACACGTTCCAGACCCGGAGCACCAAGCCGAAGATCGTGGTCGAAGTCTGCTCCAAGTGCCATCCGTTCTATACCGGATCGCAGAAGTTCGTCGACGCCGCCGGCCGCGTGGACAAGTTCAACAAGAAGTTCCAGGGGACCTACGGCAAGGCCAAGAAGCCGGCCGAGACTCCCACCCAGGCCTAGTCGCTCGGCCTCAGAACCTTCGGACGGCCCGCCGGACGGCGCGATGAGCGCGGACCGGTCGGGCCGTCGGTCGTTTTGCGAACGACACGCGACCGGGCGGAAAGTCCCGATGTTCAACCCCGACTCCGAGGCGTCTCGTGTTCGATAAGCTCCAGGCGGATTACCAGCGATTCGTCGAGCTCGACGCCGCGTTGCTCGATCCGGCCCTGGCGACCGACCCGACCCGCTATGCCGCCCTGGCCAAGGAGCGAGGGTCGCTGGCCAAGGTCGCGGTCCCTTACGGACGCTATCTCGAACTCGGCCGAGAGATCGTCCAGGCCGAATCGATGATCTCCGCCGAGTCGGATTTCGACATGAGGGCCTACGCCGAGGCCGAGTTGGAGACGCTCCGGGCCCGCCAGCAAGAGGTCGGCGAGTCGCTCCGCGACCTGCTCTACGACAAGGCCGCCGGCTCCGACCGCGCGGGCCTAATCGTCGAGATCCGGGCCGGGACCGGCGGCGATGAGGCCGCCCTGTTCGCCCGCGACCTCTTCGAGATGTACCGGAGATACGCCGAGACCAAGCGCTGGAACTTCGAGATCCTCGATATCGTGCCGACCGAACTGGGCGGCTTCCGCGAGGCGTCCTTCGGGATCACCGGAGAGGGAGCCTATCGCCATCTCCAGTTCGAGAGCGGAGGTCACCGGGTCCAACGCGTGCCGGCCACCGAGACCCAGGGGCGGATCCACACCTCGGCCGCCACCGTCGCCGTCATGGCCGAGCCCGAGGACGTCGAGATCGTGATCCGACCCGAGGACATCGAGCGGGACGTGATGAGGGCGGGAGGCCCCGGCGGCCAGCACCAGAACAAGACCGAAAGCGCCGTCCGGCTGACCCACAAGCCCAGCGGGATCGTCGTCCTCTGCCGGGACGAGCGGAGCCAGCACAAGAATCAGGCCAAGGCGATGCGTCTGCTCCGGAGCCGGCTCTACGACCAGATGCAGGAGCAGGCCCACTCGGAGCGGGCCGAGCAGCGGCGGACCCTGATCGGGTCGGGCGACCGTTCGCAGCGGGTCCGGACCTATAGCTTCCCCCAGAATCGCGTGACCGACCACCGGATCGGCCAGACCTGGTACAACCTCGATCGAATCATCCTCGGCGACCTCGAACCCGTCGCGACCGCCCTGATCGACCACGACCGTCGGGAGCAGCTCGGGGACCTCTAGGACGCGAGCCGACCAGCAAAGGGCAGGGCGTCCCCTGCCGACGAAATCGAGCCCGGCAGGGCCAGCCCTCCGAGAAACGGAACACGGACACCATGCCCGCTGACCTCGAAGACCGCTGGACGGTCGGCCGTCTTCTGAGCTGGACGCGCGACTTCCTCAAGAAGAAGGGGGCGGAGAGCCCTCGACTCGATGCCGAGGTCCTGCTCGCGTTCGTCCTGGGTTGCGAGCGGGTCCGCCTCTATACCCAGTACGAGGAAGAGGTCGGCGAGAGCGATCGAGGCAAGTTCCGCGACCTGGTGAAGCGCCGGGCCGACGGGACGCCCGTGGCTTATCTTGTCGGGCGGAAGGAATTCTACTCGCTCCCCCTGGCGGTCTCGCCGGCCGTCCTGATCCCCCGCCCCGACTCCGAGTTCGTCGTGGTCGAATTCCTCGCCCGGCTCAAGGCGGTCGAGTCCCCGCGATGCGTCGACGTGGGGACCGGCTCGGGCTGCCTGGCCCTGGCCTGCGCCCAACATCACAAGTCGGCCCGCTTCATGGCGATCGACCTCAGCCCCGAGGCCCTCGCGGTCGCCCGTTCTAACGCCGAGAAGCTGGGCCTGTCCGATCGGGTCGAGTTTCGCCAGGGGGACCTCCTGGCCCCGGTCGCCGGCGACGGGCCGTTCGACGCGATCGTCTCGAACCCGCCCTACATCGCGACCGGCGTGATCCCGACCCTCGAACCCGGCGTCCGCGACAATGAACCGCACCTCGCGCTCGACGGCGGCGAGGATGGCCTCCGGGTGGTCGACCGCCTGATCGCCGAGGCTGTACCGATGCTCAAAGTCGGCGGCCACCTGATCCTGGAGATTGGCAGCGATCAGGAGACGCCAGTCCGCGAGCTGGTCGCCGCCCGACCCGAGCTGGAAATGGCCCCAACCATCCGCGACTCGGCGAACCACCCGCGAGTCATCCACGCCACCCGGAGATCGGTCGACGATGCCTGAAGATCTCCGGACCCGCCCGCGACGGACGGCCCGCCTCCTGATGGCCCTCGCCTTGCTCGCCGGCTGCGACGGGCCGCCGCCCGTGATCTCCCCAGAACGCACACTCGCGGGACACACCCGCGAAGTCGTCGCCTTGGCGATCTCCCCGGACGGGAAGACCCTGGCCTCCCGGTCTTCGGGCGAGATCAAGGTTTGGGACCTGACCTCCCGCAAGGAGCGGCTGACCCTCTCCTCGGACGGTTCGGACTTCAGCTCGGTAGCGATCTCGCCCGACGGTCGGACGCTCGCTGCGAATCGGCCGGGACTCGGCGCGATCTCGTGGGATCTGGACACCGGGAAGGAGCGAGCCTTCTATCGCGAGAACTCGGACGACTCGGCCTTCGGAGGTAATGCCGTGGCCTACGGCTGGGGCCTGGCCTATTCGCCCGACGGCAAGACCCTGGCCGGAGGCGGGAGCCATTCGGGAGAGGACGGATTCGTCACCCTCTGGGACACCGCCACGGGAGAGGCCCACCTCGGCTTGAAGTACCCGAGCCCGGTCACGACCGTGGCCTACGGGCCGGACGGCAAGATCTTGGCGGTCGGGAGCATGAGTGGAATGGTCGACCTGATCGACCCCGACGCGAAACGGGAAAAGATCCAGGTCCCGGCCGTGCGGGCCTACCTGGCCCCCGTCGTATTCTCGCCGGATGGAAGGTCGCTGGCCACAGCCTCCGACGACCGAAGGATCAGGCTCTGGGATGTCGAGACCGGTCGCGAACGGAAAGTCTTGAAGGGCCAGATGAAGGGGATCTTCTGCGTCGCATACCATCCCGGAGGGCGTGTCCTGGCCTCGGGCGATGCGGGCGGGTCCATCTATCTCTGGGACCTGCAAACCCGCAAGCCGATCGCGCAGCTAGAAGGGCATCGCGGGAAGGTCTGGACGATCGCATTCAGCCCGGACCGGAAGACGATGGCCTCGGGGGGCGAGGATCGCGAGATCCGGCTCTGGGATCTCTCGAAGATTGTCGAAGATCTGAGCCGTTGAATCCCGCGTCGGTTTCGGGGCGGGTGGGCAGAATCCCGTGCCATTCTTCGATTTTCTTTTTCTCGACCGTTCGCCTGAGTTTATTAGGGGAGCTATGGTCGTAATAAGCGACATAACTCTCCAAGCCCTTCGACGACGAAGGAGGATCGATGGCACGGCAATATGGTTGCGTAGAGGATCGACTCGACCAACTCGAGTCCACTGAACATAGGGCTCAGTTTGACAGCAAGATCCGCTGTTTAATCACCGATGGTGTCGAATCGATCCAGGCTCGGCGAACCGATAGCGACGAGCCGATCCAGAGGCTCATCGCACTCATGGAAGATCTCGCGAAACGGATGGATCAACTCGACCGGAAGAACCGCACACTATCCGAGGAGGTACGACGGCGTGACTGGATGGATCGACGAAGGCGACGATCTTTGGTCACGGCGGTGTCGGTAACGATGGCCCTTGTGATACTCGGCGGCTGGGCCACGTCTCACCTGAGCCCCCCGCCGGTCGTCACGATCCCGAACGAATGACGCAAATCCCCCGCCTCAGGCCTCGCGCTTGGGGGAGACCTCGCGAAGGGCGTCTCCCAGGGTGGACATCTTCGGCCAACGCTCGTCCCGCTTGCGTGCGAGCGTCTTGCGGAGGATCTCGCAAAGGTCGTCGGAGAGCCTAGGGTTGGCGACGGCCGGGTCGATCGGGGCGACGTTGATCTTCTGGGTCATCTGGGCCAACGAGCTGCCACCCCCGAAGGGAAGTTTGTCGGTGAGCAGTTCAAAGGCCATCACGCCGAATCCGAAAATATCGATCCGCTCATCGGTCGGCTCGCGACGGATCAGCTCGGGGGCCATGTACTGAAGCATCCCGGTCCGGTTTCCCGGGCGTTGGAAGGCCGGGGTGTTGGGGACGGCCAGGCCGAAGTCGATCAGCTTGACCAGGTTTTCCCGATCCACCAGGAAGTTGTTGGGATTCACGTCGTGGTGGATGAAGCCGGCCTCGTGGACCGCCGCCAGGGCGTCGGCCGCCTGGGCGAGCAGCTTGACCTTCGCACGGATGCCAACCTTGGTCGCCTCCCGGACGAACTTCAGGCTGACCCCGTCGATGAACTCCATCACGATGAATTTCTCGCCGATGCTGGTCGTCCCGAACTCCAAAGTTCGGACCACATTCGGGTGGATGACCTTCATGGCGACCTCGCCCTCCGGCGGTCGCTCCAGTCGATGGGCACGCGCCTCGGCGGCGGCATGCTTCTCGGGCAGCTGGATCTTCAAGCAGACGGTCCGGCCGGATTCCTTGTCGATCGCCCGATAAACGCGGGACATGCTCCCTTGCGGCGTCTCGCAGGAGATCGAGAACCGGCGGTCCAGCGAGGTCCGGCCACCAGGCCCGAAGAGCCCCTTAAGTTTCGCGAGCATGCGGTCCCCCGTCGATATGGGCCGTGCCGAAGAGATCGGGAGATGGGATTTCTGGGAGCGTCACCGCGCCAGGATCGGCGGACGAAACGACCCGCAGATATTCTACGCCTCCCGATCTCTCCGGTGACATGCAATCTTCCCGCCAATTGGCAGGAATTTTGATCACAGCATCACCCAATATCGGCTTTCGGATTATTCGGTCACGCGGACGTGGAGTTCCCGAAGTTGCCGGCCGTCGACCGTGCCCGGTGCGCCGGTCATGAGGTCGGTCCCTCGGGCGGTCTTGGGGAAGGCGATGCAGTCTCGGATGTTGGTCAGTCCGGCATAGAGCATCACCAGCCGGTCGACGCCCAGGGCGATCCCGCCGTGGGGCGGGGCCCCGTTCTTGAGGGCGCTCAGCAGGAAGCCGAACTTCTCCTCGGCCTGCTCCGGGGTGAGTCCGAGCAACTCGAAGATCCGCGACTGGATCTTGGGGTCGTGACAGCGGATCGTCCCGCCCCCGCATTCCTCTCCGTTGACGACCAGGTCATAAGCCTGGGCGCGGACCCGGGCCGGGTCTGAATCGAGGAGATGAAGGTCTTCGGGCAGTGGCATGGTGAAGGGGTGGTGCTCGGCGGCGTACCGCGCTTCCTCGGCGTCCCAGTGCAGGAGTGGGAACCGAATCACCCAGGAATAATGGTAGCTCTTGGGATCGTAGAGCTTACGTTCCGCAGCGAGGCGGATCCTGAGGTTCGAGAGGGCCTGGCTGGAAACGGCCTGGTTGTCAGCCACGATCAAGATCAGGTCGCCCGGCTTGGCGTCGAATCGCTCGCGCAGTTTGGCCTGGGCGGCGCCCGGGAAGAACTTGGCGTTGGAGCCGGCGAACGCCTCGGCCTCGACCTTGAGCCAGACCAGGCCGCTGGCCCCGAAGGTCTTGGCGTACTCGGTCAGGCCGTCGAGATCCTTCCGGCTATAGGCCTCTCCACCGCCGGGGACGCAGATCCCCCGGATCCGGTGGCCGACCGCCGCGGCATTCTGGAAGACCTTGAATTCGGTCTCGGCCGCGATATCGGCGATATCGTTCAACTCCATCCCGTAGCGGAGGTCGGGGCGGTCGTTCCCGAACCTCTCCATCGAGTCGGCGTAGTCGATCCGGAGCAGGGGGAGGCTGATCGTCTCGCCGGTGAATTCTCGGGCCAGATCGGCCACTAGGTTCTCCATCGTCCCGATGACGTCCTCGTCCTCGACGAACGACATCTCGACGTCGAGCTGAGTGAACTCGGGCTGGCGGTTCGAGCGGAGATCCTCGTCGCGGAAGCAGCGGGCGATCTGGAAGTAGCGATCGAACCCGGCCACCATCAGCACCTGCTTATAAAGCTGCGGCGACTGGGGCAGTGCATAAAAATGCGCCGGATGGACTCGGCTGGGTACCAGGAAATCGCGGGCCCCTTCGGGAGTGCTCCGGCCCAGGATCGGCGTCTCGACTTCGAGGAAGCCCAGGCCCGACATGGTGTTGCGCATCAACTGCGACATCTTGTGCCGGAGGATGAAGACTTCCTGCATCGCCGGCCGTCTGAGATCGAGATAGCGATATTTGAGGCGGAGTTCCTCGTTGGCCTCGGCGCCATGAATCTCGAAAGGCGGGGTCGGCGCGGCGTTGAAGACTTCCAGTTCGATCGCCCGGACCTCGATGGCGCCGGTCTTGAGCTTGGGGTTCTCCTTGCCTTCGAGCCGGGGGGCGACGACCCCTTTGACCCCGATGACGTGCTCGTTCCGGAGATCCTGGGCCTTTTCGAGCGGGCCGGTCCCCGGTTCGAAGACGACCTGGGTCAGCCCGTAACGATCGCGGAGGTCGATGAATACGAGCCCTCCGTGGTCGCGACGGGTGTCGACCCATCCGTTGAGGATCACTTCCTGGCCGACATGGTCGCGGGTCAGTTCGCCGCAGGTCTTCGTCCGTTTGAGCATGGTCGTCGCTGGATCAGCCGCCTCGAAGGGTTTGCGTCAGGCCAAGTCGCGCTTCAACTTAACCCCTATCCAAGGAGGGCGTCAAGCGGCCCAGTGGTTCGCGCAGAATCAGCCCCGGATTCGCTGGAGGTCGTCGAAAGCAGAAACATATCCCCGTCGTGATTGCAAATCAGGAAATCTTCCATTTTGTCTCGCGTGGTCATTGTAAGATCCAGCCCCTCACCTCTTCCCGGCTTGATCCTGGATCGAAGGAAGGGCAGCAATTCCTCGATTCGGACCAGATACAGCCTGTCACGCCGCTTGAGTACCGGATGTTCGTATAAGAGATAGTAGACAGTCTCTTCGCGGAAGAATCCGGAGTCGAACACCTCCAGATCGACCCGCCTCGCCTGTTGGATCAATTCGAGAGGCGGTAGACTTTTCGGGTTCCTCCGCGAGCGCAACAAATCGATCACAAGCTCCCGATCGATGACGATCTCCTCCCCGGGAATCATCCACCAGCCCTCCCGTTCGACTTGTCGAAGAAATTACGTCTCAGTGGGCTCAGGTCGTGCATTGCGGGAACTCTGAAACTAAGATATCTTGGGGGTTGGGGGTATTGTCTCCGGGAAAATGCCTTGCGCTCTGAAGTCTCGCCGGCCACGAATCAGGACCGTCTTGCCATGGATTTCCAGCTCGTCGTCCTCCGTGGCCGGAGCGCCACGACCGCCCTGAAACTCGGCGATGGGGTCACCACGGCCGGCCGCCACGATGAATGTCAGCTCCGGATCAAATCCTCGGAGGTCAGCCGTCGCCACTGCCAGTTCTTCGAGAAGAACGGAATGCTCCTGGTCAAGGACATGGGCAGTTCCAACGGGACGTTCCTCAACGGCAAGAAGATCGAGGGGCAGCGGGTCCTCGAACCCGGCGATGAGCTGAGCATCGGCCCGGTCAAGCTCCGGGTCGAGAAGGTCGGACAGGCCATCGCGGCGAAGACGCCCGATGCCGCGGCCGGCCCCAAGCCGGGAGATACCGCCGTCCCCGCCGCTCACGTGACGCCCGGCGCGGCCCCCGATGAGTTCGAGATCGACTTCGACGATCTCCCCGAGCCCTCCACCGAGGACAAGACCGTCGCGGCCAAGCCCGAGCCCAAACTGGCCACCAAGCCTGCCCCCGCCGACCTCCCGGCCGAAGACGAACCGATCGCCGATGACGCGATCGCCGATTTCCTGCTCGATTTAAAGCTCGACGACGACGAATAAATCGCGACGAAAGCGGTCGTTTCGGACCTATCGGACAGATGACGGGATCGCTCCCCCGACCTGGACGGAGATGATCCATTCTCGCCGTTTTTTGTTTCAAAGATGATGCTTAAAAACGACGATCCAATCATTGAAGTAGACAAGCAAGGAGTTTTTATTGACGGTCATCAACAAGTTGCATAAAGATAGCGTTAATTCATCGACAGGGCACACTTGAGCAATCATCGCTCATAATCGGAACTTGCCCTCGTCGACTCGAGGCCTACTAATCCGAGATGTGCCATGGCTCGTCGTAAGAATGCCCCCGAATCAATCCGCGTCAAGCAAGGGCTTTCGGACCGTTTGAGGTGTCTTCGCACCGAATTCTACGGCGAACGGGGCGGACCCGATCTCGCCCGGACGCTCGGGATCCCGGTCCGGACCTGGTATAATTATGAGAACGGCGTGACGGTCCCCGCCGAGATCATCCTTCGGATCGTCGAGCTGACCTCGGTCGAGCCGACCTGGCTGCTCCGAGGGGAAGGGCCAAAATTACGCACCAGGCCCAGCCATCCCACGGGCGGGGACGAATCTCTATCGGGCCTGACCAATACTTCGGTTTCCACGCTCCTGAGAGCGGCCCTGGATCGCCTGGAGCAGGGCGAACAGACCTCAAACGGCCGATCCGCCCGCCCTTCGATCGTGGCCGATCGGCCCGAGTCAGGTGCCCGAGTTCCTCAGGAAATCGTCCTGCATCGGCCCGATAATCAGGAAAGTGTCACTCCGAACTCGCTCGATGACCCGATGGACGAGATCGGCCAGGGTGAGTGTCCCGACGCTCGCCCGGCTTCTCGATATCTCCGGGTGAGCGACGACTCGATGTCGCCGATCGTCGCGGAAGGGGCGCATGTGGCTTATTCCGAGCCCGAGCCGGCCTCCGAGGCGTTCCAGGACAAGCTGGTGGTCGCCTGGGTCGACGGGGAGCCCCGGGTCCGCTGGTTCCAGCATTGCGGGCGATACGCCCTGCTTCGCGCCGAGAATCCGGCCGCTCCCGACCCTTCGATCCTGGTCGACCTCGACGAGGTCGAGCCGCTCTCGTTCCATCGGGTCCTCTGGGTGAGCACGCCGCACTGAACCGAAATGACGCCGGGCCTTACCACGAGACGAAATCGCCCAGGCACGGCGTGACCATGATCTTGCCGTCCCCCATCCGACCGGTCCGGGCCTGGCCGACGATCGCCTTGACGGCACTCGACGCGTCCTGCTCTCGGACGAAGAGGGTCAGCTCGACCTTGGGCAGGAACGAGGCGTTGTACTCGCTCCCGAGATAGCGATGGAGGCGGTTCTTCTGGCGACCGTACCCCATCGCCTCGCGGACGGTCCCGCCCAGGATCTCGATCTCCATCGAATCCAGGGCCGCGAGGACCGCCCCCGCTCGAAACGGCTTGACCAGCGCGACGATCTGGACCACGCCCATCGGACCAACCCCCACCGATCCCGCCCCGCCGGGCGTCGGTCGCTTGACAAGACTCCCATCCCGTCGGACATTAAACGATCGAGGCGGCCGGGCCAAGTGCCGACCGCCGGCCGAAGGAGACCGGCCTCCTCATGCGGAGGAGGAAAATCGGTCACGTCCTGGTCGTCGCGAGGTCAATCATGCGTGGGGTCTGGGTATTCATCACGTTGCTGGGGCTGGTCGCCGTCCCTGGTTGCGGTCGAGAAGGCTACGAGAAGCGGCAGGCCAAGACCCTGAACCAACTCGAGTACACGCGGCGGCTCCAGAAGAATCTGATGGAAGCCCCGAACGAGAAGAAGTTCACCGATCTCGCCATTTACATCCGACCGCCCAAGGAACAGGCCCTGGCCAAGACGGGACAACTTCCGGTCGGCGAGGGTCAGTTCGACCTCGACGCCTCGTTCAACGATAAGACCGAGTCGGTCTTGCATGTCCTGGCCCGCGTCAAGCGGCCCAAGAAGCCCCCGACCAAGGGGGAAGCCCCGCCACCACCACCGGCCGCCAGGGGCGAGTTCGTCGCCGACGTCCTCGGCGTGCTCACGAGCGTCTTCGGCTCGCCCGAAGGCCTGCAAACGCCCAAATTCAGCGAAGAGAGCAAGAAGGGCAACCGATTCCGCCGACTGATCTTCACCGCCGACAACAAGGAAGTGAAGGTTTACACCTACAAGCTGGACAACTCCGAGGTTGCCCTGATCTTCGTGTATGACCCGGCGCTCCGGGGGGCACTCAGCTCGAAGATCGACCTCTGCCTGGAATCGTTCGCCACCGGCGCCAAGGCCACTCGCCTCTACAACGGCGGCGATGCGGCCGAAGAAGACGCCGAAGCGGGGGCTCCGGTCCCGCTCTGAACCTTCGAGAAGCGGACGGCCCGACTCTCCGGCTTGGGGAGATCGGGCCGCTCAACTCGGCGAATCGAAAACGGGCCGGCACGGGTGCCCGCCCCGCGGTCGAGCCAGGCTCGGTTGGCCGGGGCGGACACTCATGTCGGCCCGCTTTCGCCGTGCCTGGGGGCTCAATGGCTCGCGGGGGATGACTCCCAGGCCGTCTTGGCCTCCTGAACTTCGGGGTCGGCGACCAGTTCGTCGCGGACGATCAGGACGTTCGGCGGCGCCTCGATCCCCAGGCGGACCTGATTTCGATCGATCTTCACGATCTTGATCCGGATGTCCGTACCGATCTGGATCCCTTCGAGCTGCTTGCGACTCAAGACGAGCATCCGTTTCCTCCATGAATCAGGATGTCCGGTTCCCTTTCTTTGGCCCGCCACTCGGGCCGCTCTATCAGACTCTTCGGGAACCGGGCCATCGATCCGACAAATCCAACGGTGTTTCCTGAATAATTTCCCGAGACTCATGTCAGAAACGCTTGAGCCGGTAGGGGATCATCCAGTTGAACCAGGACCGATGTAGGTTTCTGGTCTCCAGCAATTCGGCGATACCGACCGTTTTCTTACAAAGTTCCGCCGGATTCTCGATCGAATCGACCCGGAAGTCCGCCAACCATCGGCGGTAGAACGGCCCGTCGTCCAGGCAGGCTCGGGTCGATCGGGTCAGCCGGGATGCATCCTCCTCGAATCGCAAATCCTCCCGGTGGCGAATCCCAAACACGTTCCGACGTTCAGGCCCATCCCCGGAGGGCCGCAGATCGTCCTGGACCGACTCGACCCGCCCGTCCCGGCAGGCGATCCGGAGCGATCGGGATTCTCCCCGATGGGGCTCGCTCCAGTAATAGATCTGGGTCATCGGGCCGGAGTGGACCCGCCCCCATTCCCAGCGCCTCATGGCGACCGAGAGGTCCTCGGCCCCCGCGTTATGGTCATGGTAGCCCCGACCGGCGAAGTCCAGGGCGTCCGGGCCGATCGACAGGCTCCCTTCGACCCGACAATCGGCCGCGGCCAGGATCCAGTTGTGGGGGGCATCTGGCGTCCCCAGGTCTCGCTCGAACGGTTCGGTCGCCCCGGCGGGGCGGAACCGCAACTCGGCTCGGATCGGCTTACCCTGGACCGAGGGGGTCTCGATGCTCAGGCGATAACCGTCGTCGTCCCGTTGGACCCTGCTGGAGCCGATCTCCACCTCGAAGGGCTCGGCCTGGTGCCGGAATGACCCGGCCTTGAACCCGTTGAGGGCGTAGGCCATGGTCTTGCCGTCTCGGTACCAGCTCATGCCGATTGCCGAATGGTCCAGGGACCGAGGGGCCGGATATTTCGCCGGATTCCGAAGGTGGCGGAGCGTCGCCACGCCGAAGGCAGGGTCGAAGGGAAGGCCGGCGTACCAGACGATCACGAGGGCGTCGCGGCCGTCGTCGCTGATCGCGTCGAAGTACCACCACTCGTGGGCACCCGGCGAGGTCCGGTTGAAGAAGCGGTCGGGATCGAGTCGATTCGAGGGTGGGGTCACGTTGCTTGACTTTCGTCGGGTGGGAGGATGACCGATCGCGCTCGCTTCGAGATTCATCCCCAGAATCGTCGCCAGGCGTCGCCCCCGGTCTCGACCTGGCAGGCGGCCAGCGTGGCGAGCTTCCTCGGCAGGGTCACCCGGGCCCGTTGTCGGAAGACGTCGAGCCCCTGGCGTTCGATCGCCCCCAGGATCCCGCCGTAGAGCCGGCCCATCACCCGGACGGTCAATCGGCTGGAGTCGCCCACCAGCCAGGGAATTCCCGCCTCCGCCTCCCGATAGTATCGCCGAGCCCGGTCGATCTGGAACCGCATGAGATCCCGGAATCGGTCGTCGACCGTCCCCCGGGCCAGGCTCGACTCCTCGACGCCGAACCGCTTCAACTCATCCTGCGGCAAGTAAACCCGGCCCATCCGGAAATCCTCGGCAATATCGCGGAGGATATTGGTCAATTGCATGGCCGTCCCCAGCGCCAGGGCGTTGGGCAGGCACCGCTCGGACCGGTAGCCGAAGACGTGCGTCATCATCAGGCCGACCACGCCCGCCACCCGGTAGCAGTAGCGGTCGAGTGCGGCGAAGTCGGCGTAGCGGGTGACGTCGAGGTCCATCTCCATCCCGTCGAGCAGGTCTTCGAAGAGTCGTCGGGGGATCGAGCGGAGCCGGACCGTCCGACGGAAGGCGAGCAGCCCCGGCGAAGCCTCCGACCGGGAATAGGCCAAGTCGAGCGCCCGGCGGGCCTGGTCTAGCCGGAAGGCCGCCTCGTCGCGGTCGCGTGCATCATCGACGCCGTTGTCGGCCCACCGGCAGAAGCCATAGACCGCGTAAGCGTTGGCGCGGGTGGCCCGGGGTAGGCACGCGGAAGCGAAGTAGAACGTCCTGGCGTAATGCCGGGTGATCCTGCGGCAGACCCGGACCCCTCGGGATTCGTGCGGGGATTGCCGATCACCCTCATCTCGGACTGCCCTCACAACCACTTCTCCAGGACCTTCGCGCTGCTGATCACGCCCGGCAGGCCGGCCCCGGGGTGGGTACCCGCCCCGACGAAGAACAAGCCCCCCACATCCTCGCTCCGATTATGGGGCCGGAACCAGGCGCTCTGGGTCAGGATCGGCTCGAACTGGAAGGCCGACCCTCGAAAGGCGTCGAGATCGGTCTCGAAGTCCTTGGGGGTGAAGAGCCGGAGCGTCAGCAGGTGGTCGCGGAGCCCGGGGACGAGGTGATCCTTCTCCAGCGAGGCCAGGATCCGGTCGGCGTACTCGTCCTTGATCGCGTCCCAGTCCTGCCCGCCCCCCAGGTGCGGCACCGGACTCAGGACGTAGAAGCACTCGCAGCCGGGCGGGGCGAGGCTGGGGTCGGTCCGGGTCGGGGCGTGGAGATAGAGCGAGAAATCCTCGGCCACGATCTTCCGATCGAAGATGTCGCCGAGGAGCCCCTGATAGCGCGACCCGAGGATGATCGAGTGGTGCGGCAGGTGCGGATACGTCCGATCGGTCCCGAAATAGGCGACGAACAGCGACATCGCGTACTTCATCCGCTCCAACCTTCGGTCGGTCCACTTCCGCCGATGTTCGGGCTTGATCAGCTTCCGGTAGGTATTGGCCACGTCCCCGTTGGAGACGACCACCTCGGCCTCGAACCGCTGGCCCGACGCCAGCCGGACCGCCTTGACCTTGCCGTGGCCGACTTCAATCTCCTCGGCCCGGGCGTCCAGGATCAAGCGGCCCCCCATGTCCTCGAAGAGTTTGACCAGGCCGTCCACCAGGGCGCCGGTCCCGCCCATGGCGAAGTGGACGCCCCAGGTCTTCTCCAGGTAGTGGATCATCGAGTAGATCGACGACGACCGGAGCGGGTTCCCGCCGATCAGGAGGGGCTCGAACGAGAAGACCTGGCGGAGGCTCGGGTCCTTGATGAACGAGGAGACCCGCTTGTAGACCGACTGCTCGGCCCGGAGCTTGATGAGGTCGGGTGCGACCTTGACCATCTCCCAGATGCTGTGGAACGAGTGGTCGGCCAGGTCGGTGAAGGCCCGGGCGAAGACTTTCTCGGTGTAGGCCAGGTAGGCCCGATAGCCCGCCACGTCGTCCGGGTTGAAGCGGGCGATCTCGGCCTCGAGCCGCGCCTGATCGCCCACGTAGTTGAACTCGCGGCCATCGGAGAAGTAGATCCGATAGAACGGGTCGCACGGGACGATCGTGACGTACTCGGAGATCGACCTGCCCGCCAACGCGGCCAACTCATCCAGGACGAACGGGACGGTGATGATGGTCGGCCCGGCATCGAAGGTGAAACCCTGATCCCGGTAGACATAGGCGCGACCACCCGGACGGTCGCGCATCTCCAGGATCGTGGTGGCATAACCCTTGGCCTGGAGGCGAATAGCCGCGGCAAGCCCCCCGAAACCGCTGCCGATGACGACGGCTCGACCCTTCGAGCCGGGTTCGACCTGCGGCCTGTCGGAGGCCGCCGAGAATTGTGCCTGGACCATCACGCGTCGACCATCCCACCTTCGGGCATCGGGACTCCGTCGGCCTCGATCGGGAGGACGATGAAGCCGGGAGCTTCCAGGACTTGAGGGGCTTGGAAAAGTTCGGTCAGGGCGACAAACTGTCGACGTTGCACGGTATCAAGCGGGGCCTCGCGGAGGACCTCGATCGCCTCGCAACGGACGGTGTCGAGCCGGGCCTGGCAAGCCTGGACGGCCCCGCTCTCGGCGATCAGTCCCAGGAGGAGTCGGCGACGATCGGACCCGACGGGGCGGGCCATCACTTCCTTCAATTTCCGACGCCCCCGATCGCCGAGCCCCTGATAGGTCGCCCAGAGCACATAGGTCCGCTTGCCCGCGTCCAGGTCGGGCTGATCGCCAAGCTCGGGGTCTTCTTCGAGTGCATCGAGGTCATTCTGGACCTGGAAGCCGAACCCGAGGAGATCGCCGAACCGGTCGAGGGCCCGGGTGATCGCGGGGGGAGCCCCGGCGATCGAGGCACCCAGGACCAGGGGGCCGGAGACGCTATAGCGGGCCGTCTTGCGGAGATAAGACTCGACGATCTGCTCTTCGGTCAGGTGTTGAAGGGGGCAATCGTCGTAGAGGACATCCAGGGCTTCGCCCAGCCCGGTCTCGAAGAGCATGTCGGCGACCAGGCGGTTGGCGCGACCCAGCGTGGCATCGTCGAGGCCCGATCGACCGAGCAGGCGCATCCCCAGGGCGAACAGGAGGTCGCCGGCGATCAATCCGAGGTCGGAGGCCCGCTTCCGTTCGAGCGGGTCGTCGGGCTGCTCGGCGTCCCGTCGAATCGCCTCGTGGAGGGTCGGGCGGTTTCGTCGGAGGACGCTCCCGTCGATCAGGTCGTCATGGACGAGCATGAAGGCGTGGAAGACTTCGAGGCTCGCGGCGGCCCGGGCCACCGGGGAGGGAGGGGGTTCGAACCTCCCGGTGAGGATCCGATAACTGGCCAGGCAGAGCCGGGGGCGGAGCCTCTTGCCACCCCGAAGGACGAACTCGGCCAGGTGTCCGTAGAGCGGCTTCAGGTGCGGATTGGCCGCGTAGCCGCGTCGGGTCTCCTCGAAGAAGTCCGACAGGTCCAGATCCACGCGATCGCGATCGGCCGGGGGAGAAAGGCGATCGATCGAAGCCGTCAGCGTGTGTTTGGCGACCTGTGGCACGGACTTCCTCGCCATCTTGAGGACCCCGCGAGCCTGGCCCACGGTCGGGATCAACCCCTCGCGGACCACGGCATGCTCGCCCATAGTGTCGCGACGATTTCTATTGTCAGGATTGTAAACCATCGGGTAGGGGTCCGACGGACCTAACTTGCCGACCCCGCCCGGATTGCCCGTGCATCGGCGAGGACGATCGAATACCGGCACGTTACAATGGCCCGAGTGGAGGACTTCATGACCCGGACCATCGACCTGAACGCGGATCTGGGCGAGGGCTGCCCCTGGGATCGGCCCCTGCTCGAGCGCGTCACTTCCGCCAGCCTCGCCTGCGGGGCCCACGCCGGAGATCCCGAGACGATCCGGCAGACCCTCCGATGGGCCGGAAATCGCGGCGTTGTGGTCGGAGCCCATCCCGGCTATCCCGACCGGGCAGGGTTCGGCCGGTCCGAGAAGACCATCCCGACCGAGGAGTTGACCCTCTTGATCGAGCGGCAAATCCGTGATCTATCCGGCTGGGCCGGGGATGAGGAACTGTCGCTCCAATTCCTCAAACCCCACGGGGCCCTCTACAACCAGGCCCAGCGCGACCGATCGGTCGCCGAGGCCGTGATGGACGCGGCCCGGACCTTCGGACTCCCTGTCCTGGGACTGCCTGGCGGCGAGGTGGAGAGGCTGGCCATCGAGCGTGGCCACTCGTTCCTCTCCGAAGGCTTCGCCGACCGCCGCTATCAACCCGACGGCCGGCTCGTCCCCCGGACCGAGCCTAACGCCCTGCTTCACGAACCCGACGAGATCCGGGCCCAGGTCCTCTACCTGCTCGATCGGGGGATCCGGACCATCTGCATCCACGGCGATGACCCTCGATCCGTCGAGCTGGCCGATCTGGTCCTTTCGACCTTGAGGGATGCGGGAATCGAGCCCCGGAGCTTCGCCTGACGTGGGCCTTCGTGTGATCCGACCCGGCCCGAGCGCGACCGTCCAGGACCGGGGACGCGTGGGCTACCGATCGTTCGGGGTGCCGGTCGGCGGGGCCTTCGACCTGGGCTCTCACGACCTGGCCAACGCCCTGCTCGGGAACGAGCCCGGTGCTTCGACGCTGGAGCTGACCCTGGTCGGGGGGATCTACCGGGCCGAGACCACGCTCGGACTCGGGCTGGCCGGGGCCCCGATGGGTTGCACAATCCGCGACCCGTCGGGGCGGGAGCGGACGCTTCATGTCCCCCAAACCACCACGATCGACCCGGGGGAGGATCTCATCATCGGCGGGACTCCCCGAGGAGCCAGGACTTACCTCTCCGTCAGGGGCGGCTGGCAGACGCCCCCGATCCTGGGCAGTCGGTCGACGGAGGAACGACTCCGGGCCGGAGATCTCTTGCCCGCTGAGCCTGGCTCGACGTTGACACGAAGGCCCTGCCTGACGCCCGAAATCGGACTCGAAGACGACCCGATCCGGGTGATCGACGGGCCTGATCCGGCCATCTCGGAAGGGGATTCCCGGCTCCTGGAGTCGGGGGAATTCCTGGTCTCGTCGAAGGCCGACCGGATGGGGCTGAGGCTCGAAGGGCCGAGGATCGACCGGGAGGGGCCGGACGATCGGGCGTCGGCCCCGGTGAGCCCCGGCGCGGTCCAGATCGCGGGAGGGCGGCCGATCGTCCTGGGTGTCGCCGGGGGGACCATGGGAGGGTATCTCCACCTGGCCCATGTGATCTCGGCCGACCTGGAACGCCTGGCCCAGCTCAGGCCCGGCGACCGCCTTCGGTTTCGGAGGATTGAGGTCGAGGAGGCCCGGCGGATCGACCGGGCGGATCGCCGGGAGCGAGCCCGATGGCTGGCCCGGATCGCGCTGATTCAGGGTTTCGCCGAGGGGCTCGACTGATCGGGGTTGAGCTTGCCGGATCGTCGGGAATCCGGTATCAGTTCGGCCCGATCCCCGCCATCCCTCTCAACCCGGAGCACGGCCTTGATGACGATCGGCTGCCGAATCCGGCGGACCGCGACGGGGTTCGCCGCCCTGACGATTGCCGCCCTGACCGGTTGCCATACGGTCCCGGTCGCTCGGATCGCGCCCTCGCCCAATCGGCCCCAGTCGGCCCTGGCCGCGGTCGGGCGAGCGACCCTGTTCCCGGCCACGGTCGCGATGGAACCGCCCTCGGAGATGTCGTCGATCGAGCCGGTTTCGTCGGGCGCCACCAGCGAACCGGCGCCGGGTCGGCTCGAACTCTCCAGCCCGGCGATTCCCGTCCCGGTGTCGGTGTCGACCCCGGTCACGCCCCCCCTGCAGGATGAGGCCTTGGTCCAGGCCCGAGGTGTCGAGGCGATGGTCGCCGAGGAGATCGCCCGAGCCTCCGTGCCTCCGGCCCCCGAGCCGGAGCCCGAGACCGGTCCGGCTCCCGAACCAGTCCCGACGGGCGAGCTACCCGAGCCCGACTCGGCCCACGCCGAGACGCTCCGCGAGGTCAAGGCGGCCGAGCCGCCCCGGCCCGAGGATCTCTGGCGGGACGGAGTCCGGCAGCTCGTGACCCTGGCCCGGGCACGGGGCGACGAGCCGGGGGGCTCGGGGACGCCCTGGGGCCTCCGGTCTCGAGTCCTGGCCTGGCTGGCCGAGCCCGAGATCGTCCCCGACGTCAGCCTGCACGAGGCCGATGATGTCCGCGCCGTGCTCCATGCCATGGAGGATGTCCCGTCCGATTCCCAACGCGACGGGGAGGATTTCCGGGCTGCGGTCCGGGTGATCGAAGACCGGGCCCCGCTGGAGATCGTCGACCTCCGCCTTTGCAGCAAGGTCGAACGGTTCGGTGACTTCGAACCCTTCGAGCCTCCGATCCGCAAGGCGGGCCAGGAGGTCGCCATCTACGCCGAGGTCGACGGCCTTCACCACGAGCCGATCCAGGCCGGATTCCGGACTCGACTGGCCGCCCAGGTGGAAATCCTCGCGGAGGCCGGCGGCTCGCCGATCCTCACACTCCCGCTCGGGACCGCCGAGGAAGTCTGCCGACGCCGCCGGCGCGACTATTACATCGCGTATCGGCTGGTCCTCCCCCGGTCGCTCGTCCCCGGCGATTATCGGCTCAGGCTGACCGAGAAGGATCTGGCCTCGGACCGATCCGCCACCCGCGAAGTCCCGTTCGGCATCGCCCCGGGCTGATCCCATCATGGACGGATCAGTCGCCCAAGGCTCGCACAAAGAGGGGATACAGGCCGGTCAGCACGATGTTCGGGCGTCAATCCTCAATCCGGGTTTGTTCCGTCGCCCGCCTTCCCCTCGCCGAAAGGCTCCCGACCCGGGCGACAAATTCGATCCCGAGGCGACCTATTCGGCCCTACCCTTTTCGATCGGGCGAACCGGGAGAGAATCCCTCGACTGATCGTAGAGCTGCCCGAGGACCTCGAAGTGGACCTGCACGTCGGTCGGCTCGAAGTTCGAGGCATCATCCTTCCCGCCCAGGATCGGAGGGACCTTGTAGCCGTAGCAGAAGCCGGGGTCCAGGTCCATCCCTCGGGCCTTCAACTGTGCCACCAACTCGGGCTGGAACCATTCGCCCTTGTGGTCCGGCTCGGCCTTCAAGGTCTCGAACTCATCGGGACTGCTGGCGACCCTGCTCAGGCGTCCCGCTCCTGAATCGAGCCAGTAGACCGAGCCGTCCGACCCTTGCAAGAAGAGGTCGCCGAGGGCGCTGATCGCGATCGGCCTGCACGACTCGTCCACGAGCCATCGCCAGTCCTTGAGCAACGGCCCGAAATCAACATCGTAGAGATTGACCGTCAGGTCGTTCCAGGAGAGTTCCTCGGAAGTCTGAGGACTCCCATCGGGCCCTTGAGCGGTCGAATCGAGCAGGGCGGCCCCGACCAGCACGACGAGGATCGAGAACAGGCACGCGACCGGCTTCCCGTATCTCATGTTCGACTCTCATCCCTCCAGGTTGGGCTCAAGGTACCTCGATGATCGCACGCCCACTCCGACGGGAGATCCATCGGGCGATCTGCCCATCGAGTTCCGGTTCCGGGTCGCGGAAGCCCTCGCGCGTGCTCCAGCTCCCCCCGTCGTCGAAGTTCAGGACAAAATGAGGCAGATGGATGGTGTTCCCGTTCGGGGCCCGGAAGGTCGATCGACGTTCGATCGAACGGACACGGTTGTACTCGTACAAAGCGCCCTGAAGCGAAAGTGTTCGAGCAATCTCGATACCGTCCTTGGTGAATCGGGTGTAGGTCCTCGCCATCAGGAAGGTGAAAAGCACGGACCCGACGACGATCACGATCGCCATCCAGGAAAATGCCCGGTAACCATCGAAGCCGACACGCTCATCGCAGGCCCGCACATAGCGTCGATAGCGCTCGCCGAGCAAGGCTCGATAGAGCACCGTGAGCGGGATGGCCGAGGTTATGATGCCCAGGAAGAACGCGGGGAAGCACCAAAGGATCGGGATGGGCCGGAGAAGATACTGAGTATCGGGTGCCTCCGGGTGGAGAAAGCGAGCCGTCTCCGATAAGGCCAAGTACCAACCATAGCCGGTGGCCGGCACGAGCAGGAAGAGCGGCAGCAATGAGCCGAGTTCCCATCGTCGGTAGGAATCGCGCTCCTCTTGGGTTAGCCCCGGCTCCGATGGGTCTGCCACGCGCAACGGGAAGACCCGTCGGAAAAGCTCGAATGCGGCCCGAACGGCAGAAGCCGACATTTTGCGACTCAGCTCCACCAGGGTTTCTGATTGACCGAGAATCCTGATCTTTACCGCACTTCAGCGATTCGCGTTATCGAGTCGATTGTCCTCCGGAATCTCCGGAATTGGCATAGAGTTTCCTTGACCACATGCGTCCACTCCGTGGCTGGGGGCCTTGCGAACCCGCACTGGATTTCGCACAATCAGCTGATCCAACCGTGCACTATCACCTCGAACGGGATGGGTTTATGTCGGACAATCATGGCAGGTTCGGTCGCCAGGTCGTTGCTTCGGTCCTGGCCTGGGGACTGATCGCTGGCTTCGAGTTCGCCTCGGCGGGCGAGCGTCCGGCTCGGGTGGTCCCGGTCGCTCAGAAGACCGCCAGGAAAAAAGGCGGGGCTTCTCGGAAGGAGGAGCCCAAGGCGGAGCAGTCGACGCCGCCGGCCTCGACCACCCCGGGGGCCGCGGCCCCGGCCGATGGGGCGCTCTCGTTCCAGCGCGACATCGCGCCGATTCTGGTCGCGAACTGCCTGGGCTGCCACAGCGGCAACGGGGCGGGACTTCGGAACGGCAAGCTGAACATGACCACCTTCGACAAGCTGATGTCCGGCGGCAAGCGAGGTCAGGACATCGTCCCCGGCGACCCCGAAGGGAGCCACCTGGTCCAGATGGTCAAGGGGGAGGAAACCCCCAAGATGCCCCCCAATAACGGCCAGCGGGGATTCTCCGAGGAAGCCGCCGCGAAGCTGGAGACCTGGGTGAAGCAGGGGGCTGTCCTCGACGCCGGGGTCGCACGGACCGACCTGATGACCAAGTACGCCGCAAGCCTCGACGACCTCAGGAATGACGACCTCGCCAAGATGAACCCGCAGGAGCGCGACAAGGTCGCCGAGCAGGCCGGTCGCGAGCGATGGAAGAAGGCCAGCAAGGCCGAGCCCGAGGCCACCTTCGGGCCTCATTTCCTGGTCCTGAGCAACCTGCCCAAGCCCCGGGTCGACAAGCTGATCAAGGCGATGGAGTCGCAGTTCTCGCAGGTCAACCGGACCCTCTCGACCGGGCGGACGCCGGTCCTGGGCTCGACCGAGAAGATCGGCCTGTACGTCTTCAACGACCGGAATAGCTTCGTCGAATTCGTCCGGGCCGTCGAGAACCAGGAGGTCGAGGCCACCGAGGGCGCCCGGGCCAAGCTGGACGTCGCGTCCCCTTATGTGGTGGCCTTCGATCCGCTCGGTGGGGGCGAGGAGACGACCTCGGCGCCCGCCCGGAAGGGAGCCCGGAAGAAGAAGGCCGACGACTCGCCGACAAGCGGTCCCGAGCGGACCCTGGCGGGGCTGATCACCGAGCCGTTCGTTGTCGGGGCCGCGAACAAGGCGGGCAAGCCCCCGCGGTGGGTCTCGCTGGGCCTCGGTGCCTTCTTCGCCTCCCAGCTCGAAGCGGGGAGCCCCTACTACCGAAGGCTCCGCGCCGAGACTTCGGAGAATATCCGGATCGGCTGGAAGCCCAAGGCCAATGAGGCACTCGGCGGAGAAGCCAACCCCGAGACGTCCCGCGCCATCGGCTTCTCCCTGATCGAGTGCCTGGCCAGCAATTATCCCGCCCAGGTCCTCATGGCGTTCATCCACGACATGCTCGAAGGGCAGGGGAAGCTCGACGAGGCGATCGGCAACCGCCTGAACCTGGATCGCGAGGAGTTTTTGAACTCCACCGAACTCTGGCTCAGCGAACGGTACGGGGTGTCTCAATGAGCGAGCCCACCCCGCCCCCTGATCCCGACCGAGGCTATTTCATCGAAGCCGGAGGGGGTACGCATCGTCATCTGTTCCCCGGGGTCGAGATCCGTGCCACGGCCGGCGAGGGCCTGATGCTCTCGCTGGTCCACTTCGAACCGGGTGCCATGGTCCCCGAGCATTCCCACCCCCACGAGCAGATGGGGATGATGATCTCCGGCCGCGCCGAGTTCACCGTCGGCGGCGTCACCAAAATCCTCGGACCCGGCGAAATGTGGCGGATCCCCGGCCACGTCCCCCATCGGGTCGTCGCGATCGACGGACCGGCCGTCGCCCTGGATGTCTTCCACCCGGTCCGCGAGGATTATCGCTGACAATTCTCAGGACTCAGGACTCAGGACTCAGGACTCAGGACTCAGGACTCAGGACTCAGGACTCAGGACTCAGGACTCAGGACTCAGGACTCAGGACTCAGGACTCAGGACTCAGGACTCAGGAGAGTATCGCGTCTCGGCCTCCGAATCCTGTTTTCGTAGGGTGGCGTCGAGCGCAGCGAGGCCCACCACATCGACTTGGTGGGCCTCGCTGCGCCCGACGCCACCCTACAACTCTTGGCCAGCAAACAACTTCCGGCAACAGCCGAATCCCGAGTCCTCCAGTCCCGAGTCCTCCAGTCCCGAGTCCTCCAGTCCTGAGTCCCGAGTCCTCCGGAGAGGGCCTCCGATATGGGCCGAGTTGTCGTCCTGGGCGCGAGCCTGATGGACATGAACCTGCGATTGGACCGGCTCCCAACCCGTGGAGAGACCCGGCTCGGTCGCGAGTTCTTCTCCATGCCTGGCGGGAAGGGGGCCAACCAGGCGGTCGCCGCCCGTCGGGCCGGGGGCGAGGTCGTGTTCCTGACCGCCTTCGGTCACGATGATTTCGGCCGACAGATCCGAGACCGCTACTTCGACGAGGGGATCGACCTCCGGCATGCCCGGATCGTCGACACCGACCCCTCCGGCGTGGCCCTGATCCTGGTCGGAGACGACGGCGAGAACCTGATCGGGGTCACGATGGGGGCCAACGCCCGACTGACTCCCGAGTGGGTCGACGAGCTGCCCGACGACGTCTTCGCGCCCCCCGGAGTCCTGCTGGCCAGCCTGGAAGTCCCCCTGGAGGTCGTCCGGCGCGCGATCGAACGGGCCAACCGCTCGGGGATGCCGGTCATCCTGAACCCCGCCCCGATGTCCGCGAATCTCTGGTCCGATCGCGATCCTCCGAACATTGACGTCCTTACGCCCAACCAGACCGAGGCCGGAATCCTGACAGGGATGAATGCCTCGACCGATCCCTCGATCATCGCCGATGCGTTGGTGGCGATGGGCGTGGGGACGTTCGTCCTGACCCTGGCGGAAGAAGGCTGCCTGGTCGTCGAGGGGAAAACGCGGGTGAAGCTCCCCGCCCACCGGGTGAGGGCGGTCGATACCGTCGGGGCCGGTGATGCCTTCAACGGGGCCCTTGCTGTCGCCCTGGCCGAGGGGCTCGCGCTGGTCGAGGCCGCGACTCGGGCCAACGCCGCCGCCGCGATCGCCGTCACGCACCCTGGGGCCCAAGGATCCTTGCCCACTCGCGACGCGATCGAGCGGATGATGGCAGGCCGCCACTGAGCGGCCGAAGCTTCTGGCATGTCGTGCCTTGATCTGCGAAAGTGCACCGACCGCTCGTGATCGCGATCCGATCCCGTCGGCTCGGCTTGTCGACGCCGTGCCGGAATCGACCGGACCTGGTCCCCCATCCCGAAGGACATCTCGATGCCTCGAAACCTCGTGGTGCCCGCCTTCCTGGCAATCCTCACCTTGATGATGTTCGGCGGCCGGGTACTGGCCCAGGCTCGCCCGACGGACCCACCAAACCGGACCCGGTCGGCCGTGCTCGCGCAAGGGGGTATGGCGGCGACCAGCCAGCCGCTGGCGACTTCCGCCGCGATCCGGGTCTTGCAGGAAGGCGGGAATGCGGTCGATGCCGCCATCGCGGCGAATGCGGTGCTGGGCCTCGTCGAGCCGATGTCCTGCGGGATCGGAGGCGACCTCTTCGCGATCGTCTGGGATTCGAAGTCGAAGAAGCTCCACGGGCTCAACGCCAGCGGTCGGGCCCCTTATGCCGCTTCGATGGACCTCTTTCAGTCGAAGGACCTGGCGGCGATCCCCACCTCCGGCCCGTTGAGCTGGTCGGTCCCCGGCTGCGTCGACGGCTGGGATCAACTCCGGGCCCGTTTCGGGACCAAACCCTTCTCGGTGACCCTCGCCCCGGCGATCGCCTACGCCGAAGGGGGATTTCCCGTGAGCCGGATCATCTCCGAGGACTGGGCCGGGGCGGCTTCGAGCCTGGGGAAGGTCCCCACCTCCGCCGCTTGCTTCCTCCCCGGTGGAAAGGCGCCGAAGTTCGGCGAGGTCTTCCGGAACCCCGGCCTGGCCCGATCACTCCGCCTGATCGCTGACCAGGGCCGGGACGCCTACTACAAGGGCCCGATCGCCCGGGCGATCGTCGACTACTCCGAGTCGGTCGGGGGCCTCTTCGCCCCCAAGGACTTCGAGGACCATACGAGCACCTGGGTCGAGCCGGTCTCGACCAACTATCGAGGGTACGACGTCTGGGAGTTGCCCCCCAACGGCCAGGGGATCGCGACACTCCAGATGCTCAACCTCCTGGAACCCTACGACTTGAAGGCGATGGGCCCGCAGTCGGTCGAGGCGCTCCACCTGATGATCGAGGCGAAGAAGCTCGCCTACGAGGACCGGGCCAAGTATTACACCGACCCCGAGTTCTCCAAGGTCCCGGTCGACGAGCTGATCTCCAAGGCCTACGCAGAGCGAAGGGGCAAGCTGATCGACCCCGAGAAGGCCAACGACCATCCCGGACCGGGCGACCCCCTGGCCTCGGACACGATCTACATGACCGTCGTCGACAAGGATTTCAACGCCATCAGCCTGATCCAGAGCAACTTCCACGGGTTCGGGTCGGGTCACGTGGCGGGCGATCTCGGGTTCCCGCTCCAGAATCGGGGATGCCTGTTCGCCCTCGACCCCGACCACGCCAACAAGCTGGAGCCCCACAAGCGCCCGTTCCACACGATCATCCCCGGCTTCGTCACCAAGGAGGGCCAGCCCTGGCTCTCTTTCGGCGTGATGGGCGGGGACATGCAGGCCCAGGGGCACGCCCAGGTCCTGATCAACATGATTGACCACGGGATGGATGTCCAGGCGGCCGGCGACGCCCCCCGGTTCTATCACTCGGGTTCGGCCACGCCGACCGGGGAAAAGGCCGAAGGGAGCGGGGTCGTGGCCCTGGAATCGGGGATCGGTCCCGAAATCCGGCAAGCGCTGGCCGCCCGAGGGCACAAGATTTCCGGGGCTAGCGGGACTCATGGCGGCTACCAGGCCATCCGCATCGACCTGAAAAATGGCGTCCTGATGGGAGGCTCGGACCCCCGCAAAGACGGACAGGCGATGGGATATTGAGGGGCGATCGGACGCTTTCCCCTCAAGTCGACCGAGCGCAACGCCGATAATTGTGATACAGCCTGGTAAGTGGAGGTCAATGATCGTCCACGACCGGCGAATCCATGAGTAGGCACCACGTGCGAGCGACCGGGGGAGGGGCTGGACCGATGGGCTTGGACATTGCGCTCGGGGTGATGATTCTGTTCGGGGCGATCCGGGGTTGGTTTCGCGGATTCGTGCTCCAGTCGATCCAGCTAGCCGGGCTGGTCGGATCTGTGTACGCGGCCGGCCCGATCCGCGATCAGGTCGGCCCACACGTCGCCCCTTACCTCAAGACGATCGACCCGTCTCTGCTGGGCCGGATGCTCTGGTGGTCCTCGGCCGTGGTCGCCTACATCGCGATCGTGGGACTTTCGAGCATCGCCGTCAAGCTTTACCGGAAGCGGCCTTACGGCGAGCCCGAGCCGAATTACACCGACCAGTTCGCCGGGTTTCTCCTGGCGGCGGGGAAGGGTGCGGTCATGGTCGCCTTCCTGATCGGTGCCTTCGATCGGTACGTCCTGACCCACGCCCGGCAGCTTCCCTGGGCGGCCGAGCAGATCCAGACCTCGAAGGCATTGGTTTGGAACCAGGCTTACAAACCGGCCGAGCGAATCTGGTCGGCCATGCCGGTCCAGAGGTTCGTGGCCCATGTCCGCCAGATGGGGGTGGATGCCCCCGATAAGTATTCCATGCCGGAGTCGAGCGAGGTCAAATCGCCCACCGTCCAGACCGCGGCGGCCCGCCCCCCTCGGCTCGATCTCCCCGCCGTCCCCCGTCTCGACCCAGAGTCCCCCGACTTCGTCGAGAAGTTCGATCAGGCGCTCCGGCAAGTCGACCGCCCCTGATCGTTCCGCGACGATCCGACTTGTCGCCTCGCGCCGGTGATGAGAAATTGGAGGGGTTGTTCCGCCAACCGGGAGGCGACCCCTTTTGATTTACTGCTGGTTCGCGATCCTGGGTCTCATCGTGCTGGAAGCCTCCCCGGCTCCCCTCGTGAGCCTGGACGTCCAGCCTTCGCGGGTTTCGCTCCAGGGTCCCGACGGCCTGGTCCAGTTGATCATCTCGGGACGAGCCGCCGATGGGCGAACGTCCGATCTCACGGCTACAGCGCGATATACGACACGCGATCCCCAAATCCTCTCAGTCGATCCCGATGGCCTGATCCGTCCGCTCAAAGACGGTTCGACCACGATCGAGGTGGCGGCCGGAAGCCTGGTCCAGCAGGTCGAAGTGGTGGTGACGGACTTCTCCCACCCCCGGACGGTCCGCTTCCTGGGCGAGGTCGTCCCGATCCTCACTCGTTACGGCTGCAATGCCGGGGGCTGCCACGGCAAGTCGATCGGCCAGAACGGGTTCCGGCTGAGCCTCTTGGGTTTCGATCCCCAGGCCGATTACGAGGCGATCGTCCGGGAAGGGCGAGGGCGAAGGGTCTTCCCTCCCAACCCCGAGGCCAGCCTACTCCTGAGGAAGCCCTCGGCTACGATCCCCCACGGCGGAGGAAAGCGGCTCGAGGTCGGATCGGCCGAGTATCGGACACTCGCCCGGTGGATCGGTCAGGGGATGCCCTCGGGCCTTCTGTCGGAACCTTCGCTCGTCGGGCTCGCGGTCGAGCCCCGTCAGAGGGTAGTCCCTCGTCGGGGGCGGCAACAATTGCGGGTCGTGGCCTCGTTCGAAGACGGCTCGACGGCCGACGTCACCCGACTCGCCCAGTATCAATCCAACGCGGACGATCTGGCGGAAGTCACCCCCAACGGCGTGATCCGGGCGCTCGATGGATTGGGCGAGGCCGCGATCATGGCCCGGTTCGGCGGCCTGGTGGCCGTTTCTCGGGCCTCGATCCCGATGGAGTCGGGCAGCGCCGATTGGGTCGATCCCGCCTTGCGCAACTTCATAGACCCTCTGGTCTTTCGAAAACTCCGCGAACTGGGCCTCCAACCCAGCCCGTCCTGCACCGACGCCGAGTTCGCCCGCCGCTCGTCGCTCGACCTTTGCGGAAGCCTGCCCGAGCCGGCAGAAGTGATCGCCTTCGAGGAAGATTCCGACCCCTCGAAGCGGTCGAAGTGGGTCGACCGCCTCCTGAGCCGGCCCGAGTACGCCGACCTGTTCGCGATGAAGTGGTCGGCGATCCTCCGGAACAAGCGGGCCTTGGGCGATCTGGCCAAGCCCGGGACCTTCGGGTTCCACGACTGGATTCGCCAGTCGATCGCCCAGAACAAACCCTACGACCAGTTCGTCGCCGAGATCCTCGGTGCCAGGGGCGACGCCCGATGGAACCCGCCGGTCGCCTGGTATCGCCAGGTCAAGACCCTGGAGGAGCGGGTCGAGGACTCGGCCCAGCTTTTCCTCGGCCTCCGGATCGGCTGCGCCCGCTGCCATCATCACCCGTTCGAGAAGTGGGGCCAGGCCGACTATCAGGGCTATGCCTCGTTCTTCACCCGGATCGGGACCAAGCCCGGGTCCGACCCGACACTCCCCCTGATCTATAACCTCCCCGAAGTGCTGGCCAAAGATCCCCGGACGGGCGAGCCCAGGAATCCGAAGCCTCCGGGGGGAGCCGAGTTGGACGATCTCGGCCGGTATCGCGACCCTCGCGATTCCCTGATCGAATGGATGAGGACTCCCGAGAACCCCTACTTTGCCCGGGCACTGGTCAACCGCTACTGGAAGCATTTCCTGGGTCGAGGCCTGGTCGAGCCCGAGGACGACCTGAGAATCAGCAACCCGCCCTCGAACCCGGAGCTGCTCGACGCCCTGGCCGACGACTTCATCCGGAGCGGGTACGACCTCAAGCACCTGGCCCGGACCATCGCCACCAGCCTGGCCTACGACCGTACGAGCCTGCCCGAAGGTTCGAACGGCGAGGATCGGCGGAACTTCGCCCGCTTCTACCCGAGGAGGCTCCCGGCCGAGGTCCTGCTCGACGCGATCGACAAGGTCGCGGGCGCTCGCGAATCATTCCCCGGAGTTCCTGCCTCCACGCTGGCCATCCAGCTCCCCGACGACGGGTTCGCTTCCCCCTTCCTCGACACTTTCGGCAGGCCCGCACGCGACACGGCTTGCGAATGCGAGCGATCGGCGGAGGCCAACCTCTCGCAAGCCCTCCACCTGCTCAACTCCGACGACGTGCAAGCCAGGATTGCCGACGAGAACGGCCGTGCGGCCCGGCTGGCCCAGGACCCCCGGCCCGACCCGAAGAAGGTTGAAGAGTTGTACCGACTGGCCTTCTCCCGCCGACCGACCGACAATGAACTTCGGGACTGCCTGGCCTTCCTGGAATCGCATCGATCCGGAGGAAGACTCCGCCAGGGCTTCGAAGACCTGATCTGGACGCTGATCAACACCAAGGAATTCCTGTTCAACCGCTAGAAGATCCGGGATTCTCCCCCCGACCGAGGCGCTAGCCCATGCTGGAAATCTCCGGGACTCGCTACGGATCGTGCGAAGGCCTGGCTCGTCGGAGCTTCCTGCGCCTGGGAGCCCTGGGCCTGGGCGGCCTGACGTTGCCGGACCTCCTCCGGGCTCGAGCCGGGGCGTCGGGCCAGTCCTCGAACGATCGGGCCGTGATCCAGATTCTGCTGAGCGGCGGGCCTTCTCACCTGGAGACCTATGACCCCAAGCCCGAGGCCCCGCTCGAATATCGGACCGAGATCCGGGCGACCCCAACCAAAATCCCGGGGGTCCGGCTCGGCGAGTTGATGCCGGGACAGGCGCGGGTGATGGACCGTTTGGCGATCATACGGAGCCTGTCGCACGAGACCTCGGATCACGTCGCGGGCCTCCACTGGATCATGACCGGGTATGCCTCGACCCAGCAGCAGCAGGCCCGCAACGAGCGGCCCAGCGTGGGATCGATCGTGGCCCGGCTCCGGGGGGCGAACGGCTCGGGCGTCCCGCCTTACTGCTCGATGACCAGCGGGGCGGCCTTCGGCGGGTTGTTCCAGGGGGGTGCCTACCTCGGTCCGGGGACTAACCCGTTCCGCCTCGATGTCGGGCCTTCGGGCGACCTGGCGGGGGGGAACCTCCAGAGCCCTCGGGGTCTGACGCTCGACCGGCTCGAAGATCGGAAGTCGCTCCTGGCCCGGCTCGACACGATCGACCGTCGGCGCGACCTCTCGGGGGAGATGGACGGGCTCGACCAGTTCACCGCCCAGGCTTACGAGATGGTGACCGGCCCGGCGGCTCGCCAGGCGCTCGACCTGTCTCACGAGGACCCGAGAATCCGCGACCGATACGGCCGGTCGAGGGTCGGCCAGTCCTGCCTGCTGGCCCGTCGCTTGGTCGAGGCGGGCGTGACCTTCGTCACCATCGCCGAGGGGAACTGGGACCACCACGCCTCGGTCGCCCAGAACTGCCGGAAGCAGGTCCCGGCGTTCGACCTCGCGGTCTCCAGCCTGGTCGAGGACCTGCACGATCGAGGCCTTTCGGATCGGGTCCTGGTGGTCGTCTGGGGCGAGTTCGGCCGGACACCCAGGCTCAATGGCTCGGGAGGCCGCGACCACTGGCCGGGCAGCATGAGCGCGATGGTCTCGGGCGGCGGCCTGAGGATGGGGCAGGTGGTCGGGGCCACCGACCGCAAGGGGGAACAGCCCACGGAACGCCCGCTCCGTCCCGAGGATCTCATTCAGACCGTCTATCACGTCCTGGGGATCGACCCCCACCACGAGTTCCCCAACGAGTCGGGCCGGCCGATGGCCGTCATGGACCGAGGCCGACCGATCGCGGAGTTGATTGGATCATGATGTTGCTCTCACTCGCCGTTATTTGTGCCCTCGTCGCCGAGGATCCAACTCCGATCGCCGTCTCGGTCCCGACTCGAGAGAAACCGGTGAGCTACGCCAGCGAGGTGGCCGACATCCTGGACGCCAAGTGCGTCGGCTGTCACAACTCGGGCCTGTCCGAGGGGAAGCTCCTGATGGAGGACATTCCCGGAATCCTCAAGGGGGGGAAGAGTGGCCCGGCGATCGTGCCCGGCAAGTCGGACGAGAGCCTCTTGTTCCGGATGGGAGCCCACCTGGTCGAGCCGGTCATGCCCCCGAAGGAGAAGAAGGATCAGGCCCCGCTGACCCCCGAGGAGCTGGGCTTGATCAAGCTCTGGATCGACGCCGGGGCGAAGGACGACTCGGCCGAAGGACCCGAGCCGGTCCCGATCACGCTGGGCGACCTCCCGTCGGGGGTCCACCCGATCAACGCGGTCGACCTCTCGAACGACGGCAAGCTCGTGGCCACCGGTCGGGGGAACCGGGTCTATCTCCATGACGTGGCCTCGGGCAAGGAATTGGCCTCGCTCGGCGGGCACAAGGACATCATCCAGTCGCTCCGATTCAGCCCCGACGGCAAGAAGCTGGCGGCGGGCAGCTATGAATACGCGACCTTGTGGGACCTCCCCGATGATCCGATCGCCCCGATTGGCGAGCCTCGGAAGTTCGGCCCGCATGCCTTCCGGGTCCTGGCGATCGACTTCAGCCCCGACGGCAAGCTGATGGCGACCGGCGGCGGCGAGCCATCTCGGTCGGGAGAGGTCAAGATCTGGGACGTCGCCAGCGGAGATCTGGTCCGGTCGCTGGAAACGCTCCACACCGACACCGTGTTCGCCGTCCGGTTCAGCCCGGACGGGTCGAAGCTCGCCACCGGCTCGGCCGACAAGTTCCTCAAGGTGATCCGGGTCGAGGACGGCAAGGAACTCAAGTTGTTCGAGGGGCACACCCACCACGTCCTGGCGGTCGACTGGTCGAGCGACGGCAAGCAGCTCGTGACCGGCGGGGCCGACAACGTCCTGAAGGTCTGGGAGTTCGAGACCGGCGAGCAGCTCCGGACCCTCTCCGCCGCCGACAAGCAGGTCACCTCGGTCCGGTGGGTGCCGGGCAAGCCGCTGGTGGCCGGGGCCTCGGGAGATTCGTACGCCCGGTACTGGGACCCGACCAAGGAAACGGGCGTGGTCCGGACGTTCCTGGGGCCGAGCGACTACCTGTTCGCGGTGGCCACATCGCCCGACGGCAAGGTCGTGGCCGCCGGGGGGGCCGACGGCATCTTGTACCTCTGGAACGGCGACGACGGCAAGATGATCCGCAAGCTGGAGCCTGCGGCAGGCGATCCCAAGCCCTGATGCGAGTCGGTCGAGGTCGTCAACCCGGGACGACCTCGACCGATCGGTCGGTTCCGGTCACTTCCGATCGGCGAGAGGGACGACGGGCCGGTTGGGCGGGCCGATGTATCGGGCTCGGGGGCGCATCAGCCGGTTGTGGTCGAGCTGTTCGATGATGTGCGCGGCCCACCCGGCGACCCGGGCCATGGCGAAGATCGGCGTGTAGAGGTGGATCTCCAGGCCCATGTAATGATAGAGCCGGGCACTCGGCCAGTCGACGTTGGGTGGGAGCTGCTTCTGCTCGGTGACGGCCCGCTCGATCGGCTCGGCGATCCGCTCCCACCGGTCGTCGCCGACCTCGGAGGCCAGGCTGGTGCAGTGGGACTTGAGGATCCGGGCTCGGGGGTCGCCGGTCTTGTAGACCCGGTGGCCGAAGCCCATGATCCGCTCCTTGCGGGCCAGGGCATCCTGGATCCAGGACTCGGCCTTGTCGGGCGAGCCCACCTGTTCGAGGACCTTCCAGGCTTCCTCATTGGCCCCGCCGTGGAGCGGCCCCTTGAGCGTCCCGATCGCCGCGACGATCCCCGAGTAGATGTCGGAGAGGGTCGAGACCGTGACCCGACCGGAGAAGGTCGAGGCATTCAGCTCGTGCTCGGCGTAGAGGACCAGCGAGAGGTCGAACGCCTTCCGCATCGCCTCGGACGGGACCTCACCGTGGACCATGTAGAGGAAATTGGCCGAGAAGTCGAGATCCTCGCGCGGCGCCAGGGGCTCCAGGCCCTTGCTGATCCGCTCGCGGGCGGCGACGGCGGTCGGCATCTGGGCGAGCATCCGCTCGGCCTTCCGGACGTTGGCGGCATGATCGGTCGGGGCGGCGTTGACCTCGTGGTCGAAATGGGCCAGGACGCTCACCGAGGTCCGGAGGACGTCCATCGGGTGATTCCCGTCCGGGATCTGGCGGAGCAGGGAGACCAGGGGCTCTGGTAGTCCGCTCGACGCCTTGACCCGCGACTGGAACTCGGCCAGGGCCGACTGATTCGGGAGATCGCCGTGGAGGAGGAGGTAGGCCGCTTCCAGGTAGGAAACCCCGGCGGCAAGGTCTTCGATCTGGTAGCCGCGATATTCCAGCCCGCCGGCACCCTGCTTCCCCTCGACATTGGAGATCGCCGTCTCATTGGCGATCACGCCCTCCAGGCCGGGGTGATACTCATCGACCGACGCAGTGCTCATGGCGGACTCCGCTCGAACAGGGTGGGCTAGAACCGAAGGCCGCGCCGGGTCCGGAGGGCCTCTCTTGAACACTATCCGACCGCAGGGCTTCGGTCAAAGGGCGAGCCCAATCCTCGGAAGATCGGGGCTGGCCCGCGCCGGGTTGGTCGTTCAATCGAGGGTGGTGCGGGTCGCACTCCGGCCGCCACGCGGCATGCTCTCAAGTGTAAGCGAATCGGGCCGCAGCTTCCACGCCCCGGAGCCCGGAAGTCGAAGCCTCATTATGGCTAAACACAAAGGGGGTTGCGACTTGCCTTGACGCAAGCCGCAACCCCCTGGGAAACACGCCCCTGCCAGGCTCCCACCCCCAAGGTGAGTTGCCCACGCCTTCCGCCCAGATTGCGCGGACAGCCTGGCAAGGGACGTCTGCTCGAGGTTCGTGGAGGTGGATCACCTCACGACCTTGTTTTAGTCGTTCAATCACGATTGAAAAGGGAGCCGAGAGAATTTTTTGCCGAGTTTTATTCGGCATGCGGGTTGAGGGGCGAGACCGGCGGGTCGAACGAGGTCGTCCGGACTCGATAGACCGCGTAACGCCCTTCGACCCGGAGCAGTTCCAGGGGCCCTCCCGGGGCTGGCGGCGTTCCTCTCGGGGCGGCGGCCAGGACATGAGTGGCCCCCTGTCGCCGGGCGAGCGAGGCTCGTTCGAGGTCGGTCATCTCCTGGTATCGGGCCTCCAGCCGGTGACGATCGCCCAGGTAGGCGCGGGCGAACTCGGTCGTCGACCCCCGGAAATCGACGTGATCGCGATAGCGCGTCGACCAGTCGAGCAGCCCCGCGGCATGGTAAGGACCACCCGCCCGGTTGAAGGCCAGGGGCCGCCTCGACCAGAGCCGGAACGTCTTGGGGCCGGGCGGGCCGATGAATCGGGACGAGGCCGGGGTCCGGTCGCGAGCCCAGACCGCCAGCCGCTCCAGGTCGTCCGTGGGTGTTTCCGAAAATCGACACCGGGCGACCAGGTCCGAGACGATCCGGTGTTTCGCGGGATCGACGATCATCGGCGCGACCGCCGCCGAGACCGGCAGCGCCCAGGCGGCCACCATCGCCAGTCGGATTCGCCGAGGGGTCCAGCCGGGCGTCCATCGACGGGCCAACCGCGACCCCACCGCCAGGACCCCGATCGAGGCGATCAGGGGCCAGTGGCCCGACTCGGTGTCATGCCGCGATAGGTAATACAGGCCGGATCCGAGAAGGACCAGGCCCAGGAGGTTGGGGACAATATCTCGGAGACCGTCGGCGATTCGTCGGATCTCGGGACGTTGCACCGCCCAATCGGCCAGCGCCATCCCCAGGTCGACCGCCGTCGCGACGATCAGCATCCCATCCCCCGAGAGGCCCACGCCCACCAGGACGGCCCTCGACCGGCTCGCGAGATCGCCCCGGGCCCAGAGTGTGACGACCCGGCCCGAGACGGCAATCAGGGCCAGGCCCCGGGCCAGGGTGGCCATCCGGAACGGCTGGAAGACCGTAACCCGGATGTCGCCGACGACCTCGACGGCCAGGTAGGCCAGCCCCAGGCTCGCCAGGTTCACCCCGATCAGGACCGCCAGCCGGACCCTCGACGCGGGCCAGGGCGCTCGAGGCCCGTCGAGGCCCACCCGGCCCAGGGCCAGGAGGGCCAGGATCGGATAGCAGTCCCAGGCCATCCATTGCCAGGACCGCCACATCGACGGCAGCATATGCTGCGGGCCCTGGACCTGGACCGAGAGGAGCCGGAACTCCTCCGGGGGAAGCCCCTCGAAGAGCGAGCCCCCCTGGGCCGACATCAGTGCCAGGCCCGGCCCGAGGGCCAGCCCGAGGCCGATCACGGCGCCCACCGAGGTTCGAAAGCTCACGCCCGACCGGCCAACGAGGCCCCAGACGCCCCACGCCACGGCCAGGGTCAGGGCCAGTTGGAGCCCGACCGAAGGATGCACCAGCGCCGCCAGGCCCAGCCAGGCCGCGCCCGACCAGGCCCCGCGCCTCGGGTCGCCGACCGCCGAGGCGATCGCCATCCAGCCCAGTCCGAACCCGATCAGCCGATCGAGCAAGGTGGACTCGAACAGGTGATTCGTGCCGACATTGCCCGCCTTCGCCATCAAGACCAGCACGAATGCGACCAGCCCGACCTTGCCCCCCAGCTCGGGCCAGGCCGATCGAGCAAGCCGGTCGACCCCCGAGGCCGTGGCCCAGAACGTCAGGGCGAACAGCCCGGCCAGCCCCGCCGCCAGCCCGAACGGACGACTCGCCAGGTCGATCAGGGCCAGATAGCCCCGGTGCGGGTTGAAGGCGTCGAACGCCCGGACGAAGGGGTCGGTCGCGTAGAGGGTCGGGTCTTGGAGGTGCAGGAGCAGCGGGAGCCGATAGGCCTGATCACCGTCGAAGGCGTGATAGCCCCGGAGCGTCAGGTAGAGGCCGGGGATCGCCAGGAAGATGATCCAACGGGCCGGAGAACCGGCGCGACTCGGGGCGGTTGGAATGTCGGTCCTGGGCGCCGGCCGAGCCGCCTGCCTGACCGTCCGAGTCGTTGCCGATGCCATGCCAGCCCCTCCCGGCCGCCCGGGTCCCCGGACCTGGCCGAGCGGGAGTCTGACGCGAGCGGGCGGATCGGTCAACGTCGGTTATCGACCGGTGCGATTCGACGGCCTTCGAGACGGACTCTGGTCGAAATCCGTTCTACGGGGTAGCATTAGATTCGAGGAGTCGCCGAGATACTCCTCCCGAGGAACATCCAGCCATGCCGGAACAGCCATCGAAGTTCGAGAGTCCCGGTCCCCCGGCCGCGGACCACATCGAAGAACTTGCCTCTCGACTTCGCGACGCGGAGCACCTGGACCCGAAGGCCAGGTCCGAGGTCGCCGATCTCCTCCGGTCCCTGGCCGTCGAGCTGGAGCGTGGCGAACCGTCAGAGCACGGGGACCACCTGGCCCACTCCACCGCGCAACTGGTCCGAGCCGTGAGCGATCGGCACGAACCCGGCCTGATCCAAGCGGCCCGAGGTCGCCTGGATGACGCGATCGCCAGGGCCGAGGCGAAGGCACCGGTGGCGACCGATATCGTCGCCCGACTGTCCGACTTGCTGTCCGGCATCGGAATCTGAGCCGTCCGAAATCCGCCCATTCCCACACTCCGCCAGCCCCCACCGAAGATGAGCCTCATGCCCGCGAACTCACGCTCCCGGATCGACCACCGGGAGCCCCGACGCCCGATCACGCGGCAGGGTCTCGCGAACCAAAATTCCCGGATCTGGTCTGTGACCCTGCCGTGAAGCCGCCCCGTGACGTGGCGCTTCAGCAGGTCTCGTGGAAGGAAATCGCATCATGCCCGGCGTCTCTGCTCTGTCGTTGAGGTTCGGTCTCGCGTTCGAGGATCTGTACCGGCAGGATGGCCTGGAGCGAATCGACGCCACGTTCCTGGCGAAGTTGGGGGAGTCCGCCCCGGAACTCCTGGCTCGACTCCTGGCCGTCCGGCAGGACCCGACCTCCCTGGAATCCAAACCCGCCTCCGAGCTGATCGTCGAACTCGCCCCTTACCTGGACGACTTCCTGGGCGAGTTGTTCGGGATCGGGACGGAGCTTCGGGCCTTGAAGGCCCGCCATGACGCGCTGGCCCCCATGCACTCGGTGAAGCGGCGATTCGTCCAGCGGAAGCTCGCCGGCAAGACGATCGAGCACGCCCTGGCGATCGACGCCCTGTCGTTGACGGCCGAGCTGGAAGCGTTCATCCACGAGCCCTTGACCGAGAAGAACTTCGCCGAGCACGTCTTCTGCTGGATGGAAAAAGAGGCCGACCACGCCCCTCAACTCCAACTGGCCGCCGATTACGCCATCTGGGCCGTGCTGTCGCCGGAGGGCCGGAAGAAGCACGGGCACGGCACCCTGTTCCGGCTCCCGCACAAGCTCGACATGAACCACCTGGTGCCGTTCGTCGAGCTGCCGATCCTCGACACCGTGCAGTTCGCCCTCGACAAGGAACACTCGCGATTCCGGAAGGGCTTCCACCTGACCGACTCGGGGACCGACCTGACCGGGGCCCTGGACCAGGCCGCGTACTGCATCAAGTGCCACCACCAGGGCAAGGACAGTTGCTCGCACGGCCTCCGCGAGAAGACCGGCGAGTACAAGAAGAGCGTCTTCGGGATCCCGCTGGCCGGGTGCCCCCTCGACGAGAAGATCTCCGAGATGAACGAGGTGAAGGGGCTGGGCAACCCGATCGGCGCCCTGGCCATCGTCACCATCGACAACCCGATGTGCGCCGGGACCGGCCACCGAATCTGCAACGACTGCATGAAGTCGTGCATCTACCAGAAGCAAGAGCCGGTGGACATTCCGCAGGTCGAGACCCGGACGCTGAAGGATGTCCTGGAACTCCCCTGGGGATTCGAGATCTACAGCCTGCTGACCCGGTGGAACCCGCTCAACTTCGAGCGCCCGGTCGCCCGGCGTCCGACCGGCCGGAAGGTCCTGGTCGTCGGGCTGGGGCCGGCGGGATTCACGCTGGCCCATCACCTGATGAACGACGGCCATACCGTGGTCGCCGTCGATGGCCTGAAGATCGAGCCGCTGCCCGAGACCCTCTCGGGAGTCGACCCCCTGGGCCATCGTCACGCGTTCCGGCCGCTCCGCGACATCTCCGACATCTATGAGCGGCTGGACGAGCGGGTCATGGCCGGGTTCGGGGGCGTGGCCGAGTACGGGATCACCGTCCGCTGGAACAAGAACTTCCTGAAGGTGATCCGCCTGCTCCTGGAGCGCCGGTCGGAATTCACGATGTTCGGCGGGATCCGGTTCGGCGGGACGATCACCGTCGATAGCGCCTTCGACATGGGGTTCGATCACATCGCCCTCTGCATGGGGGCCGGTCGGCCGACGGTCATCCCGATGAAGAACGGGCTGGCCCGAGGGGTCCGCCAGGCGTCCGACTTCCTCATGGCCTTGCAGCTCACCGGGGCGGCTAAGGTCGACACCCTGGCCAACCTCCAGGTCCGGATGCCGATCGTGGTGATCGGCGGCGGCCTGACCGCCATCGACACGGCCACCGAATCGCTGGCCTACTATCCCGTCCAGGTGGAGAAGTTCCTCCGCCGCTACGAGGAGCTGGAGAAAGTCCGGGGGGCCGAGGAGCTGGCCAGCCTCTGGATCGGCGAGGAGAAGGCCGTCGCCGAGGAGTTCATCACGCATGCCCGGGCCATTCGGGCCGAGTATGCCGCGGCGGCGAAGGGAGGCCGGTCGCCCCGGCTGATCGATCTGCTCGATTCGTGGGGCGGGGCCACCGTGGCCTACCGACGGAGGCTCATCGACGCCCCCAGCTACACGCTGAACCACGAGGAGATCACCAAGGCCTTCGAGGAAGGCATCCGGTTCGCCGAGTGCCTGGCCCCCGAGGAGGTCGAGGTCGACGAATTCGGCGTGGCCAAGGCCCTCCGCCTGGGCCGCTGGCAGGTCGAGGAGGGGACCGGGGCCATGAAGGCGACCGGCGAGACGGTGGTCCTGCCGGCCCGGACGATCCTCGTGGCCGCCGGGACCCAGCCCAACACCGTCCTGGCCCGCGAGGACGAGCACAACGTCCGGGTCGATGGCCGGTACTTCCAGGCCCTCGATGAAGAAGGAAGGCCCGCGAAGCCGGAGAAGATCGCCAAGCCGAGCGCTGCGCACGTGCTGATGTCATTGCGGGAAGATGGCCGGGCGATCAGCTTCTTCGGCGACTTGCACCCGTCCTTCGCGGGCAACGTCGTCAAGGCGATGGGCAGCGCCAAGCGTGGCTATCCGGTCGTCTCGCGGGCCCTCGCCCGCCTGGCACCCACCGAGCCCCCGGCGGCGGACCTGGTGGCGACCCTGAACGATGAACTCCGGACGGTCATCCACGAGGTCATCCGGCTGACTCCCAACATCGTCGAGGTCGTGGTCCGGGCCCCGATCGCCGCCCGGGCCTTCAAGCCGGGGCAGTTCTACCGGCTCCAGAACTTCGAGGCCCTGGCCCAGCGGACCCAGAACACTGTCCTGGCGATGGAGGGCCTGGCCCTGACGGGCGCCTCGGTCGACCACGAACAGGGGCTCCTCTCGACCATCGTCCTGGAGATGGGCGGCTCCTCCGACCTCTGCGCGCTGCTGAAGCCGGGCGAGCCGGTCAGCCTGATGGGGCCGACGGGCACCCCGACCGAGACGCCCAGCTCGAAGACGGTCCTGTTGGTCGGCGGAGGGCTCGGCAACGCGGTCCTCTTCTCGATCGGGCAGAAGCTCCGCGAGGTAGGATCGCGGGTGATCTACTTCGCCGGCTACAAGAAGATGATCGACCGTTACAAGGTCGAGGAGATCGAGAAGGCGGCCGACATCGTGACCTGGTGCTCCGACGAGGCACCGGGGTTCACCCCGGGCCGGGTCCAGGACCGGGCGTTCGTGGGCAACATCGTCGACGCGATGGCGGCCTACGGGAGTGGTGCGCTGGGCGAGATGGGAATCCCGCTCAGCCAGGCCGACCGGCTGGTCGTGATCGGTTCCGACGGGATGATGAGGGGTGTCCAGCAGGCCAGGCACGGCATCCTGGCCCCCTACCTGAACCCCGATCACCACGCCATCGGTTCGATCAATTCGCCGATGCAGTGCATGATGAAGGAAATCTGCGCCCAGTGCCTCCAGACGCACCGGGATCCGGCCACCGGCAAGGAGACCGTCGTCTTCTCCTGCTTCAACCAGGACCAGCCGCTCGACCACGTGAGGTTCGAGAACCTCCGGAGCCGCCTGACCCAGAACAATGTCCAGGAGAAGCTCACCAAGCTCTGGATCGACCATTGCCTGGGGAGCCTGGGCGTCCGGAAGCGGCCTCCGCTCGACCTGAAGGCCGTCGTCCTGGAGACCCCCGTCACCGGGGTTTCCTGAATCCTGACCGAGGATCGAGGGAAAACGCCGGGCGTAGGGAGAAGCCCCCCGCGGATGAGCGACGGCCTCGAATCGCCCATCCGCGAAAAATCCTGTATCAGACGGATCGAGCCGGCTCTCTTATGTCATGTCCGAGGCCAATCGGAGATGACGGGGAGCCGGACTGATGTCGGGAGCACGACCGGGCGGGTACCTCCGGGACCTCCGCACGCTGTACGGCGCGGGCACGGCGATCGGCCTATCGGACCAGGAGTTGCTGGAGCGGTTCGCCGCCCGGGGTGACGAGGCGGCCTTCGCCGCGCTCGTCGGCCGCCACGGTCCGATGGTCCTCGGCGTCTGCCGGGGCGTCCTTCGAAGCTCGCACGACGTCGAGGATGCCTTCCAGGCCACGTTCCTGATCCTCTCCCGGAAGGCCGACACGCTCCGGCCCGGTGGCTCGATCGGGGGCTGGCTCCATCGCGTCGCCCGGCGGGTCGCGGTCCTGGCCGGGACCGAGGCCGCGCGTCGTCGGGCCCTCGAAGCCAGGGCGGGCCGGCCCGAGGCCGAGGCCCCCACAACCGGCCGACCCTGGGCCGACGCCGTGCCGCTCCTCCACGAGGAACTGGCCCGGCTGCCGGGGAAATACCGGGATCCGATCGTGCTTTGCGACCTGGAATCGCTCACGAGGGACCAGGCCGCGAGCCAGCTCGGCTGGCCTCCGGGGACGGTCGCGGGACGTCTGGCACGCGGTCGCAACCTGCTCCGGGACCGCCTGGCCCGTCGAGGAGTCGCGCCTGCGGCCGTCCTCCTCGCGATCCAATCGGCGAGCGAAGCCGCCTCGGCGGTGCCGGCATCGTTGTCGGCCTCGGCATGCGCCGCGGCCTCGGGGGCCACGGTCGCCGGTTCGGTCCAGGCCCTTTTCCAGGAGGTTATCCGAGCCATGATCTTGTCGAAACTCCGTCGGATCGCGTGGGGAAGCCTGACGATCGGGCTGGGCGTCTGCGCCGTCGCCGCGGCCCTGGCCTGGGCCCAGGCCGACGAGCCAAAGGGCGAGCCAACCTTGCCCGTCATAGGTCTGGTCGTCGACTCCGATGGTCAGCCCGTCGCGGATGTGGCCGTCTACGGTTCTGAGCGGACTTTGGGAGAATGGGGCCGTGTCGTCGTCGAGACACGGACCGACCATCAGGGACGGTTCCGGCTGAAACTCCCGGCCGAGGCCGAGCATCTCGCCCCGAAACCCGGCGCGATCTGGGCTTATCAGCCGGGCCGGCTCGTCGCGTCCTACGAGGTGAAGCGGGGGACAGTCCACGGCGATGTCCCCTTGAAGCTCGTGCTCGGGCCTCCCTCGATGACCACCATCGAAGTCCGAGACCCGGAAGGCAAAGCGGTGCAGGGGGCCTCGATCATGCCTCGCGTGCTCGATCGCAACTTCCTGAGTGTCCCCGGTGGACTGGCCGAGCGGATCGCCAGGGGCTCGACGACCGATGCTCGGGGACGAGCCACCCTCAGCGGATTCTTGCCCGAAGAGGTCCGAACGGTGTTCGTCACGGCCCAAGGCTTCGGGACCCAGCAGTTCGGTCTCACTCGCCTTCAGGGCTCCGACGCGGGAATGAAGGTGCTCCACCTGATGCCTGTGGGACGGGTTGAGGGCCGACTCGTCGGCGAGCCGGAGGCCATCCGGGGCGTCGCCCTGACCGTCGTCTCGTGGAACACCCGATCCAACCCTCCTCCTCCCCCCGCGCTAGGGCTCTTCCATGTGACCACCGATGAGGATGGTCGGTTCGCGATCCCCGAGGTACCCGAGGGCGTGCTTGGAGTCGATGGGGTCGGCGGCGAGGGCCGACGGCAATTCTCTTCTCCCGCAGGGCTGAACATCGAGGCGGGCAAGACCACTGTCCTCGAACTGAAACCTTCGCCGGTCGTTCTCGTCCGGGGAATGGTGCGCGAGAAGGGCACAGGAAAGCCGATCCCGGGGGTGAAGGTGGGCGCGTATCGAGGGGGCTTGGGCGGCGAGAGCGATGAATCGGGCCGATTCTCCTTCCTCACCAAGTCCAAGGGCGCGTGGTTCCAGATCCAATCGACGCCCAACGGTTACGCGAGCCTGATGTACGGGCTGCCCGAGGTCTCGATCCCCGAGGACGCCACCGAATTCGAGCTGCCGCTCATCGAGTTGCAACCGGCGGGGGTGGTCCAGGGGGTCGTCCTCGATGACCGGGGACAACCCGTGCCCGGCGGGACGGTTTCCGGTTCCTGGTCGGTCGACGAAGGCCCGAACAGGCGGGGGCGACAAAATTCCCGGGTGACGACCGATGGCCAGGGTCGATTCTCGATTGATCAGATCCCCCTCTCCGCCGCCGTCTCCCTGGAGGCTTCCACAGCCGGGCTCGGTGCCACCGCGCAACCGCTGATCGCCGAGTTCGGCAAGCCGGCGACCTTGACGCTCGACCCCGCCGGGCTGGCCGCGATGAAGGGACGGGTCCTGGACCACCGGGGCAAGCCCGTGGTCGGGGCAAGGGTCCATCTCCTGGGCCGAGATCGCTACGAGACCGGCCAGATCAAGAGTGAGACCGCCGTCGCAATCGCCGGGGCGTACGTCGTCCGGACCGACCATGAAGGTCGATTCGAGACCGGGCGTGGCCTGGAACCCGGCGTCGAATATCTGGCGATCGGCGAGGCCGAGGGCCTGGAACCGGGCCGGACCGCCTGGACCCGCGCGGAGATCGGGACCTTCCCCGACCTGGTCCTCAGGCCCGGAGGGGTCGCCAAACTCTCGGAGCTGGATGGCCTGGTCCGGGACCGTTCCGGCAGGCCCATCGCCGGGGCGATGGCCTGGGCGTCGATCCCGAACGGCCCCGCGAAACCCTCGAAGGTCGCGACCGACGCTCAGGGGCGCTTCCGGATCGAGGGGCTCCCGCCCATCGGTGTCCTGGTCTTCTTCGAGGCCGAGGGATTCCGGTTCCAGGGGTTCCACTTCAGGCCGGAGGGCTCTCCGACCACCCTGACCTTGAGCCGGCCCGGCGAGCCTTCCGGCGGCATGAAGACCTTGCCACCCCCGATGTCCAGGGCCAAGGAAATCGCCCTCGTCCGGCGGAAGTTCGGCCCATTCGCCGAGCGATTGCTGGAGCAACAGCCCGAGGACACCACCTCGGCGTTCTCGGCGCTCGGCGTGCTGGCCCGGGTCGATCCGGCCCGAGTGCTGGAGGTGATCGCGGCCAGGCCGTTCCCGGAGGTCTGGCACAACGACCGGCTCCGGGGCGACGCCTCGCTCGCGCTGATGGACGGCGGCCTCGACGAGGCGCTCGCCGTGGTCGAGTCGATCGAATCCGGCGACATGAAGGTGCAAGCTCTCCTCCAGCTCTGCGACCGACTGGCCGAAGGGGACCGCCCGGGCAAGCTCCGACTGCTCGATCGGGCCTTGCTGGCGGCCCGGACCATCCCCGAGCCCGGACACAAGGTGGTCGGGATCGCCGACATCGCCGAGCGCTGGATCGACCTGGGAGAAGTCGACCGCGCCTCGAAGCTGCTTCGCGAATTCGAGCCGATCGCCCGCGAGCTGCCGACGAAGGGCTGGGACGCCTACGCCCGGGGCCACTTCGCCGAGGAGCTGTCGCAGATCGACCCGGACACGGCGTTGAAATTGATCGAGGGGCTCGACGAGGAACCGGACTCGATCCGCGATCGCCATCGGCTCAACGTCGCCCAGGAACTGGCCAGCCGAGACCCGGCCGCCGCCGAGCGCGTGCTGGACGGCCTCAAGAACCCCTCGTCGATCCTTCGGAATGGGGCCAGGATCGCTCATGCGATGGCCCGAAAGGACCCCGCCCGCGCCCGTCGGATCGTCGACCGGATGAACGACTTTCCGGACGAGTTGAAGAAGCTACCGTTCAGCCATCCTTACGCGCTGGGCATGATGGCCCTCGCCCTGGCCGAGGGCGACAAGACGGCGGCGAAGGGCCTCCTGGACTCGGCCTTCGAGGAACTGGCGAGGCTGGCCCGGGAGGGAAGGCGAGGCTTCCAGGATATCGAGGACCCCGCCGTCGTGGCGGCTGCGCTGCTGCCGGTGGCCGAGCGGATCAACCCCGACCTGGTGCCGGATTACTTCTGGCGAGCCGCGTCGTTCCGAGGCTCTTCGATCCCGACGAGCCGACCGAAGTCGATGCCCGACGCCCTCCTGGCACTCCTGCTGGCCCGATACGACGCCGGGGTCGCCCGCTCGATCCTGGAACCACTGGTCTCGGGTAGCCTTTCGGAATCGGAAAACGAAGCTTACCCGATCCTCCGGGCGATGGACGCCCCGATCCTGAGGGCGATGGCCGCCGTCGACCCCGACCGGGCGTTTCGCCTCCTCGAAACGGTCCCGGATGATCCCGAATTCGGCCTCAACCTGTTCCGGAACCCGAAGAACAACGCGCTCGTCGATCTTGCCTCCGCGCTGGCCACCCGCCCCGAGGACCGCTGGGACCAGACCCTCGAAAAGCTCCTGCACCTCTGGACCGTCGGTCGCGAGGGTATTTTCTGACCGGGAATCGATACGGAAGAAACGGATCCGCGTGGATCAAGGACGTTCGACCCGGAGAAAACGGGTGATAATCGGGTGGCTGGCTATCGCTCTCAGGCGATCCGGAGAGGGCGAGCGATCAGGGAAGGGAAGCTCCGCCTCATTCCGGAGCCGGACCCGATTCCGGGCTTCGCTCAACCTTCCCGGAGTGCTTCAGAGCGATCGCAAAGAACGCGAACCGGAGCGGGGCCGGTCGAAATTAGTCCGAGGGACGATCTGCCCGGCCATTGCCATCGTCGGTGGCCTTCTTTCCCTCGAACGCTCGGGCGGCTCGAAACGGTGAACGAATTGGGGACCTCAACGAAACTGCCCCGTCCCGGATATTTCTCCGGGACGGGGCAGGGGGTGGTTTCGGGGAAATTCGGCCGAGGTCTCTCAGGCTCGGCAAGTTGCCGAAGCCGAAGCTCGTGCGAGCCTCAGTTTGAAGAGGTAGGGCCGGGCGGCTTGGGCTTGACCAGCTCCTGGACGCCCCCCTTGTCGAACGCCTCGCGACGTCCTTCGATTGGGGCGGAGAAATCGTAGCCCAGCATGTTCAGGAGCTTCTCCAGGGGGAGCGGGCGGACACCGTTGTCGCGGGCTTCCTTGGTCGCCTGCGACTCTTCCTGGAGGTAGGCGATGTCTTCCTTGGTGGGCTCGCCGGTCTTGGGCTGGAAGAGGAGCAAGGAGGGCCGGGTATCGATCACGTACCCGAACGCCAGTCCGGAGATCTTGCCGGAGGCCCGGCCCACGGGAGCCGGCAGGGGCTCGCCCAGTCGGTCGAAGGCGCGGGCGACGGCGGCCTGGCCGACGCTCCGATCGGTGCCGGGCGGGGGCAGATCGTACTCGATCACCCCGCCGGACGCCTCGATCATGCGAATCAGGTCGCCTCGGTCGTCCCTCCCGTCGCGATTCACGTCGATCTTGCCGATCAGGGCGAAACGCTGCGGGTGGTCATAACTCCAGCCGACGGAGAAGATGTAATCGTTGTAGCGGATCGGATCGGCGGGGTCGTAGGTCTTCACGATCCGGGCCAGACTGTCGTTCTCGCCCCGAGCGGGGTCGCCGACCTTGATCAGCTCGACGGCCGCCTTGGGGCGGTCGCTGGTGATCCCAACGGCGTTCTTGTCGAAGATCGTGAACCGCATCAGGGGCCGGACGCCCTGGGCCCGGTTGACGTTGACCCGGACGGTCCCCGAGCCGTAATCGACGAACGTGACCCGGCCGCCCGGCTTGTTCATCACGTCTTCTTTGCGGGCCTGCTGGTCGCGGACGTCGCGGAGCACCGCGTTCAGCTCGGAGATCGTCTTGGCGGACTTCTCCGACTTGGCGTAGTTCTCGTTGACGATGTTGGTCAGCCGGGTCTCGGTGTTGGCGATGGTCTCGGCCTTCTCTCGGTTGTCCTTGACCAGCGTCTCGCGAACCTCTTCGTCCCTCCGGATCGTGTCGTCGAGCTCGGTCTTGGCCGCGGCCAGGCCGTTCTCGACGACAGCCTTGGCCTGGGCGTTGACCTCATTGGCCAGCTCCAGGTCGCGGCGAACGTCGATGTAATTCAGGGCCAGGGCCGTGGTCAGCTTGGCCTGATTGGCGGTCAGGTCCTTCAGCCGGGTGACCTGGGCCTTGTAGGACTGGTCGGGGTTATTGAGGAACGCGTCGGCGATCTCGCGAGCCCGAGCCTTGAGGGCCTCGAACTGCGCCGCGTCGGTCCCCTTGGCCTGGCCCTTCTGCTGGGCCTGGGTGATCATCTCGGTGACTTCGGTATTGATCGCCTCGATCTCGGCCTTGAGCTGGACCTGATCTTTCTTCATCTGGTCCCGGACCGACTCGATCTCCTCGATGGCCGGGTAGCCCAGGGCGGTTCGCATCTCGTTATACGACTCGGTGGCCGTCCGGACCGCAGTGTTCGCCTTGCCGGCGTCCGCCTCGGCCTTGACCCTCTTCTCGTATTCGATGTTGTAGTTGCTATTCAGGAAATAGACGGAGATCAGCAGGACCACCGCCAGCGCGATGCTGAACGCGGTCGCGATCTTCAGCCCGAACGATTCATTCGACGACGCGGCCATGGTGGAGGCTCCCGCCGACGGACCGGCTCGCGAACGGAGCGTGACGGTCCCTCGGTTTGCTCATAATATGTCACACGAGGCGGGTAGCGGCGGGGAAGATCCGCGAAGAATTCACGACTGACGGACCGATCGCGGAGAGCCTGCCGGTCATCGGGATCGGCCTGATTCTCGGGTCCGGGGCGAGGCCGGGAGTCCTGTCCGTCGAGTCGGTTTCCCGAAGCTCATGCGGATTTTGACGAACACCCCGACCCTAAAGTTCCCGGAACCCGAAGATTACTACGATTGCCGGCCCGAAAGGATCGGAGCCGGCCGACGACTATCCCTGGCCGACGCCCCCGATTACGATGGCTGACTCTCCTCTAATGATCCGTCGAAGGTCGGGACAGGGCCAAGCATGGATGAAGATCCTCGAAACCCCGAGCCACTCGCCAGACTACGCTATTGTGCCCGATGCGGCGGCGAAGGTCGGGGAGAAAGCGCACTTTGTCAGGAATGCGGCGAGAAGCTCCGATTCCGGGGCTACTGCCCCATCTGCGAATCGTTCTGGAAGCTCGACCCCGGGGCCGACTGCCCCAAGCACGAGGTTGAGCTGATCGAGGAGGCCCCGCAACACGAATCGTTCGGCCAGCCGGGCGAGAAGACCAGCCTGGTGACGGTGGCCACCTACTCTCACCCGAACCTGGCCAACGCCCCGAGGATCCGCCTGGAGGCCGAGGGGATCCCGACCTTCCTGGACGGCGAGCGGATCGCCGGGAACACCCTCTACCAGGTCGCCACCGGGGGCGTCCGGCTCCAGGTCCCCTCCCCCCTGGCCTCGGCCGCGCGGATCCTGATCGACCAGTCATGGGCTCCCCCGCCCGACACCGAGGACGACACCGAGGACGCCTGGGAAGACCTGGCCCCCGAGCCGGGAGCCCGTCGGAGGGCGATCATGAAGCTGGCGATTTTCGTCTTCCTGTTCGGCCCGACCGTGGTGGCCCTCATCTCGCTCATTCAACGGTGGGCCGCCAACGGACCCTGACCGGGGCTCAGGCCTGGCCGGGCTGGGGCTGGTAGGCGATCCAGAGCGACCGGAAATACCGAAGGACCCGGTCGGGGTCGGGGCTCTCGGGGATCTCGGCCAGGGTATACCCCATGTAGCCGGATTCGGTCAGGAGGGCGAAAAGCTCTCTCCAGGGGTACGTCTCGTCGGTCAGGTCGCGGAGGTGGACCTCCCGGATCCGGGGGGCCAGCAGCGCGAAATTCTCGCGGATCGACCCGTTGATCACGTCGGTCGGGTTCGAGTTCCAGCAGGCGAAGACGTTCGGGTGGTCGGCGTAACTCATGATCTTGGCGAAGTTGGGCACGAGCTGGGTGGTCCCGCCGTGGACCTCGACCCGGATCTCGACCCCGAAATCGGCGGCGTCGGCCCCGACCACGTTGAGCGCCTTGCCGATCTGCTCGAAAGTCTTCTCTGGTTCGACCCCCTTGGCCATCCCGTTGGGGCGGACCTTCACGCCGGGCGAGCCCACGTCATGGGCCAGCCGGACATATTCCCTGGTTCCTTCGATATTCGAGCGGACCACGGCCGGGTCGCTCGACTGGAACTCGAAGGCGCTGCCGAGCCCGGCCAGCTCGACCGGCGAGTCGGCGAACTTCTTCTTGACCTCGGCCCGCTGGGCGTCCGAGAGCCCGACCTCGACGCCATGCTTGTGGGTCGTCCGCAGCTCGACGCCCGAGAACTTGAGGGCCTCCAGGCGTTTCAGGATCTCGTCGAGGGTCCAGTCCTTGGCGATGTTATAGGTGATGGTGCCGAGTTGGAGCATCGGAGGGACCTTTCGTTTCGGTGGGCCGATCGGGGAATGTCGGTACTTTCGCCGATCGGTCGGGGCGGGGCAAGCGTCTGGAAGACGGCGGTTTCCGTCAAAGTAGGCATTGTCGGATCGGCTTCGAGCCGATAAAACCCGACATCAACCCTCGATTCGTCACCGCGAGCCGAACCGGAAACCGTCCGATGCGGACCATCGAGGGGTTGAGGCATGGAGACCGACCAGACCGGGGAACCCGGGCCGATCACGCCGGGTTGGAAAACTCTGACCATCGTCGGGATTTTCTATCTCGGATGCCTGGGCGTGGCCACCTGGCCGGCCTTCGCCACCTTCGGGTCGACGCTCCCTTCGCGGGTCGACCCGCTGGCCCACATCTGGACGATGCGTTGGAACAAGGACTGCCTGCTGCACGGGCGGCTCCCGTTCGTCTGCCCGGGGATCCAGTATCCGGTCGGGGCGTCGCTCGGGACGCTCCCGCCGATGCACTTCCAGACCTTGCTGTTCGTCCCTCTCTCGCTAGTGTTCGGCAACGACATCCTTTGCTATAACCTGATCCGCACGTTCGCCTTCCTGCTGACGGGCCTCGGCACCTTCCTCCTGATCTGGAACATCCTCCGGAGTCGGATGGCGGCCACCCTGGGGGGCCTGACGGCGATGCTGGGCGGGCCGATGACGTTCTTCTCGCACGGCGAGCTGGAACAGATCACGGTCGGCTGGTTCCCGATCTTCCTCATCGCATGGCTCCGGTGGGTCGACCGCCCCTCGCGTCGGGGTTTGGCGGCCTCGGTGGCCCTCTACGCCCTGGTGGCGATGAGTGCCCCTTATTTCGGGATTTTCGCCATCTTCCCAGCGGCGCTCTACGTGGCCTGGCGGGCGATCGGCGAAGGGCGGGTCGGGATTGTCCCCTGGCTCAAGGCCCGACTGGGATGGTTCGCGACCTTCGCAGGGCTTATCGGACCATTGATGATCGTCCTGTTCTCGAACCAGATCTGGGCGCTGACGCATGGGTTCTCGATGTCGAGGCCGGAGTCGGAGTTCTGGAATCTCCGGGCCCCGCTCTGGGGTTTCCTGACTCCCTCGCCCGTCCACCTCCTGAGCCGCTGGATGCCCTTCGACACCAACGTCCAGGCCGACTTCGGCTCGATCCCGTCCTACCTGGGGGTCGCGACCATCGCCCTGATCCTGTACGCGGCGGCGGCTCGGGTCCGGTTCGGGAGGCGAGCGTACTGGTGGGCCGTGTTCGCCTTGCTGCTGACCCTATCGCTCGGGGCCCATGCCCGGATCGGCAGCGTCGATTTCAGCCTCCCGGCCTACTGGCTCAAGAAGTACTTCGTCGGCTTCCGGATGATCCGGGTCCCGGCCCGGTTCAACCTGTTCGCCTCGGTCGCGGCGGCGGTGGTCGCGGCGGCGGGCCTGAAGCACCTGCTGGGGAAGATCGGGAACCCATCGGCGAGGGTGGCGGCCTTCTCCGCGATCCTGGCGCTAACCCTGGTCGACCTGAGCACCGTGCCCTATCCCACGATCGGGCTCCCGACGATGCCCGCCTGCTACCAGGTCATCCGCAAGGCCGACCCGGATGCCACGTTCCTCGACGCCCCCCAGTTCAACTCGGGGGCGTTCCAGCTCCCCTCGCTCTGCTCCTACTGGCAGTCGATCCACGGCGGGCGGACCTCGGCGGGCTACACCGCGTTCGATAACCTCAAGTACGACAACCTCCTCTACTTCAACTCCCCCTTCGACGCCTTCAAGCTCGCCAATCCCGCCTACCCGATGACCCCGGAGGCCGAGACGATCGAACTGGCGACCGGCGTCGATTTCCGATCCTACGCCTGGCTCTACCTGAAGGTGCACGACCTCCGGTACGTCGTCCTCCACCAGAAGCCCGGCTCGTTCCCCGAATTCGTCGTCCACCTCGACCGCCTGAAGGCACTCCTCCAGGATTCCAAGATCTACGAGGATGCCGACACCGTCGTCTACGACCGGGACAAGATGCCCCAGCCCACGAAGCCCGTCTTCCTCTACACCGAAGGTTGGGGAGCCCGCACGATCCGGGCAAACCAACGAGCTTCGATGGTCGGGCCGACGGCCCGGGTCCTCGTCTACAACCCGACGCCCGACCAACCCATGTCCCTTGCCCTCAACGCGGCCTCGAACCAGAAGAAAAGGTCGGTGAAGGTGAAGGCCGCCGGTCGAATCCTGGCGAGATGGCAGTTCGATCCGACGGATAGTACCCTGGTGATCTCCCCCTCATTCCGGCTCCCGTCGGGCCTCCAGGAACTGACCATCGAGAGCGAAGGGGCCGACGCGCCCCCTCGTCGAATCCTCGCGGCCGGAGGGAGCCCCAAGCCGTTCAGCCTCTGGGTCAGCGGCGTCAGCCTGGTGCCGGGCGGGACGCCGGAGGTCGCGGTTCGACCGGAAGATGAGCACACCATCCGGGACGGTCTGCCCGACGGTAAGCCCTACAGGACGATTGGCGATCTCGGCCCCTGAGCCCGACCGGGTGAGCCCAAAGGCGGGCACCTCAGTTTCGACGAGTTGGATTCTTCGACCCGACCAGCCCACTGGTCTTCAAGGGACCATCCTTGACGACCTTGCCATTAATGGTCGCCGCGTGGACCCAGACGGATCGGGGCGGGGCCCCTTCGACCCGGGTCCCTTCCTCGGCGATGATCAGCTCATGCGGGTCGATGCTGGGCTCGAAGCCGATCCGGAACCGGGGGGACTTGTCGGTCGAACCGGACCACTTCAGGGTGTTCCCCTTGAAGGATAACGTCATGTAGACCCGACCCCGGCTCGACCGGACGGCCGGGCCATGCTCGACGCCGAGGCTTCCCCCCGGCGCGTCTTCCAGGATGTTGCCCTCGAAGACTCCCCCGAGGAACGGGGCGTGCGACCATCCCCATCGGACCGGTTCCTCGGTGGGGGCCGAGAGGAGCCGGACCGACTCCCCCCCGCCCAGGAAATGGTTGTTGACCACGCGAGCCCCGAAGACATTTCCGGCCAGGACCAGGTTGGCCGCCTGGCCGCTCCCCCGGCAGTCGACCGTGTTCCCCTCGAAGGTCTCGCGGACGAACCCGGTGGCGATCGAGACGGCCCCGGTGTCCTTCGAGATCGGCTCGTCCAGCAAATAAGCCTGGGCACCGAGCGGCTGGGCGATCGTCCGCCATTCCCCGGCCTGGGGGCCTTCGAGGATCGCCAGGGCGTCGCCGGTGAAGGCTTCTCCCCCCTGGGGGCGGTGGATCACCAGGACTCGGCCGTCGGCCGAGATCGAGGCGGGCTTGCCCTCGAAGTGGAGGCGATAGGCCTCGGTCAGCATCAGCTCGGGGGCGTTGGGGTGCGGGTGGGGATCATCCTCGCGAGGCCCGATCCCCCCCTCGACCACGTTGTCTTTCACCAGGTCGAACATCCCGCGCTGGGTGAGGACCAGGAATCGCCAGGTCTTGCCCGACGGCCCTTCCGGGCGGGCCTTGTTGCCGATCAACTTGAGGTCGTGGGTGTATCGGCCGCTGAACACCCCGTTGCAGAAGGTGTTGGGGGGCGTCCCCTTATAGGTATTCTCGACGATCGTCCAGGGGCCGCCCGCGAAGAGGACCGAGCCTCCCCGGAGCGTGTTCCCCTCGATCCGGCCGGTGGCGGCCGTATTGACCCGAATCAGGTGGGTGTCATGCTCCCAGGCGGTGGAGGACGAGGCGGCCGGGCCTTCGAGGTCGAGCCGGGCCAGGGTGATCTTGAACTTGGGGTCGGCCGGGACGCTGTCGCGGTCGTCGGTCGTGCCGATCACGGCCGGGCCGAAGCTCACCCCCTGATCCCAGCGGATCGGCCCGACGAACCGGACGGCGAAGCCTTCGAGGGTCGTCGATCCGGCATGAATCTTGATCGCTGCGGTCCACACCTTCTGATCCGAGCCCTGCGAGAATTGCAAGGTCGCCCCCGGTTCGCCGATGATCCGGGTCGGACGGGTCAGGACCAGGGGCCGGGTCAGGGGGTAAATCCCCTTGCTGAGGTTGATCGTGCCGAACCTTGCGGCCAGCCCGTTCAGGTCGTCGCCGGGCTTCGCGGTGACGGTCCCGGGGGCGAGGGCAGGGGCCCTCCGGTCGGGGTCGCAGGAGCCTCCAGGGAACCGGAGGACCTCTTCTCGGCCCGACTGGTCGAGGAACCGGAGGGTCATCGTCGCCCCCGACTCGTCGCGGATCGGCGGGAAGACGAGGTCCCCCTTGGTCGGCGACGACCGCCGGACGTTCAGACGCTCGCGGATCGCACCCGCCTCGAACTTGACCCGGTCGTTGGCCTGGAAGACCCAGGTCCCGGCCACTGAGTCGCTCAGGGCGGCGGCCACGATCGTCCGGTCGGGGGTCAGCCCTTCGAGTGCGACGTGGACATCGCCGGGGCTCATCTCGACCCCATCCTGGCCGAGCCACCGGGCCGTCGCCTTGCTGGCGGCCAGGTTGATCGTCGGGGGTCGGCTCGCGGACTTCGACGGGTTGCACTTGCCCGCGACCACCGACGCGAGGTCGCCCCGGTCGTTCTCATAAGTGACGCTCACCTGGAGCTTCTTGCCCGCCAGGTCCACCCCCGGCGCGAAATAGAGGTCGGCCCGGGTCCGGTCCTCGAGGTTCCGGGCGACCTCGGCGGCCGGGTGCCCGGCGGGGTTGTGCCCGGCGTGCCAGATCAGGCCGCCCGGCCCGGTGATCTCGACCGACTTGATCTCGACCTGGGGCGAGAGCTTGGCGAGGCTCAGGTGGACATCCTCGGCCCCATCGGGCCCGACATTGGGCCCGGGACCGGTCCGATCCTGCCCATCCTGCCCGACCCACTTCAGCTCGATCCCCGCCCCGGCGGCCTTCAGGTTGGGGTCGGCCCGCCCCCCGGGGAAGTTGGCGACCGCCATGCTGCCGTCGTCATACTTCAGGTGGACCTCGATCTCGCGTCCCTTCTCGACCTGATAAGGCTCGACATACAAGTCGGCCTGGATCGCATTCCCCTTCCGGACCAGGAGGACCGTGAACTGATCCTTGTTCGAGGATTTCCACTCGCCGCCGCCGAACCCCTTGACGATCGTCTCGACGACCTGCCGATTGGGAGGGATCCCTCGGACCTGGAGGTGGATGTCCTGATAGTCGTTCTTCGAAGGTCCGGGCTTGCCCCCGACCAGGTCGTGCCCGTCCTGGCCGAGCCAGCGGCCCAGGAGCCGGGGGGCCTGGGCCCGAGCGGCCGAGCCCTCCAGGCCGATCAGGACCGTCGCGAGGAGCAGGGGGACGAGCCGCACCGCTCGAATGGTCGAGTTCAGGTCTTGCATCGGAATCTCCCGAGTCGGAGGCGGTCCCGCCGGAGGGCTGAGTGACTTGTGAAATCCTCGCGAACGGAGCCGGTCGGACGACTCCGATACGGCCTTCATCGTTTCTTGCCCTTCTTCCCCTTCACCTTCTTGACCAGTTTCTGGAGGGCCTTGTTCCGGTCCTTCCGCTCCTCCGGGGTCCGCGAATCCGCCGGTTGCCAGCCCGGCCGGGGCTCGTGGGGGTGGGCGGGGCCGTCGAGCCTCCGGAACGGATTCACCCAATCGCGTTCCTCATCATCCCATTCATCCTCATCCTCATCGATCACCACTCGACGCTCGGGCCGGAGCGGCGGCTCACCGTCGAGGTCGAGGGCATGCCAGACGTCATACCACGACCCGTTGACCGACTCATCGACAATCCCGGCCGCGAAAGCCCGTTCGATGACCCCGGCCGCCTCGTCCGCTCCGAGCTTGATGAGCTCATTGACGAGGAAGGCATTGACGTCCGGAGGGGTGTCTTGGCCCTGTTCGAGGCACATGGACAGGATCGCGACGCACTCATCTCGGGCCGTCGGATGAATCTGGCCAATCTCTCCGAGGGACCGACAGGCGTCAATCCTCGCCTCATCCGAAGCGGATGGATCCTCCAGGATGGAACGGGCCTCGGGGATGGCGGCCGGGCCGATCATCCCGATGACGACAGGCAGTTCCTCGCTGGCCCAGTCGTCGCTTGTTTCCAGGGTCTGGGCGGCGAGAATCGCCAGGAGAGGGCCGATCGCGGCCTCCGCGCGGAGCTGGCCCAGCGTCCTCCAGGCATGAACGGGAGCCCAGACTTCAGGACTTTCCTCATCGGCCTCATTGAGGGACCGATCGGTCGCCATCCGGATCAGCTCGGGGACATGTCCCGAGTCGAACCCGAGGGCCAGATAGTCGGGCCAGGCTAATCCGAAACCGGGTTCTTCCGGAAACCGGAGGAATTGGTCCAGGGGTGGTTGATAGGCATCCATCGAACGTCCCCGAAAAAATTTCGATCCACGATTTGCGCCGGGAAAAACGAACCCAACGTCCGATCGCCTGGCCGGGTGATCCCGGGAAAAACGAACCCAACCACCGCAATAGCTCTCGCGACGGTTCCTCGACAATATCGCACCGGCGGTCGCGCCGCTAATCGTCTTTCTCGTCCGAAATCCGGGGGAGGTCGGCCCGATCGATCGGACGCCCGACTTGCTTTCCGGGGGCCGATCTCCGACGATCGCCCGATCCGCGATGCGTTCCGGGACTTCGACCGTCCCGACGCGGAGCGACCCGCGCACTTCTCGGGAGAGTCCTACCGGTGTCCAGCACATCCCCATCCCCGCACGCGAAGTCGTCGTTCGGCTGGGCTCGTCGGGGCGACGTGAACGCCTTCTTCGGCCTGATGCTCGACAATGTCGGCGACATGATCCTGATGGCGAGCCTCCTGATCGGGGTCTTCGGGTTCCCTCGCGAGTTCGTCCTGACCCGGATGATCCCCGGGACGGCGCTCGGGGTCCTGGTCGGCGACCTGATCTTCACCGCGATGGCCTTCCGACTGGCCCGGAAGTCGGGCCGGGACGACGTGACCGCGATGCCCCTGGGCCTGGATACGCCGAGCACCTTCGGGTCGGTCTTCCTGGTCCTGGGTCCGGCCTTCGTGGCGGCGAAGGCGGAAGGGCTGGATCCCGAGTCGGCGGCCCATCGGGCCTGGTTCGTGGGGATCGCGATGTTGCTGGCCTCGGGGATCTTCAAGCTCGGATGTGCCACGGTCGGCGGGTGGCTCCGCCGGATGGTCCCCAGGGCGGGGCTCCTGGGCTCACTCACGTCGATTGCGCTGGTATTGATTAGCTTCCTACCCCTGATCGAGATCGCCCGAATTCCGGTGGTCGGGCTGGTCTCGCTGATGGTGATCCTGGTGACGCTCACCGCCCGTTGGCGGCTCCCTCGCGAGATCCCCGGTGCCCTGGCTGCGGTCGTGATCGGCTGCATCCTTTACTACGGGATGAACTTGCTGGGCCTCGGGCCGGGGCTCGGCGGGGGCGAGGGGGGTCGGCCGGAGTCGGCCTTCCGGTTCTCTCTGCCGATGCCGGCCTCGGAGTGGTCCGAGTGGTTCCGGGGCTCCTGGCGACTGGCCCTCACCTTCCTCCCGGTGGCGATCCCCCTGGCCCTGGCCACGGTGGTCGGCGGGATCGACTGCACCGAGAGCGCCGAGGCGGCCGGCGATTCCTACCCGACCGGCCTGATCCTCGCCGCGGACGGCGTGGCCACCCTGGTCGGCGGCCTCTTCGGCGGGGTGATCCAGTCGACCCCATACATCGGTCACCCGGCCTACAAGGCGATGGGGGCCAGGGCCGGCTATACGCTGGCGACCGCCCTGTTCGTCGGCTCGGCCGGGATCTTCGGTTTCTTCGGCTGGATCTTCTACCTCCTGCCCCAGTCGACCGTCTTCCCGATACTGATTTTCGTCGGGCTGGAGATCACCGCGCAGTCGTTCCACGCCACCCCGGTCCGCCACTACCCGGCGGTCGTCCTGGCCTGCGTGCCCGCGCTGGCCTACCTGGCCAAGCTCGCGGTGGGGCAGGTGCTCGCCCCCGGCCCCGAGGCGTTCGGCCAGCTCGCACCCGGGGCCCGCCACTGGGTCGAGACGGTGACGATGCTCTCCGGCGGATTCATCGTGACCAGCCTTCTTTGGGGCGCGATCCTGGCCCACCTGATCGACGGGCGGGTCCGCCCGGCGGTCGCCTGCCTGGTCCTGGCCGGGGTCTGCTCCCTCTTCGGCGTGATGCACTCGGGGCTGCCCGACGGGCCAATCGTGACGCCGAGCGAGGCGGTCCGACTCCTCAAAAGCGAAGGCCGACTCGAGAGTGCAGCCTTCCAGACGCCCTATCACTGGGCCGCGGCCTACGGAGGCTCGGCGATCCTGCTGCTGGTCCTCCGGCGATCCGGTCGGCCCCCGGATCTCGACCCAGAATCATCTCCCCGGGAGTCCTGACCCGCAGCCACGCAACCCGAGGTACAAGATTTGCACAACATTGACGCTTTGGGGGTAAGGTTGGGGTTTCGGGTATGCCGACGGATTCTCGGGTTCTGGCCCGAGTCGCTTCGCGGGCGGCGGGATCTCGACGCGTGAGAATGGGACTGGGCTGGATGTCCTCTCATGCTCACGATTCGCGAGGGCGTGGCACTCGGCTTCGAAACTTCGACAATGATTCGCGGACACGCCCGGATTTCGTAAATCGTTTGTCCCATTCGATCGGTTTTTGCTAGAATGTGGCTCTTATGCACAAAGGCGTCGCAGTCAGCCCGGGTGTGGTTGTGGGCGTCGCCCATCGGGTCGACTCGGTCTTCGGTTCGGCCGAGCCCCAGGCCCTGGCCAGTCCCCGGCTGGTCCCCGCCGAGATCGAGCGATTCAACGTCGCGGTGTCGACCTCGGCGGCCGAACTCGAAGCGATCGTCCACAAGGTCGCCGAGCAACTCGGGCCCTCCGAGGCCGAGATCTTCAAATCGCACCTGCAGATCGTCAACGACGAGGGGATGCTCGCCAAGGTCCGAGGTCTGATCGAGTCTCAACGGCTCACGGCCCTCTCGGCGGTCCAGGTGGTCCTCCAGGGATATGCCGCCAGCTTCGCCCGGATCGAGCAGGACTATTTCCGGGAACGCGTGGCCGACCTCCGCGACGTGATCTCTCGGATCGGTTCGCACCTGAGTTCGCCCATAACGAACGGGGTGGCGCAGATCGACCGGGGCTCCGATCGCGACGAGCCGGTGATCCTCGTGGCTCATGAGCTCCTCCCGAGCCAGGCCATGAGCCTTGGAAACCTGGCCATCGCCGGGATCGTCACCGAGACCGGGGGCGGGACGAGCCATGCCGCCATCCTGGCCCGGAGCCGCGGCATCCCGGCCGTCTCGGGGGTCGTCGGGATCACCTCCGAAGTCCGCACCGGTGACCCGATCATCATCGACGGCCGGGAAGGGCTCGTGATCATCCGCCCCGACGCCGAGACCACCTCGGCCTATCGGAAGATGCAGCGAGAGTTCTTCAACCTGAAAGACCGGCTGGTCCTCAACCGAGACCAGCCCGCCCTGAGCGCCGATGGGGCCCAGATCGAACTCCTGGCCAACATCAACAATCCGTCGGATGCCCAGGCGGCCCAGAAAGTGGGGGCCTCCGGCGTCGGACTTTTCCGGACCGAATATCTCTTCCTCACACACCAGGACGTGCCCGACGAAGAAGAGCAGTACCAGCACTATCGCCAGATCATCGAGGACTCGCCCCAGCGGATCGTCACCATCCGGACCCTCGACCTCGGCGGCGACAAGACGGTCCCCTACCTCGGCCGGCGGAACGAGGCCAACCCGTTCATGGGCTGGCGGTCGATCCGTCTTTCTTTTGAGCACCCTCGCTTATTTGAGCGGCAGATCCGCGCCATCCTGAGGGCCGGGCGGCACGGCAAAGTTTCGATGCTCTTCCCGATGATCACGACCCTGGAAGAACTCCGTCACGTCAACCGGCTGGTCGAGGAGACCCGGAGGAACCTCCGGCGCGAGGGGGTCCCCTTCGGCGAGGACGTGAAGACCGGGGTGATGATCGAGGTCCCCGCCGCCGCCGTCTGCATCGACGCGATCCTCCGGGAGACCGACTTCATCTCGATCGGCTCGAACGACCTGATCCAGTATCTCGTCGCCGCCGACCGCGACAACCCCAAGGTCGCCCACCTCTGCGAGCCCCTGAGCCCGGCGATCTTCCGGGTCCTCCAGATGGTCCTCGACGCCTGCCAGCGGACCGGGACGCCCGTCACCGTCTGCGGCGAGATGGCCGGGCAGCCACGGTCGGTCCTCGCACTCTTCGGGATGGGACTTCGCCGGTTCAGCATGAGCCCGGCCTTCATCCCCACGATCAAGGCCCTCCTCAGCTCGGTCACCACCACCCAGGCCGAGCGATTCGCCCACCAGATCCTCCAGCTGAAGACCAGCGAGGAAATCCGCGACTACCTCTCCGCCCGACTCCATGAGGTCTCCAGCGACCTGGAAGTCTTCGACTCCAGCTGAGTAAAACGGGCGGATTCACCCGCATCGCCACGACCTGCCCACCCGATCGGAGATAGCGACGATGACCCCGCGATCGACCTCGAAATTCATCCTCGTCCCGGCCTGCCTCGCCGGACTGATGGCCCTGGCCCTCGCGACGGGTTGCAGCTCCAAGGTGCCCGAGACCGATACCGCCGAGGTCATCAGCACGAAGCCCGCCGGCGAGGCCCCGACGCCCTCCCCGACCGACGCCGGGACCACCGAGGATGCCCCCAAGGGCTGAACTGCCCCGGAAATCGGCGGGGATGGTCCCCGGTTTCCCTGGGCGGTGGTGCCGTGTTAGGATACAAATCCTACCCCACTCCAGGCGGCGGCGCCGAGGGCCGCCGGAGATTGGCCAAACCGCCTCGCGCCAAGGATCGAGATTCTCATGAGAGACCCCCACGCGCCCCGATTCGTCGACCTTCGACCGCTCGCGGCCCTCGCGGCCTCGTCCCTCCTGATGGTCGGTTCCGCCCTCCAGGCCGCGCCGCCTGCTGAGCCGCTGGCCGGGACCGGCACGATCAAGGGGAAGCTGATCTGGGACGCTGGCCCGGTGCCCGCCCGGAAGATCGCCGTGGCCAAGGGCGACCCCAAGGTCAAGGATGCGGTCTGCAAGGCCAATGATATCGTCGACAAGGATATCGTCGTCGACCCCGAGACCAAGGGGGTCGTCAACGCGTTCGCCTACCTGGTGAAGCCGTCTGGGAAGTACGAGGCGGCCGAGAAGGCGCTCCTGGAAGCCTCCCCCGAGGTTGTCATCGATCAGGTCGGCTGTGAGTTCATCCCCTACGCCGCGATCGTCCACAAGGACCAGAAGCTGGTCTTCAAGTCGAGCGACCCGGTCGGCCACAACGTCCGGTTCAACGCCTTCGCCAACGGCGCCGTGAACCAGATGCTGGCCCCCAACGGCAAGATGACCTTCCCGATCAAGAAGGAAGAACGCCGCCCGACCCAGCTCGCCTGCGATATCCACCCCTGGATGAAGGGCTATTTCTTCGTCCTCGAACATCCGTTCGCCGCCGTGACCCAGGCCGATGGCTCGTTCGAGATCACCGGCGTCCCCGCCGGCGTGCAGCATCTCGTCGTCTGGCAGTCGACCAAGGGTTACGTCAGCGAAGGCGGCAATAAGGGAATGTCCGTGACCGTCCCCGCCGACGGTGTCGTCGACGTGGGTGCGATCAAGATCTCCAAGTAACTCACGAAAGTCGGCCGGGCCTCGCGAGGCCCGGCCGACTGACGCTTCGATCAAATCGAGAATTCGGCCAGGATGAGGAATCGTCCCGAGAGGGCAGGCCTCGCCCACCTTTTAGGCGTAACATCTGTAGGCCCAGGCAACCGACACGCGATTCTCGGCAACGCGAATAAACGATCGAGCCCCCGGCCAGATGCTGCTCACGTTGACGGCTATCTAGCCCCAAATTTTGGCTTCAGCATCCATCCTCCGCGTCGAAGTCCGAAGAATTCGGCGGATATCTTATCAGATGGCATTTGGTATCCGATTTGCCGTTGCAGAAGTGCGATATTTTATTGTGGAATGAATGAAGAACTTCGGCGAGTAATCCGGTCCGGTTGACTATCCGGATCGCGACCGTGTCCGCGATGCTCGTCGAGGTTGCGAGCAAGTCCCCGGGATAGACGAAGCTCTTCCAGGTCCTTGCGGGACTGGCCACTCGGACGCGCCGGCCTTGCATGGAGGGTCAGGTCATGGCGATTCTCGGCAGTGGCTCGATGGGCCCGACTCGAGGCGTGGTCCGCCAGATTACCCTCGTCCTGATCGGGGTGGCCTCGGCCTGCTCCAGCTCGCGGGGTCAGCAAGACTTCATGCCGGCCCGGGCCAGCACCAAGGTTTACTTCGACACCAGCCACACGGCCGATGCCCTGCTCCGGAGTGCCGACAACCACGGCAAGGCGGGCAGTTACGCCGAGGCGGTCGACATCTATCAGCGCGTGATCCAGCAGTTCGGCGACAAGGTCGTCGACGTGCCGCCCGACCCCGGTGCCGGGGAGGGAGACTCGCGACTCTCGGTCAACGCCCGTCGGGAATGCCAGCGTCGGATCGCGGCCCTTCCCGAGGAGGCTCGCGCCCTGTATCGGGCCCGGGTCGACGCCCAGGCCGAGCGATGGTACCGCCAGGGGGCGGCCTCTCGCGACCGCTCCACACTCCGGCGAGTCGTCGACCAGGCCTTCTGCTCGTCGTGGGGCGACGACGCCCTCGAACTCCTGGGCGACCTGGCCTTCCAGGACGGTGCCTTCGCCGAGGCGATGTCGGCCTATGTCCAGCTCTTGCCCGACCGGCCCGACGGTCGGGCCCTGGTCCATCCCGACCCGAGCGTCGACCTGTCCCGGATCGCGGCCAAGAAGATCCTCTGCCGCGCGGCGATCGGGGAGCACCCGCCGACGGAGGCGGAGATCGCCGCGTTCGGGACCGAGTATCCCAAGGCCACCGGCCCCTTCGCCGGGCGTCGAGGCCCCCTGGCCGCCGACCTCGCCGAGGCGATCCGGGATGACCGGTTGGCTCCCTCGGCCGAATCCGACGGCCGATGGCCGACCTTCGCGGGCTCGACGGCCCGGAACAAGATCGCCCCCGGATCGATCGACGTCGGCTCGCTCCAGTGGAGAGTCGAACTCGATCCGATCGAGCCGATGCGCGGGAGGAACTCGCGTTATGCCGCCCGGATGAACACCGGAGCGTCGCAAATCCCCCCCGAACGACTCCTGGCCTACCACCCGATCGTGGTGGGCGATCAGGTGATCGTCGACGACGACAAGCAGATCACGGCCTACAACCTGAACAGCCGCCCCGGCGAGCAATTCGGCGCGACCACGACCCCGGTCGAGGTGGCCTGGAAGACGCCCGACCTGATGGGGACCCCGGCCGCCATGAGGGGGCTGCCCGGCCTGGCCCGCTATACCCTGACGGCCTTCGGCGACCGGATCTACGCCAGGATCGGCCAGCCGCCCAGCTCCACTCCGACGATGAATCGGATGGGGATCGGGATGGGCGTGGCCTCGACCAGCTTCGTCGTCGCCGTCTCGCGATCGGCCCAGGGACATCTCCTCTGGAAGCGCGAGGCCTCCGAGATCGCCCTGCCCAAGCGCCAGGCCGAAGGAGGGAGCCGCAACGCGGTCTTCGAGGGGTCCCCGGTCGCCGACGAGCACAACGTCTACATCGCCATCACCGACCGGATCGAGATGACGGCCAGCTACGTCGCCTGCCTGGACGCCGAGACCGGGGCCACCCGATGGGTCCGCTACATCTGCGAGGCGAACGCGAACGTCGACCCCTTCCTGGGCGGGTCGCTGGAAGTCGGACATCGGCTCCTGACCCTCGATGGGCCGACGATCTACTACCAGACCAACCTGGGGGCCGTGGCCTCGATCGACGCCGAGACCGGCGGGATCCGGTGGCTGGCGACCTATCCCTGGCAGGGCCGGAACGCGATGGGACCGGGGCGCGAGCGGGACCTGAACCCGGCGATCGTCCACGACGGCCTGGTGATCGTCGCCCCCGACGACGCACCGGAGATCTACGCCTTCGACGCGGCCACCGGCCGGCTGATCTGGAAGACCGAGCCGATCCCCGAGGACGTCAAGCTCGCGCATATCCTGGGCGTGGCCAAGGGGAAGCTGGTGGCCACCGGCGATCGGGTCCTCTGGTTCGACGTCAAGGATGGCAAGTTGGCGCACACCTGGCCCGATAACTCGCAGGCGGGGCAGGGGTTCGGGCGTGGGATCCTGGCCGGCGACAAGGTCTACTGGCCGACCCGGACCGAGATCCACGTGCTGGACCAGGCCTCGGGCCTGAAGGCCGAGCCTCCCATCAAGCTCCAGGAAACCTACCAGTGCGAGGGGGGGAACCTCGCCGCCGGAGACGGCTTCCTGATCGTGGCAACCACGAATGCTCTGGTCGTCTTCTGCCAGAATAGCCGGCTGATCGATCGCTACCGGGACGAGATCGCCCGGGCCCCCGAACAGGCCCTGAACTACTACCGGCTGGCCCAGGCCGCCGAGGCGATCGGCCGCGACGAGGTGGCCCTGGCCAGCCTGGAGATGGCCCTCCCGAGGGCCCGCCCCTCCGAGACCATCGACGGCGTCCCGCTGGGCGAGGCCACCCGCGACCACCAGCAGAGGCTCTTGATGAAGCTCGGCCAGAAGGCGCGGGCGGTCAAGGATTGGGCCGAGGCAACCCGCCGGTTCGAGGGGGCGGCCCTCGCCGCGAGGTCCGACCGCGATCGGCTCTCGGCCCGCCTGGAACTGGCCGATGCGCAGGTCTCGAAGGGGGAGGAAAAGGCCTCGGTGGCCACCCTCCAGGCCCTCCTGGGCGACGAGCGACTGCGGGCCCTGGATGTCGACGCCGCCGATGGGCACCGGTCGGTCCGCGCGGACCTCCTGATTGCCGACCGCCTGGGAGAACTCCTCCGCGAGAAGGGACGCGAGCTTTACGCCGACTTCGATCGGGAAGCCTCCGAACTCCTGGCCCGAGGGCTCAAGGAGAATTCCCCGAGACTCCTGGAGGACATCGCCCGGATCTATCCGACGGCCCGAGTTGTCCCCGAGTCTCTCCTGGCCCTGGGCGAGCTTTACACCAGGACCGATCGACCGGGCGATGCGGCGCGGACTTACAAGCGGCTCCTCACGGTCGCGCCCGACGATGCCCGCCGGGCTCGGGCCCTCTGGGGGCTGGCCCACGCCTATGAGGAGCAGAAGCTCTGGGTCTCGGCCCGCGACACCTACCTCCAGGCGTCGAAACGGTTCGGCGACGAGTCGATCGACGAGCCCGGAGGGGCCGAGCCGCTCGAGACCCTGGTCGCCTCCAGGCTGGCCCGCGAGCCGTTCGATCGGATGATCGGCAATGGCTCCGAGCCGAATTTGCCGGTCCCCCTTCGCCGACGGTGGGACCTCCGATGGCCCGAGACCTCCCGCCCGATCGCCGCCGAGGGGGTCCCTCCCTCGGCCGAGGCCGGTCGGGTCTTCCTGGCGAGGGGCCACGTGATTCGCCCGGTCGACCCGGCCTCGGGACGCTCGGCCTGGTCGAGCGACCTCGAAGGCGACCCGATCTGGGTGGGCTACCTGGCCGATCGGATCATCGCGGCGACGAAGACCCGCCTGGTGGCCCTGAGCCTGGAGACCGGGGCCGTCGAGTGGCGGTACGACCTGGGCGTCGGCACCACGAACAAGGGGGCGGGCAACCCATTCGCCCGGGACCCGGCCGCCGAGGGGATCCGGGCGGGAGCCCAGGACTCGCTCCGGGATTTCCGGATCGTCGGCAACCGGGTCTTCTGCCTCCAGGGCGACAAGACTCTCAAGGCCTTCGACGGCGACTCGGGCCTGCTGGACTGGTCCTACGAGCCGAAGGCCGAGCGGATCAACCCTCACCTGATCGTCGGCCCTCGACGGATCGTCCTCCAGGTCCGCAAGCCCAACGCGGTCCTGGTCCTCGACACCGAGTCCGGGCGTCGGAGGTCGGAGTTCCCCCAGGCAGAGCAGGGGGAGTGGCCCCGCGACCCGCTCCCGATCGACGAAGACCACATCGCGGTGGTGGCCAACACGACCACCGTGGCGCTCTTCGACATCACCCGAGGGGTGAATGCCTGGATCTTCCAGGAAACGCCGGACTTCCCCAAATATGGCCCGCCCCGACTATTCGGAGACGCCGAACGCCTGCTGGTCCTCCAGGACGGCCACGAGCTGATCCGGCTCGATCCCGCCAGCGGGGCCAAGCGATGGTCGCGACTGCTCGGGACCGAGGATCTGAGCGATCGCCCCGAGTCGGTGGTCCTGGCCGAGGAGAGCGTGTTCGTCACCAACGGGCCAACGCTCTCCTCGATCGCGATGGACGACGGCCTGGTCCTCTGGAAGCGTCCCCTGAACGGCCCGGAGTCTCGATGGTCGCTGGCCCTGACCGAGCGGTGCGTGGCGGCCTATCCCAACCCATCGGGCTCGGACAACGACAACCTCTCGGCCCTGCCGCTCATCTTCCACAGGAGGCTCGACGGGGAGCCGATCCAGCGGCTTTTCTTCCAGGCGCCGGTCTCGGACCTGACAATCCGGTTCTCTCCGCAGGGGGCGTTGGTGGCGACCCAGGCAGGGCTCTGGGCGTTGGGCGACCAGCAGCAGGTCATGGACGTTGCGCGGGGTCCCCGTTAACCTGGCCTGGAGGGGAATCCCCCCGGCCGTTGCCCGATCGGGCCTGACCAAGGAGACGAGCGTGGGCGAAGAGACGACCAGCCAACCCTTGCCGCACGAGGACCTCGCCGCCGTCGAGCGGCTGAAGTCCGCCTTCGCCGGTCTCAAAGCCGAGATGGGCAAGGTGATCGTCGGCCAGCAGAATGTCCTCGAAGAGCTCCTCATCGCGATCTTCGCCCGCGGCCACTGCCTCCTGATCGGGGTGCCCGGCCTGGCCAAGACCCTGATGATCCATACCCTGGCCGACGCCCTGAACCTGACCTACAATCGGATCCAGTTCACCCCCGACCTGATGCCCTCGGACATCACCGGGACCGAGGTGATCCAGGAGGACAAGGCCACCGGCGTCCGCCAGTTCAAGTTCCTCCGCGGGCCGGTCTTCGCCAATATCGTCCTGGCCGACGAGGTGAACCGGACCCCGCCCAAGACCCAGGCGGCCCTCCTGGAGTCGATGCAGGAGCGACAGGTCACCGTCGGCGGCGAACGCCACCGACTGCCCGACCCGTTCTTCGTCCTGGCCACCCAGAACCCGATCGAGCAGGAAGGGACCTATCCCCTCCCCGAAGCCCAGCTCGACCGGTTCATGCTGAACATCATGGTGGACTACCCGGACGAGCAGGAAGAATTCGACATCGTCCGGCTGACCACCTCGACGCTCAAGGCCAACGTGACCAAGGTCCTCTCGGGGACCGAGATCCTGGAACTCCAGGAGATCGTCCGCAAGGTCCCCGTGGCCGACCACGTCACCCGGTACGCGGTCCGGCTGAGCCGGGCCACCCGCCGAGGCCAGGAAGAAGCCCCCGAATTTATCCGCGACTACGTGAGCTGGGGGGCCGGCCCCCGGGCCAGCCAGTACCTGATCCTGGCGGCCAAGGCCCGAGCCGTGCTGTACGGCCGCTATTACGTCTCGACCGAGGACATCCGAGCCGTCGCCGGTCCGGTCCTCCGGCACCGGATCGTCACCAACTTCAACGCCGAGGCCGAAGGGCTCCGGCCCGACGACATCGTCGCCCGACTGATCAAGCACGTGCCCGTCGACGAGCGTGAGGCCGAGCAGAGTGGAAAACTACCAAAGATTTTTAAATCCGCAAACGTTGGCTAATCTGGAAGGTCTCGACCTCCAGGCGCGGATGATCGTCGAGGGGTATGTCGCCGGGCAGCACGCCAGCCCCTACCACGGCTTCTCCGTCGAGTTCGCCCAGCACCGGGAATACGTGGCGGGGGACGACATCCGCCACGTCGACTGGAAGGTCTGGTCGAAGACCGACAAGTTCTACCTCAAGCAGTACGAGGAGGAGACGAACCTCCTGACCTACCTGCTGCTCGACACGAGCGAGTCGATGGCCTATGCCTCGGGCTCGAACGTCTCGAAGCTCCAGTACGCCCAGTTCGTGGCCGCCGCGCTGGGGTACATGGTCCTCCGCCAGCAGGATTCGGTCGGGATCGCGCTGTTCGACGACGCGGTCCGCCGGTTCGTCAAGCCCTCGGGCCAGCCTTCTCACCTCAAGGAACTCCTCCGGGTCATGGACGTGACCCCGGCCCGCGAGAAGTCCGACCTGGGGATCGTCTTCAACGACCTGGCCGAACGGTTCAAGAAGCGCGGCGTGGTGGTGATCCTCTCGGACCTCCTCGACGAGGTCCCCCGGATCCTCGCCGGCCTGAAGCATTTCCGCCACCGACGCCACGAGGTCATCATCTTCCACATCCTCGACCCCGCCGAGGTCGACTTCCCGTTCCGGGACACGACCCTCTTCAAGGGGATGGAAGGCATGCCCGACGTCGTCGCCGAGCCGCACGCCCTTCGAAAAGCCTATCAGGACGAACTCCGGACCTTCCTCGACGCCCTCAAGAAGGGCTGCCAGATGATCGACATCGACTACGTCCCGCTCCAGACCGACCAGGACCTCGACGGCCCCTTGTCCAGTTATCTGGCCTCCCGGTCGTTGCGGGTCCGGTGACCAAGAGATGAATGTAGGGCAGGGCTCGCCCTGCCGACGAAATCTGACGAGCGTTTCCAGGAGACGACGTTGCACCTTCCGGTTCTCTGGGCACTCGGCTTCGGCGCCCTCCCGATCCTGCAATTCGGGATCGCGGCGACGGCCCTACCGATCCTCATCCATCTCCTGAATCGCCGGAAGTATCGCGAGATGCGCTGGGCCGCGATGCGGTTCCTGATCGCGGCGATGCGGAAGAACCAGCGGCGGGTCAAGGTCGAGCAATGGCTCCTCCTGGCGATCCGAACCCTGGTCATCCTCCTCGTGGTCTCGGCGATGGCCAAGCCGTTCCTGGAGAGCATGGGGGCGATCGCCCTGCCGGGCCAGCGGACCCATCGGGTCCTGGTGCTCGACGGCTCCTTGAGCATGGCCTATTCGACCGCCGACAAGACCCGGTTCGACCAGGCCAAGGCCCTGGCCGCCCAGCTCGTTCGGGATACGCGCCGGGGGGATGTCCTGAGCATCGTCCTGATGGCCGACCCGCCCCGGATCGTGGTCGGCGACGCCTCGCCATCGGCGAATCAGGCCGAGGTCCTCAAGGAGATCGAATCGATCAACCTGCCGCACGGCGGGACCGACCTCGTGGCCAGCTTCGGGGCGATCGACCGGGTCCTGGAAGTCTCGACCATCCCCCGGAAAGAGGTCATCTTCCTGACCGACCTCCAGGCCGCCAGCTGGCGGAGGCCGGAGTCCGGGGGCGAGGCCCTGAAATCGGCCACGGCCAAGCTCGCGGCGCGTCGGGCCCAGTCGGTGGTGATCGACCTCGGGGTCGACGGCGGCGAGAACCGGGCGGTGACCGACCTCCGGCTCGACGCCCCCGTGGTCACGCTGAACGGACCGGCCCCCAAGCTGATCGCCACGGTCCGCAACTTCGGGCCGAACGTGACCTCCAACGTCAAGGCCCGCCTCCTGATCGACGGCCAGCTCGGGCCCGACCAGTCGGTCCCCGAGATCGCCGTCGGCGGCGACGCCACGTTCGTCTTCACGCCGGGCTTCGCCACACCGGGGGACCACCTGGTCGAGGTCCGGATCGATGACGACCCCTTGATGCTGGACAACAAGCGGCGGATCGCCCTGCCGGTCCGCGAGTTCCTGAACGTCCTGCTGGTCGACGGCCACCCCAAGGCCGAGCCGTTCCAGGCCGAGACCGACTACCTGACCCAGGCCCTGAATCCCGAGGCCAAGTCGGCGGGATCGCCCTCGCAGATCCGGACCGAGGTGGTCAACGAGTCGCAACTGGGCAATCGCGACCTCGCCCCGTTCGATGCCGTGGTCCTCTGCAACATCGCCCAGTTCACCGGGGCCGAGGTTTCTTCGCTCGACGCCTATTTAAAGCAAGGCGGCGGCGTGGTCCTCTTCGGCGGCGACCAGGTGATCCCCGAGAATTACAATCAACTCCTCTTCGCGGACGGCAAGGGGATGCTGCCGGCCATGATGACCGGGGTCGTGGGGGACGCCCAGGCCCGTCGGTCGGCCTTCGAGTTCGACGCCGGGGACTTCAAGCATCCGATCGTCAACGCGTTCGCGGGGGCGGCGGCCAACGTGATCGCCGGCCTGACCGGGGCCAAGACCTGGCAGTATCACCGGCTCAAGATCCCGGAGGACCGGCGCTCGATGGCCAGGGTCGCGCTCTCCTTCGACAGCGGCGACCCGGCGATCATCGAGATGCCCCACCACCGGGGGACCGTGATCCAGGTCGCCACCTCGGCCGACACCGGCTGGTCGACCTGGCCGCTCCACCAGAGCTATCCGCCGATCATGGAGCAGGTGATCCTCCAGGCCGCCTCGGGCCGGCTCTCCGAGAGGAACGTCCGGGTCGGCCAGCCGTTCGACCAGGCCCTACCAGCCGCGGTCGCCGGGACCTCGGTCGAGATCACCCGGCCCGACGACGCCCCGGCCTCCGTCAAGCTCCAGACCGCCGGCGACGTCAGCCTCCTGCACTACGAGGACACCGACCTCTCGGGGGCCTACCGGGCCAAATTCGGCCCGCCGATGGCCACCGAGTCGATCTTCGCCGCCAACCCCGACCCGATCGAGAGCGACCCCCTGAAGCTGGACCGCTCCGGCCTCAAGGACGCCGTCCCCGGCTGGGATTTCACCTATCTGACCAACTGGAAAGACCTGACCGGCAACGCCAGCTCGGTCGGCCGTCGGGGAGAACTCCACCGGCCCTTGCTTTACGCGCTGCTGGTCATGCTGATGGTCGAATCGTTCGCCGCCTGGAAGTTCGGGCATCATTGACGTGGTCAGTGGCTAGAAATCGAGGCATGCTTGAATTTAGCGAACGTCTTGACCCTCACCCGGCCTTCGGCCACCCTCTCCCTGAGGGAGAGGGAAAGAGTATTCACTAGCCACTGACAACGAGCCACTGAACACTAGCCACTGAACACTAGCCACTGGACGGGAACTCGATGGACTGGTTGCTCCGACGCTTGGCCGATCGATTGGGTGTGATGCCGGCCGGCGTGGGCGAGTCGTTCGACTTGCACATCCGGCCCGAGCAGCCGCTCCCCCAGGGACCGACCATCCTGGTCGTGATCGGGTGTGCCGCGCTGATCATCTTCCTCTATCGCCGAGAAGGCGCGGCCTCGATGCCGTTCAAGATGTTCCTGGCGGGCCTGCGGATCTCGCTGGTCCTGCTGGCCCTGTTCATGCTCTCGGAGGCCGTGCTCTCGGTCGACCGGACGGGGCTTCCTTACTTCGTGATCATGGTCGACGACTCGGCCAGCCAGCAGATCGTCGACCAGTACGCCGACGCCGCGAACAAGGCCACCGCGGCCGAGTTGGCCCAGGTCGTCGGGCATCCCGAGGCCGACCGGCTCACGCTGGCCCAGGGGCTCCTGGCCCAGCGCGACGGGGCGATCCTCCGAGAACTCCAGAAGAAACACCGGGTCCGCCTCTACCTCGTCTCGACCGCCGCCCGGCCGCTGGCCGAGATCGACAAGCCCGAGCAGGTGGCGCCCGCGCTGGAGAAGCTCAAGAAGGTCGAGGCGTCGGGCGAGCAATCCCGGCTGGGGACGGGGATCCGGCAGGTCCTGACCGAACTCCGGGGCGTCCCGCCCACCGCGATCGTCCTGCTGACCGACGGCCAGACGACCGAGGGGGAGACCGTGGCCAGGGCCGCCGATTTCGCCGCCAGGAAGGGCGTCCCGCTCTACCCGATCGGCCTGGGCGACCCCGAGCCGCCTCGCGACATCGAGCTTTCCGAGCTGCTGGTCGACGACGTGGTCTTCGTCGATGACCTGGTCCGGTTCCAGCCCAAGCTGACCTCGCGAGGGTTCGCCAAGCAGGGCCTGACCGTCAAGCTCAAGCAGAAGACCCCCACATCGGCCGACCCCAACGCCACCAAGGACCTGGAGACGATCCAGGTCACCGCCCCCCCGGACGGCCAGCCGATGCGGATCGAGATCGGCCACCGCCCCCGCGAGACCGGGCAGATCACCTACATCGTCGAGGTCGAGACCCGCCCTCGCGAGTTGACCGTCGCCAATAATCGGATCGAGAAGACGATCAACGTCCGCGAGGAGAAGCTCAAGGTCCTCTACGTCGACAGCGAACCTCGCTACGAATTCCGCTATCTCAAGACCTTCCTCGACCGCGAGCGGACCATCGACCTGAACGTGGTCCTCCAGGCGTCCGACCCCCAGTATAGCAACCAGGATCAGGCCGCCTTGCCCACGTTCCCATCCTCGAAGGACGACCTGTTCGCCTACGACGCGGTGATCCTGGGCGACGTCGATCCGGGGTTCCTCAGCACCTCTCAGATGGAGAACCTCGCCGAATTCGTCACCGAGAAAGGTGGCGGCGTTCTCTTTGTAGCGGGAGCCAATTACGACCCGCTTCGCTACCGAGGAACCCCCCTGGAACTCCTCCTGCCCATCGAGCTGGCCGAGGCCCGCGACCCCGTGGCCGTGGCCGGGACGATCACCAGCTTCCGGCCGACCCTGACCGTCGAAGGGAGATCCAACCCGATCTTCCGGTTCGGCGACGACGAGGTCACCAGCGCCCGGATCTGGTCCACCCTGCCCGAACTCCAGTGGTACATGGAGACCCCCCGCAAGAAACCGGCGGCCGTGGTCCTGGCCGAGCATCCCAAGATCACCGGCTCCGAAGGCCCGCTCCCCTTGATGGTCTATCAGATCGTCGGGGCGGGGAAGTCGATGTTCCACGCCGTGGACGACACCTGGCGATGGCGATGGCGGGTGGGCGACCGCTACTTCGGCCGGTTCTGGACCCAGACCATCCGGTTCCTGGCCCGCTCCAAGATCCTCGGCCAGAAGAAGGCCGAGATCCAGACCGAGCGCCGGAGGTATCTCCGGAGTCAGCCGATCGAGGTCAAGGTCCGCTTCCCCAACCCCGCCGACGCCCCGGCGACCGGCGAGGTCACCGTCGAGGTCGAACGGAAAGGGCACGGATCGAGGCGGATGACGCTGAAATCGTCGGCGGGGACCCGAAATTTATTCGAAGGAGTGATCCCGCAGGCCGTTGAAGGGGAATATGAGGTCAGGCTCCTGCCGCCGCCGGTCCTGGAAGGCGGCCTGCCGTCGACCACATTCGGGGTCGACCCGCCGGCCGGCGAGCGAGAGGAGACCCACATGAACGAGCCCGAGCTGGTCCGGGCCGCGACGACCTCGGGCGGCAAGTTCTACACCCCCTTCGACGCGGGGACTCTCCTGTCCGATCTACCCAGACCGCAACAGGTTCCGCTGGACACCGACCCGCCGATTCCGCTCTGGAACACCTGGCCGGTGCTGGCCCTCTTCCTGACCTTGCTGGTGGCTGAGTGGGTTCTCAGGAAACGTGCGCAGATGGTATAGTGAACGATTGGGGAGTTCGGGCGGGCAAGAGCCGTCCGGAGGTCGCTTTGAGCCTGGCCGGACCAGGCGGGAGAGTCCCTCGATGCGTGGTCCCATCGAAGCTCGGCTTGCCTCATTGCGAGGCCAGGTCCGTCGACTCCTGGCGCTCCACGGCCTGAGTCGTCTGGCCTTCGGGCTGACCGCGGCCATCCTCGTGGCATGCCTGGCCGACTGGCTGATCCACCTCGCGCCCGAACTCCGGCTGATCCTCCTGATCGGGGTGATCGGGCTCGGGGCCTGGTTGACGATCCGGCGCGTGATCCTCCCGCTGGTCGTGAAGTTCGCCGATCTCGACATCGCCCTCCGGATCGAGGAGCGCTGGCCGGGCCTGAACGATCGGCTGGCCAGCACCGTCCAGTTCCTCCGGTCGGATCGGGGGCACGACGAACAGCTCGGCTCGCAGGCGCTCCGAGACGCGACGGTCGAGCAGACGCTGGCCGAGGTCGAGTCGATCGACTTCCGCCAGGTGGTGGACCCTCGGTCATCCTGGAAGGCGGCCGGCTGGGCCTTCGCGATCCTGACCCTGATGGGCGCGGTGGTCGCGGTCGAGCCGGCCCTCAGTGGGATCGCCCTCCGTCGCCTCTTCCGGCCGTTCGGGCCCGAAGCCTGGCCCCGGTCGACTCACCTGACCGTGAGTGCCGACACCCCGAAGAAGCTGGCCCGCGGGATGCCCTTCGCGCTGGCCGTCGGGATCGGGCCGGGTGAGCGGATGCCCTCCACGGCCCGCGTCACCTATCGCTATCCCGATGGAGAAACGACCACCGAATTGCTCCGACCGACCGATGACAACACCTTCCGGGGTCGCCTGGAATCGGTCGCCCAGCCGTTCACGTTCTCCGTCGAGGCGGGCGACGACGTGACCCGCCCCTGGGCGGTCGAGGTGGTCCCGCCGCCGGTCCTGGAATCGCCCGTCGTCCGGGTGGTCGCGCCGGAATATACCGCCTTGAGGCCGCAGGAGCTGGCCGTCGGCAACACCCAGGTCCGCGTGGTCGAAGGGACACGGGTCGAGTTGACCGCGAGGGCCAACAAGCCCATCGCCTCGGCCACGCTCCGACGCGGAGATGCCCCGGCCCCGGAACCCGTGGCGATCTCCGACGGCGGCACGGCGATCTCCACCGCGTTCGTCGCCAAGGAATCCCAGCCGTTCTGGGTCGAGTTGAAGGACACCGAGGGATTCACCGGCCAGGAAGCCGTCCGGTTCGACGTCCGCGTGACTCGGGACGAGGCCCCGAGGGTCTCGGTCGATGAACCGACCAACGACCGGGACGTGCCGCCCGCCGCGACCGTCCCGCTCCAGTTCACCATCGACGACGACTTCGGCCTCCAGCTCGTCCGACTCGTCTACAAGGTGGCCTCGGGACAATCCGAGCCCGCCGGGGAGACGATCCTGCCGCTCTGGGCCGCCCCCGAGCCCCATGGGGAAACCGGCCCGGTCCGACGCCAGGAGGTCCGCTATCGGTGGGATCTCTCGACCCTCCCCGATCTCCAACCCGGTTCGGTGATCACCCTCTACGCCGAGGCCCGCGACTTCGACAATCTGAAAGGGCCGAACATCGGCCGGAGCCGCGAGATCAGGCTCCGAATCGTCTCCAAGGAGGAACTCGACCGCCAGCGCGAGGACCAGCTCCGGGCCATCCGCGAGGAGGCCGACCGGGTCCTCGCGATCCAGAAGCAGGCCAAGGCCCCGGTCGATGACGCGCTCCGGACCCTCTCGAAGACCGACAAACTTCCCGAGCCCGTCCGCGACCAGGTCAAGAACGCCGAGATCGTCCAGCGCCAGGTCAATAACCGGATCTCGAACCGCGCCGACGGGCTGGAACAGAAGATCCGCCAGTTCCAGCAAGACACCCGCGACTTCAAGGCCGAGAACCCCGACGTCGACCGCCAGATGGCCCGGCTCGACGAGGCCGTCCAGCGGATCAAGGACCGGAATCTCGGCCCGGCCGAGAAAGCACTCTCCGACGCGAACAAGTCGCTCGACCCCGCCGGGGCAAGCGACTCCTCGAAGCCGCCCCAGGGAGATCCCTCCCAATCCGACGGAAAAGCAACCCCGCCCTCGAAAGATCCGGCCGGCAGCCAGCCCAAGGCCCAGGATCCCAGCAAGGGTGAAGCCTCCAAGGGTGAAGCCTCCAAGGGTGAAGCCTCCAAGGGCGAAGCTTCAAAAGGTGAGGCCTCCAAGGGTGAAGCCTCCAAGGGCGAAGCTTCCAAGGGAGAAGCCTCCAAAGGTGAAGCCTCCGAGGGCGGAAAGCCCGAGGGTGCCTCGAAGCCCGAGGCCTCGAAGCCGGGCGAGCCTTCCCAGGATCAGGGCCAGGCCCCCAAGCAAGCCCTGGCCGAGGCCGAGAAGAACCAGAAGGCGATCGTCGACGAGCTTGAGAACATGCTGGGCGAGTTGAGCCAGTTCGACACCGTCCGGAGCGCCGTCAAGGACGCCAAGGAACTGCTCGGCCAGCAGGAACAGGCGATGAAGGAGTCGGCCGAGGCGGCCGGCAAGCCCGAGCTGATGGGCAAGTCGCAGGATGCCCTGACGCCCGAGCAGAAGGCCGAGCTGGAAAACCTCGCCGCCCGCCAGAAGGAAATCGCCGAGGGGCTGAGCAAGCTCGAAGGCAAGCTCGACGAGATGGGCAAGAAGCTCGAGGATTCCGACCCGCTGACCTCTCGGGCCCTCAAGGACGCCGCCGAGGCGACCCGCAAGGAGGCCACCGCCGCCAAGATGGCAGAGGCGGCCGAGCAACTGGAGAAGAACCAGATGGGCCAGGCCCAGGAGGGTCAGGCCCAGGCCCGGAATGACCTCAAGAAGATGCTGGATGAGATCGAGAACCGTCGCGAGCGCGAACTCTCCAGGCTGGTCGCCGAACTCAAGGCCGCCGAGGCCGGGCTCAAGAAGCTCCGGGCCGAGCAGGCCGCCAACCTCAAGAAGACCCAGCAGGCCCGGCAAGAGGCCGACCCCAAGAAGCGGGCCGACCAGCTCAAGCAACTCGCCAAGGAGCAGAAGCGGATCGAGGAGGAGCTGAAGAAGCAGCTCCAGAAGCTCGCCAAGCTCAACAATGAGGCCGGGGCCAAGGCCGGGCAGAAGGCGGCCGAATCGATGGCCAAGGCCGGGCAGGACATGGAGCAAGACCAGGGCGAAGAGGCCGAAGGCGAGGAAGAGGAAGCCCTCCAGGACCTCAAGCAGGCCCAGGAAGAGGTGGCCGAGGCCCGGAAAGAGGCCGAGGAACAACTGGCCATGGAGCAGATCGCCAAGATGGGCGACGCCCTCAAGTCGATCGGCGAGCGGCAGGCCAAGATGGTCGAGGAGACCAACCGCTACGAGCAGCTCCGCCAGGAGAACCAGGACCGGCTCTCGCTGGCCCAGCGGACCGGGGTCCGCGACCTCGGGCGGGTCCAGGCCGGCTTGAAGGACGAGGCGAGCGAGCTGATCGACCGGCTCGGCGAAGGGGCGCCCGTCTTCAACCTGACCCTCAAGAAGGCCGCCGAGGGGATGGAAGACGCGGCCCAGCGATTGCAGGCCCTCAAGACCGACGAGGCCACCGTCCAGGCCGAGAAGCGTGCCGCCGGCCGGTTCCAGCAGCTCATCGACTCGCTCAAGCCCGACAAACCCAAGGGCGGGCAGGGGCAGCAGCAACAGGGCGGCGGAGGGCAGGGGGGGAGCCCCCAGGGGGGCGACGGCATCCCGGCCTCGGCGCAGATCAAGATGCTCAAGCTCCTCCAGGAAGAAATCAACGAACGGACCGATTCCTTCGACGAACTCCGACGACGCCAGAAGGAGCTCGACCCCGAGCAGACCGCCGCACTCGACAAGCTCCACGAGGACCAGGGAACCCTGGCTGACATCGTCCGCGACCTCACCAAGCCCAAGAAAGACGACGGGGAGGAATGATCATGACCCTCGCGCGTTCGTGGATCGCGACGACCCTGACGGCCGCCTCCCTGATCATCGGCTGGTCCGACCCGGGCCGGGCCCAGGATCCCGGCCCGAAGGACGAGGGGCTCGAAAAGCTCCTCGAAAAGCTCGACCTGCCCGAGCCCGGCGACAAGGCCAGGGACGCCGACAAGGACAAGGAGAAGGACCCGGCGACCGTCGCCCCCACGGATGAGTCGCTCGACAAGCTCCTCGAAGGGCTCGGCCAGACCAAGGACGCCCCCGCCCCCGACGACAAGAAGCCCGGAGCCCCCGGCGGCGACCCCATGCCGCCCTCGCCCGATCAGCCCAAGCCCGACGGGCTGGGGGGTGACGACAAGGATCTGGACAAGCTCCTCGAAGAACTGACCGGCAAGAAGGAAAAGCCCAAGAAGGATCGCAACAAGGACGAGGAAGGCAGCGGCCCGCTCGGCCAGGTCATCAAGGAAATGCGCGACGTCGAGGAGCGTCTGGGCCAGCCCGACACCGGCGAAGAGACCCGGAAGAAGCAGGCCGAGATCGTCAAGAACCTCGAATCGCTCATCGAGCAGCTCAAGAACGCCCCGAGCCAGTCGCAGGGCATGAAGATGATCCGCGCGGGGAAGAAGCCGGGGACACAACCGGGCCAGGAGCAGAACCAACCCGGGGCGATGGCCCAGGGGGCCAACCCCTCCCGGCCCGAGAAGCCCAAGACGCCCCAGCTCCCCACCGAGATCGCCAAGGAAATCTGGGGCCAGCTCCCCTCGCAGTTCCGCGACGAGATGGCCAACGTCCTGAACGAACACCCCCTGCCAACCCGGACCGACCTGATCCGGCTCTATTACCTGTCGCTGGGCAAGAAGTCCACCAGCCGGGAGGAGTGAAGCCGATGACGACTACCGACGCCCGAAGGATGGGGCAAGTCGCCCTGATCGCCTCGATGGCCTGGCTCGCCGCGAGCCTTTCTACGTTCGCGCAAGAGGCTGTCGCCCCGCAGAAGGAGCAAGGCGGCTTCGGCGAACCGCGACGCGGCGACGTCCCCGAACACGCGGCCGAGCAGGTCACCCCCGAGACCGATCGCGCCATCGAGTCGGGGTTGGAGTGGCTCGGCAAGGCCCAGAACTCCGACGGCTCATATGGCTCGGGGGCCTACCGGGGCAACATCGCCGTGACCAGCCTGGCCGGACTGGCCTTCATGGCCAGCGGGTCGAGCCCCGGACGAGGGCCCTACGGGGCGCAAATCGACAAGGCCCTCCAGTACGTGATGGATAACACCGCGCCCTCGGGCTTCATCGCCGTCGCCAACGCCGGGACGCACGGCCCGATGTACTCGCACGGCTTCGGGGCCCTCTTCCTCGCCGAAGCCTACGGGATGACCCGCAAGCCCGAGATCCGGGAGAAGCTGACCAACGCCATCCGGCTGATCATCGACACCCAGAACAACGAAGGGGGCTGGCGCTACCAGCCGGTCCGGAGGGATGCCGACCTCTCGGTGACGATCTGCCAGATCAACGCCCTTCGGGCCGCCCGAAACGCCGGGCTGTTCGTCCCCAAGGAGACGGTCGACGCCTGCATCCGGTACGTCAAGCAGTCGCAGAATGCCGACGGCGGATTCCGCTACATGATCCAGGGAGGTGCCAGCGCCTTCCCCAGGTCGGCCGCCGGGGTCGTCGCGCTCTACAGCGCGGCGATCTACGATGCCGACGAGATCAAGCGGGGGATCGAGTACCTCAAGCAGTTCATGCCCGAGATCAAGTTCGGCCAGCGTTACAGCCACTACTACTACGGCCATTACTACGCGGCCCAGGCCATGTGGATCCGAGGGGGTGAGGACTGGGACGCCTGGTATCCCGCGATCCGCGACGAGCTGGTCCGCCGGCAGCTCCCGGCCGGCTTCTGGCAGGACTCGATCTGCCACGAGTACGGTACATCGATGGCCCTGATCATCCTCCAGATGCCCAACAACTACTTGCCGATCTTCCAACGATGACAGGAAGGGTCGCCACCTCGATGCCATTCCTCTGGATGATGACCCTGACGCTCGGGCTGGCAGCCGGCCCCGTGACTCCGGCCCGCGAGTTCGTCGGCGATCGCCCGGCGGTCACCCCGATTTCCATCCCCTCGGATCCGGTCTTCAACGCACTCCGGACCGATGGATCGACGGTCTCCGGGCAGATCCGACAACTCGGACTGAAGTCGGGCCTGGTGCTCGCCAGGTCGGACGCCGCGGATCAGACCATCCCGATCGAAGGGCTGGTCAAGCTGACGCGTGAAGGGTCCTCCGCCCCGATGACCACCGAAGGAGGACTGGTCCTCTTCCCCGACGGCGATCGGCTGGCCCGAAGCGTGATCGGGCCGGTTGGCCAGTTCAACCTGGATATCCAGCAGTTCGCGCTGGGGAACCTGGCGATTCCCATCGATTCGATCCTCGGCCTGATCCTGGCGCCACCGGCCGAGCCGGATGCCGTCGACGCCCTGGTCGCGCGGGTCCGGGCCGAGCCCCGGGAGGCCGACCTGATCTGGCTCGCCAATGGCGATCGGCTCCCCGGCCTCTTCGCGGGGATGACCGACAAGAAGCTCGCATTCCAGCCCGCCACCGGCAAGGTCGAGCTCGACCGATCCGGGATCGTCGCCCTGGGATTCGAGCCCGCGCAGGTGAATTACCCGAAGCCGGCCGGGCCGTACTTCGAGCTGACCACGGTCGACGGGTCGAGGCTCGGGGTGACCGACGTCCGGATGGAGCAGGGCCATGTGATCGCCCGGACCCGCTTCGGGGCCGAGATCCGCCTGCCGGTCGGGGAACTGGCGAAGGTCCACGTGCTCGACGCCTCGGTGGTCTATCTTTCGGATCGCGAGGCCGACGGCACGCAATATGAACCTTATATCGGACCGACTCGACCTTATCGGCGGAATGCCAACGTCGCGGGGGAGTCGCTCCGACTGGGGGGCCAGCCATTCGACCGGGGCCTGGGCACGCAAAGCCGGACGCTCCTGGCCTACAAGATCCCCCCCGGCTCGAAGCGGTTCCAATCGACGGTCGGCCTGGACGACCGGGCGGGCCCGCTGGGAAATGTGGTCTTCAAAATTCGGGCGGACAATCATGAAGTTTACACGTCGCCGCCGATGTCACATGGGGAGACACCCCGACCCGTCGACGTCGACCTCACTGGTGCCAGGCTCCTGATCCTGATCACCGAGTTCGGTGAGCGGGGGGATGTCCAGGATCACGCCGATTGGATTGAAGCCCGGATCATCCGCTGAATCCGAGGGCGCCCGCTCCTTCGCGGGCGACGGACGACAGAGGACGGCCATGCAAGAGATCGATCCGACCGAGGCCCAAGAGAATCTGAACGACCTGGGTCATCTCGCTTCGGCCGTTGGCCACCACGTGATCAACGCCTTCAGCGCGGTCGTCAGTAACGCCGAGATCCTCCGCCTCAAAATGGCGATGAACCCGCCGGTCGACCCGTCCGTCCTGGCGAACATGATCATCACCACGGCCATGGACGCCGCTTCGGTGGCCCGCCGGTTGATCGACTACACGCGTCCGATCACCAACATCGGCGACGAATACGTCGAGCTCGACCGCCTGGTCGCCGATTTCGTCGATCGGAAGCGAAACGAGAAGATCGCCGGGATTAGCTGGTCGGTCGACGCAGCCCCCATCCCGCCGATTCGAGGCCAGGCCGCCCAGATTCGGTCGATGCTCGACGAAGTCGTGATCAATGCCCTGGAGGCTGCGGATGGGCGGCCGATCGAGATCGCGATCTCGACCTCGCTCGACGCTCGAGGCTGGGTGGCGCTGGAAATCCGCGACTCCGGCCACGGCATGGAACCCGAGGTCCTGGAACGCGCCGTCGAGCCCTTCTTCACGACCAAGTCCGGGCATATCGGGGTTGGCCTGAGCATCGCCAACGGGATCTGGAGGCGACACAAGGGCACCCTATCGCTCCGGAGCGCCCCGGGCGAGGGGACCACGCTTCGACTCTGCGTCGAGCCGGCAATTCACTGACCTCTCGTCAATTTCGAGGCAAGTTCGGCGACCCGCCGAGCCGCTCGCGAGTGAGCAAACCCAGATCGTCGCAGAGCGACAGCATCGTCCGAGCCTGGGCCCGTTCGGCGTCGGAGATCGGTCGATCCGCGCCTTCCAGAAACCGTTCGAGTCCGTCGCGGAGCGAGTCCAGGGGGCGACAGATCTCCCGGCTCAGGTTGGCCAGGATCGGCCGAAGTTGGGGATGTTCGGTCCCGGCATCCATGTCGCATTATCCTTCCTGGATCGAGAATCAGGTCCGTCCCAAATCGAGGCAGGCAGGATCGTCATCGGCTCTCGCCGGCGCGACGAACTCAGCAGCCCACCACGATCTCGTTGGCCAGGGCATGGTGGCCATCCGTGAAATCGAGCACGACCTGTTGCGCCAGTTGCTTGGCGTGATAGGTCCTCGAGCGTCCCGTGAGGATGATCTGTTCCTCGGAGCAAACGACGTGGAGGTCGCGGATCCGGCCGCTGGCCCGACGTTCGATCTGACCTTCGATTTGTTCGGCGAGGCCGGACTCGTGGATGATTCGATCCGTTCGCCGGATGTCCGACCCTGCCTCATGCGTGGTCATGCCAGGTCTCCCAGTGAGTTGGCCATCCCCGGATTGATTACCCCGACGGTCGGATAGGAACCTGGTTCCTCCGCTCCCGTCGGGCGGCAGGGGCGCCGGCGAGTTGCTGGCCTCCCTGCTTCAATCGGGGAAAGTGTATTTCGGGAAACAGTCTTGACGGAACAATTTGACCTTACCCAAGGAGGACCGGCCGGGTCAAGTACCGAGGCAGGATCAGCAGCATTAATCTTGCGGGGGTGATTATATGGCCAAGGTGAGGGGGGGAAGCCGAGGCCGATCAGAGGCCGGTGGGCGGGTCGAGGAGCTCGTCAGCCTGGACGATCGAGTCGGCCAGCTTGGCCATCGGCATCCTTCGATCCTGGCTCTGCCGCTGGAGGAACCGGAACGCTTCGGGCTCGGTCATATTCCGGCGAGTCATCAAGATCCCCTTGGCCCGCTCGATCACCTTCCGTTCCCGGAGGGTCAGTTCGAGGGTATTGACGTTCTCTCGCAGGGTCTTCACCTCGCGAGAACGAGCCACGGCGACCTGGATCGCGGCGTGGAGGCTGGGGCTGGTCACCGGCTTGAGCAGGTAATGCACGACCCCGCCTTCGACGGCCTGTTCGATCAGGTTGGGATGACCGTGAGCGGTCAGGATGATCACGGGAGTCCCGGGATCTCGGGCGATCTGTCGGGCTGCCGAGAGCCCATCCAGGCCGGGCATTTCGATATCCATCAAAACTAAATCGGGTAGCGTCCGGCGGCAGACGTCGATGGCGTGGTGACCGTCATGGACCACAGCGACCACATCATATCCCAATGCATCGAGCTGGCCGTGCAGGCCGGCGGCTACCGGCTTTTCGTCGTCGGCGACGAGGATCTTGAAAGGCCGATTCATACGAACCCTCTCCTCGGGATGACACGGCTGACATAACCGCTACGATCCCCCTCACCCGCAAAATAGGCTCTCAGCCTGCGCATCATCAGGCTTCAGGGGGCGCCCACGTGGCGTCCTTGGGTTGACGACCCGGTCAATAACTAGCACAATTCATTCCGAAATTGTTCTCGAAACGGTCACAGTTCACAAGATGCACCATTAAGGATTTCTGAGACCAGGGCCCATTCCGGTGTCCAAGCATTCCCCCCAATCATTGACCTTCGACGATCTCGAACCGGGCGACGAGTGGGAGAGCCCATCGCGAACCGTCACCGAATCCGACGTCGTCGGATTCGCCGGGCTCTCCGGCGACTTCAATCCGATCCATGTGGACCACGAATCGGCGAGGCTTGGTGCCTTCGGTCGCCCGGTCGCTCATGGGCTTCTCGGGCTGTCGATCTCCAGCGGCCTGGCCTCTCACTCGCCCCGGGTCGATACCCTGGCGTTCCTCGAAATCGTGGAGTGGAAGTTCCTCCAGCCGATCGGCTTCGGCGACACGATCCGGGTCGTCTCGCGTATCGAGTCGATCCAGCCCAAGGGCCGAGGCCGACGCGCCGTGGTCACCTGGCATCGTCGGCTGGTGAACCATCAAGGGGTCACGGTCCAGGAGGGCCGGACGCGGACCCTGGTCCGCGGCCGCGCCGGACTCGGGGGCGACGAATCGAGCGGGGGCTGATCCCCGCCCGGCCGCGACTAAATCCGCACTCGAAGGCCCATACCGCATGCGTTACCGGACCGAGATCTTCGTGGCCGCCGACCGCTACGTCTGCCTGCAACTCCCCGGATATCTACCCGAGGGTCGGGCGATTGTGACAGTGCATGTCGAAGAAAATCGAGGATCTGAACTAGACCCCCGATCCGGAGACGAACCGGATCGGAGCGACGTGGAGTGGTGGGAAGAGTTCGACGAGGAGGCACGTCGGCCGTACTGATCCCCGATCGCTTCAGCGAGCCGAGGGCGGGCGGAGTTCGCCGAAGGCCCTGACCTGGGCGACGATGGCCGGCTCGGTCGGGAGCCGTTCGACGCTGCTGGCCCCGAAGAACCCGGCGATCCCCCGGGTGAGCCGGAAGACCTCGGCCACGTCGGAGGGCTCGGCGATCGGCCCTCCGTGGCAGAGGACCAGGACATCGGGCCGGACCTCGAACGCCGCGTCGGCCATCGCCTGGACGCGCGCGGCCGCTTCCGCGAGATCGGGTGCAGTCTTCGCGCCGATCATCCCCTTGGTCGTCAGGCCGACGTGGGGCACCAGGATATCGGCCCCGGCCCGGGCCATCGCGCGAGCCTCGGATTCATCGTGGACATAGGGGCATGTGAGGAGATCCATTGCGCGAGCTTGAGCAATCATGTCGACCTCGCGCTCATATCCCATCCCCGTCTCTTCGAGGCCCTGCCGGAACTTGCCGTCCACGAGCCCGACCGTCGGGAAGTTCTGGACCCCGGCGAATCCGGCGTCGCGCACTTCTTTCAGGAACCGCGACATGATCCGGAACGGGTCGGTGGCGCAGACCCCGGCCAGGACCGGGGTGTGGTCGACCACCGGGAGGACCTCGCGGGCCATCTCCATGACGATCGCGTTGGCGTCGCCGTAAGGCATCAGGCCCGCCAGGCTCCCGCGTCCCGCCATCCGGAACCGCCCGGAATTGTAGATGATGATCAGGTCGATCCCGCCGGCCTCGGCCAGCTTGGCCGTCAGGCCGATCCCCGCGCCCCCGCCGATGATCGGTCGACCCTGGGCGATCTTCTCGCGGAACCCCTGGAGGATCTCGGACCGGGACTTCGTGTTCATCGTCGAGGGGCCTCGGGCTGGGGGTCGGGGGTCATCAGGACACGCAGGAGGAACGCCGCCTGGTCGGCGAACTCGGGGTCGTTGATGTGGTGAGCACGGTCGACCACCGTGACCAGGGGATGGTCGTCCAGCGATTCGTGGATCGCACGGAACAGGGCCGAGTCGGCCTCGGGGTCGTGGAACGGCTGGCCGGGTGCGTCGATCGCGGAGACTCCGCCCATCGGCAGGAGGACGACGGTCGGGACGCTCGCCCTTGCCAGGACCTCGCCGATCCTCCGGCCGATCCGGTCGTTCTCCTCGGGAGTGGTCCTCATCAGCGTGACCGATGCGTTGTGCCGGTGGAACTTCCGACCGCGGAACCGCTCGGGGACCGAGTCCATCGGCCCGAAGTTCACCATGTCGAGCGCGCCGACGCTGATGACCTGGGGGATACCGCGGCAAACGGCCGCCTCCAGCCGATCCGGCCCCGCTGAGAGGGTCCCGCCCACCAGTTCATCGGCCAGTTCGGTCGTGGTCAGGTCGAGCACCGCGTCGACCTCGCCATCTCGGATCAGGCCCTCCATCGACTGCCCGCCGATTCCCGTGGCGTGGAAGACGAGGACCTCGCAACCCTGGGCTTCGAGCCCCTGGCGGGCCCGGTCCACGCAAGGTGTGGTCACGCCGAACATCGTGGCCGCGACCGCCGGCTTGCTCGCGCCCGGAGGCTCGACCACCTTCGGAGCCAGGACCATCCCGGCCAGGGCGTGGGCCGCGTTGGAGAGCGCCGTCCGGGTCAATCGGTTCAATCCGGCCAGGTCGGCGACGGGGTAGAACATGGCGATATCCGACCCGCCCACGTAAGGCCGGGTCTGGCCGCTGGCGAGCGTGCTGACCATCACCTTCGGCACGCCGAAGGGTAAGGCTCGCATCGCCGAGGTCCCGATCACCGTGCCCGCCGAGCCCCCGAGCCCGAAGACCCCCTCGACCCGGCCCTCCCGGTGGAGTTCGGCCACGACCGCGGCGACTCCCTCGGCGGCCTTCGAGACCGCCTCGCCCCGGTCCCGGAGCGATCCCACCGAGATCCCCGCGCGTCGGAAGACCTCCTCGCGGGAGATCTCGGGCCGGGTCGTCGGGGGCCCTTGCGAGCCCGCGTCGACGACCAGAGTCTCGATCCCTCGGCCCCGGAGGATGTCGCGGACGAGGCCGAGCTCGCGCCCTTTGGTGTCCAGCGTCCCGATCAACACGACAGCCATGACGTCACGAGCCCTCGATCAATACTTGGCCAGGTCCGCGCCCGAGGGGTCGGGAGCGAAGGCCTTGGCGACCTCGACGGCTCCCGTGACCATGAACTTCAGCTCGCTGTTGACCGCGACGAATTGCCAGCCTTCGGCCAGCCGGCGTTGGGCATCCTCGATCGAGAAGACATGCAGGCCGCTGGCGACCTTCTGCCGGGCACAGGCCTCGCGAATCCGGGTCAGGGTCGCTTCCTGGAGCGCCTTCGAGGGGGGCGAGCCGTCGGGTCCTCGGAGCGAGGCGGCCAGGTCGTTCGGCCCGACGAAGACGGCGTCGATGCCGGGGACGGCATAGGTTTCGTCGGCGCACTCGACGGCGGCGATGTGCTCGGTCTGGATCACGACCAGGATCTCGTCATCGGCCCGGGCGTAATATTCCTCGGGCGTCGCGCCATAGTTCAGGGCGTGCATCCCCCCGCCGACCGAGCGATTCCCCCGGGGCGGATACTTGGTGGCCTCGACGATCATCCTGGCCTCGGCGGGGTCCATGACCATCGGGGCCACGATCCCCATCGCCCCGCAGTCGAGGACCGACTTGATCAGGTCGTGACGGCCCGCCGAGATCCGGGCCAGGGGGACGCACCCGGCATCGGCGATCGCGCCGAACATCTGGGCGGCGGTGTTGATATCGGTATGAGTGTGCTCGATATCGACCGTCAGCCAAGGGAGCCCCGTCCGCGCCAGGAACCGAGCGGCGACCACGCTGCCCAGAGAGAGCCAGGTGCCGACCTGGGGCTTCCCTTCACGCAAGGCTTTCTTGACCGGGTTGGCTTTCATGAAGGACCTCGGGGGTTGGCGTTTCGCCGCCGATGCGCGACGGAGCATTCTGGGCAAGTCACCGCCGAGCGAGCAAGTGGACATCGCTGCCGGGGGCGAAACGGGGTCGCAGGCCGAGCCCGACCTCCAGCCTCCGGCAACGATTCTGCCTCCCAAAAGATCGCTCGGCTCTTGATCCAGCTCATAAGTCCCGGCATGATCAAATGCGAGACTTGGCAAAGACAGGCCGACTGGGGACAATATCTCGATTGTGCGACGAACCTGCAAGGTTCACGTTATTCCTCATCCCGTTGACCACAAAATTCGCATGTCTGGATTTCACATTTTTCTCCCTAATTTTACCTGCTATGTTTCCACCGCCATCTTTATACCGAGACAGGAGATGCGGGCCGGTCCTCATGCGTGAGCATGGGACCTTGGAGGAGTCGAGGACGCGAAATTAACGGCCATCCCGATCATCCCGAATTGCCGAGCTGGAGCGACCAGGCTCATCAATCCCTTTCAAGGAACCTATCCGATGTGGCACCCTCCCTCGGCCATCTCCCGACAGGTGAATCCCAGGCAAGCCCCGGCTCGGCGGTCGCGGATCTACCGGCCGCGATGCAAGCCCCTCGAGGTTCGTTGCCTCCTGTCGGTCACCCTGAGCGATAGCGGTCCGGCCGTCCCTTCGGTGGGATCGCCGGTCGTCTGGACGGCCACGACCGACGGACACGGCGCGACCCCTGTCTACCAGTTCCGCGTGCAATCCGCCGGCACGTCCCGGGTCGTGCGCGACTTCAGCACCAGCAACAGCTTCACCTGGAATCCCATGCAGGAGGGAAGCTACGAGATCCAGGTGACCGTCAAAAACGGCTTCGTCGCCACGACCGGCGAATCCGCGAGCGCCTCGTACGAAGCGACTTCGCTGGTCCTCGGATCCGTCGCGACGATCAGCGGTACGCCCAACCCGCTGGTCGCCCTGTACAGCGCGCCCCCGACCTCCGGCAGTTCGATGTACGTCGAATTCAGTCCGATGGGGCCCAACCCATCCTGGCAATCGACCTCCCCGCTGGCCATCGTGCCGGGCAAGAGCACCAACTTCCTCGTGGCCGGGCTGCTGCCGAACACGACCTATCTCATGAGGCACGTCCAGGACAACGGGACGATCTCCGCCCCCCTGACGTTCCAGACCGGCTCCCTGCCGACGAACGTGACTTTCCCCACCTTCGCCGTGGAGCAGGCGCCCACGCCCGAGGTTGACCCGACCCAGGACCTGGTCTTCCACGTGGGGATCGCGACCCAGCCCAACACCATCGGGACCCTGGCGACGGACCGGGCGGGCAACATCGTCTGGTACTACGACTCGGTGGCCAACGACTTCCTCAACTATGCCCCGAGGCTCGTGCCGGGCGGTACGGTACTCATGCTAGGCGGCGACGCGATCCTGACCGGCGGCTACACCGGCTCGTTGCGTGAGGTCGATCTGGCCGGCAACACCCTGCGCGAGACGAACACGGGTGCGATCAACGCCGAGTTGGCCTCGCTGGGACAGCACCCGATCACGAACATCCACCACGAGGCCCAGCGCCTGCCCAACGGCGACACCGCGATACTCGGCACGTCCCCGCGGACCGTCAACCTCAACGGCACGCCCACCGAATACAATGGCGACATGGTGATCGTCCTGGACCAGAACTTCCAGGTGACTTGGGTCTGGGATCCTTTCACCCATCTCGATACCAACCGCCTCCCCACCCTGGGCGAGGGCCCGATCGACTGGATGCACACCAACGCCGTCGCCTGGTCGCCCGCGGACGGGGATCTGCTGGTCTCCATGCGTTCCCAGGACTGGGTGATCAAGATCGATTACGCCAATGGGGCCGGCGACGGCCACGTCGTCTGGCGGCTGGGGCAGGGCGGGGATTTCACCATCAATTCCTCGGACCCATCCCCCTGGTTCACCCACCAGCACGACGCGCACTACATCAACGACACGACGGTGATGCTCTTCGATAACGGGAACACCCGCCAAAGTACCGACCCGGAGGCCCATAGCCGCGGACAGGTGCTCGTCCTCGACGAGAAGACGATGCAGGCGACGCTGAAGGTCAACGCCGACCTGGGCGAATACGCCGGCGCCCTGGGGAGCGCGCAGCTCCTCCCCAACGGGAGCCTCGATTTCACCTCCGGATTCACACAGCGGACGATCGAGGTGCTCCCCGACGGCACCCAGACTTATGTGCTCAAGATGAATCTGACCGGCGTCGAGTATCGCTCCTACATTTACGACACCCTCTACGGCTATTCCGTCGCCTACAACAAATCCGAGGCACTGCCGACGTCCGATCTGTCCGTCTTCCGACCCTCCACCGGGACCTGGTACGACGCCACGATTGGCGGAGTCATCGTCACCAACGCCCAGCAGTGGGGATTGCCCGGCGACATCCCCGTCCCCGGAGACTACGACGGCGACGGCAAGGACGACCTGGCCGTCTTCCGGCCCTCCAACGGCAAGTGGTACGTCTACACCGCGACCGGCCAGGTGCTCCTGTTCGGCCAGCAGTGGGGGCTGACGGGCGACATCCCCTCGACCGGCGACTTCGACGGCGACGGCAAGGACGACCTGGCCGTCTTCCGGCCCTCCATCAGCAGTTGGTACATCTACACCACGACCGGCCAGGTGCTCATGTACGGCCAGCAGTGGGGACTCGCCGGCGACAAGCCCGAGGTCGGCGATTTCGATGGCGACGGCCAGGCCGACCTGGCCGTCCTCCGGCCCTCCAACGGAAATTGGTACATCCGGACCGTGGATGGTCAGATACTCGTGAACGGTGCGAGGTGGGGGTTGAGCGAGGATATCCCCATCCCCGGCGACTTCAATGGCGACGGCAAGGACGACCTGGCCGTCTTCCGGCCCTCGAATAGCCAATGGTACATCCAGTCGATCACCGGCCCGGTGATCGCGTACGGCCAGCAGTGGGGCCTGACGGGCGACATCCCTTCGACCGGCGACTTCAGTGGCGACGGCAAGGCCGACCTGGCGGTCTTCCGGCCCTCCAATGGCAAGTGGTACATCGCGGGGGTCGGCGGCCCCGTTATCACCTATGGCCGGCAGTGGGGACTGACGGGCGATATCCCGACAACGGCAACCGCCGTCCAGAAGGCACAACTGGCCTCCAGCACCAGTCCCACCGCTCCCAAGGGTTCGAAGAAAGCGGGCGCCGCGTCAACTCAAGTGAGCATCCCCCTGCAGACAACGACCACGCCGGCTCTCCGCTCCTCTGCCAACCAGAAGAAGCGGAGCAATCCTCGGGTCGTGGTAACGACCGGCCTCTGACCTGGATGGCTCTCGGAAATCCACGAGAGATCATCCTCTCGGCCACGCCCCGTTCGATTCGTGATGATCGAACAGGGCGGCAGGCCGGGGCTGAGCCGCAGCCCACCGCAGGGCAATCGGAAACGGGCACTCCCCGGAGGGGGTTGGTGTACGTTGGTGGAGCATGGCATCGACGGACCACCGAACAAGGATGTCGTCAAGGAACCGAAGAGTGACGCGATCGCCCGTAATCTGACGGGCCGTGGTAGGTCGCCCAAGCAACAACGGATGAGTCGACTGCCGCGAGCACTCTGTCGATTATTCTTGCGAGCCTGCCGAGGGAATCGGGCCTGGCGTCCACTCGGTCCGGACCTCGTCGAGGAGCAACCGTCGGAGTTCCTCGATGGCCGGTTGACTCTGCTGCGAGAAGTGGGTGCCCGGGAGCGTTCGCTCGGACTCGACGCCGGAGAGTGTGGAACTCGATCTCCTGACCACCAGGTCGGAGGGAAACCGGCCCAGGAAATCGAAGATAATCGAGTCGGTTCGGACCCCAGGAGCGATCGGGAGTCGGTCGATGGCCAGGAGAATCGGACTCCTTGGGCTGAGGTTACCGATCGAGTTGATCGACTTGCGCCGAAAGAGGTCGTCCTTGAAGATGTCGGGGCCATTCGCGGCCTTCAACTCCTCGACGAGTTCCACCTGTCGCTGAGGCGGCCGGATGAACCGGGACACGATTCGACCGAAAGGCGCGTCCGCGATCCGGCTCCCCCGGTGAGGAGCCGCGATGAAGATGGCTCGGCGGACGAAAGGGACGGGCCGAAAGATCAATAGCTCGGTCAGCTCGGCACGCGTCTCGGGCGAGGCCTGGAATTGCTCCGGGGTCCGATTCAAAACGGCGTTCCAGAGGGTCGTCCCGGAGTCGGATACCATGAACCGGGTCAGATTGCCTCCCATGCTGTGACCGACCAGCACCATCTGATGAAAGGCGGGATCTCCGCCGAACCTCGACTCCAGATCGTAGAGCGCCCGGCGGAGTCGATAAGCGGAGGTTGGGATCGGCTGCCCGGTCTTGTAGGCGAACAGCAGGAACTGATATCGGCCGGAGATTCGCGGATCGTTGCGCAGGTCGTTGATCGTCTGAACGAACGCCGCCGGATTGGAGCTGAGGCCGTGGATCAAGACCACGGGGATCTTCCCCGGCTCGTACGGCCTGAGCAGATAAAGGCCAGGGTCGATGCCGGTCTGGAGGTCGGAGACGAACAATCCCGCCAGGGTCGAGGCCGAGATAATCTTCTGTGACGCCTGGACGGCGAGCGGAGTGGTCCGATCGTATGCCATGGGCAGGGTCTGCTGGCCGGCTGTCACCGATCGAGCCAGGAACGGGTCGTGGAACACCAGCGTGAGCGGCGCGGTACGCCAGCTCCCATCGAGGAGACTTCCCCCGGGCTCGGCGACGACCGTGGCTCCGACCCTCAACCGGAGGGGGTAATAAGCCTCGTTCGATTCGGTGGGGTTGGTCCGATCGTTGGGCCGGAGGGCCACCACGGGCACCCCCAACCCCTTCCCGACGTACTCGTGGCGCATCCCACGCACGAGGAGATCGTCCGCCGGATCGATCGTCGCAAACCGGGAGGGATCGACGAACGCGCTCGACGCCGCCGCGTTGATCCCGAAACCGGAGAGTGCGTCGGCCCAGCGAAGGTCGCCGCGGATTCGCGGATCCTCGGAGAGCCGAATCAAGTGAGCGGTGGCTCGATTGTGGATCTCGACCGCCCGCTCGACGCATCCCGTTCGAGGCTCGCCAACCGCGAGTGCCGAGGCGGAGGCCGCGTTACGGAAGGCGACCATCGCCGCCGAGGGATCATTCCGATGACACCCGACCGCCTCCCGATACCAGAGCTCGGCGAGGGCCAGTGCGCCATTCGGCTCGGCCCCGGGCAGGCCCTGGAGCTTCAACTCCAGGCAGGTGGCCGCCGCTTCGGAGTCCCGGCCCAGCAACCGATGGCGCGCGAGAACCTCTCGCGAAGGAGCGCTGAGGGAAAGAGCGGTCTCGACTCGTTCGATGCTCTCGCGGAGCGATCGACGAAGCACGGCATCGCGGGTTTGAACCCCGCCGCAGCCGCCATTCGATCCGATCAGCGCAATCAACAAGGTGCAGGCGAGCAATCGCCGTGGAATCACAAGATGGGTCATCAAAGCCATGGAAGCCACGAACCTCTGGAATCATGACGTGGCCAATCGAAGCATTCATCGCGACCGCTCAAACCAATTCAATTTCGGATAGAACCGGTGTCAGCATGAGAAAAAACCGCCTTCTCTCGGTCTTGGCATGCGGCTTCACCCTCGCGACTCGCAAGATTACTATCACCGCCCCAATCGGTTACAGCCAGATGATCCTCGTCTCAACCCAGCGGGAACGGGCTCGGTTGCCTGCCCGTCTACGTAAGCCGCCGGTAAGGAAGGCCGGCCCCTTCCCCCGCTGGCTTGCCAGGATGTCTCCCTCGACTTGCCTCGGATCCGTGAAGCTTTTGAGAGATCGAGCCCGGCGCCCTCCTGCCCGAAAAGTAGAATGCTTCTACTTTCTTCGTTAAACTCTCGCCTCAGCGAGGCCGTCGCACGCGGCGTTTCCCGGTCATGCAACGAACTCTTTCGGCCGTTCGGCCGAGTTTCGACCTCAGTCCACGCAGGCCATGTCGCGATTCGGAGCAAGTCATGGGTCACATCGGCGTCTTCTGCCCGAATTCACCGGGACACCTGAACCCGATGGTGGCACTGGCCGACGCGACCCGAGCCCGTGGGCATCGGGTCACCTTCTTCCTGCTGGGCGACCCGCCCTCATCGGTCGCGGCGGCCGGATTCGAGATCATCTCCCTGGGCGAGTCCGTCTTCCCGCCCGACGAATATCGGGCCGGGCTTCAACGGCTTGGCACGCTTCAAGGCCGGGCGGCGCTCACGCACACCTTTTCGATGGGGCGACGCTCGGCCGAAGCCACGCTGGAGGTAGGGCCGACGGCCGTTCGCTCCGTCGGCGTGACCGCCTTGCTAGTCGATCAGGCGTCATTATCCGGGGGGACGGTGGCGGACCAGTTGGGGCTCCCCTTCGCGACGGTGTGTAACGCGTTACTCCTCCACTCCGATCCTGCGGCGCCGCCGTTCTTCACCCACTGGCAACCTCGGGACACGAGGTGGGCTCGGCTTCGCAACCAAATCGCGTGGGCGGGATTGAATCGGATGTATGCCCCGATCCTCACTCTCATCCAGGAAAGACGACGCCAACTCGGCCTGCCCGTCCCGGAGCGGATCACAGGAACCTGGTCCGACCGGCTTCAGGTCAGCCAGCAGCCCGAGTTGTTCGAGTTCCCCCGGCGGGATTTGCCGAAGCAGGTCCGGTTCGTCGGCCCGCTCCGCCTTCCGGGCGGTTACCAGCCGGTCTCATTCCCGTGGGAACGCCTCGACGGCCGCCCGCTGATCTACGCATCGCTCGGGACACTGCAAAACCGGATCGGGGGCACGTTCCGGGTGATTGCCGAAGCGTGCGAGGGGCTCGACGTTCAACTTGTCATTTCGACCGGTCACGGCGTGACCCCGGAGGCACTGGGCGAACTCCCAGGTCGCCCGGTCGTGGTCCCCTATGCCCCCCAGCTGGATCTGCTCGCCCGATCCACAGTCGCGGTGACCCATGCCGGCCTGAATACCGTCCTCGACGCGCTGGCGACGGGGATTCCAATGGTGGCCGTACCAGTCGCGAACGAGCAACCGGGGATCGCCGCCCGAGTCGCCTGGGTCGGTGCCGGCGAGGCCATCGCCCACGAGCGATTGACCGCCCAGACGCTGCGTGCCGCGGTGGTTCGCGTACAAACGGACCAGGCCTACCGCGCCGCCGCCGAGCTTATCCGCGACTCCATCCGGGCGGGAGGCGGTGCACCGCGTGCCGCCGAGATGATCGAGCAGGGCTTGGTGCCGTGAGACAGGAGTAGCTATCCGGGAGGCTCTTGCCCTCTCATCAGCCTGGGTGAGTCGAGCCACTTGATCGACTTGGACATCCTCCGGTTGAAGGACTCGATGAACTCCAGGAGCCTCCGCCTGAAGGTCTTCCAGCGACTCGAATCCGGACCGACGCAGGAGCTTGCGGACCGGGATGCTGAACCAGGTCTCCGCCTGGTTCAGCCGCGAGTTATGATTCGGCGGGTACATCAACCGGATCCGATGGCCGGGGTCGGTCAAGCCGAGGAGGCCACCGGATGGAGTTCGGAGGGGACCGCGATTGGATCGCAATCCATGTATTGTGGACGGGATAGGCCGAACATTTCCAGGATGGTCGGGGCGATCGAGCGGACCGGCATCTTCCGCTCATGGGACCGGTGCGAGCGGTTCGGATAACGCACCCAGAGCATGCCATCCGGGTGATGTCGCCCGCTCTGCAAGTTGTCCAACTGATAGAACAGGTCGTAGAAGGGCACTTCCCGGCCGGTGCGCTCGTCTCGCAGCGTCGCCGTCTTGGAGACCTCCCGTGTTTGATTGGACTGGAGAATCAGGTCGGCGTCCTCGAGGCTGCCGTGGAAGGCCAAAGTCGAGCCGACCCGGAAGCCGTCAAGATACCGCTTCGCCGCCTCCGCAGCGTCCGCGTCTGCGAACCTCAGGACAAACTGCTCGGCCATCACGGGATGGTAGGTGTAAGTACCCTGCAGGCCGAGACGATCGGCCAGGACGGCCGGGCTTCGCAGGCGGTAGAAATGCCTCCCTCCGGCCGTCTCGGCGTCCGTATAGGGCTGCTGGCTGAGGGCGGTACTGAAAATCAGGGTCGTCTCCGACCCGGCTAGCGACAGGAAGCGACCGACGATCCGGTCCATCTGCTGATAGCCGTAGAGTATGGCGTCCTTGAACTCGGCCAGATGCTCCGAATCCGGGAGCACGTGGAACGCCTCCGGCTCCATCTCCCTCCAATGGCTATGCTGGAAATGGGCCGTGCTATTGATGAAGAACGTGCTGAAGTGCGGCCGGATCTTGCGATAATAATGCCGAAAAATGTCCCATTGGAGTTGATCCGCGATCGCCGCACGCCTCCACTTGAACCGATTCGTCCGCCGTTCGGTCCAGAGTTGACTCAGGATCATCCGGATCGTGCTCGGGGACAGGCCGTGACCGGCCATATACCAGAGGAAGGACAAGGCCATCTCCTTCGATAGACCTTGCGACTCGCTGGTATGCTCCTGGACGGCCCGCCGGACGAACGCGTCGTAGGAGTCGAATTCGCCATCGGGAAAGGCCCGCAATCCGGTCGACCACGCATCCGGCAAGAGACATCCATTCAGGGGTCGATCGTAGCGGGCATTCATGCTACCGCAAACCCAGACCCGGTATCCGGCTTCCGAGATCAAATCCCAGATGGCCTTCTCTCGCAACTTGTGCCCGTCGGACAGCCTGGTTATCCCATAAGCGCTGGCCGATAGCCCCGTGTGTACCGAGACCCATTGGACCCACGGCTGGAGGTTGTCACCATCCTCCTCGGCGTCCGTGACGTACACGTGGGACTCGGCTCGGAGCCGCTCGAAGTTCGGCAGGTGTCCGGCGGCGATGAAACGATCCATCAGGCTCGGGGTCAACTCGTTGAATTCGAGCATGATGACGGATTTCGAAACAGATTTTCTCATATTCTTACCCCTTTATTTAGGCAAAATTAAGGGAAGGGACATTTCTTTTCGCTTGACTTTCCCCTGAATTGCCTACCTCATGATCTGCATCATGCCGCAAACGGTCCGGGGCTCGCAAGCGAATTATCCCCGCCACCACTCCAATCGCGGCAACCCTCCCACCCGGGATTGTCACGAGGACTCAACTCCCCCCCGTTCGTCGGGTTGACCGAGGCCGCCTGCCATCGACGCCCGGTACTGGTGCTCGGATATAGCCCGAGTCCGACCCAATTCCACCCGATCGACCGCCCCTCGGGCGACGGGGACCTCGGCACCGGATGCCGTGGCTGATGACCCCGCACGCCCGGCGGGATCACCCGCCTCAGGGGACGAGCGGGCACGCCCGGCTGGGCCGGCCCGAGGCGTTACCGATCGTGGAGGATGAGCACCTCCGCGTCGTTCTTCGGTGCATCGAGCGCCCACCGCTCCGAGCCGGGTTGTCCGCGTCGCTTCGACGGGCCTGGACTCTACGTTCCGACACTGAGACCGGCCCGGCAAGGCGTCACTTCGGGAGTCGATCGGGACCGGCTCCACATCGGGGGGGAGGTGCCTGGATCTATTCCCACATCGGATACTTTCGCAGGCGAGAGGAAGCAGGTCGATCGAAGGCCGGGCTGACCATGCCGGAGAAGGGGACGGCAGCTCCGCCGCGCCACGGAGCCAGTCCCCTTAACCTCGACGTTTCGAATGGGGGAGGAAGTGTGCTGCTTCGGCCTCCCCAGTCACGATCTTGTCGAGGAACGGTTGCAAGTCGGAGTTTGATGATCCAGAGGGGTCAGATCCCGATGGGAGCCGGATTCGATGCCAGTGGTCGCCAAATGCGGAGGCGGAAGGAAGCCACTCGCGAGCCAGAACGAACCCATTGAACTTTCGGATCGAAGCCACTTTCAGGTCAGATCGAAGCCATTCGGGGGGGATTGAGGTCCGAGCGAACCCATTATTGCGCCGAATGGACCCACTCATGAGCCACGAACGAAGCCATCGGTCGAACGAGTCGTCGAGTCATATCGATCGGGGGATTCTGGCGAAGCTCGAGCGAGCCAGATTACTGGACTCTGGCCGGTCTTTCCGGACCTCCAACGCGGGTTTACTTGGCAAATTTCACGCGAGTTTGACACGATCGACACGGCTCCTCCGGGGGTCCTCGTGATATCATTTATTATCAAGAGAAAATCCGGCCCTCCGTCGAGGCCCCCCATGCGCCTGACCCTGGTCACCGAAACTTTCGCCCCGCAGGTCAACGGGGTCTCCCGGACCCTCGGCCAACTGGTCGACCACATGGAGCGGGCCGGCGACGAGGTCCAGGTGATCCACCCGGACTACGGGGAAGACTCGACCCGACCGCACGATATCCGGGTCAGATCGCACGCCTTGCCGTTCTATCGCGAGGTCATCGTGCCGATCCCGCCGTTCGGGAAGGCTCACCGGGCGATCGACGCCTTCCGGCCGGACGTGGTCCACGTCGCGACCGAGGTGACCCTGGGACTGAGCGCCCTCCGGTATTCGCTCCGGAAGTCGATCCCGACCGTCTCCAGCTTCCACACGAATTTCGACCAGTACTGCGACCACTACCACGTCGGCTGGGCCAAGCCGGCCGCCTGGCGCTACCTCCGGTGGTTCCACAATCGGACCCGCGAGACCTACGTCCCCTCGATGGCCACGATCCGCGACCTGGAGGCCCGGGGGTTCGAGCGACTGGTCCTCTGGCCCCGAGGGGTCGACGGCCGACTCTTCCGACCCGACCGTCCCGACCGGGCCAGGCTCCGCGAAGCCCTGGGCTTCGGGCCCGACCACGTGGTGATCGGCCACGTCAGCCGGCTCGCCGCCGAGAAGAACGTGGGGCATCTGGTGAAGGCCCTCCGCGAGGTCGGCGAGGCCCGGCCTCAGGTCCGGTTCCTGTTCGTCGGCGACGGGCCGGCCCGCGCCGAGTTGGAGGCCGAGATGGGCGAGAAGGCCCGCTTCGTCGGCTATCAGGGGGGCGAGGCCCTGGCCGACCACTACGCGGCGGCCGACCTGTTCGCCTTCGCCAGCCTGACCGAGACCTTCGGCAACGTGGTCCTCGAAGCCCTCGCCTCCGGCCTCCCGACCGTCGCGATCCGCGCGGGGGGAGTCGGGGAGATCGTCCGACCCGGAGAGACCGGAATCCTCGTCGAGCCCGCCGACCCGCCCTCGCAAATGGCCGGAGCCCTGATCGGACTGGTCGACGATCCCACCCTCCGCCGGGAGATGGCCCAGGCCGCCCGGACCTACGCCCTCGGCCAGACCTGGGAAGCCATCATGGGACGGCTCCGAGAACGGTATCTGGCCGTAGCCTCGGCCGATCGCGATGACCCGGTGCCGACGTCGGCGGTCTGATCTTCCCTCAAGGAATGACCTACAGCAGAGCATCAGCCCCCACTCATGTTCCTAAGGCAAGATCGATGACAACCGGCGTATTGATATGGGCCGTCCTTGCATTCGCCGGACTTGCACTGTTGATCCTGCTTGGAGTGGCCGGCGTTTGGGGGATGCGACAAGCTTTTCGATGGGCAGAAGAGGGTTCTCCTCCACATTCCTACGTACTGGCATACGCCTCGATTCTCGCACTCGTCATCGGGATGATCGTACTCTCCATGGGATACCTGATCACAATCGGGGCATTGAGCATCCCCCTGTTTCCAAACTGATCGGCCGATATCATCGAAGAACTTGCGGTAGGGTGCGTCGAGTCTTCGAAGACGTACCGCGAGAGCCCCATCGGTGCGTCTTCGAACACTCGACGCACCCTACATCGACCTGCGAAGGACCCACAGTCCCAACCCACCCGCTTGCGAGACATCTATTCCCCCGAGCGGAGAGCGGACGTAGCGGGCTTCCAGGAACTTCCGGAGTTCGGGGAAGGGTGGATAGGCCACGAAAGCCAGGGTTGGAGGGTCAGCTTCCAGGTCTTTCATGATCCGCTCAACCCGGGGACGGACCCGGGGGTCGTCCCGGTGTAGGCCTCGGGAATAATCTTCGAGGAGCGGGTCGGCGAAGAAGTGGCGGGTCGGGGAGTCGAGCCCCGAATAGATCAAGAGCGGGCTCTGCCAACCCCAGACGTAAAGCTTCGCGTCCGGGATTTCCGACGTCCTTCGGGCCAGGTCCCGGCCCATGTCGCGGAGGACCACCCACTGATAGCCCCCCTTGAAGCGACTGGTCAGGTCCTCGGGGGCCACCATCAGGTAGTCGCGAACCTGGAGCCGGGCGGTCCAGGCTCCCGCCGCCAGGAAAGCAAGGATTGCCGTCGTGCTGACGATCAACCTACCGAACCGGAAGGGTCGCCATGCAGTCCGAAATGCCTGGCCGGCATCGATGAACGCGACGGCCAGGCAGAGGGACAGGCCGGGGGTCGGCAGGAGATAATAGTGGGCCCAGAAGAGGCCCGGGGCCGCCACCTGGACCCAGGCGCAAATCGTCCAGGCGGCCAGGAGCCTCCGTCTCGCATCCCGCCGGATCAGGAGCCAGCCCACGGCGGGGATCGACGCGAGCCAGGTCGGCCAGCTCCCGGTCCCCCACCAGACCAGGTAGTCGGTCTTGCCGAACATCCAGTCGAACGGCCAGGGGAGCCGCCCCTGGGGGTCGGCGTTGCCGGTGATCCATCGGACCAGCTTCGAGGGGGCGTTAGGGTCGGGGACCTTCAAGGTCGCCAGGGCCGATCCGTAGGTCACGATGTCGTCATAGGCCGCCGATCCCGCCCCCTGGAGCCAGAGGACCAGGATCGCGACCGCCCAGACGATCGCGAAGCCCCCCGCCAGGGCGAGCAGGTCCTTGAGCTTCCGGGCCCATCGTCCGCCTTCGAGCGCCTCCCCGCGGTCGATCAGGAGGAGCGTCAAGGCGTAGATCGGCCCGTCGAGCGCGGCCACCTGCTTGACGAGGCTCGCTGCCCCGACCAGGGCTCCGGCCAGGATGATCCATCGGCGATCGGCCGGACCGGCGGCCCGGACCATCGCCGCTAGAGAACCCACCGTGAACAGGTTGAGGAAATGCTCCATGTTCGACCCATTCCCGTAGAGGTAAGGGTCGGTGCTCAGGACGGCATAGCCGAGCGCCGCGAGGCATCCGGCGACCGGCCCCCGGAGCCTCAGGCCGATCCACCAGACGAGGGCGATCGTGGCCAGGACGTAGGGCAGGGCCATCAGGCGGATCGTGGTCTCGTTCGCCCCTCCGATCGCGACGGCCAGGGCGTAGAGCCAGTAGCCCATCGGCGGCTTGTTCTCGGAGAGGTCGCGATAGAGGACCTTGCCGTGGACCAGCCCCCGGCCGATGTAGGCATAAGCCGCCTCGTCGCAGTCGAGCGGCTCGGCCTCGCCGGTCACGACCGGGTACGGGGCGAAGCCGAGGGCTCCGCGAATGGTCGGGCCGATCGTGTGGCAGCGCCACCAGAGGTCGAACCCGAGGATCAGGAGCAAGGCGATCCCAGCCCATTTCGGGATCCGAGGCGTCGTCATCGAGGGGTCCAGGGGGGTCGGAAGGGGACGAGTCGCTGGACCGCGTGCAACATCGGTTCGGCCTTCTCGCGCCGCTCGATCCGGGTCCAGGGGTCGCTCATCCCGGCGATCGAGTAGACGAACCCGATCCCCAGGAGCGGGAGGAACAGGACGACAGGCCACCAGCCTCGGAGACGTCCCAGGGCCACGACCCCGAAGACGTAGCAAACCGGCGTGATCGGCAGGAGGTGCCGGGTCCCGAACGACGAACCGGCGAAGTCGAGCCGGCGAACGCCCCAGGTATAGTAGAGGATCAGGATCAAGGCCGAGATCCCGACCAGCCAGGACGAAGGCCGAAGGGGGTCAGCCCGTCGAGCCGTCGACATCCCCAGGCCGACCAGCCCAAAGATCAGGGCCGGCGTGACCGTCAGCCATCCTTGCGGGCCGACGACCAGGTCGAGGGCCGAGAGAAACCGAGGCCCACGCTCCCGCCAGGTCCCCTCGGGGGTCAGCCAGTAGGAGCCGGGATAGTGAAAAGCTTCGGGATACATCTCGGCGGGCAGGGGGGTGCCCGTCACCAGGGATTGGAGCCAGCCGTGGAACAGCAGGGGGCCGACCGATCCCAGGAGGTACGCCCAGGGGACCGAGCGGGTCCGGATCGCCTGGATCACGAACAGCCCGGCCAGGAACAGGCCACCGGCCGGGAGATCGATCGTGGCCGCCAGGGCCGCGCAGAAACCCGCGAGGAACCGGGCCCGATGGCGGGCCCGGCCGGGCGGCTCCAGGACCGTCAGGGCGAAAGCCGCCGTGATCAAGGCCGCCCCGACGCTGTGATTATTGAAGGTCACGGCATACGTCAACAACTGCGAGCCGAACCCGAAGGCCAGCGTCAGGAGATCCGCCGCCCAGGGCGGAATCGGGACCACCTGCAAGAGTCGACGGATACTAACGAGGGTCCAGGCCGAGGCCAGGCCGACCACGCCCCAGGTGATCGCCAGGTTCGAAACCGCGAACTGATACCCCGGCCCGCTGAACCGGACCCCCAGCACATTCAGCAAGGCATAGATTGGCGAGGCGATCGCCGAGAGGACCGGCGGCTTGTCCGAGTAGAAATGCGTCCCGAACTTCACCACGTCGGGCGATCCGCTCCGGGCTAAAAGGGGGGAACGCTCGATCGCCAGTTCGCCCCGCTCGACGATCGCCTCGATGGTCATGTACCGCGAGAAGACGTTGCCGCTGTGCCTGGGCAGGACCGTCAGGGGGAGCAACGCCAGGGCATAGATCGCCGCGATGATCCGGGGACGCCAGACGCCCACGGGCCGGACGATCGGCCAGTTCCCCCAGGGCTCGTTCGAGGTCGCCACGTCAGCGTCCCGCCGCCTTGAGCGAGGCCTCGCGACGGGCCTTGAACTCGGTCCCCGGCTTCCACGTGGGATAAGTCTCCCCCTGGGCGACCCGGTAGCCCACATCAATCAGGAGCTGCATGTCCTGCACGGCTCCCGAGAGGTCCCAGTCGGGCTTCACCTGGTCGGTGACCTTGTGATAGTCGTTCTTGGTGTACTCGTCGCGCTTCTGGCGGCCGTAGTCGGCAGGCTGGCCGATGTAGTCGATCCCCGCCTTGGCGTTGAGCGCGGGGACGCCTTGCTTGGCGAACTCGAAATGGTCCGAGCGGTAGAACATCCCCTTCTCGGGCTCGGGATCGCCGACGATGGTCCGGTCCTGGACCTTCGCCGCCTCGGCCAGGAGATCGTCGAGGGTCGTATTCCCCAGGCCGACGCTGACGATGTCGCGGGTCTTCCCCCAGAGATTGATCACGTCCATGTTGATATCGGCCAGCGTATCGGCCAGGGGATACAGGGGATGCTCGGCGTAGAATCGTGCCCCGAGCAGGCCCTTCTCCTCGGCCGTGACGGCGAGGAACAGGATCGACCGCCTGGGTGGGGTGTCCAGCAGGGTGAACCCTCGGGCGATTTCCAGGAGGGCGGCGGTCCCCGAGGCGTTGTCGGCCGCGCCGTTGAAGATCTGATCCCCATCGAGCGACGAATCCTTGCCGAGGTGGTCCCAGTGCGCTGTGTAGACCACATGCTCGGCCTGGAGCTTGGGGTCGGAGCCCAATAATCGGGCGACGACGTTCTTCGAGTCGACCCGCCGGAGCTGGTTCTTCACCGAGAAGTCGGCCTGGGCCCCCAGCGGGACGGGCTGGAAATCCTTCCGGGCGGCGGCGGCCTTGAGCTTGTCGAAGTCCTGGCCGGCGGCCTCGAAGATCTTCCGGGCGGTGTCCAGGGCCAGCCACCCTTCGACGGTGACACGCTTGGAGTTGCCGTCGGGCGTGAAGAGGTCGAAGTTCTCCCGGCCCCAGCTCCCGGTGACGACCTCATAGGGATACCCCGCCGGGCCGGTCTCGTGGACGATCAGGCAGGCCGCGGCCCCTTTCTCGGAGGCGATCTCATACTTGTAGGTCCACCGGCCGTAATAGGTCATCGCCTTCCCCTGGAAGAGGGAAGGGTCGAGCTTCGAGGGATCGGCCGGGTCGGGGACGGCCGGGTCGTTGATCAGCATCACGACCGTCTTCCCCTTCACGTCCAGCCCCTTGTAGTCGTCCCAGCCGTACTCGGGCGCGACCACGCCGTAGCCGACGAAGACGACTTCCGAGTCGTCCATCATCAGGGTGCTGGTGAGGGGGGCAGAAACCTGGCGGAAGTCGGCGACGCCCTTCGGTTGGGCCTTGGCCTGCGCTTTCCCGACCCGGACCAGCTCGTCCATCGCGTGGGCGTACTTCCGGCTCACGGCGACCCAGTCGCTGGAGGTCTTCAGGTCGATCGTCTTTTCCTTGAATCGGATCGCTCCCGAGGTCGCCAGCGCCTGGAAACCGATCAGGGGGACGTCCTGGGTGAAGGACCCGTCCGGATTCCCCGGCTTCAGGCCGATCGCCTTGAACTGGTCGGTCAGATAGGCCACCGTCTTGTCTTCGCCGGGAGTCCCCGGCCCCCGCCCCTCGAAATCGTCGGAGGCGAGGACCTTGATGTGCTCGAGGACCCTCTCGCCCCTCAGGTGTCCGAGGGCCCCGGCCAGGTCATCGGCCCGGGCGAAGGTGCAGAGGGAGACCAGGGCCGCCACGATCCAGATCGCCAATCCCGGGTCGTTTCGCATCAGTATCCTCGCCAGTGATCCCGGGCTATCGGTGGTATCCCGGGACGATTTCACGGAGATCGCTCGTTAACGAATCTCCCTCACCCCAACCCTCTCCCGGGGGGAGAGGGAGCCAGAATATCCCTCTACCCCCGGGAGAGGGTGGCCGAAGGCCGGGTGAGGGTCTGGCCATGATCCTGGGACACCACCAGGCCGTCGCCCCTTCGGATTTTCCATGATACGGCAATGATCGCCGATCGGCGACAGGATTCGAGGGTCGGTCGGGGACCAGATTTCTGGTGGCCTCGCCCGATTCCTGGCATCTCCCCTGATCCGTCGACGACAACGGCCCGCCGACCATTTCTGGTCGGCGGGCCGTCGAAAATCAGGTGGGTCGGGAGACTCCGGCGATGCCTCAGTAAGGGAAGCCGCCGATCCTCAGGCTGAAGCCCGAGAGCGGAGCCCCGTAGCCATAAGGGGAACCGTAAGGGACGCCCGAGTTGTAGAAGCCGCCGAAGCCCCGGTTATAAATCCCGGAACCGTAACCAGATCCGTAGCCATAGCCTCGGGGGGCGAAGCCACCGTAACCCCGGTTGTAGACACGAGGTCCGTAACCGTAGCCTCGGGGGGCGAAGCCGCCGTAACCCCGGTTATAGGAATGGTATCCGCCGTAACCCCGGCTGTAGGATTGGTGTCCGCCATATCCGCGACCGTGATGTCCGCCCCGAGGGCCGCCGGCGGAAGCGTTCGAGGCGAACGCCGGGAAAATCGCCAGGGCAAGGCCGAGGGCGGCCATCCGGAGAATCGAGGTCTTGCGGTTCCTGTTCAAGAAGTTCATCGGAAGTTCCTTTCATCTGGCCGGGCTCGCGAACGGCCGTCCGGCGATCACCGAGAGGGACGGATAGGTCGATCAAGCGGCCTCTGATGGTCTACAAGAGCAATGATCGTGCCGAAGGCGTCCATTCCGGATATGATAGCGGGGGCGGAATCAGGGACCGTCCCCTCGGATCAACGCCCGGACCGTGTCGGAGGTCGAATGCATTCGGGGGAGACCGATCGTCTGGACTGGGAGCTGGCCACCGAGTCGATCGTGGTCAAGATCCGCTGGTTCGGCATCTTGATGGGCGTGATCCTGATCGAGGCGAGGTCGGGGCTGCACAACCCCTCGGCGGTCCGGACCTTCCTCATGCTGGGGGCCGGTTACGCGGCGCTCGACACCGTCTATTACCGGCTGGGGGCCGTCTTCCTCCGGAGGTTCCCGCTGGGCGTCTCGCTGATGGAGTCGGTGTTCATCACGCTCCTGTGCTTCAACGACACCCAGCTCCAGAGCCCGTTCCGCTGGTACTACCTGCTCTCGATCATCTGCTGCGCGATCCGCTACCCTCGACTCTTCGCCTGGACGACCTGCGGGCTGCACTGCCTGAGCTTCGCCCTGCTGGCCTGGAGCCTGGGCGTCGACCGGCCGGGGATGGCCTCGGTGATCGAGACGGTGGTGATCCTCGCCTGCGTGGCCTGGGCCAGTTCCTCGCTGGCCTCGGTGCTGAACGCGACCGGGGCGCGGCTGGAAGGCCTGAATCGCGAGCTGGTCCGACACCGGGCCGATCTCGAAGTCCGCGTGGCCGAGCGGACCGCGGCGCTCCGGGCCTCGCAGGCCCGCGTGATCCAGCAGGAGAAGATGGCCGCCTTCGGGCTCCTGGCCGCCGGGATCGCCCACGAGGTCGGCAACCCCCTGGCCGGGATCAGCTCCCTGATCCAGATCATCCGCCGGCACCACCCCGACCGCTACACCGACACCAAGCTCGAGCTCGTCGAGTCGCAGCTCGCCCGGATCCAGCGGATCATCCGCGACCTGATCGACTTCTCCCGGCCCGCCTCGACCGTCCGGGGCCGGGTCCGACCGCTCGAAGTCGTCGAGGAGGCCCTTGGGATCGCCAAGTATTATCAGCGGACCAAGGAACGCGCCATCACCACCAACGTCCCCCCCGGCCTCGCCCCGGTCCGGGGGGTCCGCGACCACCTCACGCAGGTGATCCTGAACCTGGTCCTCAACGCCATCGACGCCACCGGCCGGGGCGGGAGGATCCACCTCGAAGGCCGAGAAGAGGCCGGGGCGATCATCCTGAGCGTCGAGGACGACGGCCGGGGGATCTCCCTCGACGACCGATCGCGACTGTTTCAACCCTACTTCACCACCAAGCCCAGCGGGACCGGCCTGGGCCTCTTCGTCAGCCGCCAGATCGTCGAGGAGATGGGCGGACAGCTCACCTTCCGCTCCGAGCCGGGGCAGGGGGCCACCTTCCTGATCCACCTCCCCGCCGATCGACCCGAGCCGACCGCCCGACCCGCCCGGCCCGCGCTCGCCGAGGAGGTGGCCGGATGACCCGAGCCTCGATCTCCCGAGGGACCACCCCGACCGGAGGGGCCCGGAACCATCGAGGGCGAGTCCTGATCGTCGACGACGAGGAGGTCATCGCCTCCACCCTCCAGGAGTTCCTCCAGGGGGAAGGCTTCGAGGTCGCCATCGCCTCCGACGCCTCCTCAGCGCTCGCCTCGATCGAGCGGTTCGAGCCCGACCTGGCCCTCTGCGATGTCCAGCTCCCCGGGATGGACGGCCTGGATCTCCTCGAAAAGCTGCTCCGGCTCCGGCCCGAGCTGCTGGTGATGATCATCACCGCCTATGCGACCGTCGAGAGTGCCGTGGCCGCCTTCCGCCGGGGGGCCCACGACTACCTGATGAAGCCGGTGATCTTCGACGAGCTGCTGACCAAGCTCGACCGCCTGATCCGGTTCCGCCACCTGACGATCGAGAATCAGGCGTTGAGGCGGCAGATCCACGCGCCGGTGGATATCGAGACGCTGGTCGGCGAGAGCCCGCCGATGATCCGGGTGAAGACCCTGATCCGCAAGCTCGGGCCGACCCGGAGCAACGTCCTGATCACCGGCGAGAGCGGGACCGGCAAGGAGCTGGTGGCTCGGGCCCTGCACACCCAGGGGCTGGAGCCCAACTCGCCATTCCTGGCGATCAACTGCGCCGCGATCCCCAACGAACTCCTGGAAAACCAGCTTTTCGGCCACGTCCGGGGGTCGTTCACCGGGGCCGACCGCGATCGAGAGGGATTGTTCGCCGCCGCCGGCCGGGGGACGGTCTTCCTCGACGAGATCGGCGAGCTGCCCATCACGACCCAGGCCAAGCTCCTCCGGGCGATCGAGACCAAGGAGGTCCTGCCGGTCGGGGCCACCCGCCCCGAGTCGATCGCGGCGAGGATCGTCGCGGCCACCAACAAGGACCTCAACGCAGAGATCGCCGCCGGCCGCTATCGGGCCGACCTCTTCTATCGCCTGAATGTCGTCGCGATCCACCTCCCCCCGCTCCGCGAACGCAGGGAGGACATCCCCGACCTGATCAAGGTCCTGCTCGACCGCCACGCCCGGGGGCAGGGGAAGCGGGTCGACGGGGTCGACAACGAGACCGTCCGGAGGCTCTCCGCCGCCCCCTGGAAGGGGAACGTCCGAGAGCTGGACAACGCGCTGGAACGGGCCGTGATCCTGGGAGAAGGCCCGACCCTGACCACCGCCGACTTCCCCGCCGACCTCGTCGCCGGGACCACCCCCGAGGACGCCGGGGACGACCTCCGGGCCGCCCTCGACCACTTCGAACGCCAGCACATCCGGAGGGTCCTCGAAGCCGCCGGGGGAGACAAGAAGGAAGCCGCCCGACGCCTCGGCCTGGGCCTCTCCTCGCTCTACCGGAAGCTCGAAGAGTGACCGAGCGATCAACGCCCGGTCAGTCCTTCACCCTCCTCGCGGTGAACGTGACGCTCCGCTCGTCGCCGACCTTCAGGCCCTTGCCCGCGTCCCAGAGGATCGTCTCGCCCGGCACGACGACCTTCGAGAAGTCGGTCTCCTCCACCTTCACATCGGTCACCTGGTACGGCAGGAGGTAGCAGAAGATCCGCCACCCGTCGTACTTCTCGGACGTCCTCTTGTTCCCCTCGCCGACGAAGTTCACCTTCACCTTGTAGGTCATCCGGACGATGTCCTCGTCCCCGGACTCCCGGACGTCCAGGGTCTCCGCGAGGGCAGGCTCGCGGGCCTTCTCCACCCGCGCCTCCAGGGCCGGGTCGCCGTAGAGGACGAAGATCCCATCGGTAAACTCGGTCCCTTCCCGATCTCGGCCGGTCACGACGTCCTCGGCGAGCAGGTAGTTCGACCACTGACGGAGGAGGAACAGCGACTCGGAGAACGTCCACCGACCTTCCTGCTTCAGGAACCAGTCGGCCATGTTCCAGTTCAGCTCGTACCAGGTGGACTGGACCGCGCCGATGTACTGCCTGGCCCCGTTATTCATCCAGGCCAGGGCATACGAGTTCTTGAAACTGTCCCGGCCGGTGTTCACCACCCCCGTCAGGCAGTTGCCGACCGCCCAGTAGACCTTGGGCCTCGACGCGGTCAGCGGCAGGTCCACGCCCGGCGCGGTCATGGTCAGTCGACCGTCCTTGGCGGTCAGATAACCGCTCCCCCTGGGGTACATGAGCATCCAGTTGTGATGCCCACCGTGTCCGGACCCGATGATCAGGTCGAACTTGTCCCCGGACAGGAGTTCCTGGACGTACCGGGCGTCTTCCGCGTCGCTGGTCGGCCCGCCGGACTTCGTCGCAAAGTCCTCGCTCGCCTTCTTCACGCCCAGCTCGCCGCGGTCGCGCGTCCACTCGGTCACGTAGTCGCCTTCCGGGAGCCAGTTCAGCCACGCGCCGAGGGTCTTGGTGAACGCCCGCCGGATCACCACCGGCTCCGCCTCGGCGAGTCTCAGCGCGTGTTCCTCATCGAATCCGGTGAGGATGCCCCAGATCGCGTCGACATAGGGATCGTCGTCGAGCGTCCGGCAGAATTTGTTGGCCACCAGCGCGAAGTCCGGGAAATTCTCCGTCGGCTCGCAGACGAAGCAGACATAGCGGGGGTGATACGCCCCGACCTCCCGCCGCACTTCCTCGGGGGACTGGTCGTAGGCGAAGATTGTCCCCTCGTGCTTCGCTTCGAGGGCCCGGACGACCTTGCCCCACGAGCCGGCTGCAACATCCTTCTTGACCACGATCGCGTAACGCCCCGCCGGCTCGACGGCCTCGGCCCCCCCCTGCAACGCGACCAGACCGAGCACCGCTACAAGCCCAGCGACGGACATCCGAGTCATGGCACCCCTCCCCAGGAATCAAACGGTCCCGATCGGCTGATCGTACCCGCTCGTTCGGGTAGGGTCACGGAATAATCGCAAATCGGACGTCGCGGCCACGGAGGGAAAATTGCCCTCGAATCCAGATATCTTGCGTCCGGGTGACTGGTGCCGGCGAGTCACCGAGTAGCCGCCCAGAGTCAAGGCGCTCGATACAACCGGATATATCCTTCCAGTTCCGCCTGGAATCCAGTCGTTGGATTGATATTTACACCGCGAAATCGGCAATAGAAGTTAGGCCCGAGCACTACCCCTTCCGCCGTCCATTTTCGGTCCCCCCCGTCGGACTTGATCATTTCAACGGTCTCCCATTCTAATCCGATCCCGTTGAAGACGCCCTGCACGCTCGCGGTGGCCACGTTATGAAAATACGCCTCCGCCCAGAATTTGTCGCCTTCGACTTTGATGACCCTCAGTGAAAATGGAACACTCGCTTGAGTCAGTCCCGCATGGTTGCTGAGGACATCCGCGAAGCGCTCGCCCTTCCAGAGGCTCCCCTCAACAAAGCCGGGCACTCCTCCCGCCTCCCGATCGAGTGCTTTCTGGGCGATCACAAGAGGACGAGCCTCGTCCAATCGATTGGCATCGGTCAGGGCCTTGATCAGCTCTTCATAAGCCATGATCAGGGGACGGCGGGTCTTTTGGAGAAAAAGCTGATACTCGATCAAGGTCTCGATTAAAAGTTTCGACTTGGGCATCTGAGCCCGAGCATCGAAATTATCGCGGTCGGATTTGAGTTCGAGTAGAAAAGTGTTACGTTCGCCCGCCTGGAGCCACTCCGCCTCCTTCACCTGCCTCGTGGCCCGGTCGATCGCATCGAGGAACGTGGTGCCCGCCCTGGCCCGGGCACTCTCATAACTGTGCTTCTTCTCATTCAGTAGATTCTCGAGGCGCGAGATCCTGGGATCTCGGTTAGGTCTGTTGACATCTCCAGCCTTGGGGGCCGGCAGTTCGGGAACCACCTCAGGCTCAGCAGGTTCGACTTCCGCCGGAGGGCCGAAGCCAGGATCCGTCAAAGCCTCGACATCCGGAGCGGTCGGATCCGGAGCTGGACCCGGTCGAGGATCGGGCCGGGACCCGGGATCTCCCGGGCGAATTACGGGAGATGGTGAGGGCTCGACGACGACGGGTGGATTCCGGGCTGTCCGTTCGTGGATCTGATCCCGGAGTTGGATCAAGAAGTGTGGTGTCGGGATCATGCCGGCCAAGATCAAACCGAGGGCTGCAATCGACAGGTGCAAGCAACAGAACAAGGCCCGAATCAACCACTTGTTCACACGAAATGGTCGCTTCTTGCTTCGCCTCGATGAGGTTGCCAGTGGTTCCGAGATTTGATTGACGAAATCAAACTCCTCGGCCAGATTTTCTTCATTCAGGTCCATTGATTTAACCCCCTTGGTAGAAATCGACCGCATCGTCATCAAGAGATAACGACCGAGCCTGTTTCGAACTTCCCGCTTCGGGACACAAACCATCTACGAACAGAGGCTTCGGAATTTTGATAGTGTCCCAGGATCATTGAACGGGGGTCGCTTGTGAATGGATCACCCTCACCCCAACCTCCACAGGGGGGGGGCGGGTGCCAGATCATTCGCACTCCCTCTTATCAAATAAAAAAATCATATTATTGAACATTAATTATTTGTACGCCGACGGAATTGTGAACATGGACAGTCCATGTCGTTCGACAACGCGATTCGATAAGATCGGCCCGGAATTATCCGGCCTCAAACTCCAGAAGTCCTCGCGGCCGAATTCCCGAGATCGTCCGGCCTCGCCCCCGCATCAGTGCGGCATTTAATCGCCCGCACGGGGTCTCCGGGCTCGGTCGGTACGCGGATTGACCACCTCTCGCGGACTTTCAACACGACGAGCTTTTTCCATGGATGAAATCGGCGAAACAATCGCGAATCCCGAGGTCGACGAATACATTCGAACCCACGAAAAGTGGCGAGAAGAATTGCAAAAACTGAGGTCGATCGTCCTCGGCTGCCCGTTGGTCGAGGAAGTGAAGTGGCGAGCCCCTTGCTACACGCACGAAGGGGGCAACATCGCCATCCTGGGAGCATTCAAGGACTATTGCGCGCTGACCTTCATGAAAGGGGTCTTGTTGAAGGATCCCGATGGGATCCTGGACAAGCCCGGGGAGAATACGCGGACGGCTCGCCTGATCCGATTCACCTCGGTTCGCGAAATCGTCGCGGTCGAACCCGCCTTGATCGCCTATCTGCTCGAAGCCATCGCAGTGGAGAAAGCCGGACTGAAGTCGAACACCAGGGAAAATGCCGAGTACAGCCTTCCCGAGGAACTTCGCAAGAAATTGGATGAATCGCCCGCCTTGAAGGCCGCGTTTGCCGCCCTGACCCCGGGTCGACAGCGAGCCTACGCCCTCTTCTTTTCCGCGGCCAAACAATCCAAGACCCGGGAATCGCGGGTTGAACAGTACACCCGACAGATTCTCGAGGGAAAAGGCTTGAACGATTGTACTTGCGGACTTACACGGAGGCCGCCCGCTTGCGATGGATCGCACAAGGACGACCCATCGAGGAGGACCAAAGATACAACCGGCGAAAGAAGACCGGTGACCGGATCCGAAGGCAGCGACGGCGTACCGGCGTAGTTGTCCCCTGGATTTTGAGGTGGCGACATGGCTGGTTCCGCCGGCCTCCCACCAGGATCGTTCGATCCCAGCTCGGAGATACTGGATTTATGACGCGGGATCGCCTAGAAAGCGAGGGTGCGTCACGATCGGCTTCAAGGCAAAGCCGACCTCCCCCTCAGAGCTGGAGAAATCGCAATGAGAGTCCACCTGGCTCGGCTGATGACGAGTTGCGCGGTGTGCTTCGCCGCAACTCCTCTCCTCGCCCAGCAGAACCCCGCCACGACCGAAAAAGCAGAGAAAAAAGTCTTCCCGACCGACGGCGGGGGGAAAAAGCCCTTCCCGACCGATGTCGGAAATCAGGATGCGAAGGGCAAGGCCACCGAGGCCGGCGCCAATTGCCCGGTCATCGGAGGGAGCATCCGGCCCGCCTCGGAGCGGAACACGGCGGCCGGATTCATGACGAATCGCGACTGGTGGCCGAACCAGTTGAACCTCCAAATCCTGCACCAGAACTCGGCCAAGGGGAATCCCATGGGCGAGGGTTTCAACTATGCGGAAGAATTCAAGAAGCTTGATCTCGATGCCTTGAAGAAGGACATCAAAGCCTTACTCACGACGTCGCAAGACTGGTGGCCGGCCGACTACGGGAACTACGGGCCGCTGTTCATCCGGATGGCCTGGCACAGCGCGGGCACCTATCGGGTCCAGGATGGCCGGGGCGGCGCGAGCTACGGCACGCAGCGCTTCGCCCCGCTCAACAGCTGGCCCGACAATGCCAACCTCGACAAGGCCCGGCGGTTGCTCTGGCCGATCAAGCAGAAGTACGGCCGGCGGATCTCGTGGGCGGACCTGATGGTCCTGACCGGCAACGTCTCGCTCGAGTCGATGGGATTCCAGACTTTCGGATTCGCCGGGGGTCGCGAGGACGTCTGGGAACCCCAGGAGGATATCTACTGGGGTCCCGAGAGCGAGTGGTTGGGCGACAAGCGCTACTCCGGCGATCGCGAACTCGAGAAACCCCTCGCCGCCGTCCAGATGGGCCTGATTTACGTCAACCCGGAAGGTCCCAACGGCAAGCCCGACCCCCTGGCCGCCGCCCGCGACACCCGGGAAACGTTCGCTCGGATGGCGATGAATGACGAGGAGACGGTGGCCCTGATCGCGGGCGGACACACCTTCGGAAAAGCCCATGGCGCGGCCAGTCCGAAAGACAACGTCGGCCCCGCCCCCGAGGGAGCCGTCATCGAGGCGCTGGGGCTCGGCTGGCTGAACAAGTTCGGGACGGGCAAGGGTGACGACACGATCACCAGCGGCCTGGAAGGGGCCTGGTCGACCACCCCGACCAAGTGGTCGAACGAATATTTCGATAACTTGTTCGACTACGAATGGAAATTGGTGAAGAGCCCGGCCGGCGCCTGGCAGTGGACTCCCGAGGAAGCCTCGGCGAAGGGGACCGTCCCGGATGCCCACGACCCGAAGAAGTCTCACGCCCCGATGATGTTCACGACGGACCTCGCGCTGAAGATGGACCCGGACTATCGGAAGATCTCGGAGCGCTTCCACGAGAATCCGAAGGAGTTCGCCCAGGCGTTCGCCAAGGCCTGGTACAAGCTGACCCACCGAGACATGGGCCCGGTCTCGAGGTGCCTGGGCCCGCTGGTCCCCGAGCCACAAATCTGGCAGGACCCCGTGCCCGCCGTCGACCACAAATTGATCGACGATCAGGACATCGCGTCCCTCAAGGCGAAGCTCCTCGACTCGGACCTGTCCGTCTCGCAGTTGGTCTCGACCGCCTGGGCTTCGGCCTCGACATTCCGCGGTTCCGACAAGCGCGGCGGTGCCAACGGGGCCCGGATCCGCCTGGCCCCGCAAAAAGACTGGGAAGTCAACAAACCGGCCGAACTCGCCAAGGTCTTGAAGGCACTGGAGAAGGTACAGGGGGATTTCAACACCGCCCAGGCCGGGGGCAAGAAGGTCTCGCTCGCGGATCTGATCGTCCTTGGGGGATGCGCGGCGGTCGAAAAGGCCGCGAAAAACGCCGGGCAGGAGATCACGGTCCCCTTCTCGCCCGGGCGGACCGACGCGACGCAGGAGATGACCGACGTTCAGGCCATCGCCGTGCTCGAGCCGACCAACGATGGATTCCGCAACTTCTTCGGCCACACCCAAGACCGGCCCGCCGAGGAGTTCCTGATCGATCGAGCCCAGCTCCTCACGCTGACCGCCCCGGAGATGACTGTCCTGATCGGCGGGATGCGGGTCCTGAACACCAACACCGGGTTCCCTCAGCTTGGCGTCTTCACGAAGAAGCCCGAGGCGTTGACCAATGACTTCTTCGCGAACCTGCTGGACATGAACACCCAGTGGAAGCAGTCCCCCGTCTGCGAGCACTTCTTCGAAGGCCGGGATCGCAAGTCCGGCGACCTCAAGTGGACGGGGAGCCGAGTCGACCTCGTGTTCGGCTCGAACTCGCAACTCCGAGCGATCGCGGAAGTTTATGCCAGCGACGACGCGAAGCCCAAGTTCGTCCATGACTTCGTGGCGGCCTGGAACAAGGTGATGAACCTCGATCGCTTCGATCTCGATCCCTCCCTGCGAAACGGATTGAAGTCCACCCTGGCCAGTCGTCGCTAAGACTCGCCATCGGCGATCCCCGATTTCGAAGGGTGCCCCACCTTGCAGTTCCCGTAGGGGCTCGCCCTGCCGAGAGGCGGGTCTCTACGGGAGGCCCGCCCCGACCAGGGCCGACTCCAGGCGATGCCGAAATCGAGAGAGGCACCCATTCCCGCCCAACACGGAAGTGTACACTTGACAACCATTCCCGCGAGTGTCATAGTGTGCTGGCCATCGGGGAGAGTCTCCGGTTCCAGACACATGAGGTGCGAGCGATGGGAGCCCCGTTCATCCTGACCCTGCTGTCGTCGGACGGTTACCAGGTCTTCGCGGCGTTGCACCGCGAGTTCGACACGCTGGAGCGTGCCGTCGAGGGGGCCAAGGATGATTACCTGAGGCGGTACGGCGGCAACCCCTCGTTCCGGGTCTATCACGCCGCCCCCGACGGGTCGGGCTACCGGCACACGTTGGTGGAGGCCTGCTTCGACGAGTCGAAGCGGCGCTCGTTCGTGGCGCTCTACAAGATCTTGCAGGAGGTCCAGCCGATCCCGTCGCGGCTGAACCCGCCCCGGTTCTCGATCGTCGCCTGCGCGAACGCCTTGCGGCGATTGCTGGTCCGGCTGGGTCGGCTCCTCGACGGGCCGGGAAGGTCGGGGGCCGTCATTCAGTTCCGATGACCGGTGCCGTCGGAGCCTCGACCCTTCGCAAGGGGATCAGGTCGAGCGCCATCATCAGCAAGAGCCCGAACCACTGGACCCCGAAGACCGTCAGATAGGTCTCGTGAAGGGGGAAGAACTCATCCCGATCCAGGCCCGAGTCGATCCTCGCCCCGATGACCCGGTGCATCGCGATCAGGACGCCCAGCAGGACCGTCGATCCGACCATCAGGCCGAACCGGACTTTGCCCCGCCAGCCCGATCGCTCGACGCGATCCACCGCGAGGATGACCCAGCCGAGGGCCAGGGCCGACGCCCCGATCTCATACAGGACGACGGCCACCCTCCGGCTGATCTCGCCCGTCTCCATCCCGCCGAAGGTCTCGTGGAGGTCGGGCACCACCACCGCCGCGTAGAACACGAAGCCGCCGATCCAGGTCGCGAAGGCGACCCGGTTCAGGAATCGTAGCGCGAAAATCGCCCAGGCCCACCAGCCGGGCCATCCCACTGGCCGGGTCCGGCTCAGAGGCTCCGGAAGAACTCGATGCATTTCTGGATGACCTCCGGGTTCGCCGTCTCGTGACCTCCCGCAACCTCGACCGCTTCCACGTCGAGTCCCGCACGATCGGCCAGCAAGGCCGTCCGACGGGTGGCGTTGAGGAGCCAGTATTCTTCCTCGCCGAAGTAGAGCCGGAGCGGACATCGGAACCCGGTGGCGAAGACGACCGGGGACCGAAGGCGGAACTCATCCCCGTTGGTCGGGTCGAAGGGAACCCGTTCGGGTCGCCCCCGGGTATATTCCCGCTGATCGGGCGATCCCGAGAACGAGGCGGCCCCTCGGAACCGGGAGGACTCCAGTGCGGTCAACATCGCGAGCGTCCCCCCCACGCTATGTCCGGCCAGGTAGAGGTGCTTCGAATCGACGTCGGGACGAGCGGCCAGGGAGTCCGAGGCCGCCAGCACGTCCGCCACCTCGTCGTAAAAGAGCGAGAAGTTACCGGGCTGGCCATTTTCGCCGCGAAGCGTGGGCATCATCACCACATACCCGGCCTCCCGAAACGGCCGGGTCATGGCCCAGTGTCCCTCGCCGAACACGAAACCTCCGTGGAGGAAAAGGAGGCCGGGCTTAGCTCGACCGGCCGGCTCGGGAGGGCTCGCATAGGCGCGGAGCGAGTGGTTTCCCGAGGGATAAGCCACCTCGACCGCATCGGCGATCTCGGGGAGCTTGATCCGATCCGGGGTCGCGGGGCCTTCTCGGATCAGGTGAGTCCGGAAGCGAGCCCGGGCGGTCGAATATCGCTCGGTCGAGAGCTCGAGCCCCGGGGAAGGGGCCGGGATCTCGGCCGAGGTCGTCCCGGTCGAGCATCCGGAAATGCCGACCCAGGCAAAGATCGCCAGGCAGACAGCGGCTTTCAAACCTCGAGGATCTCCGCCGACTTCTTCTCGGCCATGTCGTTGACCTTGCCCTCGAAGCGCTTGGTGAGCGACTGGATCTCTTCCTTGCACTTCTCGACGTCGTCCTCGGTCATCTGCTTGTCGGTCAGTTCCTTATCGGCGTGCTTGTTGGCGTCCCGACGGATGTTCCGGATCGAGATCCGGGCCTCCTCGGCGAGGTCCTTCACGCGTCCTACCAGCTTCTTGCGCTGCTCGACGGAGAGCGAGGGGACGTTCAGGCGGATGACCTTGTTGTCGGAGTTCGGGGTCAGGCCGAGGTCGCTGGTCTGGATCGCCTTGACGATGTCGCCGATGGCGGTCTGGTCGAACGGCCGGATCAGGATCTGCGAGGGCTCGGGCGTGCTCAGGTTGGCGAGCTGCTTCAGCGGGGTGGGCGACCCGTAGTATTCGACCCGGATCGAGTCGACCAGGCCGGTGTTGGCCCGCCCGGTCCGGACCCCTTTCAACTGGTCGGCCAGCAGCGCGATGCTCTTCTCCATCCGCTCCTCGGCCTCGAACGCGATCTCTTCGGTAGGCATGGGAATCTCTCGCAATCGGTCGTCGGCGATCGGTGGTTCGAGGCCCTATGGTAACCGATCGGGGTGGGGATTCGACCCGGTGGGTCGGGAAAATCTTCCGGTAGCCTTCCGATTCGCTCTCCAGCAGGAGCTTCGAGAGAGGCCGCCCCTCGTTCTCGCGACGAGGGGCGGCGTATCGGAATTCGCGGCGGATCCCCGGCCTCGACGGGATCAGACGCCCCGGCGCCGGATCAGGAGAGGGCCGATGACGCCACCCAGGATCAGTAGGGCAGCCGAGGCCGGCTCGGGGACGGCGTTGAACGGGTTGATGTTATAGGTGAACGAACCATTCAAGACCGACGAGCCCCTGTCGCTGATCTGGGTGAATGTCGCGGCGAAACTGGCGATCTGATAATTGCCCTTCAAGTCCCGGAAGAACTGGACGTCCGTGATGGTGAAGTTCCCGGTCAGGACATTGCTGCCCTGGCTCCCGAAAATCAGCTCCAACCCCGGATGGCCGGGGTCGGCAAAGGTCGCTCTCTGGGCATCGGTGTAGACGCCCGGCTGGAGGGCAATGCCCAGTTGTTCGGTGCTGAATTCGAGCGAGGCGTTTATTTCCCCGGTCTGAAAGACGGAGAAGTAAACCCGAGTGGGGCTGCCATCGGGGAGCGAGCTGTAGCCGAGCGGCGGCACGATGGCATAGGCGTTCGCATCCGTGATGTCGTAATTTTTGCCGCCTCCGATGTAGCTTCCAGGGCTACTCTCCAGGAGCAAGTGGGCATATCCGGCCTGGGCGCCCGGCACATAGGCCACGAAGATCCCGAGCACGACCCAGAGGGAGCCGCGGACCGAAGCATGAATCATCGAATCGTCTCCTGGTGATCCGAACCGGGGGGGAAAACGGATCGGATACTAACCAGGCGGGCTGGCCGGGGGCCATTGGATGCCCAGAAGATTTTCAAATCTTCTTTACAGTGATGCCACAGATCAACGAATCCATTCGGCGCCCGGCCCTAACTCAGGCGATGTTGGCGGGACGAGGGCGGGGGGTCGAGGCGACCCAGGTGCCGATCGCCTCGCCGGCGATGGCCCGCTCGATGTTCCCGTCCTTCTTGAAATTGAAGACGAGAATCGGCAAGGAGTTATCCATACACATGCCGATAGCCGTCATGTCCATGACCTTCAGGTCCTCGCGGAGGACCTGGTCGGGGGTCAGGTGATCGTATCGGATGGCGTGGGGGTTCTTCTCGGGGTCGGCCGAGTAGATCCCGTCGACCCGGGTGGCCTTGAGCAGGACCTCGACTCCCAGTTCCTTGCCCCGGAGGGCGGCGGCGGTGTCGGTGGTGACGAACGGGCTGCCGGTCCCGGTGGCCAGGATGATGACCCGCCCCCGGCCCAGGTGCGACAAGGCCCTCCGGCGGATGAAGGGCTCGGCCACCTCGTCCATCCGGATCGTGGTCATCAGGCGGGTCTCGCAGCCCATCCCTTCCATGGCGTCCTGGAGGGCCAGGCCGTTGATGACGGTGGCCGTCATCCCCATGTAGTGGGCGGTCGCTTCCTGGATGACGTCGGACCCCCGGAGCGAGCCCCCTCGGAGGATGTTCCCGCCACCGACGACGATGGCTAGTTCGACCCCTCGCGAGGCCACCCGGACCGCCTGACGGGCGATCCGGCTCACCTCTTCGACGCTGATCCCGCCCTCGCCGGGCCGGCAGAAGCTCTCGCCGGAGAGTTTCAGGAGGATCCGGCGAAACACCGGGCTGCCGAAGGGATACGCGGCGTCCATCGAGGGGCTCCTGCGGCGAGAGGGCGGGCGAATTCCACGGGCGATCGATCGGGTCGGCGAGTGGGCGGGCGATGAGGGAGGAAGGACGAGCGATCCTGCCGATCAGGATCGCCCATCAACCGTCGACCCTCGGGCGGATCAGGCTTCGGTTTCGGGAGCCTCGGCCGGGGCCGATTCTCCGACGATGAAGCGGGCGAACCGGGCGATCGAGATATTCTCGCCGACTCGGGCGTTGACGTCGATGATGACCTCGCGGACGCTCTTGGTCGAGTCCTTGACGAACGCCTGGTCGAGCAGGACGCTCTCGCTGAACCAGGAGTTCAGCTTCCCCTCGGCGATCTTGGCCCGGATCGGCTCGGGCTTGTCTTCGGCCTGCTTCAGGAAGATCCGGCGCTGCTCCTCGACCAGGTTCGGGTCGACCTCCTCGCGGCGGACGCTGACCGGATTGGCGGCGACGACCTGCAGGGCCAGGTCCTTGGCGAGCTGGCGGAATTCATCGTTCCGGGCGACGAAGTCGGTCTCGCAATTGACCTCGATCAGGGCCCCGGACTTGCCGTCGTGGTGGATGTAGACCTCGACCCGCCCGGCCTTGGCGACGCGGTCGGCCCGCTTGGCGGCGTTGGCCTTGCCCTTCTCGGCGGCCAGAGTCATCGCCTTCTTCGGGTCGCCATCAGCTTCCTTCAAGAGGGCCTTGCACTCCATGAGGCCCAGGCCGGTGGCCTTTCGGAACTCGTTGACAACCTGGGCCGTGATGTCGGCCATCGTCACTTCTCCTTGGCTCGCTGACACGCAAAACTTCGGTCGTAAATGTCGGGTGGGGACGGTCAGGCCCGGCGCGCCTCCGATGGTGGGGTCGCGCCGGGCCGGTGATGGTCATCGAGCCGGGCGGATCGATCCGATCGGCCCGGTTCGGCTCACTCCGGCTGGGCCGAAGGGGTCGTTTCCGCCTCGCCCTGGGTTTCGGGCTGGGTCGCCTCGACGGCGGGAGCCGCCGGGATCTCGACCTCGGCCGGGGCCGGGGTTGGGGTCTCGGCCGGGGCCGACGCCTCGGCGGCAGCGACCGGTGCCGGTGCCGGGGCCGACGGCTGGCTGCGGCTCACGCCTCGGGAGAATCCGGGGCCACCCTGGCCGGGGCCGCCTCGACCGGGTCCGCCCGGCCCACCACCTCGACGGTCGCCCCGACCGCCTCGGTCGTTGCTCCGGCCGGGAGGGACCACGTCGCGATCTCGCTCCAGCTCGGCGATCTCGCGGGCCGTCTGGACCGGCGCGGTGGCCTTGCCCTCGATGATCGAGTCGATCAGCCGCTTCACGACCAGTTCGATCGACCGCATGCTATCGTCGTTGCCGGGGATCGGCAGGTCGATCTCGTCGGGGTCGCAGTCGGTGTCGAGCAGGGCGACGACCTTGATCCCGAGCTTCTTGGCTTCCTTGACCGCGTTGTGCTCGCGGTGGGGGTCGATGATCAGCAGGGCCTCGGGCAGCCGGGTCATGTGGCGGATGCCGGAGAGGTTGCGCTCGATCTTCTTCCGCTCGCGGGTGAGCGTGGAGATCATCTTCTTGCCGTAGCTCAGCGCCTGCTCGCCGTCGAGGATCGTTTCCAGTTCCTCAAGACGTTCCAGCCGGCTCCGGATCGTCCGGAAGTTGGTGAGCGTGCCGCCCAGCCATCGCTCGGTGACGTAAGGCATCCCGGCGCGGGTGCATTCCTCGACGATCGTCTCGGCCGCCTGCCGCTTGGTCCCGACGAACAGGATCAGGCCGTTCTGAGAGGCTACCCGATTGAAGTACTTGGAAGCCCGGAGGAGGCCCCGGACGGTTTCCTTCAAGTCGATGATATGAATCAGGTTGCGCTTGCCGTAGATGTACGGCTTCATCTTCGGGTTCCACCGGCTGGCCCGGTGTCCGAAATGCACGCCAGCGTCGATCAAGTCCTTGACGGCGAGTGCCACGAAGTTTCACCCTTCCCCGCGTCGAGTCTTCCGGGCCGAGATCCCAGGGCAACCACCCCGGGCGACCTTGCTAAGAGGATTGGGATCGTCCAAAAACGAGCCCTAATCGTACCGATGAGCCGGCGATTCGTCAAACCCCGACCCACCCAACCTCGTACTTCGCCGGGCGAACCTTCCTCGCTGGACAACGGTCCTTGAATTGTCCGGCGCGAGTCAACCCGTCAACAAACTGCCCTGATGGAGGGAGGCTGACATGAAGAAGATCCCAACCATGTTCGAACGCGACTGGAACGGCGACCGGAGCAGGGTCCTCGACCAGATCCATCCCGGTTGCGAATGGGTCGTCGCGGGCGAGGGAATTGCCACTAGGAAGATCGACGGGACATGCTGCCTGATTCGCGATGGAAAGCTTTACAAGCGTCAGGAGTTCAAGCCCGGGCAGTCGATCCCGGATGACTTCGAGGAATCGGGATTCGATGAGGAGACCGGCAAGAGGGTGGGGTGGAAGCCAGTCGGGGACGGACCTGAGGACAAATGGCATCGCGAGGGCTTCGCCAACCTAACCGACAAGGCGGACGGCACCTACGAGTTGGTCGGCCCCCATACGCAAAAGAATCCCGAGAAGTGGGATCAGGACGTCCTCGTGCCTCACACTGTGGAGAGGCTCGGCCTGACCGATGAACCACCGAGGGATTTTCATGGGCTGAGCGCTTACCTGGCCGCTCGTGATATCGAGGGGATCGTCTTCCATCATCCCGACGGCAGAAAGGCCAAGATTAAAAAGCGCGACTTCGGCTGGAAGCGTTGAGGGACAACGGACACCGTTCGCGCGACTCCAAGTCCCCCGGTCACCCTGAGATTCTATCCCGGCTCAATTCCCGAAATATCCCGGATAGTACCCCAGGCCGTGCCCGTAGTAAGGGTAGCCCCCGAGGCCGCCTTGCTGGATCCCCTGCTGGCCGAAGTTCGCCCCCGATCCCCCGTAATAGCCGGGATAGTAGCCCAACCCGCGGCCATAATCCGACCCTCCGTAGTAGCCGGGGCTGGTCCCCAGGCCATGCCCATAATATGGATAGCCGGCGAAGCCGGACCCCGCCGACGTATAACTCGCGAAGTTCGGCGTCGAATTCAGGACGGACAAGGTCTGGTTGAAGTAGTTGGACAGGGCCGACGACGGATTCCGGGTGAAGTTCGGACTCGCGACGACGACGCCGTATTGATTGGGCTGGCCGAGATAACCGGCTACGTTGGTGGTCGACCGCCCCGCATCCGAACCTATCGCTCGGACTGGCAAGGGCTTGGGCAGGTAGGCGGTATCGCCCAGCCGGGCCGATTCCCCCTCGCGAACCACCGAAATCCGGGTGCCTCGCTCCTCCTTCGGACGGTCCCAGAAGCCTTCCCGCAATGCCCACCCCTCGGGCTGATGAATCCACCGGGCGGGGACCCAGACCCAGCCCGGCTGGGCCTTGGTCCAGAAGCCCGCTTGCCAGGTGACGCCGTCCTCCTTGTACCAGCCTGGTATGAATAGCTGATCCGGGCCGGGGGCCGGACCCGGCCGGTCCTCGGGGTGTTCCGAGGGAGGACCCTCCTTCCGCCAGGCGATCTTGTCGAGGGCTCGGTCGCTCCAGAAGCCGGGGACTCGCCTCCAGCCCTTCTCCTCGCGACTCCAGTAGCCGTTCGCCCAGAATCGGCCGGGAGGGGGCTCCCGCTCGATCCCGGGGACCCAGGCATAATCGCCTTCGATCCAGTCCCAGTAGCCGGGGATGACGACTTCTCGAGGGCTCGACGGTTCCAGGCTCGGCCGCTCGTTCCGAGGGGGAGGGGGGGCCTTGTCGACGTAGACCAGCTCTTCCCGAGCCCGTTCGGCCAGGCCCTCTCGATCGGGGATCGCTGCCTCGTGGATCGGGGCCCCGAGGGCGGTCGCGGAAGGAGGATGGGTCGCGGGGACCTGGGCCAGGGCCAGGCTCGGCGAGAGCAAGACGGCGACCACCAGGCCACGATGGGCCAGGAGGCTCCCGAGGCGAGAGGACAGGCTTGAGGCGTCCATGAGGACTCCCTTCATGATCTGGGCTGCCACTCCTATTCTAACAACCCGACGCGGCTAGGGCCGCATGCCACTCGACTTTTGATCGAAGGATGCTCATCCTGAGAGCCTTGCGTTCCGGAATGCGCCCGGAATCCGAGATCCAACGGGACACGAGCAAGCCATGACGGACGATCTCGATCGCCAGAGTGCCGCGAACCCGCCGGAACCCTCGGATACTCCCCCGGGATCGACCGCGCAAGTTGGGGCGAACTCCTCCAGGAGAAGGCGAATCCTGATCCTAGCGTCGAAGATCCTGCTTTCGATCGTGGCCCTCTGGCTCGTGGCGGCCTACCTGGTCTTACCGATGCTCTGGCGGCACTACGAGCACCGACCCTCGATGGAGACGGCCCCCAAGACGAGCCTCACGTCCCAGGGGATCCCCGGCGACCCGCTGAACGTCGGGCTGATCGGGACCGAGGAGGAAGTGGTCGGCAGCCTGATCCACTCCGGCTGGGACGCCGCCGACCCGGTCACCTTGAGATCCAGCCTCCGGATCGCCGGGAGCGTTTTGAGAGACCGACCCTACGTCGACGCCCCCGTCAGCCCGCTTTTCGTGTTCGGGAGGAAGCAGGACCTCGCCTTCGAGAAGCCGGTCGGCCAGAACGCCAGCCATCGCCACCACGTCCGGTTCTGGAAGTCGTCCGACCTCGGCCGGGATGGCGTCCCCCTCTGGATCGGCGCCGTGACCTATGACCAGAGCGTCGGCTTGAGCCACCGGACCGGACAGATCACCCACCACATCGGACCCGACATCGACGCCGAGCGCGATGGCCTGTTCGCCGACCTCCGCAAGAGCGGGTCGCTGACCGAACTCTTCCAGGTCACCGGAGTCGGAGCCACCTTGATGGGACGGAACGGGGGAGGGGACCGCTACTACACCGACGGCGAACTGACCGTGGGAATCCTTGCCGCGCCCGGCGAACGCGGGAAGTCGCCCACACGACTGGCGAACCCCGTCGCGGTCCAGATCAAGGAACAACTCTGGACGGCGATCCGACCGATCCTCCAGTCGATCCCCGGACCTTGAGGCCGGGGTATCGACCGTCCCGATGTTGTTCCAGGAATCAGCCAGGGCAATTGTTCGGAGAATTGCCCCACAAACCATAAACAAACGCCGATTTATCTCGTCTCACTCAACATGCTCGTTGGGCTCAAAAAGTTGAATGTCCCCTTTGCCTTTCCTCTGACCAAAATCATTTACTCTGACGCTCGATTTCGGCTTGAAGCCAAGTTTGCGCCTTCAGGATATCGTTGAACTGCGGTGATGGCTGCTGGTAGACAGACCGCGCTTGATGGTGCCCGGGGTATATGCCAGGAGGGGGAACCTCATAATGCCGCCCCTGATCTTGCACTGCCTTGAGTCGAGGCAGGCCGATCCGCGGCTTCGCTTTGTTCTGATCGAAGTAAACATTGTTGATGCACGCCAAGATATCATTCTCGAAGAAAATCCATTCCTGATCGACCCCAGCCAGGAACTGATCGCAGAAATCCTTGAACGTCTCGCGGAAGCCGGGATGCGTGAGGTGGGATTCGTCCATCACGCAATCCTCGCCGCGGCCGAGGAGCCGGGCGACCATCTCGCCGAGGCAACGAAAACCGGCTCGCCTGGCATCACCTTCCGCCAGCGTCCCGTCGATGAACGCTGTTGCGTATCTTTCCTCTGCAAGGCTCTTGCCATAGGTCGTCTTTCCCGATCCGCCGACCCCGACGATGATGATTAGCTTCGCCACGTCGCCAACTCCCCCATCGATTCAGGTCACCACGAACCGCCCCATCGGCCCCCAGGCGCGTAGCGGCCTCATCTCGAGGTCGTCCGCCCAGTCGTATTCCCATTCCGGGTTGTACAGTCCGCAGCCGCGATTCCTAACCCGGTCACATTCCACCGTCGCCGGCGGTTGAGGATGCTCGGCTTCAGGTATATGCTTCGCCTTGGCTTGTGCCACTCGCAATGATGAAGCGGGTAGGCACCCTATGCGGAGTCTAACGCCTGACGCGATGCCGGTGGAATTGTGTTCTGATCTCGGAGCGCCAGGGATTCTCTCACGGAGCAGGCGAGAGAGGCGAGGCGATCAGAAACACTTTCGGCGATGGGGAAATGGAACGAGGCCATCGCGTCTCCCATGGGGATCGCCACAGCCTCGTTAACACTCCTGCGATGCGGCTGCCCACTCGCCCTTATTTCTTGCGTGTGAACCTCTGGCCGCAGCACATTTCCTTGGCGGGCGCGCCATTTTCCCAGCCGACGCCCTTTAGCTCGATATTGTCGTTGTCGATGATCGTGAGGGTGGCCTCGTGCATATGCCTGTCCTTCGCCGGATCCAGGTTGGAGCCGCCGTCGAACTGGAAGTGGATCTGGTCGGCCGACGAATCCCGGTCGGCCTTCATGCGCGGCTGGTTGCCCAGCACGCAGTAATGCGTCATGACGAGATCGGCCCCGTCCACCGAATACACCGAGACCATCTCCATCGGCTGGCCGGGGAAGATCGTCTCATGCACCACGCTGCCACCGGCGGTGACCTTGATGATGGACGCCACCTGATCGGTCGGCTTGCCATCGGCGTCCGCGACCATCCATGTGCCCGCCAGCTTCTTCATCGTCTCGAACGCGGGATTGGTCGGTGCCGTCGGCAGTTTGCCGGGATTATCGTCGCCGTAGGCGGTGAGCTGAAGGGCAAGCATCAGCGCCGGGAGACCAAGGATTCGTCGCATCATCTTTATCTTCCTTCAGGAAGTCCGGTTCGTTTCGAGCCCCAAATCGCACGCCACAAGGTTGTCGATCGGGAAAACGGCGGATCGACACGGAGGGAAAATTCTCAGCCAATTTTTCAGAGGAATCCTCCCGGCCGCGTTCTTCCTTCTCAAGTGTTTTGTCCGATGGGCGTTAAATCTCTGGATTGGTGTGCGGCGTTCCTCCGTGGCTAAACAGAACGGGCCACCGGCCATCCCCCATGGGACAACCGACGGCCCGTCATTCGTTTCCGCGAGACGAGGCTTACGGCTTCACGATCACCTTCGACTCCGAAGGAACGACGATCACCGGGGACGTACCCTTGACGATCGGAGCGGCCTTTCGCGTCTCGATCACGCGTGTTTCCCGGGGAGCCTCGGTCACCTTGGTGCCCTTCACCACGGCGAGTTGATCGACCACGCTGGTCACGCCGGTCGTGTTCTCCACCAGGTCCACCGCCCGGAGCTTGGCCGCCTCGCTGAGCACCGACCCTTGCAGGACGACCACCCCGCCCGGCTGGACTTCGAGCCGCAGGGTGGAACCGGCCATCTGCTTGTCCCAGTCGATCCGCTTGCCGACCTTGTTGAGGACGTCGCGTTCCTCGGCGGAGATCTGCCCGCGGGCGACTTCGGTCTCGACCGTCGAGCGGATGTTCTTGCCCGTCCGGTCGAGCGCCCTGCCCACGCGGTTGAGAGGACCGTCCTGGGCGAATGCGGACGTGGATACCACGGCGAGCGTGAGCAAGGCGGCGGAAGTGGCGCGGATCATGATCGGGCTCCTGTCGGAGTGAAAAGGTAGATCGGCTTGAGTCAGGGGGTTGCAAAGCCGTGGTGAGATGCCGGAGACTACACGCAATTGGCGCGCCAAAGAAAGGCGAAACGATTACTGCCGGAATCGTAAGGACGGGCGGGCGATTTTCCAGCCGGGCCAGTAGCGGGCGACCCGGCTTCGCCGTCAGGCTGTCCGGGGCTCGTTAAGCTCGGTCGCTTCGAGTCTGGCTTACGCCACCACTTCGGTAGCTCTCGCAAGTCTCTGGGCTGCCTCCCTCGGCCTTCAAGCCCTTCGCTGCGCTCACCTGACGGCTTCGGGGCTATTCCGGCCTTCACCCGCTGCTCGGCGCATGCCAAGGGTTCAGGACGGGCAAGCCGACCTGAACACTTATTTCAACCCACCCAACCGAAATACCACGACATGACCAACAGAAAAATCCAAGAAAATGCCGCCAGCAAGGAGGGCATAGGCTTGCACAACGTCGTCCACTGCAAGCGCGAACCCTTCGTCATCTACATAGGACGACCGGGGAAATGGAGCAATCCGTTTGCGATCGGCAGGGACGAGACGCGAGAGCAAGTCATCGCCAAATAAGAGGCATGGATCAGGAATCAGCCGGAACTCATGGCGGAATTGCCGAAACTGCGGGGCAAAAGTACGCACTCTCCCCGGGCGTGTCACCGTCAGTCTTTCATCGCTCAACGCCTCGTCTCGATTTCATACTTGAGCTTGAGGTAGTGGGTGAACTGCACGACCGGTTCGAGGATGACGGGCTCGATCACTCGATCGAAGCCGTCGGCATCGAGCGGGTTGTACAGGAACGTCCGGCTCTTGCGGAGGGATTGGACCGTCAGTCGCGACCGATCCGGGGCCCCCTCGACGGCCTCCGACTCGCCCGCGACGTAGGACTCGTACATCTCCGTCGGGAAATAGGCGGACGACCGCTCGGCATAGATCTGGGGCACGGGGCGGACCTGGATGCCAAGCAGACGCTCGTGGCGGGCCACCTTGGCCTTGATCACCGCCGCCGCCTCCTCGGCCAGCCGCTCCTGGACCGGGCCGGGATCGCTGACGATGTAATCGACCTTCGCGAGGTCGTAGACCTTGGACCGACTCGCGGCGACGACCAGGCGGTCGATCAGCGTCTTATCGCGGTATCGGATTGCGACGGTCTTCTTCAGCTCGAAGCCGCTGAGTTGCTCCTTGGCGAGGTTGCCTTCGATCTTGTAGCCGTAGACCTTCGTCTGCGCCGCGAAATCGACGAAGACGCTCTCGGGCCCGATGCCCAGCCCCTGGATGGCTCCGGTGAACGAGGCGATGGTCGCGTCCATCTTCGCCTGGCATTCCTGGACGGTCTCCGCCTGCTCGGCGACGCTGAAGGTGGCGACGAACTCGTCGGCCTTCACGTTCATCAGGACGCTGGCGTCGATGAACATCGAGGAGTCGGTCGGCGGCATTTCTTCCCGGGTGAGCTGGCGCTGGGACCGCTCATTCTGCTCGGCCCGCGCCCGCCCACCGGCCTGGCCGTAGCCCACGTTCCCGCCGACCTGGGCGAGGCCGACGCGTCCGGAGAGGGTGAAAATCATCAAGGAGATCGCAACGAGCCGCATCGGGTGGAACTCCATCTAGGATTGGATACCGAGCCCCACCATCATCCACGATTCGGCGAGGTTCGGCAGCGCTCGGAGGGCTTCCGGCAATACGATCTTGCCAACTCCGAAGACCCGCAGGGGATCGCCTGGACCTAATTTGATTCCGCCCCAAAAAACAGTGTACAGGCGTTGACAATCCGCCGATACTTGGTTTCAATCCACGACCTGATCACCCCTCCCGAGACGAGGGGTCTCTTCCTCCCGGGGGAATCCGATGACTTACGCCGAATCTGTTTTGCCCGAGTTCGATCAGGAGATGGCCGGTACCCGCAAGGTGCTCGAGCGAATCCCCGACGACAAGCTCGACTGGCAGGCCCACCCGAAGTCGCACACGATCGGCTGGAACGCCAATCACATCGCGGACATCCCGAACTGGCTCGTGGTGGTCTTGACCCAACCCGGGCTGGATATCGCGCCGGTCGACGGCGAGCCTTACCCGTTCCCGAAGCTGGCCAGCCGACAGGAGATCCTCGATCTCTTCGACCGCAACGTCGCGGCGGCACGCAAGTCGCTCACCGAGGTGAAGGACGAGGGCATGGGCAGCCCGTGGACGCTCTCGCAAGGGGGTCACGCCTTCTTCACGATGCCGCGTTCGGCGGTGGTCAGGAACATGGTCCTCAACCACCTGATGCACCACCGCGCCCACCTCTGCGTCTATCTCCGGCTGAACGATATCCCCGTCCCGGGCTTGTACGGTCCCTCCGGGGATGAGTGAACCGCTATTCATATCGACCAGAGAGGGGAGAAAACGATGGCTCGTGATGTCTCGACGCACCTGATGTTCGAGGGGCACGCCGAGGAGGCGATGAACCTCTACGTCTCGCTATTCGCCGACTCGAAGGTCAAGCAGATCGAGCGATACGCAGCCGGCGAGATGGGGGCGGAAGGCACGGTCAAACGGGCCGATTTCACCCTGGCCGGGCGGGATTTCCTCTGCATCGACAGCCCCATGAAGCACGCCTTCACCTTCACCCCATCGGTCTCGATCTTCGTCGAGTGCGAGAGCGAAGCCGAGTTGGAATCCGTCTTCGGGCGGCTCTCGGATGGCGGCGCCGTGCTCATGCCGCTGGGCGATTACGGATTCAGCAAGAAATTCGGATGGCTGACCGATCGCTTCGGCGTTTCGTGGCAACTGAACCTTTCCTGAGCCCTGGCCTCGCCGAGCCTCTTCCCGGGAGCTTGACCATGCTCGCGCACGCGGTGACCCCGATCCTGAACGTGTCCGACATCCTGGAGAGCTTCGCGTGGTTCGAGAAGCTCGGCTGGCAGCAGGGCTTCCGTTGGGGCAGCCCCCCGACCTTCGGGGCCGTCCGCTCGGGCCATTCCGAGATCTTCCTGTGCCAGGGGGCTCAGGGCGGACGCGGTAAGAGCGACCTGCCCACGACCAAGGAGTCCGGCCAGTCGGGCGACAAGGGCGTCTGGATGTCGGTCTGGGTGGACGACGTCGACGCCGTCCACCGGCATTGCCTGGCCGGGGGCCTGGAGGTCACGATGCCACCGACCGACGAGCCCTGGGGCGTCCGCGAGATGCACGTCCGACATCCGGACGGCCACGTCTTCCGGATCAGCAAGGGAATCGGGAAAGCCGAGTAAAACGGAGGAATGTGCCCCGACCCGAAACAGGGGGCCTTCACCCGGCCTCCGACTACATTCTTCCAGAATCAAGGGGACACATTCCTGGCGGATACCGAGGGATATTTCTGGCAGAATCAAGGGGACATTCCTGGCTCCCTCGCGCCCGAGATAGCAGTAAGGAAGATTCATCCCCGAATGACCCCCGCGCCGTGTTCCCGAGATTCCACCAAACAACCATGAATAATTCATCAAAGATTACCTTGTCACGAATTACGATTTCACTCTTCCTCACATTCGGGCTCGCCGTCGCCTCGAAGGCGGCCGACCTGGAACCGCTGCGATACGAACCTTCGGGGAAGCCGGGGCCGGTGGTCGACCTGGGCGTCGGGCTCTGGGCCTGGCCCCTGCCGATGGACTACGACCAGGACGGCGACCTCGACCTGGTCGTCTCCTGCCCCGACGTCCCCTTCCAGGGGACCTACCTGTTCGAGAACCCCGGCGGGACCGACCTCGAGCGCAAATTCCCGGTGTTCCTCCCCCCGAGGCGGCTCGGGCCGAGCTTCAAGAATATCCGGCCGTCGTATGCCGGCGGGGACGCCCGACGTACCTCCGTTCGTCTGCTAATCCCGGCCGCCGAGGTGCACTGGAACGGCGAGACGCTCGCTCTCGGGGGCTCGACGCCGATTTATCCGACCGCGAATCTCGTCGGCGAGGGGTCGAAGCTCCGGGCCAACCAGTGGCAGTATGCCGACTTCGACGGCGACGGTCGGCTCGACCTGATCGTGGGCGTGGAAGACTGGGCCGACTACGGCTGGGACAACGCCTTCGATCGCTCGGGGCACTGGACCCGGGGTCCGCTCCACGGCTGGGTCTACCTGATTCGCAACCACGGCTCCAACGATCGCCCCGAGTACGATCCGCCCACCAAGGTCGACGCCGAGGGCAGGCCGATCGACACCTTCGGCATGCCCTCTCCGAATCTCGCCGACTTCGACGGAGACGGCGACCTGGATCTGATCTGCGGCGAGTTCCTCGACCGGTTCACCTATTTCGAGAACGTCGGCACCCGGACCCAACCGGGCTACTCGGCGGGTCGGGGGCTCCTGGACGAAGGCAGACTGCCGGTGGCCATGCATCTCCAGATGATCGTCCCCGTGGCGATCGACTGGGACGGCGACGGTGATATGGACCTCGTCGTCGGGGACGAAGACGGGCGAGTGGCCCTGGTGGAGCATTCGGGGATGGTCGTGGACGGTTCGCCCCGATTCCGCCCCCCCGTCTACTTCCGGCAGCGCGGGACCGACCTCAAGTTCGGGGCGCTGGCCACGCCCACGGCCGCCGACTGGGACGGCGACGGAGATACCGACCTGGTCTGCGGGTGCTCGTCCGGCGAACTGGGTTGGTTCGAGAACCTCGGAGGGGGCGACCCGCCGCGCTGGGCTCCTCCGCGTTTGCTGGAGGCCGGCGGCAAGTCGATCCGGATCATGGCGGGCTCGAGCGGGTCGATCCAGGGGCCTTGCGAGGCGAAGTGGGGTTATACGCAGCCCTCCGTGGCCGACTGGGACGGCGACGGCGACCTCGACGTGGTGGTCAACTCGATCTGGGGCAAGGTCGCCTGGTTCCGCAACGTGGGGACCCGCACGCGACCCGAGTTGGAGGAGAGCCGCCCGATCGTCGTGGCCTGGCCATCGGGGACCACGCCCCCGAAGCCGACCTGGACGTGGTGGGAGCCCGAGCCCGGGGATCTGGCGACCGAGTGGCGGACCACCCCGATGGTCTACGACTGGACCGGGGACAAACGCCCCGACCTGGTGATGCTCGACCACGAGGGGTATCTCGCCCTGTTCGAACAGGAAGGAGAACCCGGCCCCGACGGCCTCCCGAGGCTCAAACCGGCCCGACGGGCCTTCCGCTCCGAGCCGGTCTCGGCCTTCGACTCGCGACACCGCCCCCGGAATGACGTCGCCGGACTCCTCCGGCTCAATGACGGGGCCGCCGGAGCGAGCGGCCGACGGACCCTGGCCCTGGCGGACTGGGATGGCGACGGCCACCCCGACCTGATCGTCGACAGCCGGAACGCCAACGTCCTCCGGAACGAGGGGACCGTCGACGGAATCACCACCTTCCGGGACCTCGGCCCCGTCGCGGACCGGGTCCTGGCCGGTCACTCCACCGGCCCAGCCACCGTGGATTGGGACCGAGACGGCGTGCCCGATCTGGTCATCGGGGCCGAAGACGGGAGGCTCTATTACCGGAAGAACTCACGGAAGGCACCGCGATGATGTCGCGGGGAATTACGGATGGTTTCCCTCGTGATTGACCATTGCGACTGGCCTCTTGGCAATCCCGTCGCGGTTCCGCGCGGAGCGCCAATCGAAACGGAACAAGGGATGAGGAGACACGATTGCTGGGATGGATTGTCCACACGTCTTCATGCTAAGCTTGCGCGGGCGGGGCCCATGACAGCGAGGTCAAGAGTCCCACGCCAGGTCATCCGGGCTTTGGGGACAGTATGGCCATTACTTTCCATTGCGAGTCGTGCGGCAAGAGATTCGACGTCGACGAGGGCCTGGCGGGCAAGCGCGCCAAGTGCAAGCAATGCGGGCTGAGCTTCGTCATCCCCGGCGCGACCTTCCCGGTCGGGAAACCGCGGAGCCCGCACAGGGCGATGCCTCCCTCTCACGCTCGACCGGCCGATCCGCCGCCGAGGGGCCACGACCCGTTCGGCTTCGAGGAGCCGCCCGCCCCGCTGCCGCCGCGGCACGCGGATCGAGACGAGGAATTCGAAGAGGTGATGCCTCGTCGCGCGACGATGAAGCCTACCAAGGCCGCCCCCCCCTCCCACTCTGGGGCGATCTCGATCGCGGGCCTGCCCGCCTGGGGCTACCTATTGCTGACCCTCGCGTTGGGAATCGGGATGGCGTTCGTCATGTCGCAGGCCTCGAACTCGTCGATGCAAGTCGCCGCGCTCGCCGTACAGGTCCTCGTGATGGTGGTCTCCCTGGGCGGCGGCATCGCCTGCATGGTGGTCGCGTTCCGGGAGAGCGTCGCCTGCGGCTTGATGTACCTCTTCGTCCCCTTCTATTCGCTCTATTACCTCTGCACCCGGTGGGATGAGATGAAGAAACCCTTCGTCATCTCGATCGGGGGCGTCGCGATGGGGCTCGGGTTCGCGTTGTTCCTCCCCGCGTTCTTCGCGGCCAGCGGGGCCGCCGAGCGTGCCCGGATGAATAATGAACAGGTCGCGGCGGGACAGCTCGCGCAAGCCCCGTTCCCGATCATTGGACAGGAACCGGGCCACGAACGGGACCCCGGTCTCCAACAGAACATCGCGAGGGCTCCTCTCGGCGCGTTGACGCCGCCGCCCGCCGAGTCGGCTCCCGGAGAGACCGTCACGGTCATCGTCTCGGGGATCACCGACGAGGAGACGGGGCAGCACGTCGGCGATCAGATTGGCGAGATTCTCAAGGAGTCCGGAAAGCCCTGGCGTTCCGAGGGGGGCGGAGGCCTCGGGCAGAGGACTTACAGGGTCTCTCCCGTCGGCGACCCCGAGGAGTTCGCGCGGAAGATCACTTTCGGCAAGGTCCAGCGGGTCACGGGGCGGAGCATCGAAGTCGTCGCCAATGCCGTGCGGCCCTCGGGGCCAAGGCCGGCCGCGGACGACTTCGCGGGGCAAGTCCGCTTCGACCTCGAGTCTCCCGTCCTGCAGAAGCGCAAGGAGGCGTTGGCTCGCTTGATGAGGGCGGCGCCCGGCGAGGGCCGCCAGGAGGTCGCCAAGGCCGTCGAGCCCATGCTCAAGGACCCCGACGGGTTCGCGCGGTCCGACGCCGCGAAGACCCTGGCGGTTTGGGGAGGGCCGGAGAACACTCACGCCCTGATCGAAGCCCTGAAAGACCCGGAGTTCCACGTTCGCTGGGCTGTCCTGGATACGCTCAAGGCGCTCAAGGATCCGGAATCCGCGGACGCGCTGGCCGACTACTTCATGGACAGCAACGACCGAGGCAAGGCCGTCGAGGCGCTCAAAGCCATCGGCCCCCCCGCCGAGGACGCCGTGCTCCGATGCCTCAATCACAACGACGGCTTCACGCGGATGGACGCCTGCAAGATCCTCGAGCAGATCGGCACCGAGAAGAGCGTCCCCGCATTGCGTCGGCTCGCCATGACGAACCAAGGGCTCGACAGCATGGCCGCGCGCGACGCCCTGAAACGCCTCGGCAACGGCCGAGGTCGTTAACCCGCCGAGCAGAAGTGGGGACGTTCGACTTTCCCTCCACCAGATGATCAAAAGCAGAACGTCCCCTATCTCGCCCCTCACTTTTCGACCCCGAGGCAAGGTCACCGGGGCCGAACGCCAGGAGCGAGAGCATCGTCCTTCGGCTATCCCTCCGGCGCGGCGTCTTGTCGATGCGGCCATCGAAAAGGATCGTGGCCTCCTCGAACGCCCCGACCATGGGGATATCGTTCCCGATTCACTTCCCCGCGCCGGTGACGGATTTGATGTACTCGACCTCGGCGGGGATGTAGGGCTTGCCGTCGCGGCGGAGGATGTCGTGGAACCAGACGGGGGGCTCGCCGTCGTAGGGCTTCTTCCACGAGTCCCACGGGAAAATGGTCTGACTCTTGCCGTCGATGAAGCCCCAGTTGTACGCGCCGACCTTCTCCCGCTTGAGATAGGCGAGGATCGGGTCGAACCGGCTGCCGTTGGGGCGGGCCATGTACTCGGTGCAGAGGACGGGCCTGCCATATTTCTTGAGCGCGTCGACGTCGGCCTTCATCTTGTCGGGCGGGTTGTAGTTGTGGAACGAGATCACGTCGGACTGCTCGATCTGGAACTTGTTGATGGGGGTGATCTTCGCCGGGTCGGTGAAGTTGTCCCGCCAGACGCCCATGGTCAGCGGTTGGCCGGGTCCCAGGGGGCGGATCCAGGACAACTCCTTGCGGAGCAGGTCCCAGGAGCGTTCCGTCTTGTCCTTCAGCTCGGTGCCGCCATAGCTATTGGCATTGGGGTTGTCCAGCTCATTGAAGAGATCCCAGGCGTGGACCCGAGGGTCATCCTTGAACCGGGAGACGACGCCGACCACGTAATCCTTCAGCTCGTCGTGTCGGGCCGGGTCGCCGAGGATCGCACGGCCGGGCGACTGCACCCAGCCGGAATTGTGCAGCCCGGGCCTGGGATCGCGCTGCTTGCCGGGCTTGGGGTCGGTGTCCCAGACGCCGTCGAAGAGGACGAGCATGGTGCCGATCTTGTGGCGGTCGGCGATGGCCAGGAACTGGTCGACCCGCTTGAGGAAGCCTTCGGGGTCCTGCTTGTAGGCGAGGTCGTGGAGGAAGACGCGCATGCTGTTGAAGCCCAGCTCCTGGGCCCAGCCGAGTTCGCGGTCGATGGTGGCGGGGTCGAAGGTGTCGGCCTGCCACATCTCGAGCTGGTTGATCGCCGAGCTGGTGCAATAGTTGCACCCCACGAGCCAGGGGTGGGCCTGACCCCAGGCGCGGGCCTTCTCGACGGGCCAGGGTCCGTCGGAGGCGAGGGCGGTCGAACAGGCCAGGGCGATCGCGACGATCCCCGCGAGCGGAATGCGAAGGTGTTTCATGGTGATATCTTCGGTTGTCGAGTGGGAGAGGCGGCCCGAGGCCGTGCAAACCGAAGTTTAAGCCCAATCGGCCCCTCGATCAACCGACACCGCCGATTCCCGCCTGAACAGAGAAGTCGGATCGAAAACTCGGATTGCTTTCAATTCAACTCATCGAAAAGAGGTCATTGAAAAGGGGACATTCTACTTTTTCCTTCCCCGAAGCTTTAAAAGCGGAATGGTCCCTTTTCCAGTTCTGTCCCATACCGGCGGGTTACTGGATCGTGCATTTCGGATGGGTCTGCTGGAATGCCTTCAGCGCCTCGGGGGAAATTTTGTTGGCGGTGACATCGAGATCGTCGAGCCTGGGAAGACGGGCCAGATAATCGAGCGAGACGTCGGTAATCTTGGTCATCGATAGATCGACGAGGCTGAGCGTGGGTATTTCGCTGAGGAGTTTCACTCCCGTGTCGTCCACGCCCGTGTAATAGAGGCGGATCTTCGCGAGCTTCGGCAGCCGTTTCAAGTGCATGAGGCCTTCCGACGTCACTTTCGTGCCGCGCAGCCCGAGGTCTTCGAGGCTCTTGACCGTCGCCAGCTTCTCAAGTCCCTTGTCATTCGTCTCCGTGGAATTCAATAACAAATCGGTAAGAAGAGGCAACTTCGCTAGCTCAGCCAGGCCAACTTGGGTAACTTTCGTCCCCTGGAGACTAAGGGTGTCGAGTCGCGGATGGTGGAGCACTAGCTTTGCCAGGCCTGCGTCGGTGATCGCCGTCTCTCCTATCCACAGCTCGCGGATCGAGCCAAGTGATTTGAAATACTCCAGCGCGTCATCGGAGATCGTAGCTGCCTCGAGATCGAGCTTGCCGATCTCTGGAAACGCACCCAAGCAAGCCAGGAAGTCGTTGTTAATCTTCGATTTTCGCAAATCTATCGAATACACCTTGGCCACGTAATCGGGTCCGAGTGCCCTGCCAACGAGCTTGTCGAACCACGACTCCTCCGCTCCAGGCTGGAGCATGATCGTGCCCCCGGCCGCGCGGATATCAGCGAAGGCACGTCCTCGCCGATGGGCCGGGACGATCAAGATGGCGAGCAGGACGGCGCAGACGATGACCAATCCCATCCCGGCCTGCAGGTTGAATCGGAACCAGCGTCGCCTTGCAGCCATGTGCTTTATCCCCGGTTCGCCGACCGAAAGCTGAAGGAATCCCCCTTAAGAGTCGAGCCATATCGATTATCCGATCACGAATGGTGAAGTCCTAACGAAATCGTGAGCGTCGGACGAACCACCTCACCTTGCCCCTTACCGCCCACCGCGATACGACATACCTGTCCACAAGCTGCCCGGACGTATTAATGGGTTGCCTCCGATGAAACGGATTAAGCTGTACGCCGCCTGCTTCGCCTGCGAGAGGTACGAGAAACTTCAGGGGGCAAAATGGGGACATTCTTCTTCTTCACCAAGGCTCTAAAAGCAGAACGTCCCCTGTTCCTTCCCTCGCTTGAGGCTGATCGATCACCTAGGGATTGACCTAACTTTCAGGACAATTATACTAAGTTAGATGCCTAACCAATCGGCAGAGTTCACCCTCCTGTTCCAGGCCTTGGCCGACCCGACCCGCAGGGCCGTCGTCGAGCGGCTCTCGCGCGGGCCAACCGCGACGGGCGAACTGGCCCGGCCGTTCAAGATGGCCCTGCCGTCCTTCCTCCAGCACCTGGACGTCCTCCAGAGATGCGGGCTGGTCCGGTCGCGCAAGTCCGGGCGGGTCCGCACCTACGAACTCGCGCCGGGCTCGTTGAGGGCGGCCGAGGACTGGATGGCGACGCAACGCCTGCTCTGGGAACGGCGCCTCGATCAGCTCGATTCCTTCCTCGAAGACCTGAAGGAGCAGTCCGAATGACGCCATTGGACCCCAAGACCGACCTCGTGCTCGAACGGATCGTCGACGTCTTGCCGGAACTCGTCTGGAAGGCGTGGACGACCCCCGAGCATTTGAAGAAGTGGTTCACCCCGAAACCGTGGAAGACGGTCCACTGCGAGATCGACCTGAAGCCCGGGGGCAAGTTCCACACGGTCATGGAGTCGCCCGAGGGCCAGCAGTTCCCCAACACCGGGTGCTACCTCGAGGTCGTGCCGGGCAGGAAGCTCATCTGGACCGGCGCCCTCCTCCCCGGCTACCGGCCGGCGAAGCTATCGGCCGACGTACCCTTTGTTTTCACGGCGATCATCGAGATCGAGCCGCACGGTTCCGGGACGAAATACACCGCGACGGTCTTCCACACCACCGAGGAGGAACGCTCCAAGCACGAGGCCATGGGATTCCACAACGGTTGGGGGGCCGCGCTGGATCAACTCGTCGCCCTGGCGAAGAGCTGGTAGGTAGGGCTGGAATCCTCGATCCGACCCCGGGGCCGGCCCGGCAAGCTATCGCCCCGGGAATAGCTCTGTGGGGCCGCGGAGGGGCCTTTCTCCCTTCTCACGAGTCGGATGGTTTTTGCTGAGGGGTGGGAACAGGTCGATCCACCGTCGGGCATCCCTTGCCGGCCGATTTTTGTGTGATAAAGAGGGTCCGATCTCCGCGAAGGTTTCAGGGAATCATCAAGACCGGGCCTGATCCAGTCCCACCTGAACGCTTGGAGAACAAACCGTGGCGAGGTCTCGAATCGGGTCGGACGGCCGAAGGAAGCCATTCCGGGAGGCTTTGCACCTAAACCCCACGCCGAACCATTTGAACGGTTCATCGCACTGAATAAAAGTTCATTTTGCTCACGTGTTCAGTTTTGGGCTGGTGATTGCTTGTGAGCAAGTTTGTGTATTCGCGAGCAATCGACAAAGACGGACGTTCCCAGGAAATAAGACGAGTGATTCCAAAAGCTATTCGGATTACCGGCATTGATTCTACGCAAATCTCGACTAGAATTGATGTTTGTGCGATAAAGGCGATTCAAAAAGCTATTCTGGGTGAGCTATGGAGAAGATCGATCGATTACTCGTGGCCTTAAGAAGGGGTGGACTCCTGCGCGGCGAAGAGATCCAGAGGGAGCTAGGGATCTCTCAACCAGTGATGTCTCGCCTTATGCGTGAAGCCGGCCCTCGCGTGTGTCGATTCGGACGAAGCGTGGCAACTCGCTACGCATTACCCCGAGAGATCGCGGGGATTGGACGGAATCTGCCCGTCTTCCGGGTGGATGAAAATGGACACCCGAACCGACACGGGATTCTGCATCTCCTCTCGGGAGGCGGCTCTTGGCTTGAGCGAACGTCCGGAGATGGACAAGAATTCCCCGGGCTGCCACCCTTCGTAGAGGATATGCGACCACAAGGTTACATTGGACGCAGCTTCCCATCTCTCTACCCGGAGTTGCGACTCCCTGAACGAATTAGCGACTGGAACGACGATCACCAACTGATCTCGTTGGCTTCGCGCGGCGAGGATTGCGTTGGCGACCTGATCATAGGGGAGGAGTCGCTCAACCGATTCCTGGCATGGAAACCGCGACCTCTTACTCGTGCCGACTTTCCGAACCTGGCCACAGGCGCACTGGCTGGCCAACCAGGATCATCGGCTGGTGGCGAGCATCCAAAGTTCGCCGTCTACTCCGAAGGGCGTTATTGGCTAGTGAAGTTCGCCAGTGGCGACGGCGCTGCGGCGGACAGATGGCGTGATCTACTCGTCTGCGAGCACGTAGCATTGGAAGTGCTTCAGGATGCCGGTTTTCCCGTTCCCCACTCGGAGTGGTTCGACCTCGACGGTACTAGGTATCTGCAGGTAGATCGCTTCGACCGAATCGGTGCGAAGGGGCGACGTGGAGTGATCTCGCTTTTCGCAGTTAACAGCCACTTCCTCGGGTATACCCCGGACAATTGGAGCAGGGCCGGCCAACATATTCTCGATGAGCCGGATTTGAGTATGTCCACCAAGCATGCCGATCAGATGATTTGGCTGGACACATTCGGCGACCTCATCGCGAATGGAGACCGGCACTTCGGAAACTTTTGCTTTTTCGCCGATGAGGCGAGGCATTTGACACTGACTCCAACTCCAGTCTACGACATGCTGCCGATGGCATTTGCGCCGACGGACGCGAGCCTTGTCGAACGGCAATTCAATCCACGTCTTCCTACAGCCACAAATATGCACCTGTGGCACGAGGCCGCGGATCACGCGATAAGGTTTTGGTCACGCCTCTCTGGGGAGGAGGGTCTAAGTTCCGGCTTCCAACGTGTTTCCCAGGGTTGTCGAGATAAGCTCGCAAGATTGATTGAAGAATATCCGTAGACGTTCATGCTTTCTGATTGATTCGGTTTGATCGATCGTCCGATCACACCCAAGCCCAAACCTCCATACCCTCGTCCTCCGACTCGCAAGCCGAGAGCGATGCCATCGGCTCGGCTTGCGAGTCGGACTCGGCCACCTTAGCCCCGTCCGCCTCTCCCCAGAACTTCGCCTCGATGCCCCAGTTCAAACGTCGAACTGATCAAACAACAAAGGTTGTGACATAGGAGTTACGCGGCAGTGATCGGGCGTCCATATTGCGCCAATCGGTTCGGACGTCCATGATGGATCGCATGTACGCCCCGAACCCCAAGTGTCACGACACCGACTACATCGATTTCCTCATCGCCTCCCCGAAGGCGTTCTGCTGCACGGAGGCCGCCGCTGTGCAACCCGAGTCGCCCGACGCTCCGGCCCACGATGCCTTCACCCGTCTGCTCCATCGGATCGAACCCGACCCGTCCACGCTCTGGGAAGAGGCCCGGCCCATGGTCCGCAAGGAGGGCGGGATGCTGGTCCTCGATGACTCGACCCTCGACAAGTTCCACGCCGAGAAGATCGAGCTGGTCAGCCGGCACTGGTCGGGCAAGCATAAGCGGGTCGTCCGTGGCATCAACCTGATCACCACGGCCTGGACCGATGGCGATACCGTCGTGCCCTGCGACTACCGGGTCTACGACAAGGCCAAGGACGGCCTGACCAAGAACGACCACTTCCTGGCGATGCTCCGCCAGGCCAAGGCCCGCGGCTTCGAGCCGCAGTGCGTGGCGTTCGATAGCTGGTATTCGAGCCTGGGGAACCTCAAGGCGGTCCGGGCCTGCGGCTGGACGTTCCTGACCCAGCTGAAGGTCAACCGCAAGGTGGACCTCGACCGCCAGGGCTACCGTGCCGTCGCAGGACTGGCGATCGCCCCCGAGGGGACCATCGTTCATCTGGAGGGGTTCGGGTCGATCCGCGTCTTCAAGGTGGTCTCCCAAGGCGGAGACGTTGAATACTGGGCGACCAACGACCTGGCGATGGGCGAATTGACCCGGCTGGCCCACGCCGAGCGATGCTGGGCGATCGAGAACTATCACCGGGGCCTGAAGCAGTGCTGCGGGGTGGAGCGTGCCCAGGTCCGGGCGGCGCGGGCGCAGCGGAATCACATCGGGCTGTCGATCCGGGCGTTCCTGCGGCTGGAGCACCATTTCTACACCACGGGGGTCAGTTGGTACGAGGCGAAGGCCCGGATCATCCGAGGAGCGGTGCGTGCATATATCGCCAATCCGATGTACAACCTGACATGACCGCGTAACTCCTATGACATAGGATCTTGCAAAGAACCTCGTTCATCATCCCGGCATCCGTCCTACTCCGGACGTGATCCCGGAACTTTGCCTTGATCATCGAGAAGGTACTCTCCACGTTGCTCCGCTTGTGGTAGTGCTTCAGGAACTCATCCTTGTTGAAGCAGTAGAAGTGGAACATCTTGGCGAATAGGCCACCCACGGCCCCCGTGGTGTTCTCCTTGAAGGCAATGTAGGGCGTCCCGCCCAACTCGGCCACCGCCTCCATATTCGTCTGGGATGAGTACGCCGCATCGGCCGAGAGTTCCTTGACCGCGAAGTTCTTCCCCGTCGTCTTGAGTAAGGCCGGGAGTTGCGGGCAATCCGCCGATTCTTTGTCCAGGATCTCGACGGCTGTCACGACGTTCGTCTTGACCCCGCAGACCAAGTGGACCTTGACCCACTCGCGTTCTTCCATCGTCTTGCCGTACTTGTGGTCGAACCACCGGGCGAATCGCGAGGTCGAGAACCCAGATGAATCGGCCGCGAACTGAGTCTCGACCGCCGCGAGTGGACGGCTGGACTCGACAATCATTGCCTTCAGGATGGAGGTCAGGCTCTTGTCGTCCATGTGCTTGATGACGACGTTGAAGTGGGGTGCCTTACTGATATGCCCTTTATCGGCCGCGTCCTGGAGGTCGCTAGCGAAGCGTCGAGCCGACAACGTTGCGTAGACCTTGTAGACGCAAGCGAACGTCACGTCGGAGAGTAGAAGTCTCGGGCGACCTGGACTCTTTCCCCTCGGTTCATCGATCCCCCGGCATAGATCCGCCAGCATCGTTAGGAATAGCCGTTTCTCCTGGGTCTGAGCCCGGTTGTAGTTCGGCCAGTCCTGCTTGTAAGTGACCTTCTCCGTCACCTTGAACGTACGAGTAACGGTTTCGGTCCCGTCCTCACCACGTTCGCGAGTCTGAAGGAACTCCACCGCGAACATGTGCTTGCACTTGATCGCCCGGTCCTCATGATCCCGGCAAGTGCAATGACGGGCCTCGGGATCGACGACATAGGTCGTTCCGTCGCCCCGCTGGGAAGGCACGACGTACTTTCCGCCGACCTTATCGATCCGGTAGAGGGCCGCTAACGCCAAGCCTCGTTGCTCGCGCTCATTCACCTTCCAGCCTCCGCACGACACCTTTTGGTAACTACCAATAGTATACAAATGCGACTCTTGTTCCGTCAAGAGGCCCGGTATATACTGTTGGTAGTATCTCGGATTCGGAGGTCGATGTGGCGGAAGATCAACGCGAAACGGAAGACAAGGCGTTAGGTGTTGTGCCATTGTTGGGTTGTCGCTGTAGGTGCGGGCATGAATGGCTTCCCCGAGATGAGGAGAAGCCTAGGGTTTGCCCGAAGTGCAAGAGTGCTAATTGGGACCGTCCGAAGTTGTGGGTGGGCAAGCGCCCACAGCGTTCACCGAGGCTCGATAGCCAAGATTAAGAAACATGGTGAATGTTCGTCGGACCGGACTCGTGATTAAGCAAAAAAAAGCTCGTCCCGTCGGAAAAGTTGGTTTAGCTGGTTTTTCTCGCCAATTAATGTTCCACTGGAAACAGATTCAATATTGTTTATATTACAATAAAAACAGGAATACATTCCAAGAACAATTATAAAGTGTGAACTTCTGCAAATAAATGACAGGTGGAAAACGAGAACTCGGGCGGGTTCAACATGGACTGCAAAAGGCCATCACGTTTTTGTGTTTCAGAAAGGGAACATATTAATATCAAAGGCAAGATGGATTCCTTTTGAAAGCTACCCAATCGGTCACCTCGACCTTGCCGGCGAGGAACCGATAGAATTCGGAGGCGAGATCTATTTTGGAGTTAGTCGATCTAATCGCGGGTTGGTTCTAAACTGGAATGATCAAACCGGACATTTTTCCGATCCGACTAGACCGATGAATCCCAATTTGTTGCCTTGTCTGCCTCCAAAACTTTTCAGGCCATATCGACCATAGATCGGAGTGCGACCATGATGCCATCCGCAAGAGATTACGTATGTCTCCGGCGGAACTCCTTTTGGGAAAAGGAGTTGGGCTGCAAACTGAGGACAATGGATGAGCAATCTCGGTTGTCCTTCATTGGAGATTTGATCGACATCAACTTTCCGGTCGCGATGGATCTTGCTCGACGAACTCTTCAAGATAACCAGAGTTTCATTGTGCTACTTGACAGGGGACTCCAGGAAGCAAACGCGAGCAGTATTCGTTATTGGCTTGAGAGCGTCGTTTCGCATCTAGGAGTGCGAAAGGTGATAACTCACCTCAAGTCTCAAGTTGGCCTTAACCCCGAAGGAGTGGCTAAGGCCAGATATTGGATGCCACATTTTTCCGAACTGGCCGGGTACAATTCTGATGACCTGGATTTGATCGACGATGAACTGACTCGGAATGAGAAGATTCGCTCCGGAGAGATTCGCGCGAGGAAGCCAACTCGGCGTTATCCAGAAAAATAGCCGCTCCGCCTATCGTAGTTGATAGTTTTCGCGTCACTCCGGCTCGGCTGGGTCTGATTCGACGCGGAGCCAGGGATAGATCGACGCACCATCCTATTTACGCTTCATCGCCTCGTGGAACGGAATCGCCTGCCGTAACCTCGCCGCAACCGCCTCGGCATCCTCGCGGATCAGGTTGTGCAGCACCACCCTGTCGGCCCGCTCTCTCTAATCCGTATCCCGCCGGCCGCAATGACCTCTTGTCCGTCCGACCCGACTCGCACCACCATCCGAGACCCATCACGACAGAGACCCGAGCGAAGGGTGTCAAGGGGTTCCTCGTAGACGTTTGTAGTGACGGCCACTACGTTGTTCCGGGTTTACGGCCAAAAGGATCTCGCGGACGTCCGTCGGCCCATAAGGATTACCCGATCTCTGTGTCCGACCTGAGCGTCGTTATCGATTAGAATTACTACGCCTTGGTTGATGACGAGGAGACGGGCGGACCGGACCGACTGGATTACGCCAGTCGCGATCGAGGATTGCGCAATTTGGTTCCTGACCCGTCCACTGAATAAAAGTTCAGAGGTTTAGGTTTATCGCAGAATTTAGGTGCAAAGCCATTCCGGGAGTCGGAACAAACCCATTTCCTCGGCTCGAACGAACCCAACTTCCGACGCTGGAACAAACCCATCTTCCAACACTGGAACGAACCCAATCCGGCGACCATCGCTTTTCCGGGCCTGGGCGTCCGACAGCAAAGAATCCGGCGCAAGTCTCGATCGATTCCAGCATTCAGCCATCTCGACCGGCACCAATCACAGGCGAGATCCGAGGTTGCTTCGCTGAACGAACCCATTTGCAGCGACGTAACAAACCCATTCTCGATGCCGGAACAAACCCATTCTTTGCTTCTCCCCCTCAGCCCAGCCGGGCCAGGTCGTCCCAGAAGCCGGGGTAGGTCTTGGCGACGCAGCCGGGGTCGAGGATCGTGACTCCCGGGGCCTTGAGCCCGGCTAGCGCGAAGGACATGGCCATCCGGTGGTCGTCGTAGGTGGCGATCCGAGCGGGGGTGATCCGGCTCGGTGGGAAGATCGTCAGGCCGTCGGGCTGCTCCTCGACGGTGGCCCCCAGCTTTCTCAACTCGGTGGCGAGGGCCCCGATCCGGTCGGTCTCCTTGTGGCGGATGTGGGCGACGTTCCGGATCCGGGTGATCCCACCGGCGAACAGGGCGACCACCGCCAGGGTCATCACCGTATCGCTGATCGCGTTCATGTCGACGTCGATGCCTCGGAGCGAGCCCCCGGTGACGGTGGTGGAATCCTTCTCGCGGGTCACGGTACAGCCCATGTGCTCCAGGAGGTCGACGAAGGCGATGTCCCCCTGGATGCTCTCGGTGCCCAGGCCTTCGACGGTGATCGTCGAGCCGGTCAGGGCCGCGGCGGCGAACATGTAGGAGGCGGCCGAGGCGTCGGGCTCGATGGCGTAGGTCCGCCCGGTGTATCGGGCCGGTCGGATGTCGAACCTCCGATCCTTCCGGTTGTTGATCCGGACCCCGAACGACTCCATCACGCTCATCGTCATGGCGACATAGGGCTTGGAGACCAGGACCCCTTCGACCTCGACTGTGGTCGTGTCTCGGGAGTAGGGCAGGGCCATCAGGAGCCCGCTGAGGAACTGGCTGGAGACGTCCCCCCGGACGAAGGCATAGCCGCCGTCGAGCCCGCTGGCCTTGATGGTCACGGGGGGGCAGCCGGTCCCGAGGTCGCTCCGGGCGTCGGCCCCGAGGCCGTTGAGGGCTTGCAAGAGGTCGGCCACGGGCCGCTCGCGCATTCGGGGGGTCCCGTCGAGGTGGAAGGTCCCCGAGCCGGTGGCGACCATCGCGGTCAGGAAGCGGAGGCTGGTCCCGGAGTTGGCGACGTAGAGTTCGGCCTGCTGCCTGGGGATCTTGTTGGCACATCCCTGGATCTGGATGGTGGCGGTCGAAGGGTCGTGCTCGACCTGGATCCCGAGCCGGCCGAGCGAGTCGACCATGACCCGGGTGTCGTCGGAGTCGAGCGCCCCGGTCAGGGTGCTCGGGCCGTCGGCCAGGGCGGCAACGATCAGGGCGCGATTGGTCAGGCTCTTGGAGCCGGGGACGCGGACCCTCGCGGGGCCGATCGGGCCGGTCCGGGGGTCCAGGGTGATCTCGGGCGGATAGTCGGGCATCGGGAGAGGTCCGGGGAAGTTCGAGGGAAGAGGATCGAGGTTCGAACCGGCTCAGGGGCCGGGGATGAGGGGCGACAGCCGGCCTCGGAGGGTTTCCGGGTCGAGCCCGAGGATCAAAAATCGTTTATCACGAGAGGTGTCCCCGCTCAGGAGGACGACCTCGGAGTTCCGGCAGCCGAGGACTTCGGCGAGGATCTCGGCGATCGCGGCGTTGGCCTTCCCCTTCTCGGGGGCGACGGTCACCCCGACCCGGAGGGCTCCCGCCCGCTCGCCGAGCACACCGTTCTTCCGGGCGTTGGGCTGGGCGCGGATCGCGAGGACGGTCCCCCGATCGTGGGCGGTGAGGTCGATCATCACTCGACCCCCTCGAACAGCGCCGAGCCGATCCGGACCAGCGTCGCCCCCTCCTCGATCGCGGCGTTGAAGTCGCCCGACATCCCCATCGAGAGTTCGGGGAGTTCGAGGCCGGAAGCGATCCGGAGCCGCTCGCGGAGTTCTCGGAGGGCGGCGAAGGTCGGGCGAGCCTCCTCGTCGGTCGTCCCGTATCCGGCCATCGTCATCAGGCCGACCACTTGGGCGTGGCGGAGGCCCGCGATCGACTGGGCGTCGGCCAGGATCGCGTCCGGCTCCCAGCCGTGCTTGGACTCCTCGAACGAGGCGTTCACCTGGAGGCAGAGGGCCGGGGGATCTTCGAGGCCGGCGGAGAGTTCGTCGAGGGTCCCGAGGAGCTTCAAGGAGTCGACCCCGTGGATCATCCGGACCATCGGGACGGTGCGTTTGGCCTTGTTCCCCTGGAGGTGGCCGATCAGGTGCCAGCGGATCGGGAGATCGGCCAGGGCCTCGGCCTTACCCCAGAGTTCCTGGGGATAATTCTCGCCGAGGTCGGTCGCCCCGGCCTCGACCAGCCGACGGACCCGATCGGCCGGATTCCGCTTGGTCACGGCGACCAGCCGGACCTCCGAAGGGGATCGCCCCGATCGGCGGGCGGCCTCGGCCATCCGGTCCCGGACAGTCTCCAGATTCTCGCGAATTCGATCCGGCTTCATGAGGCTCACGACGCGATCCGAGTAGGGGAGACGATGACGGCGGGGGACTCCCGGTCTATTGTAGACGGGGTGAGGGCCGAACGTCGGCCAGGTGCCCGAGCCGATGGCCGGGCCCGACGGGCCGGAGAATCCGAGGATTGTCGACACTATGAACGCCAAGCTCAAGCCCATCCTGATCGCCCTGGGCGCGATCGCCGCCTTGCTGATCGTCACGCAGCTCGTGATGGGGCTGATGATCGTCCGGGGGGGCGGCTCGATGGACCTGACCAAGCTGGTCAAGGCCCACCAGCATTCCGGCTACCTGACCGTGACCGTGGTGATCCTCTACATCGGGCTCTCGCTCTCGGCCATCGCGTCGATCCCGGGCCGGCCCCGGGGCTGAATTCACGCCTCGACCTTGAGGAGCGGCCTGAGGTCCCCCGACCGGGAGAACGAGCCGATCACGAACCGGGCCTTCGTCTGGTGGCCCAGGAAGTTCCGGAGGTCCGGCGGGGCCAGGCTCCGATAGATCACCAGCCCCTCATTCCCCGGGCCCCAGCCGACCCGGCTGGCCGAGGCGACCTCGGGCGGGCAGATCGCGGAACGTGAGGCCACGGTCAAGGTCCGCCAGAGGGTCGGGGGCTTCTCCCAGGCCACCAGGAGCGAAACCCAGCGCCTCCGGCCCTCGCTCGACTGGCGGACGACCACCTCTCGACCCTCGACGACCATCGACCCCCGATCGGTCGGGAGGTCGTGGCTCGGGAGCCCCAGCGGGAGCAGGCGGGCGGTCGGCTTGCCTCGCCCCGCCGAGAGGATCATCGATCGCGACGCCTCGGACGGAGTCGCCTCGATCCCTTCGGGCAGGGCCAGCCGGATCTCCGAGACCGGCCCGCCCCCCTCGTCCTGCTGGCCCAGGAGGGCCATCCCCCGACCTCGGAGCAGGACGGCCACGCGAGTCGTCCGGCCTCGCCCGACCCGGTACGACCATTCGAGGCAGTCGGCGAAGGCACCGGTCGACCAGTAAGTCGGGAGGGCCTGCCCGGCCTTGCCGACGAGGGTCGGAGAATCCCAGGTTGGCCCCAGCCAGGTCTGACCCTTCGAGGAAACCTCGATCAATGACCGCGAGCCGGGCTCCCGGTGGTCGACGGCCACCAGGTCCCCCCGAGGGGTCCAGTCGGGGCGAAGCACGGCCAGGGGTCGATCGGCCCGGGAGTCGGAGGGAAGGGGGGGAGCGGCCGGGATCTCCGACGACTCGCCCGACGAGGCGGGAAGCCACCAGTCCAGGACCCGGGCCAGCGAAGGATCCCCCACGCGACTCGACCAGGCCCTCAAAGCCTTCAGCCGCTCGATCGACCGGCCCCTCGGCCCGAACACCGGCGAGCCGTCGGGACGATGGAAACGCAAGACCGCCCGGAGTCGATCGGCCTGGGAGATCGGAGGAAGGTCGCTTGAACCCTCCAGGTCGATCCAATCAGCGACCGGCTGGCGGCTCGGGACGCCGTCCTGATCGAAATGAGTCAGGCTGCCCGATCTTGGAGCATGGCTCGTGCGTTCCGGACCCGATCCCGCGTCGGGAGACTCGCACCCACGACTGATATCCTCCATTCCGTTCCACCCCATTCGAGCCTGAGTCAAAAGGATTTTAGAATACAGTTGCGTCCAATTCTGCACCCAGGATCGACCATGCACAATCTTTATGCTGCACAACCGGGCGATTGTCCAAATACAGGGCAGACAGAGGGGTCAAATCCACGACGATGGCGCGAGCCTCGCAAAAATCGAAGATTCCTCTCGATTTCGATAAGCGTCTTGGCGACCTTGATTTGCGATACGAAATCGTCGTCGTTTCCATCCTTCCATCCTGCCGACAGGCCCTCTTTTCGGGCACTGGCATACCCTTTGCTTTTTACTCCTGACGTTAACGACGAAGAGCTGAGATCGAAAAGAAAACGAAAAAATACTTCTAAAGTTTACATAGCACTGACTGCTACGAACCACCCCAACCGGCGACGGACGCAAGGCTTGCCCTTCGTCTCACCGCCAAGGGGCGAGCGGGTTGCCTCGCACGACCCCCCCGCTCGCCCTTTCTTACACAGCGATCGGGATCGCTTCTGCGGTCCCGGTTGCCGGAGCAAGGCCGGTCGGTCAGCACAACCTGGGTTGCCATGGGAGAGGTGGCTTGCCTGGGGGAATGCTGGCTGACCGGCTTTTTTATTGCGCCTGGCTGGATCAGCCAGCAAGAGAGACGGATTCATCCTCCGGATCGAGGCTGAATCCGACTTGCTTTCGAAGGTTCGTGACCCTTGACGCGTTGTGTTTGCGGCGGAGTCCTGGCACGATACGTCCCGGATTGCCAGCCGATCCGAGCGGTCTGGGAGCGGGTCGGGCGTCAACCGGCCTCCAATCCTTTCTGGGCTCCTCGCTCGACCCCCGCGAAGTCGGTGGCCGGGTCGAAGTCCGCCCCCTCGACGACGGTCCGAGGAATCGACGCGATGACGCATGGCCTGCGGCTGATGGTGGGGCAGATGGCCCTGATCCTGGGATTCTTCGGGTGGATCGGGGCCAGCGAGGTCCATGGCCAGGTCACGCCGCCCGCTTCGTCGGTCGAAGCCTCGACCTCGCCCACGCTCACCCCGGTGGCCCCCATTCCCGACCTCGAGAGCGCGCCGGTCTCCGCCGACGAGGCGAAGGCCTTGCGGGTCGCGATCAACATGGCCTGGATCCTGGTCTCGGCCTTCCTGGCCCTGTCCCTGAAAGCGGGGTTCACCCTCTTCGAGACCGGCCTGATCCGATCCAAGAACGTCGCCCACACCGCGGCGATGAACCTGGGGATCTTCGCGATCGGGGTCATCGGCTTCTGGGCCTGCGGCTTCGGCCTGATGTTCGGAGGTCACGGGGCGTTCGGATCGCTGGGTGGCTCGGGGTCGCTCGACTCGATGGGCTCGCTCGACCTGTTCGGTCGACGCTGGGACGTGATGGGCCTCGATGGATTCTTCCTGGCCGGCTCGGCGGGGCAGGCCTCGATCCTGGCCGCCTTCCTGTTCCAGACGGTCTTCATGGATACGGCCACGACGATCCCGACCGGCGCCATGGCCGAGCGTTGGAAATACTCGGCGTTCTTCGCCTTCGGGCTGGTGGCCTCGATGCTGATCTACCCGATCTATGGTTGTTGGACCTGGGGTGGGGGCTGGCTGGCCGATCTCGGGACGAGTTTCGGGCTGGGAAGCGGGCACGTCGATTTCGCGGGTTCGAGCGTGGTCCACATGACCGGAGGCCTGATGGCACTGGCCGGATCGCTGGCCCTGGGGCCTCGAATCGGCAAGTTCAATCAGAAGGGGGGGGTCAACGCGATCCCCGGCCACAATATCCCGATGGCGGCGGTGGGGACCTTGATCCTGGTCTTCGGCTGGTCGGGCCTGAACGCCGGGCGGGTCCTGGACGCGACCGACCTCCGGATCGGCTCCATCGCGACCTGCACGATCCTCGCCACCGGGGCGGGTTGCCTGACCTCGCTCCTGACGATGTGGCTGGCTTTCGGCAAGCCCGACCCGACGATGGGTTGCAATGGCCTCCTCGCCGGCGCGGTGGCGATCTCGGCCTCCTGTGCCTTCGTCGACCCGACCGGGGCGGTGATCATCGGGGCGATCTCGGGGATCCTCGTGGTCGGCAGCATCCTCTTCGTGGAGAAGGTGATGCGGGTTGACGACCCGGTCGGGGCCATCAGCGTCCACGGGACCTGCGGCGCCTTCGGATGCCTGGCCGTCGGGCTATTCGCCACCGGAGATTATGGCCGAGGGTACAACGGGGTCGTCGAGCCCCCAATCGGCCTCTTCCACGGAGGGGGCGGGTCGCAACTGCTGGCCCAGGCGATCGGCGTGACCGCGAACGCCGCCTGGGTCTTCCCAATGTCGCTCCTGGCCTTCGCGGCGATCGGCCGGACGATCGGCAACCGGGTCTCGGCCCGCGCCGAAGTCGAAGGCCTGGACGTGCCAGAGATGGGGGTTTTGGGCTACGTCTCGGAAGATACCTACGCCGTCCAGACGGCCGGGCAGGACTATCTCGCGACGTTCGGGCCGGGCGTCCCTCCCAAGGGATCCTCGAAGCCGGCCCGAAATCCGGGGAAGGCCGGACGCAAGCCCTGATCTCCGGACTCCCTCCGGTTCAGACCGACATCGGCAGGACCTGGATCCCGCCCATCAGGGACTCGATGGTCGGGACCTCTCGGGCCGGGAAGAGGCAGCAGGTCGGATAGGGGTCGGTCCCGTCGATGATGATCTGCCGATGATTGGCCTGTCGGAACCCTTCATCGCAAGGTTGATGCCCGGTGATGAACCAGTCGGCGTCGACGAGATCGGCGAATCGGTCGACATTCTGGGGGTCGGTATTCCGCCCCCAGGTCAGGGCATAGACGGCACCGTGGCGGGCCATCGATTCGGGGGACCACTCCTCGGCCTCGAAGATGGAGACGTCGAACTCTTCCAGGTCGATCGGGTCGGGGATCGAGTGGCAGAGGAAGACCCGGTTGGGCGTCCGGACCGCCAGGGGCAATGCCGCGAAGAGGTCGCGATAGGCTTGATAGATCTCCTCGGCAAACGCGCCGTAGGCGGTCTGGATCCCCTGACGAAACAGCGCGTTGAGCGCGACGCCACCCTTGGCAATCGGCCGGTTGGTCAGCTCGGACAGCTCGTGATTCCCCAGGATCAGGTGGACCCGGTCGGGGAACTGGCCCTTCAGGGCCGAGACGACGTCGACCAGCTGGTGCGACTTGTCTCCCCCGTCGTCGGGATAGTGGCGAGGCCCGTGGATCAACTCCTGGAGGACCAGATGTCGGGCCGGATGCCGGGCCAGGTCCGCCTTGAGGAGCGCCTGGCGGAAGGCCGGGATATTGCCGTGGAGGTCGCCGACGACCAGGACGTCCTCGACGGTGTCGTCCAGGGTGATCAGGCACCCGTGTCGCCCGGGCGTGGCTCGAAATAATTCGGTCGCCCTTCGGAGGGAGGTGAGGACTTTTTGAGGATCGGGCATGTTTGACGCTTTCCGGCGTGGGCGATCGGCCTCTTCTCAAGATAACCGATACGCTCGAAAAGGCGAATTGCGACACCCGCCCTTCGCGGCTCGAGCGGGACGTGGAACCTCCTGGGAGATCTGTAACGACCCCCTCAGGAGTTCAGCTCGACCGCCTCTTCCCAGTGCTCGTAGAGCTGGGCCAGCTTTTCCTTCAGGATCGTATGCCGGTCCTGGGTCGCGATGGCCTTGAGCGTCTCCTTCCAGAGGGCGGGCTGGCCCAGGAGATCTTCCAGCTCGGCGACCTCGGCCTCGACCTCGGCGATCTCGCGTTCGAGGTCGGGGGTCTTCCGGTAGGGGAATTTCCGCTTCCGCTTCTCGGACTTGCCGTCGGACTTCGGCGTCTCCTTCGGGGCGGCCGAGGCGGCCTGCGCGGCCTGCTTCCGGGCGGCCGCCTCCAATTCCTGCGCGGCCAGATGCTGATAGGTCTCGTAATCCCCCTCGACGACCCGGGCCCGCCCATCGGCGACGACGACGATCCGATCGGCCACCTGATTGAGGAAATAGCGGTCGTGCGAGACGACCACCACGGTCCCCTCGAACTCGCGGATGGACCGTTCGAGGGCGTCGCACGCCCAGATGTCGAGGTGGTTGGTCGGTTCGTCCATGACGAGGAGATTGGCCGAGGTCGCCGAGAGCCGCGCCAGGGCGGCCTTGGCCTTCTCGCCGCCGGAGAGCTGGCCGACGTTCCTCAAGGCGAGGTCGCCGGAGAGGCCGAACTTCGCCAGGAGGTCGCGGACGTCCCCCTGGACCCAGTCGGGGTCGTCCTCGGGCCAGACCGCCCGAAGGACGGTGGTCTCGGGCGGGAGCGATTCGAGCCCCTGGTCGTGATAGCCCACCAGGACCTTGTGCCCGAGCTTCACCTCGCCGGAGTCGGGCGTGACCTTGCCGATCAGGGTCTTGATGAGCGTCGACTTGCCCGCCCCGTTGGGGCCGAGCACGCCCACGCACTGGCCCCTGAGGATCGAGAAGTTGAACTCGCTGAACAGAGGCTTGTCGAACGACTTGGTGAGCCGACGGGCCTCGACGACGATGTCGCCCGAACGATCGACCTCGCCGAACCCCATCGGCGGGCCGGTGATCTCGCGCATCGTCTCGACGCGTTCGACCCGGGCCAGCTTCTTCTCGCGGTCGTGGGCCTGCTTGGCCCGCTGTCCCGCCCCGTATCGGCGGATGTACGCCTCTTGCTCGGCGATGTAGTCCTGCTGCTTCTCGAACTGGCGCTGGAGGACCTTGGCCTTCTCGGTCCGGAGCTTCCAGTACTGGGTGTAGTTCCCGGGGTAGACGTCGATCTTCCCCTCGTAGAGTTCCCAGATCCGGGTGACAACCTTGTCCAGGAAATAGCGGTCGTGGCTGACCACGATCATCCCGACCGACTGCCGCGAGAGGTAGGCTTCCAGCCAGGCGGTGGTCTGGATGTCGAGGTGGTTCGACGGCTCGTCCAGGAGCATCAGGTCGGGGCTCTCCAGGAGGAGCTTGGCCAGCATCATCCGGGACTGCTGGCCCCCCGAGAACGTCCGCGCCGGCCGTTCGAAGTCGCTGGTGGGAAACCCGAGCCCGCCCAGGATCTCCTCGACCCGGTGGTCGATCGAGTACGCGTCCTGATGTTCGATCCGGTCGCGAAGCTCCTCATACCTGCGCGAGGCCCGGAGGCTCTCGGCCTCATCCTCGGCCTCGGCCATCTCGCGGGCGGCCTCCTCCATCTCCTCCTGGATGTCCAGGAGCGAGGCCAGCCCCGACCGGGCCACCGAGATCAGGGACTCTTCCGGCCCGAAGTCGGGCTCCTGCCGGAGGAGGCTGACCCGGACGCCAGGCCGGACGTAAAGGCTACCGTAATCGGCCTGATCCATCCGGGAGACCAGGCGCATCAAGGTGGTCTTGCCGGCCCCGTTCGGACCGACCAGGCCGATACGCTCTCCGGCCCGGACCTCGAACTTGAGGTCCTGGAAGATCGGATCGCCGGAATATTGACGGCCCAGGCCGTTGGCGGAGACGAGGATCATCGTGTGCTATTCACCTCAACGGCGTTCCGGCCTGGCCGCCAGGTCTGCGACGAAGGCCGCGTGCTCTTCCGTGGCAAGTCCACGCTCCAACACCGCGACCAGGGCCGACCCATCGTCGTTCAGTAAGGCATTCGGATCGAGCCAGAGCCCCGGGAAGACTCGCGATCGGTAGAGGCCATCGGGGTCGGGCGCGACCCGGACGAGTCGGCCGTCCCGAAGCTCGTGCCAGTGGACCTCGTCGGGTTCGATCGCCAGCACGACATATTCTCGGGTTCCGGCCCGCTCGTAATCGGCGAGCTTGGCACCGAGATCGGTCGCCTTCGAGCTATCGGCGACCTCGACCACAAGTTCGGGAGCCCCTCCGATATATTTCCCATGCTTGCGGGTCTGTCCTCGATTCTCGGGCTTGATCCTCAGGAGGGCGTCGGGCTGCACCTCGCCGAGGTCGTCCAGGATTGCGGTTGCATTATCGGAGACCTCGACCCCCCGGGTTCGACTCCGGTAATAACCCAGCCAGAAGAGAGCACCTGCGGAAATAATCCCGTGACGGTTCCCGACGGGACTTGGCATGACGACGATTCCGCCGATGAGTTCCGCCCGGAAACCCGGCGGCGTGGCTTCGTAGCGCTCGTGAAAGTCGGCCTGGCTGAGCTTCTGGCCCGCGATCAGGGGGGCGACGGCCGGCGGCCTGGCGGTGCTCATAATCGACCCTCGATCGTGATGCGCTCGACGACTAACCATCTTCTCCCAAAGTCCGCTTCTTCCGCAACATGTGGTGGTAGTGCTGGGCGAAGCGGTGGGCCTCGTCTCGGGCGTACTGGAGGAGCCTCAGCGAGAACGAGGTCCGCTTCAGGACGATCGGGTCGGAGCGGCCGGGCAGGTAGATTTCTTCATTCTGCTTGGCCAGGGAGATCAGGGTCGGGGGCGCGATCTTCAGGGTCTCGAAGACCGAGAGCGCCGCGTTGAGCTGCCCCTTGCCGCCGTCGATCATGAAGATGTCGGGGAACGGCTCGTCACGCTCCTGGAGCCCCTGGACCCTCCGGGAGACGACCTCGCGGATCGAGGCGTAGTCGTCGATCCCCCGGACGCTCTTGATCTTGTAGCGTCGATAGCCGGGCTTGAACGGGAGCCCGTCGATGAACGTCACCAGCGAGCCGACCGTCTCGGTCCCGCCCAGGTGGGCGATGTCGACGCAGTCGATCGTCCGGGGGATCGACTCCAGCCCGAGGACTTTCTTCAGCCCCTTCAGGCCCTTCCTGGGGTCGACGTAGAAGACCTCGGGCTGGGCATGCTTGTCGAGGTCGCCCCGGAGATTGATGTTCTGGAGGGCCTTCAACTCGTCGCGGAGCCGGGCGGCCTTCTCGAACAGGAGGGCCTTGCTGGCCTCCTTCATCTCGGCCTCCACCTCCGCCAGGACGACGTCCTTCTTGCCTTCCAGGAAGAGGCGGAGCCGGCGGATGTCCTTCCGGTACGACTCCTTGTCGATCTGCATGTTGCACGGGGCGGTGCACTGGTTGATCGAGTGGAGCAGGCAAGGGCGGAACCACCGCCATCGGGCGTCCCCCTCCTCGATGTCGAGCGAGCAGGTCCGGAATTTGAAGATCTTCTGGAGGACCTGGATCGCCCCCCGGAGGCTCTTGGCCCGGGGGAAGGGCCCATAGAGCTTGACCCCCCGTTCGAGCGGCTCGCGGGTGAAGTTGACCCGGGGAAAGTCGTCCCCGGTGGTGATCTGGAGGTAGGGGAACGACTTGTCGTCCTTGAGGTCCTGGTTGTGCCGGGGCTGGATGTCCTTGATCAGCCGGGCTTCCATCAGGAGCGCGTCGACCTCGCTGTCGGCGACGAGGAAGTCGATGTCGGCGATCTCGCCGACCCAGTCGCAGATCCGCTTGTCCTCGGCGGCGGTCTTCTGGAAGTAGGACCCCGCCCGGGCCCGGAGGTTCTTGGCCTTGCCGACGTAGATGACCCGCCCCTGGGCATCCTTCATCAGGTAGAGGCCGGGGGTGGTGGGGAACCCCCGGACCTTCTCGCGCGGTTCGATCGCCTTCGATGGTGCGTCGGACATGGATGCCCCGCGGGGTCCTTCCCCGTCAATCGTTCGATCAGGTGGCGGAAAGCGTGTCGCGCATGAATTGTTCGATATCCTGGGCGATCAAGTCAATCTGCCGGGCGGTCTTCGCCTTGATCTCGGCGAGCTTGCCCCGGTCGGTGACGCCCTCGGTATCGCTCCGGGCGAACAGGTAGAGCTTGATCTTGGGCTCGGTCCCCGACGGGCGGACGGCGAACCGGGTCCCCTTGGCCTCGGTCTGGAAGATCAGGATGTCCCCCGAGGGCTCGGGCATGGGCTTCGTGCCGCCCCCGCCGGAGATCGCGCGAACCTCATGCATCTTGTAGTCGCGGACCTCGGTCAGGGCCAGCCCTCCGGCCGACTTCGGGGGATTGGCCCGGAAGGCCGCCATCAGCTTCTGGATCTGGGCCACCCCCTCCCGACCTTCCAGGGTCTTGTTGACCTGACGCTCGCCGTAGTGGCCGACGTCGATGTAGAGGTCGTCGAGATATTCGAGGATCGTCTGCTTCCGATCCTTGACCGTCGCGGCCAGCTCGGCGAAGAGGAGCGAGGCCACCGCGGCGTCCTTGTCCCGGACGTGGGTCCCCTTGAGATAGCCGTGCGACTCCTCGAACCCGAAGAGGAACCCGACCGGCCCTCGCTCGTCGATCCGCTGGGCAATCCACTTGAAGCCGACCAGCAGGTCGTCCTCGATGGCCACGCCCTCGCGATGGGCCAGGTCGCGGACCATCTCGGTGGAGACCAGGGTGGTCACCAGGTAGTGGTCGTCGCGGAGCTTGCCCCGGTCCTTGGTCTCCTTCATCACGAAGGCGGCCAGCAAGGCCCCGATCTGGTTGCCGTCCAGGGTGGTCCAATCGCCGCTCGGGTCGCCCGTGACGGGCAACCCCACGCCGATCCGGTCGGCGTCGGGGTCGCTGGCCAGGACCAGATCCGCGCCCGTGGCCTTGGCCTCGGCGATGGCGGCATCCAGGGTCTTGGGGATCTCGGGATTCGAGACGTGCCCGGGGACGTTGGGGAAGTCGCCGTCGGGGGTCTTCTGCGAGGCCAGGACGTTCACCTTGGCGAAGCCCGCCTTCAGGAGCGAGGCGGCCACCGAGGTCACGCCCACCCCGTGCATCGGGGTGTAGACGATCGAGACGTCCCGAGCCGGGCTGACCGACTCGCCGACGACGGCCGAGGTGTAAGCCTCGTCGACCTCGGTGCCGACCAGGACGATCGAGCCATCCGCGACGGCCTTGGCGTAGTCCGCCTCGGGGATCTCCCGGTCGGACGCCTCCTTGACCCGGGCGATGATCCCCGAGTCATCCGGCGGGATCACCTGGCCCCCGGTCGCGGCGTAGCACTTGAATCCGTTGTCCGACGGGGCATTGTGCGAGGCCGTGATCATGATCCCGCCGTCGCACTTCAGGTAGCGGACGGCGAAGGAGAGCAGGGGGGTCGAGCGGTATTCGGGGAAGAGGTAGACCTTGAACCCCGCCGCCGCCAGGACCCGGGCGCACAGTTCGGCGAACTCGGCCGAGTTGTGCCGGGTGTCTCGGGCGATGGCGCAGGATCGCGGGGCATCGGCCCCCTTGTTCGCGGTGATGTAGTCGGCCAGGCCTCGGGCACTCTCGGCCATCGTCCGGTTGTTCAGGACATTGGTCCCGACCGGGTACATCTTGCCTCGACGACCGCCGGTCCCGAACTCCAGGACCGCGTAAAAGGCGTCGTCCAGGACTTCCCAGCGACCCGCCCGGACATCCTCGACCAGTCGGTCCCGGTAGGCGGCGAACGGGGGCTCGGTCAACCATCGGCGGATATTGACCGAGGCCGAGGCCGAGAGCTTGCCGGTCGACTCCGCCTCGGCGACCAGGTTCATGACGTCGTCGGTCGCTGCCATCGCATTGATGCTCCGTCGGGCTAGCGGCGATCGAGCCGCGTCGCACTCGCGAACCCGGATCTCGGCCTCATTCCCGGCCCGGCCCCCAGGCTATCCCGGCCGGTCGCCGATTGGAAGTCTTCCGCAATTTCCGAGCCATCCCTCAAGACCGAATCTCCCCCCCAAACCGAACGAAGATCCGGCCGAAATCACCGAGCCTCCGTCCGCCATAACTCCAAACTTGAGCGAAAGTTCTGCAAATCGAAAACGACAAAGAACCTTGTAATTTTCGTCCCGTTGTAAGTTGGTCGGATGCCGTTGTCGACGCGATCCACAAGGTCGACCGGAGCGTCCGGAGCACCTCGACTCCGTTTCGAGGACCCCATTTTTTTCAAGCAATTCTCCCGCATTGACTTGCGTCCCGAATATCGCGATTCTCGCCGACAATCTCGGAGATGTGGCACGGGGCTTGCTTTTTACTTGCTCCGCCTGCCCAACGCCAGACGCTCACCCCGACGAAATTCCTCAAGTTTTATCGAATCTTCCCGACCCGACTCGCTCCGATGTCGGAGCGATCAGACCCTCGACCGACGCCCCTCAAGGGCGGATTAAGAATATGGCCAAGGAGGTCTCCGTGACCCGTCCCACCCTCCGTCGGACCCCGATGCTAGAGCGACTCGAAACCCGTCAGGTGCTGAGCGGCGTCGCGGGCCTCGCCGCGGACAAGCAATATGTCGTCGAGCTGATCAACCTGGTCCGGACCGACCCCAAGGCGGCGGGCGAGAAGTTGACCGCCAACCTCGGCGGCGACGTCCAGGCGACCCTCGACGCCTATGGGCTCACGGTGGCCGGCCTCCAGGCCAAGCTGGGCGCCGCAACCCCTCAGCCGCCGCTCGCGGTCAGCTCGACGCTCGACTCGATCGCCCAGGACCAGAGCCAGTTCCAGGCCGACAACTCGGTCCAGACGCACAAAGGCCCGAACGGGATCGGGCTGGGGGGACGCTTCTCCGCCGGCGGTTACACCAACCCCACCTCCGAGGGGGAGAACACCTACGCCTTCGCCCAGTCGGCCGATCAGGCCCTCCAGTCCTTCCTGTTCGACTGGGGCGTCGCGGACGATGGCCATTACAAAAACCTGCTCCAGCCCGGGACGTCTCCCCAGGACGCCTATCAGGAAGTCGGGATCGGCATCGTCCACACCACCAACGGCGTCGGACCGATCGTGCTGACGCAGGATTTCGGGAGCCGTCAAGGCCTGGGGCCGCAGATCCTCGGGGTCTCCTACAACGACTCCAACAATGACGACTTCTACACGCCCGGCGAGGGCAACGGCGGCCTGACCATCACCGCGGTCAACCTCGCCACCAGGGCGAAGTACCAGACGACCACCAGCGGGGCCGGAGGTTACCAGGTCCCGGTCGCCCCGAACGCCGACTACGAGGTCACCGTCACCCTGAACGGGAAGGTCGTCCAGGATCGGACGATCCACGTGGGCGACGTGAACACCAAGACCGACTTCGTCTTTGACCCCTCGAAGGCGGCCCCGATCGCCGCCGCCCAGGTCCTCCAGGACGTCCCGGCCGCCGCGACCCCGGCCCCGAAGCCCACTCCGGCACCCGCTCCTGCCCCGGCTCCCGCTCCGGCCCCGGCACCGACGCCCGCACCGGCTCCTGTCGTCACCAAGGCCCCGGCCCCGGCCCCGGCTCCCAAGCCCTCCAAGCCCTCTTGGGTGTCGAACGGCATTCGTTGGAAGGCGATCAACAACACCGACGCTGCTTGATTCATCGCGATCCTTCGGATCGAGATCGTGTGCGACCCGGCCCGGGGAGGATGCCCCGGGCCGGGTCGTTGGCGTTCGATACCTCCCCGATCTCCTCCCTGAATTCGCGGCGATTCGCGACCCAGAAGTCGGGTTCGAACGAAACAAGGCCGGACTCCCTCGCGGAGAGTCCGACCTTCGATGTGCTCGGCAGGAGTTGAACCTGCAACCTCTGCCTTCGGAGGGCTATTATTATCAACATTCCGCAACAATAGCCTGCCGATTTGTTACTTGCAATTCGATGCCAGAAAACGCCTTACGTCGATCGGTTCCGCGTTACACTAATGACGCAACGCCGCGTTTTGGGTGCGGAATTGGGGCGATTTCGACCGTAACGGTTACGGTTTAGGTTACACCCAGCAATGAACCCTGATGGGTCCGCGTCGCTCGTTGCGGCGGCAATCCGGGCCGCGAACCGCCCGGCCGGATTGTTCAACAACTCCGTCGCGGGGTCCGGCCGACCTCGCGAGGAAAGTACTTCGCCATCACCAATCCCCGGGCCGGGGTGGGGCTTGCCCGGTTGTTTGTCCGCCCGAAATAATTTAGTAACCTGACGGAACACAAGGGTTTAATTGCCCGAAAAATCGCCGGGTATGGCCGATTGGGTGCGGACAACCAATTGAACCGGCCGACGCACGCCGAAGTGTGCCGGCCAACCACCATGAGGCCACGAGCGCCATGACGGGACGGCACAGAGACGGGACCAAGGCCGAAATCTCGATCGACCCGACCCACCCGACGCGGCTCGCGCTCCAGCACGCCACCGTCGAGGAACTCCGGGCGTTCGTCGGCAGGGTCCTCGCTCATGCCGGCGTCCCCAAGCGGCAGATCTCCCGCGTGATGCGATGCTCCGAGCGGAGCGCACGCCGGGACCGATCCGCCGGGACGCACTCGATCATGGACCGACTCGGGCCCCTGGACTGACCCCCACCCCAGGCCCCGCGAGCCCTACCATGTCCATCCTCTCGAAGCTGAGCGGATACCGAACCTACCTCGCCGCCGCCGGACTCTTCGGCCTGGCGCTCTACAAGGCTTCCGTCGGCGATTACCAGGGGGCCGTCGACACCCTCGGGATCGCCGCGACCGCCGCCGGGATGCGTGCCGCGATCGCCAAGGGATGAGCCGGGCGCTCGACGCCTTGCTCGACCCGACCCTCCACATGCTCATCGTCGCCGCAATCCTGGGGGCCTTCTTCCTTGGAACCGATCCGCGACCTGATCCGGCAGATCACGACCGCGCCGCCCATGCCGGATGCCGCCTTCCCTCGTGCCGCCCGGCTCGTGCCGGGGGCGCGGGAACTGGCGGGCCAGGCCTGGCAGGCGATGTACCTTGACGCCCTGTATCGCGGGGCCACCTGGGGCGTGCTCGCGACCCTGGCGATCGCCGTGGGAATGATGATGCTCCGGAGGGGCCACAATGCCATTCGCTAAGCCCTTCGCCGCGTCGCTCATCGCCCTGGCCGTCGCCGGGTCCGCGATCGCCCAGAAGGCCACGCCCAACGGGCCTCGCCACGACGGGGCCGAGGTCGCCACCGACCTGCCCCCCGAGATCCGGGTCCGGAACACCGTCGGCACCGACGGGGCCGGGCTCTGCGTCTGGGCCTCGACCGAGATGATGGCCCGGTACCTGAACGTCGAAGGCCTCGTCGGGATCTTCGAAGCCCTCCAATCCGAGCCGGGCGGGGGCTGGCCCGAACGCGTCGACCGCGAGATGCAGAAGCGTGCCCCCGGCGTCAAATACCGCCAGTACCTCGGCGGCGACCTGGACTTCATCCGGGAGGGGATCGACTCGGGCCGGCCCGTCTGCGTGACGTACGGCTACGGCGAGTTCTACGGCAGCCGGACCATCGCACACATGGTCTTATGCGTGGCGATGGATGACCGTTACACCGGCATCCTCGACAATAACGACCCCGAACACATCTGGTGGATGTCCACCGACGAATTCCGCAAGCGGTTCGGCTGGCCGAGCGGCCAGGGCTGGGCGTGGTACACGCTCGCGCCGCCCCCGCCGCCGCCGCCCCACAACTGACCAACCCGGGCGATGTTGCCCCCTGGAAGCAAAGGCTTCGGAGAGTGCTGATATGACTATGCGATCGACGCTGATCGTCCTGGCGATGTTCGCCACGCTACCGGGAGCCGACGCCCCGGCACAGGGCCCCGCGACCGTCGAAACGAAGCCGGGGGACCCGCCCAAAACATGGCTCACGGCCGTGTCCCCTCTCGACGGTCGCCACATTCAAGTCTTCGGCTGGATGGAAGGGACCAACGTCCGCTACCGCCCCGAGGACAATCCCCAGCTCTACGGGCGGGCCCCGAAGCCCGCACCGGCAACGGCCCAGCCGCCGCACGCCGCCGCCCCGACCGGGGTGATCGCCGACAAGCTCCCGAACGTCAAGCCGGGGGCCTCGTGGTACGGGGGGAACGCCCCCCACCGGGCCGAGGCCGGCGGGCTCGCCCGCAAGCCCGACGTCTTCTTGACCATCATCGGGCCCGAGGCCGAACGAAGGGCGACCGTCGAGCGGCTCCGGAGAGACCCCGAGTTCGCCCAGGTCGCCGACCGGATGGGCGATCGGCTCGCGATCAACGCCTATGAGCCGGGCAACCCGATGGTCGCCGGCGTCGGGCTCCCGGCCAACGGTCGCCCCGACATCGTGATCCAGGACGCCACCGGCAAGGAGTTGAACCGCCACCAGGCCGACCCCGGGCCGGTCGTCCTCGTCGCCGAGATCCGCAAAGCCGACCCGCAGTATCGCCCCGGCCTCGAACCACAAGCCGATTCGGACATCCCCCGCGAGGTCTGGCTGGGCCTGGCCGGGCTCGCCATCCTGTTCATCCTCCGCGCGAAAGGGCATCAGTCGTGACGACCGAGCAATACCTCATCCTGGGGCTGGTCGCCGTCGCGGCCTACCTCCACCGCGAGCGGCTGCGGGCCCTCCTCCTGGGCACCGCCCCGCTCCCCCCGATCCAGCAGGCCCCGGCCCTCCGCGTGGTCGAGACGGTCGCCCCGTCCACCGCCCAGCTCATCGGCCTCGTCCACCATCAGACCGAGGCCGAGGCCCTCGAACGGGCCCAGGCCACCGCCGCCGAGACCATCGTCCGGAACAAGGCCGCGCAGAAGTTCGCTGGCCTGCCCTTGGTCATGGCCACCACCCCGCAAGCCCCATCGAGCCCCTCCCCCCCAAAAGCGTGAGGCCGAGTCTCGGCCCGCGACTGATGTTCTTCCGCCAACGTCAACGAAAGGTCCCCGAACGATGAGACTCAAGCTCGGCCAGCGTTCCGGCCCGATGCACCGCACCATCCCGGCCCCGGTCGAGCCGACCGGCCCGGTCGCCCGGATCGACCTCGAACCCCGATTCTCCGCGATCGATCCCGCCGGCGAGGCCGTCGCGATCACGCTCCGGTTCGACGCCTACGACCCCGCCGCCCAGGTCAAGCCGAGCGAGGTGCACGCCTTCGTCCTGCCCGACGGCATGGACGACCCCGGCGAGGCCCAGGCCTGGCTCGATTCGGCGTACCCCAGGGCTTCCACCGCCGTCCCGGACATCCCCGCCGGCGAGGATCTCGATCTCACCCTGGCCGTGCCCGGCGTGCCCGAGGGGATGGCCACCATTCAATTGATCCTCGCCTACGACGAGTGACGGGAACACCCTAGGTGCGGGGCCGACCGGCCCCCCGCGATGGGCCCGGCCGGAGGGGACGAACCCCGGCCGGGCTCCCGGCTTGAGACCAACGAGGACCGAGGAGATCGGACGATGAGCTTGATCCGCCGATTCGCCGACGCGAAGCGACTGCTCTGGGGCGTCCTGGGGATCGACATCGACCCCCGGATCATCCAACCCCAGGCCCGGCCGACCGCCCAGGCCGCACACAAACGGGCGAAAGCTTCCCCGCCCTGGAGCCCGAAATCCGACCCCGACCGACGCCCAGGCCGACGCAAGGCCGCCCGGATGCTCGCCCGGGGCTACTGACCGAATCAAACGCGACCGAAGCCCTCGACGTTGAGGGGATTGCGACGAGGCGATGGCCACCAAGACCGCGAAAAACGCCGGGAAATCGAAGGGTTCCAGCAATCGGGGCGGGGCGCGGCCCGGCGCGGGCCGCAAGCCCAAGCCCATCGAAGAGATGCGCACCGCTTTGAATGTCGCATTGATTGCCCCGGTCGAGCGGATCGCCGACGCGGCGACCGCCGCCCTCGCCTTGCTCCGCGACCTGATGGACGACCCCGACGTTGCCCCCAAGGACCGGATCGCCGCCGCTCGCGAGCTGCTCAACCGATCGCTCGGCCGACCTCGGGAAGCCGCACCGATCAGGGACGAGGCCGAGGACGAGGAACGGGTCCACATCTACCTGCCCGACAACGGGCGGGATTCGGGAGTCGCGTCATGACACTCTGGATCGTCGGGACCGAGACGCCCGACTCGTGGGAGATCCACGGCATTTACGAGTCGATGAGCAAGGCCAGGGACGCCGCCGGAAGCTTGTCCTGGCGAGTGCCCTTCATCGCCCCGGTCGAGCCGGGATGCGGCTCTTGCCTCTACAACGGGCTCGCGCCAGGCCAGTGGCCCGGCCTGTTCTATCCATTCGGATCGCCCGAGCCCTCGGGAGACTCCGCGTGAATGGCCATCGTGACGCGAGCGATCCGGCCGCAACCGGGGCCTCAGAGCGCGTTCATGGCCACACCCGCCGATATCGCCATATACGGCGGTTCGGCCGGGGGCGGGAAGTCCTACGCGCTCCTGATGGAAGCCTCGCGCCACGCCAGCCGCAACCCCCGCTTCGGGGCGGTCCTCTTCCGGAGGCTCTCCCCCCAGATCACCCAGGAGGGGGGGCTCTGGGACACCGCCGGGGAGATCTTCCCGGCGATCGGCGGGGTGCCCAAGATCGGGGATCTCCGCTACGACTTCCCCAGGGCCGGCAAGGTCACGTTCCGCCATCTCCAGCACGAGGCCACCAAGTACAACTGGCAGGGCGGCCAGATCCCCTTGATCGGGTTCGACGAACTCACGCACTTCACGGAGTCGCAGTTCTTCTATCTGCTCTCGCGGGCCCGCTCGACGTGCGGGGTGAGGCCCTACATCCGGGGGACCTGCAACCCCGACGCGGGCTCGTGGGTCAAGCGATTGCTCGCCCCCTGGGTCGATCGCAAGCACCCGATGTACCCGACCCCCTCGGGCGTCATCCTCTGGATGATCCGGCACAAGGGCGTCATCGAGTACGGGCGGACGCGGGAGGAGATCCTCAAGCACTTCGGGCCCAAGGCCCGGCCCAAGTCGATCACCTTCATCCGGGCCAGCATCCACGACAATCCGGCGCTCCTGGACAAGGACCCGGATTACCTCGCCAACCTGGAGATGCAGACCGACGTCGAGCGGGAGCGGCTCCTGCACGGCAATTGGGATGTCGTCAACGAGGGCCTCGTCTACCCCGAGTTCCCCAGCATCATCGTCGAGCCGGGGGACTGGCCGACCGACCTCGCGGGCAAGCACCTGGGCGGGATCGATTGGGGCTTCCGCGACCCGTTCGCTTCGGTGGGCTCGATCGAGGACGTGGACGGCAATCTCTGGATCGGCTGGACGCACTACAAGGAACGCCAGACCTTGACCGCGCTCTCGAAGGCGTTGCCACGCCACGAGGCCCGGCCCTATCGCTGGTGGGCCGACCCCGCCGGTGCCTCTCAGATCGCCGAGTTCCGCCTGGCCGGCCACGACGTGGTGCCGTGCGTCCACAAGGGGGACCACCCCATCCGGACCGGGATCGCGATGGTCACCCAGCGGATCCGCGAGAAATCCATCCGGGTGCTCGGGACGCTGGGCGACCTGATCGACGAGTCGGCGAAGTATCGCTACGGCGACAAGGGCGACCCGGAGACCCCGGTGGACCTCGACAATCACCTGATGGACGCCCTCCGGTACCTCGTGGTCGGGCGCGACCGATTCGACGCCGTGAAGGATGCGACGCCCCCCGAGAGCGAGGAGTCCATCCGGCAGCGTGAGGAGGCCCAGCGGCTCGAACGCGAGGCCCTCGAAGAAGAGTACCGCGACCCCGACGCAGACCACTGGTGGAGTTGAAGACGATGCCGAGAGCCGATTACGCCGTGAGCGTGAAGGTCCAGATGCCCGCATGCTTCCGGCCCCGGATGTGGGCCGCGACCATCCTCATCCACCTGGCCGCGCGACTGGTGGGCTCGCCCTCCGTCCAGGTCGTCAGGACCAAAGGCAGGCCGGGCCACGCCCCCCTTATACCCCCTCGCAATGAAACCCCGAGTACGGGGTTTCAATCCGAGGGGGACATGGGACCCGGCCATCAATCGGCCGACGACGACGACGCGGCCATGTACCGGGGGACCTGGCTCGAACTCCGGAAGTGCCACCAGTGCCGCAAGCCGGCCGAGCAGCTCCACCAGGCCGCGCCCGGGATTGATCTGTGCTGGCCATGCTTCAACCGCTTCCTCCACAAGTGCGAGGCCGAGGAGGCTCGCCGGGAAGAACACCGCCAGAAGGGCCCGGCCCGGCCCGACAAGCTCGACCCGGCCAACTGCCACGAGTGCGGCCTGCCCCACGGCGGGAGCTACGTCGAGGGCAAGGTGACCCGTCGGCCCTATCACTTCGATTGCATGTATCCCGAGCGAAGGGGCGTCTGACCCATGAGCCTCACCGGCGACGACCACACGCAGGCCTACGAGTTCCTCCGCGACCTGGAGGAGGGCGTACTCGAGCGCGCCGCCCCCTCGGGCGTCGGCCAGGGCTCGATCGGCTACGGCGCGGGCGGGCCGGTCTGGCTCGACAATGCCCGGAGCCGGCGACCCCCCACGCCCCCCGAGTTGGTCGAGGCCTACAAGTCGGTGGCCTATGCATGCATCGGCATCAACGCCAACGCGGTGGCCCGCGTCCCCTTGCGGCTCTACGTCAAGACCGGGCGAGACCAGGCCCGGCCCCGCTTCTGGGAGACCCGCCGGATCGAGGGGTTCGAGCGGAAGGTCCTGCAACGCCGGATCGAATCCAGCCCCGTCACCCGGTCGATGGCGCACCGGGGCGAGGAGATCGACGAGGTGCTCTCTCACCCCTTGCTCGACGTCCTCGACTCGCCCAACCCCCACTTCGACGGCAACCAACTGATCCAGTTCCTGGCGATCACCCTCGACGCCATCGGCACGGCCTACTGGTACCCCGAGAAGCTCGGCGACGACTTCGCCCCCTCGGAGATCTGGCCGCTCCAGTCGCAGTACTGCTACCCCGAGAAGGGGACCAACCCCGGCGAGATCATCAAGCAGTATCGCTACTTCTCCGACACGTTCGCCTTCCCCGAACTCGTCCGCTTCCGGGGGCTCTCGCTCCGCGACCCCTACCTCTCCGGGCTCGCCCCGCTCCACGCGTGCTACGAGCAGCTCGGCCTCGTCGGGGACTATACCGGCGTCGTCCAGTCCATGCTCAAGGCGGGGGCCAGGCCCGACGCGATCATCGGCCCGAAGGACGGCAGCCAGCCCTGGAATGAGGACGCCCGCAAGAGGATGGAGACCAAGGTCAACAGCGGCTTCGGCCGGGGGAACCAGGGCCGGATCTGGGCCGTCGACGGCTCGTTCGATTACCACGCCCTGACGCACCCGCCCGCCGACCTGGCCGGGCTCGAGATCTCCAAGGACGCCCGGCTCATCGCCGCCAATTGCTTCGGCGTGCCGATCTCGATGATGGAGGCCAGCGACTCGAACCGGGCCGTCGCCGCCGAGGGCGCGAGCCAGCACCAGCTCAACGCGGTGTCCCCCCGGTGCTGCCTGATCGGGTCGGGCCTGACGCACCAGCTCGCCCGCCGGGTCGATCCCCGGCTGTTCTTCCTGTTCGATGACCCGGTCGAACGCAACCGGCTCAACGACGCCAAGATCCACCAGGTCTACCTCGGGGGCCGCGTCGTCACCCGCAACGAGGTCCGGGCCGAGATCGGGTACGAGCCCCTCGAAGGCCTCGACGAATTCGAGCAGCCCCAGGCCCCCGGCAAGGCCGGCCGGGCCGAGGATGACGACCCCAAGAAAGGCGGCGATTGATGGCCAGCGAGACCACCACCCCCGACCGGCCCGAGATCATCCGGCGGGCCTTCAAGGGCACCGTCGATGATGTGGATAGCTCCAAGCGGACCGTGACGGCGATCATCACCACCGACGCCATCGACCGCTACAAGGAGGTGATCCTCCCCAAGGGGATCGCCCTCGACAACTACCGGGCGAATCCCGTCGTGCTCTGGTGCCACATGGGCACCATCGTGGTGGCCAAGAACCTCTGGATCAAGCGGTTCTCGAAGGCCGGCGTCAACGGCCTGATCGCCAAGACCCTGTTCGCCAAGACCGACAACGCCGAGGAGATCTTCCAGCTCTACGTCGAGGGGTTCTTGAACGGCTGGAGCATCGGGGCCCGCCCCGATTGGTCGACGTGCTCCTCCCCCACCCCCGACGAGATCAAGGCCCGGCCCGAGTTGAAGGCGTGCTACGGGATCATCCGGAAGTGCGAACTCCTGGAGTACTCGGCCGTCTCGATCCCGGCCAACCCCGAGGCCCTGGGCAACGAGATCGGCAAGTCGATCAGCCGCTCGCTCCGCGAGGAGATCCAGACGGCCGAACGCTGGAGCCCCTCGGATCCGGCCCCGGAGCCCGAACCCGAACCAACCCCGGCCCCGCCCGTCGTCCTGCCCGAACTGGTGGGCCGGACCTTCGAGCAGGCCCTGGCCGAGACCCGGGCGATGGTCGCCCGGATGACCGGCCCCGCCGCCGTCCAGAAGGCGGCCCAAGACACGATCGACCGCCTCAAGGGGCGGGTCTGAGTGTAGCGACCCGAGGCACCGGGGAGTCGCCCCCGGCAGGAGCCCGGCCCCGCCGAGGCGTCCGCGAGGCGACCGACCAGGCTCCCGCAAGTCGTCGATGTTGACGACCACACACACAACCCGATGAAGGGATCGAAGATGAAGACCTGGATCAAGCTCCTGAAAGCCCACGGCAGCCACAAGGCCGGCGACCTGATCGAGTCCGAGAAGGCCGTCGCCGACGCCCTCATCATGGCGGGAGTCGCCGAGGACGCCGGCGAAGGGCCGAGCGACGCCCTGAAGGCGGTCGGGCTGGCCGACCTCAACGCCGCCCTCAAGAGTTTCACCGACGGCCTGGGCGCCGCGTTCAAGGACGCCACCGACCAGATCGCCGCCGCCGGCCGACGCCACGCCATCGAGCCCGGCCCCGCCGAGGCCGACAAGTCGAAGTCGCTGGGCGACTTCATCAACAACGTCGTCCGTGCCGCCAACGTGTCCGACCTCGAAGGCTTGCAGTCGGCCCAGGAGCGGCTCCGCAAGCACTACGGGGCCAGCCCCCGCGCCGACAAGACCGAGAAGGGGATGGAGGAGTCCAGCGGCGGCGCGGGCGGCTTCTGGACCGTGCCCACCGCCTACGAGAAGGCCATCCTGATGGAGCAGGCCGAGGACGCCGTGATCCTCCCCGGCGTGACCTCGGTACCCCTCTCGGCCCGCGCCGTGGAGTGGCCCTCGCTCGACCAGTACAAGGTCCCGACGAAGGGCAACTCGGCCATGTTCGGCGGCGTGACCGTCTCGCGTAAGGGCGAGAAGTCGGTCCGCGACCGGACCCAGGCCGTCGGGACCGGCATCAAGCTGGAAGCGAACGACCTCACCGCGTTCACGGAGTTCAGCCGCGACCTCGTGCAGGACTCCGGCGACGTCGTGCAGAGCATGCTGACCCAGCTCATCGGCGGGGCCATCGGCTTCCGCCGGGATTGGGAACACATCTGGGGCGACGGCGTCGGCAAGGCGACCGGCTACATGAACGCCGCCGCGTTGATCCCCGTCGCGCGGACCACGACCAACCTCGTGAAGTGGGCCGACATCGCCAAGATGATCAGCCGCCTCATGCCCAGCGCCGCCAAGCGTGCGGTCTGGATCGCCCATCCGTTCCTGTTGGAGCAGTTCCTCACGCTCAAGGACGACGCCGGCAACCTCATCTACGTGCCGAACATGCCGGGCAATCTGACCGGCCAGGTCCAGATCAACCCGACGCCCGTCCTGGCCAACCTGCCGGTCCTCTTCACCGAGAAGGCCGCGCCGCCGGGCACCCTCGGCGACTTCACCCTCGTGGACCGCAAGGCGATCCTCTCGGGCATGCGGGGCGGCGTCGAGATCGGCCTGTCCGAGCACTTCCTCTTCGACAGCGACCAGATCGCCCTCCGGGCCAAGGTCCGCGACGACGCCCAGCCCTGGCTCAAGAAGGCGATCACCCTCGGCGACGGGGCGGGCACCAACAAGGTTTCCGCGTTCATCGCCCTGGCCGCCTGATAGCCCCCGGCTATCGAACGAGCCGACGGCTCATAGCGCCCGGCAATCCCCCATGACACCCCGCCCGCGAGGGCGGGGGCTTCCACCCGGCACACACACGAGGTTCCCTCACGTGACCAATCGACTCTACTCCGAGACGCTGGCGACCCTCGCCGGCCTGCCCCCCGCCAACCAGGCGGCCGGGGCCCGCTCCGTCGCCGACATCCCCTTCGGCAACCAGCGGAAGATCCTGTTCACCGTCCAGGTCGGGACGCCCGGCGCGGGCGGCACCGTGGACTTCAAGGTCCAGGCCAGCCCCACCGCCGGGGGCACCTACGTGGACATCCCCGGCGCGGCGATCGTCCAGAAGATCGCCGCCGGCAACGCCCAGGTCGAGGTGAGGGCCGACCGGCTCAACGCCCTGGGCCTGGGCAACTTCCTCAAGGCCGTGCTGACCGTGGCCGTCGCGACCACGCCGACCGCCGTCCTCGTCCAGCGCGGCGACTCCCGCTTCCAGCCGGCCAGCGACGACAACGACGCCGGCATGGCAACGCCCATCGTCATCTGATCGAGAGGCCCCCGCCCGACCTCCGGGGCGGGGGCATCCCCAGGAGCCCGCGATGGCCGATCTGATCACGAGCGAATACGCCCAGGGGTACCTCGCCCTCTCGACGGCCCAGCTCGCCGCCCTGCCCGGCGCGATCGCCGCCGCGAGCCGGCAGGTCCGCAACTACTGCGGCCGGTACCTCTCGCGCAGGCCCTCGGCCGACTCCGCACTAGGGCCGATCGACGAGGTGATCGCCCCCGAGAACCGCGGGCCGATCCTGCTCCGCGAGTACCCGATCAACGAGATCCTCCGCGTCTCCGGGAGCCCGACCGTCGCCCTCTCGATCCGCAACGACGGCCCCGCCGTCCAGCGGGCCGGGGCCATGCTCGTCCGGTCCGGGTCCGAGGAGGCCGGCTTCGCCACCACCGGACTCCGGCTCGACCGCGTGGCGTCCGGCGTGAAAGTCACCGACCTGATCACCTTCGCCGACCTGGCCGGGCCCACCCTGGCGGCGCTGGCCCAGGCCGTGAACGCCCTGGGCAACGGATGGTCCGCGACCGTGGAGGACGACTTCGGACTCTGGGGCGTGGACGAACTCGGCGGAGGGCAGGGGATGCTCCCGGCCCGAGCGACCGACGCCCGCTTCGAGGTGTGGGCCGAGGACCTGGGCTTCCGCCGGATCGACGACCGGGCCGGCATCCTGGCCGTCGAGCCATCCGATCAGGCCGACCCCTTCAACTCCCAGCGATGGGGGTCGATGGCCTCGCTCGAACAGGGCGACGACCAGATCCGCCGGTCCCCGATCCGCGTCGTGTACGACGCCGGATATGAGCCGATCCCCGACGACTTGCGGCAGGCCGTCGCCGAGGTGGCCAAGGCGATCCTCGAACGCTTCGGGTCGAGCTCGACCGTGCTGATGGAGCGGATCGACACCTGGGCGATCACCTATCGAGACGCCTTCGACGGGCTCCCCCGATCGGCCCGCGAGACGCTCGCCTTCTACAGGGACCACGCCCGATGAGACGACCGAGCCGAGCCCGGTTCCCCCACGTCGTGGACGTCCAGCTCCGGGACACCGAGGCCCAGGACGCGACCGGCAGCCTCGACCCCACCGGCACCACGATCGCCCAGGCCGTGCCCTGCCTCGTCGCCGACAAGGGCGGGGCCCGGGTGCCCATGTTCTCCACCGAGATCGTCCGCAAGAAGGTCCGCGTGCTCTTCCCGGATCCCATCTCGCTCGGGCTCGAGCACCAACTCCTCTTCACCGACCGGGCCGGGACCGTCCGGACCCTGCTCGTGGACTCGTGCCGCGACGAGGACGACCTCGGCCTCGTGTGGGTGGCCGAGTGCCAGGAGAACCCCCGGCCCGTCACGCCGGCGGGATGAACGATCGGCCGCGCGACGCAGCGAGGTAGACGATGCCCAAGCTATTCGGCCAGAACGTCAACGCCACATGGTTGGCATACGACAGCTCGGCGATCCTCTTCGCCGACCTGATGATGCAGGCCGGCCTCTTCAACGGGTTCGGGTCCAACCCCAACCCGGGCTATGACTCGCTCGGCTGGCCCAACTTCGTCAACCCGGCGACCGGCCCGACGACGATCCCCGTCGCGCTCAACGGGACCATCCCGGCCGGCGATTACACGTTCTACCCGACCGGGGCCGGGTCCATCCGGCTCAGCGGGAACTTCGTGGGGTGCGACAACAACGGCTTCCTCACGGTCGTCTTCAACGGGTCGGGCGCGCCGGTGACGATCCGCCAGGCCGTCGCCCGCAAGCTCAACCCCCAGATCAGCCTCTCGATCACCGCGAGCACCCAGGGCAACCCGCTCCGATTCAAGTTCATGCTCCCCGGGCACGGCCCGGGACGATTGCTCAATCAGGCCTGGATCGACACGCTCAAGCCGCCCGAGGGCGGCCAGGTCGGGGTGCTGCGATTCATGGACGCGACGGGCACGAACGCCCAATGGGTCCAGGGGGGCGGGGAGACCTCCGATCCCTATTCCCGGATCGGGGACTGGACCGACCCCTATCGGGCCAAGCCCGGGTTCTCGCTGGCCCGGGTCAAGCGCATGCCCGAGGAGTACATCGTCGGCATCATCAACGAGATCAAGCAGTACGGCGGGATCAACGTCGCCCCCTGGGTCCACGAAGGGGTCTACATGACCCGGACCGGGCCGAACAACTATCAGCAGGGATTCCGGGATGCCTGCCAGAACGGTTGTTCCATCAACGGATACACCTTCGGGCCGTTGAATCCGGACGTGCCGATCTATCACGAATACAGCAACGAATGCTGGAATTTCAACTTCGGCCAGTGGCAGCAGCACATCGCGCAGCACGCCCGGGAAGGGGCGATCATCAACGCCTGGAAGGCCGCACACCCCGGCTTCAACATCGGCGACACCGAATATTACGCGCACCGGAAATCCTACTCCGGGCGGAAGTTCAAGGAGAAGTTCGCCGGCGACGACCGCCAGATCATCGCGGTCTGGGTCAGTCAGGGCGGGTACCCGGCGCTGGGGGCGATCGACCTGCAGCACTACGAACTCCCCAACCTGTACGACGGCCAGACCTTCACGCCCGACGCGATCGGGGCCGGCTACTACTTCCAGCCCGAGACCGCCCCGTTCGTGAAGCTCAATTACCGGACGCTCTCGCAGGGCTACGCCGCGAATCCCTCGGGCACGCTCGACAGCTTCTTCGCGTGCGTCGATCAGAACTTCGCCGACTATGGCCCGCTCCTGGGCCAGTACATGGGCTTCGCCGCCTCCCGCCACGTCCCTTATGTCACTTACGAATACGGGTCCGACCCGAACTCGGCGGCGGTCTCCCTGGCCACGTATCCCAACCTCGTGAACTTCCTCACGGCGGCATATAACGATCCCCGGATGGGGGAAGTCTACGACCGGATGCACGACCTCTTCCCGGACGGGTCGGTCAACTGCGTCTACCGGGATACGGGATGGGCCGGCAATTACTACTGGGGCATCGACCGGATCACCGGCGAGTCCCCGATGAGCACGCGCCGACTGTCGTTCAATCGCGCCGTCGCCGGCTACCAGCCCCCCGTCGATCCCGTCCCGGTCGCGACCTATCGCCGCTCGATCCGCCATCTCCGGGCGTTCCGGAAGCTCCGGGCGATCCGCTGACCACAGCCGGCCCAGGCCAGAGAGTGACCCATGCCCGCATTCGCCTACGTCAATTTCCAGGCCTCGACCTCGTTCCCGCCCGGGTTCAACACCACCGGCACGCCCACGATCGACGTCTCGGCCGCCGTCTCGGGGGGCGGGTCCAACTCGCTCCTCAATAACGCCGGGACGGTGCACCGGGCCGTCGCGACGACCCCCGACGGCCTGGCCGGCAACTTCCGGCTCTCGGCCAACGTCAAGGTGCTCGCCCCGATCGCGGCCGGGACCTATCTCCGACTCATCACCCGATGCTCGGTCGCGGACCCGGCCACCCTGTTCACGAGCCCGAACGCCTCGGTGTTCATGCAGATCCCGCTCGGGGTCACCCAGACCGCCATCACCACCCAGCGACGGCCCGGCTCGCCCGGGGCCGCGTCGATCGGGTCGGGGACCTTGACGGGCAACCCGCTCACCCCGGGAGAGACCTATCAGGTCACCTATCAGCCGAACGGCGTCTCGCACTCGATCGAGATCAAATGCCTCACCGGGACCAACGCCGGGAAGTGGCTCAAGTCGTCCAAGGACGGCTGGCAGAGCACGGTGGTCGCCTGCTTCGCGTGCACCGACGGCACGGCATTCGGCGGCGACCCCGTGACGGGGGCGGGCTATTGGGGGTGGGATATCGTCTCGGAGTCGGGCTCCCCGAACTCCTCGATCTATCTCGACGAGGTGAGGCTCACCACCCTCAACGGGGTGAACGGCTCGATCACGCCGCCCGCGCCCACGATCTCGGCCGGGACGACCGTGGCCCTCGGCACGGTCAATTATCCGGCCGGCACGTGGTCGTCGCTCAACCCCTCGGTCGCCACCGTGGACCCCTCGACCGGCGTCGTCACCGGCGTCTCGGCCGGGACCGCGAGCATCAAGTTCACCAGCGGCGTCGTCTCCTCGGAGACCTCGACGGCCACCGTGACCGTCACGGCCTCGACCAACGCCACCGGATACACGCTCTCGGTCTCGTCGCCATCGACGACGGTCAACACGCCGATCACCGTGACGGCCACCCTCACCGGCGGCACGAGCCTCACGTCCGCGCTCGTCATCAACCTGGTGGACTCGCTGACCTCGACCATCCTGGGCTCGATCACCATCAACCCGGGATCGACGACCGGGACGACCACGATCACGCCCAACGTCGCGGGCACGCACTCGATCACCGCGTCCCACACCGGGGGAGGCTTCGCCGGCGGCGACGGCAGCACCAGCTTCGTCGCCACCCAGGCCACCGGATACGCCCTCTCGGCCTCGATCGGGGCCGTCGGGGTCGGGGACACCGTGACCATCACGGCCACCCTCGACGCCCCGGGGCTCGCGTCCGACCTCGTGATCAACCTGGCCGACGATCACGGCTCGTCGATCTCCGGGCCGATCACGATCCCCGTCGGCTCGACGACCGGGACCGCCACGGCGATCGCCCTGGTGGACGGCACCCACCTGATCACCGCGAGCCACACCGGGGGCGGTTTCGCCGGGGGGGACGGCTCGACCAGCTTCACGGCGGGGATGAACGCCCCGCTCTTTACCCGCCGCAATGTCCGAACCGCAAGGGGTCGATGAATCATGGCCGTTGTTATCTATCCATTGATGACCGTGACGGACGACTCCGGGAACGTCGTCGTCGGGGCCACCGTCGCCATCGCGTCGGTCAAGGACCTGGACGGGGCCGACGTCGCCTCGCATGGCGCGGTGATCCACCAGTCCGGGGCCAATGTCTCCGTGGCGTTCGACGCCGAGGCCAAGGGCGAGCCCTGGATCACCCTCGCCATCTCGAAGGCCGGGTCGGTCTTCACCGGGCTCAACGCCTCCCCGTCGTTCTTCCTGGCCAAGGACTCGGGCCGGCTCCTCACGGCCCTGCCCGTCAACGCCCCGGCCGGGGCCGGGGGGCTCCCGACCGTCGGCACCGGGGCGGGCCAGATCAGCCTCGCGGCCGGGGCCGTGACGGCGGGGACCGTGACGGACAAGTCGGGGTATAGCCTGGCCCCGAACCAGTCCTTCAATTTGACCGGCAACATCACCGGCAACCTCTCGGGGAATGTCGGCGGGTACGTGACCTCGCTGGCGACGAACGCGATCACGAATCAATCCTTCGCCGACGGGGCGATCGCCAGCCGCGTCTTCGCGGCCGACACCAAGGGCGACGGCGTGGCCCGCGCCGGGTCGGGGTCCGGGAACATCAACCTCGACCCCAACGACGCCAGGGCCGCGGGGCTCGCATCGGGCCCGGTCAACCTGTACCTGGAGATCGTCGACGGGAAGGGGATCAACCAGACCCGGCCGGTCGCCTCGATCTCCGGGACCGGGGCCGACATGGTGGCCCAGCTCGAAGTCGGCTACACCTGGGACATCACCCCCGACGACACCAGCCGCTACGCCTGGGGGCAGCCGTACCCCGCCGGATCGGCCGAACTCCTCCGGGTCGCCTCGTCGGTCTGGGATCCCGCGACCGTCGCCACGCGGACGCTCTCGGGCTTCAACTTCGCGGTCGAGCTCGCCGCCAACGGGATGGGCCAGCTCGACACCACCCCGGCCGCGGCGGGCGAGGATCCCACGTTCCAGCAGATGATGGTGGCGATCTGGCGTCGGTGGTACACCAAGTTCGTCGCCGAGGCGGGCGTCCTCACCGGCTACGCCGACGACGGGACCACGCCGCTCACGACCCAGCCCCTCACCGACGACGGGACCACGCAGACCCAGGGGGCCGCGTGATGCCAGCAATCCGCCGGCTCAGGCCCTTCGGACTCCTCCCGTTCCCGCCCTTCTCGGCGGGCTCGGGGGGCGTCACGCTCCCGCTCAGCCTGGCCGACGCGATCCACGATCGGCTGGCCGGGGCCGCGGACCTGGCCGGCGTCTCGCGATTCTACGAGTCGCAGGCCGGCGACCGGGCCAGCCTCCCCTACGTCGTCTACCAGGTGACCGCCGGGACCTCGCTCCGGGTCAGCAGCACGAGCATCTGGCTCGACCAGCGGGTCATCGTGAAGACGTACGCGGCCACCCAGGAGTCGGCCAACGACTACCGCGAGCGGATCCACGCCGCCCTCAAGGTCGGCCCTTACCAGTTCCAGGCCGGCGTCTCGATCCCGCTATTCCAGGTCAATCAGAGCGAGGGGAAGGAGCCCGCCCGATCCCGGGACTCGCAGCTCGTCTTCCGGGCCGCCCTCGAATACAGCGCCCGGACCAAGAAAGGCTGAGCCAGATGGCCGACACCGAATACAAGATCAATTACTCCGCGCCCCCCGCGAAGATCGAGCGGGACGTCGACCGGATCCTCGCCAAGCTGAGGGCGCTCGATGTCCAGATCGACAAGTCCAAGGCCAAGCTCAAGTCGCTGGGGTCGGACACCTCCGGCCTGACCAAGATGATGTCGGGCCTGGTGAAGCTCGACCGGGAGCTGCAGCGCAAGGTGACCGACGCGACCAAGGCCGAGAAGGCCCTCGCGGGGGTCGGCAAGGGGAACCGCTCGGTCGCGGACCTGACCAAGAGGCTGAAGGAGCTGGAGGAACAACTCAAGGCCGTGACCTCGGCGGCGACGGCCGCGACTCCGGCGACGGCAGCCGTCGGGGCGGGCGGCGGCGGCAAGGGGGGAGCGGGCGGGGGAGGCACGGGCGGGGGCCTGCTCGGGAGGGGTGCCGGATTGGCCCGGCCGGTGGCCGCCTATGCCGCCTATCGGCTGGCACGCAAGGTCGGAGGCGCCATCGGCGACTCCTCGGGCGATCGTCGATCCTTCTTCGGGGAGGCGACCAAGCTGACCGGCGAGTTCCGCCAGGACCTCCAGGCCCTGGCCGTGCTCCAGGACAAGAAGTCGGCCGACGACGCCCTGATCCGCGAGCAGCTCCAGTTCCAGAAGCAGACCGGCCTGAATGCCGACGAGGCGATGAGCTTCCGCCTGGAGTTCGGCGGGGCGGTCGCCCCCGGCAAGGCCCGGGGCAACATCACCGACGCGACCGCCGACGAGCTGGAGAAGCAGGCGGCCCTCTTCGGCAAGCGGTACGACATCGACCCCATGTCCGCCGGCCGGATGGCCGGGCTCCTGCCGAATTACGGCAAGGTCCCCAGCGCGAAGGCCGGGCTCGGGATGATGGCCGAGGCCGCCGAGCAGCTCAACGTCTACGGGCTCGGGTCGCCCCGGGCGATGATGCCCCCCCTGATCGGGCTCTCGGCCGACATGCTCGACTCCGAGGAGGGGGGGCGGTTCTCCGACTATGCCAGCCTGGCCGCCCGGTTCGGGGCGACCACGTTCAAGGCCAAGAGCCCGGCCGCCGCCGCCACCCAGATCCGCCAGGCCAACCGGCTCCTCCGCAAGTTCAACGGCAAGGACGAGGAGGCGTTCCTCCGGAAGCACGGCGTCACCCCCGAGGACGATTACGAGTCGGCCCTCCGCAAGATCACCCCCTCGATCAGCGGGCCCGACGCCGACCAGGTCCTGGCCAAGGCCGGGTTCGCCAACTCCACCGAGCGCGACTCCGTCATCAAGCAGGCCGACATGAACAAGGTCGTCGACGAGGCCCGCAAGGACCCGAGGATGGCCGCCGCCCGGGCGAACGCCGGGAAGCTCAACGCCGACTACCTGGCCACGATCCCCGCCCAGCAGGTGGGCGCCGAGAACGCGGAATTCGCGGCCACCATCGAGGCGGGCCTGGCCGGCGAGAAGCTCCGGACGGCCAGGGCCCACGCCCGCGCCCGGATGATCCAGCGGGACACGCTCAAGCCCGGCGTGTTCGGCAAGCTGGCCGACTATGCGGTCTCGGCCACGACCGGGGGCGGGATCTCCGGCGAGGATCTCCGCGTCGACCAGGAGGCGATCAACTCCCTCGTCCAGGGGGGGCAGAAGGTCGGCGTGGACGTCCTCGGGAAGTTCCCCGGCCTCGACTTCGGCCCGCGATTGCTCCTGGGGGGCAACGACGAGAAGGCCATCACCGAGAACTTCTCCCGGGCCTCTCAGGCCGTCGAGGCGGCCGGCGGCGACCCGTTCGGCGGGGCTCCCAAGAACGCCGCCCAGGCCGCCAAGCAGGCCGCCCAGGCCCTGGGCAACCTCGGCAACGCCCTCAACGCGATGGGGCAGCCGAAGAACCAGGGCGGGGCCAATCAGGGGGGGGCGGGCTTCAACCCGGCACGTCGATGAGCGTCCAGTTCGACAAGATCAAGGCGATCCTCGGCCGCCACAAGCGGCTCTTCGACCTGGCCGAGGGCAACCTCGGCGCGGACCTCTGCAAGGCCGCCACCGACGGCTGCCAGGAGTGCCTCGCCGCCGAGCAGGACCCCGACGGCAACCCCTGGCCCCCGCTCTCGGGCCCCTACGAGGAGTGGAAATCCTTCGAATACCCCGGGAACCCCATGGCCCTGCTCCACGGCGTCATGGCCAACCCCCGCGAGGTGGCGGGGGAGATCGAGGTCGCCGCCGACTCGGCGACGGTGACCTATGGCGTGTCCGAGCAAGCCCGCCAGGAGGCCGAGTGGTTCCAGGAGGGCGTGAAGCGGACCGGGCAGCCCCCCCGCCGGTTCTGGGGCTTTACCAGCGACTCGCTCGCGAAGGCGCGGGCGATCCTCGACGAGCGTTTCTCAACCGTCTAGAAAGAGGCATCGACGATGGCCAAGTCGAACGTGTTCATGGATTTCAAGGAGATCACGGTCACCTACGGGTCGGGGACCCCCACCGTGCTCACGCTGTCCGAAGTGACCGAGATGGAGGTCATGATCGACGACGAGCTGGCCCCCTGGCAGGCCGACGGGAACAAGTACGCGACCCTGATGGTGGTAGCAAGCTCGATGCGAGGGGGGAAGATCATGGGGGGCGACGTCGCCGCCCTGGCGGGGATCCCCAAGGGGACCTATTGCACGGTCCAGGCGAAGCTCTACGACGCGGTCAACCGCGACGGGGCGGGCTGCCTGACCTTCGCCTGGACCAACGCCGTCTTCGGCTCGGTCCAGGCCGCCGGCCAGAGCAACAAGTTCGCCGGGGGCTCGACCAGCTTCATGTGCATCGCGCCCGACGGGGCGACCAGCCCCCTGACCATCACCCAGTCCTGATGAGCCCCCGAGCCCGGGGCCGAGTCCGGGGAGCCGCGCATGGCCAGCTACAACGCGATCAGCCTCGGGCTGATCTTCTCGATGCCCGTCTCGGCCAACCCCAAGGCCCGCCAGGTCAACACCTACCCCGGGGCGAACGGCCTGGAGGTGATCGACCACGGGTCTCGGGGCGGGGCGACGTTCGTCGAGGGGGCCATCGTCGCCTCCTCGGCGGCGGGCCTGGCCTCGGCCGTGCAGACCTTCCGGGCCCTCCAGGTCGACGGCGGGGCCTACACGCTGGTCGACACCCTGGACACCGCCTGGACCGGGGTCATCCTGACGAGGTTCCAGCCGGTCGGCCGGATCTACAACACGGCGAATAACGGCCTGGCCCAGCGATACGTCGCCGAGTTCCTGCACATCACCTGACCCGAACCCGACGAGGCGACGATGCCCCTTCTCGACGACCCCTGGCTCCCGGCCCCCGACGGGGACGGCAAGATCCCGGCCGTCCGTCCGGCCATCCCGGTGGCCGTCTCCCGCTTCGACGGCGATTCCACCTTCGAACCCCTCCCCAACGTCCAGTGCCTCTGGATCGAGGAACGCGAGGGGACCGACCCCGGCCGGGCCGGGTTCCGCTACAACCTGGCCTCGGGCCTGGAAGGGGCCCCGGCCTCGATCGAGGAGGCCCTCGGGACCGGATTCGCCGGGGCCCTGGCGGTCAACGCGGGGGACCGCCTGGTGGTCCGGGCGACCTTGCCCGACGGCTCGACCGAGGATCTCTTCGACGGGATCGCCGTCGACTTCGGCCTGGGCCTGGAGCCCGAGGTCGAGGAGGCCACGATCTCGGCCATCGGGATCGCCTGGAGGCTCTGGGACGCCCCGATCGGCGGCGCCTCCTTCCGGGACTCGATCGACCCTGTCACCGTCAATGACGTCGAGACCGACCTGGTGGCCCACTTCAACCCCGATGGCCTGCCGAACTGCATCGTGGAGGATGCAGAGATGGCCGGTACGATATCCGGGTCGATCGACAGCCGCTATCCGACGTTCTTCGACCCGCTTGTCCTCCGCGATGAGGTGCTGCCCAGCTTCTGGACGCTGCCCAAGGCGATCCGCTACCTCCTCTTCCTGGAGAACCCCGACGAAACTTACGTGATCAACCCCGACGGCGCGACCCTCGACGCCCTGCTCGTGGACCCCGACGGCGACCCGATCGTGGTGCCCGACCTGCCCGTCACCGGCAAGGACCTGCCCGGGACCGTCTACTCGCTGATCCGCGAGGTCGGCTTCGGGATGAAGTTCGAGCTGGCCACCGAGGACGGCAAGCCCCGGACCGACCTGGTCCTCTTCAAGCAGCAAGGGGGCGACGTCAAGCACCTCTACCTGGGCTCGCGCGGGACGCCCTTCGACCCGACCCTGTTCAACTTCAACGCGAGCAGCCTGCACCGGGACGTCTCCGAGGTCGCCAACCAGTGGATCGTCAAAGGGGGCCTCGATCGCCACGAGGCCGGCTTCGTCCTGGCACCGGGGTTTGCTCCGGCCCCTGCCGACTCCGCTAGTACGGGCGCGATCAAGGAGTTCGAGTCGTCGGATGACGGCTTCGATTCCGGCAATCGGGACAAATACAGGCTCTATGTCTTCGACGAGACCGGCGAAGGGCACTGGGATTTCGCGACCTCGACCACGGTCGACACGCCCCCGAGCCTGGACGCCATCCTCGGGGCGCCGGTCGAATCGAAGCCCCAGTACGTCCGTCGGCGGCGGCCGGGGATCGGCGAGCTGATCACTCGCGACGAGAAAGGGAAGCCCTACCGGGCCCGCCTGGCGATCTCGACCGACTATGCCGGCGCGAAGCCTGGCGTGTGGGACGGGACGGGGACCTGGCAGCCGGTGACGACGACGACCTGGAGACTATTGCCGGACCGCCTCGGGATCGAGCTGACCGATACGAATCCTAACAAATGGGAGATCGGCCCGAAGAAATCATCTGACACGCCATTCCCCTCCGGGGTCGTCAACGGGGTCGAACGCCAGTCGAAGGCCGGCGCGACGAGGTTTCACATCAGGCTCACCTGCGTGATCGAGGGGGATAAGTGCGTCGAAGGCCTGGCCGAGCGGACGGACGACAGTCCGCTACCCCAAATCATCGAGCGGCTCGTGGACGCGAGCGATCGGTATCGCAACGAGACCGTCCACTCGCCGAGCGATTTCAACAGGCCCTCGGGCCCTGACGGCTCCGGAGGGATCATCTCGGGCACCGACCCGATTGTGGCCCGCGACGACAAGCCCCGGGCCGACGCCGAGGCCCTGGCGATCCGGACGGCGACCGAGGCCGGGGTCCTGGAGGGGCCGGTCGTCATCCCCCGCCTGACCCGGTATTACAAGATCGGCGACCGGATCGCGTCGATCGAGGGGCGAGGCCTGGGCTTCCGGACCGACGCGGGGACCGGCGACCCCATCTATCCGGTCGTCGTGGCCCGCCGGTTCGAGTTCTCGGGCGACTCGCAGTCGACCACGATCGAGACCTCGGACGCGGGGACCGACCGCCGACGCTACTCCCGGAAGCTCCGGAGGCGCCGCGATGGACTCTGAATACGACGACGCCCGGCGGCTCCGGGAACGCCAGGCCCGCGCCGAGCGCGAGGCCTCCTCCCCGCGGGGCGATGCCGGCGGCGGGGCCCCTTGCCTCGTCGGCCAGGTCCTCTCCCCGGTCGGGACCGACCCCGGGGCCGTCTTCAAGCTCCAGGCCCAGGACCTCACCGGCGACGAGTCCGAGGGCTCCCCCGGCGTCCTGGACGACGCCGGCTTCCACTTCTTCGCGATCAACCTGGGATCGGCCGTCCCGCCGATCGGGACCGACGTGCTCTGCACCTTCGTCAGCTACAGGTGGGTATTCCGCTATGACGGCTAAACCGCAAGACGACCGGCCGAAGCCCGAGGACTGCGCCCGCGAGGGCTGCGACGGCACCCCCGTCACGCTCTCCGACGGCCGGGCCTGGCTCCTGGCCGACGGGGGCCTGCTGAACCACCTCGACGCGATCCGCGACCGGATCGACGACTCGGCCCGGCTCACCGAGCAGGTCGAGATGGGCGACGTCAACGAGGCGGCCTTCTCGCTCCTGCTCGCCAATTACGAGCTGGCCCCCTCCGAGCTGGTCGGGCTCCTGGCGGGCGCCGAGGCCGAAGTCCTGGTCCCGGCCGTGATGGAGGCCCTCTTCGGCCCCGAGCAGTCCCGCCGGACCTACACGACCTGGGCGGCCTCGGCCCTGATCGCCAACGGGATCGACCCGTCGAGCGTCCCGACCCCCCTGCGGGCCCACGTCCTGGAGCAACTCGTGGCGACCGGGCGGGCGATCCCCGCCGGCAAGTACATCGAGTCGGCCGCCGCCGCCCGGAAGCGGGCCTTGTTCCGATCCCTGGCCGCCAAGCACGCACAGCCCAGGGAAGAAACGACCGGCCCGCCCACCTTGATCTCCGGGCCTCCTCCGGCACCGGAGACCCCCACGCCGTGAACCTCGACGACCTCTGGCGGCTCCGGCTCCGACGCGAGGCCTCGAAGCCGACGACCCCCTCGTCGGCCCCGGGCGGCTCCCCCGCGTTCGTCGGCCAGAATATCAGCGTCAGCCCCGAGGTCGGCAAGTTCATCCTGGTCCGGCCGATGGACGTGATCGGCGACGAGGCGGCGGGGGCCTCGGCGACCATCTCGGTCGCCTCGCCCGCCTCGATCCCGGTCTATCTCCTCGGCCCGGGGGTCCCCCAGGTCGGGGACAACCTGGTTGTCCGCCACGTCCCGTACCGATGGGTGGCCGAGCTGTCGGGCGTGACTCGCGGGTACTCCGATTTCGGGACCATCCCCAATTGCAGCTGCACGACCATCCCGGCCACGCTCACGATGACCTCCTTCGACGAGGCGTGCAACTACCGGATGTTCCAGTCCTGCACGATCCAGTACGGGCCGACGCCGGCCGGGTACGCCGCCCTGAACCTGGGGACGAACTCGTTCCTCTCGGTCGAGTCGTTCCCCGATCCGGTCTCCGGCGGGGCGATGTTCCGCTACTTCCTGACCTGCCAGTACAACCAGATCAGCATCACGAGGGTTTACGAGACTTCCCCCTTCGGCAGCCCCTACCGGGACGGGGTGCTCTACACCTGGATTATGGGCCTCCCCGGGAACACCTGCTCGCCGTTCGAAATCACGAACGGCCAGCCATTCCCCGGCTCCGACCTGTCTTGCAACGTCGATATCACGAGCTGACAGCTCTCCAAACGAAAGGAAACATCATGCCCGCCGCCGTCACGTCCGGACTCATCACGATCGGCAACGGGGCCGAGGCCACCGCCGCCGCCCTCACGTACCTGCCCGCCTTCTACCAGCGGGTAACGCACATCGCCATCATGGTCGCCTTCGCCGTCCTGGCCGAGGACCCGACCACGACGGGGAACGCCAACCGGGTCAGCAAGGCGAGCGTGTGGCTCGCCCAATCCTCCGACATCGGGGCGCAAGTGAGGATGGCCCAGGCCGTGCTCGCCGACCTGTCGATCACCGAGACCTCGACCTCCCAGGCCATCGCCGACCGGCTCGCGTCGATCTGGGACCTGATCGCGGGGAACTGAACCGATGACCGATGGCATGGCCGCATTTCGCGAGAGGCTCCTGGCATGGTCCCGGACGCCGCACCGGGAACAGGCCGCGATCATGGCCAACCTCGCCGGGGGATTCCGCCCTCGGGACGACCCGGGCGGGGGGCGGACCCGCGTCGGGTTGCTCGCGCCGGGGATCGGGGCGGGGGGGGCGGAAGTCCACATGCTGGAACTCGCCCGCCACGTCCCGGCCCGGGAGGTCCATTGGGCCGGGCTGGTCGTGATGGACGACGCCGGCCCCCGCTCGCCCGAAATGGCCCGGGCCCTCGGCGAGCGGATGCCGATCGGGTACGGCCGGGACGCCGCCCTGACGCTCGCCGGGGCGGTGGACCTGCTGATCTCGTGGGCGGTGTTCGACGTGGGAGGATTCCTCGGAGGGGTCTCGCCCCGGCCCAGGGTCATCCAGATCCTCCACCTGCCCGCGAGCCCGGGCTGGAGGCCCTCGACGGCCGCGATGCTCGCGCAGGTCGATCAGTTCGTCGGGGTCTCCCCGATCGCCCTGGAAGGGCTGCCCGACTTCGCCCGCGAGCGGGCCCGGGTCATCGGGAATGCGATCGACCCCGACCGGATCCGGCCGACGAGGGGCCGACGCGAGATGAGGGAGTCCTGGGGTGTCCCCGAGGACGCCCGTCTGGTGGGCTTCCTCGGGCGGTTCGCCCGCGAGAAGGCCCCCGACGCGATGGCCCGGATGATGCCGCACCTGCCCGAGGGATGGCACGGCGTGGCGATCGGCGAGGGGCCCCTGGCCCCTTCACTGGCGGGGGTGGACCGGCTCCGCGTCGTCCCGGTCGACCTCGACGCCGGGTCGGTGATGGGGGCACTGGACGTGCTGATCGTCCCCTCCCGATTCGAGACGTTCGGCTATTCGATCGGCGAGGCCCTCGCGGCGGGCCTGCCCGTCGTCGCCAGGCCGGTGGGGCTGGCCGCGATGCACCCGGGACTGGCGAGGGTCATCCCTCCGGAGGCCTCCGGCCGGGAAATCGCCGAGGCCGTGATGCTCGCGTTCGAGTCCGGCCCGATGCCGGGGTCGAAGGAATGGGCCAGGATCCATCTCGACCCCGCCCGATTCGGCCGCGAGTGGGGCGAGCTGATCCGGGATGTCGGGAGCAACCCGGCCGCGAAGCTGGCCCGGGTCGCCGCCTGCCCGGACCGGGGCGGGGTCTTGCCCCTCTCGATGCAGGACGATTGCGGATGCGCAGGCCGGGAACTCTCCGAGTGCCGGGCGGGAAGGGGGGCCATCCCGGGCCGAGTCACGCTCCGGGAATGCATCGCGTGCCCCCGGGGGGCGTGAGGCCGGGACGCCAGCCGCCCCCGGCGATTCCGCGAGGCGGAGGAGCTGCGGTTTATTTAAGTTCAAAAGTTGGCAAGATCGGGTTCTGCGTCATATGATGAATGCAAGGCGGACCAAACGCCGAGCCACGCGACGCCGCGTGGTACCTCTCGAAGATCGAGATCAGTGGAGTATGACCCGATGCGCCGCAACCGCATGCCGCAGTATGCGCCCGCCCCCGTCGAGCAGAGGCTGAACCCTTCGGGGAATCCCTCCCGTCCCCGAGAGATCGGCATCTACCTGGTGGGGGCAGGAGACCCGGTCGCCGTCATCGCCCGAGGCGGGGCGAGGCCCGAACTCCGGACGACGGGCCGATCCTCTTCGAAGTAGCAATGCAGGTGGCCGACATCCCCGGGCGGATCGGCGGACCCGGTCAGGGCCGTTCGGATTCCAGGGGCAGCCAGGGACTCTCGGCGACCCGGCGATGCCGCCGGGCCTGGCGGGAGTGGTATTCCGCCAGGAGCTGCCCGGCCTGGCTCGCGTCGTTCATGTGGACGAGCCAGCGTTCCAGGTGGTACCGGTCCAGCTCGGCGAAGCGCCGGGACCTCCGATCCAGCCAGGCGACCGCGCCCAGGGCGAGGGCCAGGGCCGCGACGATCGCCATCAGCCGGCGGGTCGTGAGTCGGGGGAGGGGCATGGGGGGCGTCCCGGAGTGTCAGATCGCGTCCTCGGCCAGCTCGACGAACTCCCCCGATCGCAGCACGAACCGCCCCTCCAGCTCCTCCTTGCCGATCACCAGCCGCCAGGCGGCCTCGGGCTTGCCGAGGTACTCCGACGCGATCGGCCACCGGTCGAAGTCGTGCCGCCAGCCGCCGACGTGCCCGGCCTCGTAGGCGATCCCGATGGCCATCCGGGCGTCGGGGTCGGAGACCACGCCGATCGCGCCGGGCAGGTCGCCGGGGGCGATGCGGGGGCGATCGCAGGAGGTGGTGGAGTAATAGCACGCCAATCGGTAGCTCCGGGGGGCTCACCCCGGCGGGCCATCCTCGACGCCGCCGGGCCCATTCCTCATGCCCGGCCGGCACGGCCGACCCGCTCGCCCGGTCGCGAGCCCTTGCGGTCGCCTCTCCCGGATCGAAGGCCCTCGACGCGCCGGCCGGCATCACCGCGCGAGGGGCAACGGGGTGCGGGGCCGGCACGGCCGGGCGACTCCGGTCGGGGCCGCCCGGCCCGGGAGGTCACTTCTTCAGCAGCTCGAACGACGCGACGAAAGCCTTGTCGGTCTCGTCGCCGGCCTCCCCCTCGGGCACGTCGACGGTGACCTGGTAGACGTCCTTGCCGTCGACCACGAACCGGGCCCGCCTGGTCTTCTCGATGTCGGCCACGACGATCTCCCGGGCGGGCCTGCCCCCGACGGAGAGGTCCTCCGAGCTGGTGATCTCCCCATCCAGCGAACGCCGGAGGTAGTTATCGCTCAGCCGCTGGAGCTCGGCGGCCGGCTCGGGAGCCTCCTCGTTCTCGGCCCGCAGGATCGAGTATTGCCTCGGCTGGCGCAGCACGATGTAGGATTGCATCCCGGTCCGGTGTTCGGGCTTGGAGGGCCCGTGGTCCACGAATCTCGGCTCCCCGGGGAAGTTGACCCGGAAGCGGCCGTCGGGAGAGTCGTAAGGCTTGAACTCGGAGGCCGCCGGGGCGGGGGTGGCCTGGGGCGGGGGCTTGATCAGCCCGCGAGCCTTGACATCCTCGGCGATCAGCTCTTCGGTGGACTTGCCCCCCGAGCATCCCACCAGCCCGACCAGCAGCAACACGGCATATCGACGCGGCAAGACTCACCTCCCGGAGAGAAGGAAGGATGCGGCCCGGGGGGGAGGGCCGCCCATGGATCGGACAAAATAAGCAATCGCCCGATTGCGGCCATTGAACAAGATGTCATCGCGAGAGGCAAGCCCAATGGATGCAGCGATGCTGGCGGGCGGGGCGATCCCGATGGCCGTGCGGGACCCGGGGTCGGAAAGCACGCCGAGCCCGTCGGGCAGGTCGTCGGGAGAGATGCGGGGACGTTCCCGGGCGGTAATAGCGAAGTGGCGTTTTCGCATCATCGTCATCGCGAGATTCGCCGGCCGGACTGTCACAGCCCTGGCGGCGCCTCGCCCTCTCCCGCCGGAGTCTGCATGTCCCCGTCGGCCCGGCCCGGCCGGGTGTAGCCGTCCAGGGAACGCCCGACCTCATCGAACGCCTCAGTCAGGGCGGACGCGGGGGCGTCCTCGCTCAGCAGCTCCCTCAGCCGGTCGATACGGGAAAGCAGCTCGGCCTTCTTCCCTTCCTGCTCGTTACCTTGCATCTCGCGACTCCCGTGCTAATTCCGATCTTGAGCACCCGTCACACCACTCAGCCCGCCTCGGCCCCATCGGGCCGCCCGCCGGACAGCGCCCGGATCAGCGCGTCGAGCCGCTCATCGGCCAGCCGGGCGTGGCGGAGCACGGGCTCCGACGGCATCATACCCGGCCGGCCGCCGTTCTTCTCGGCCTGCTCGACCAGCTCCAGGAGCCGGATCAGCTCGACCTTCACGTGCTCGGCCAGGGCCAATTCCTCATGAGGCGTCATCGGCGATCCCTCCTCGGTCGGAGGCGATCGCAGGCGGTGGTGGCGAACAAGAGGGGCACGAATTAATTGCTCTCAATCCTTCGGCGTAAGGCATCCCGCTCGGACCATTGAACTGGCTCGATCCTATGAGAGTAGAGCGCATTCCTGAGATGCTGAGGCAGAGGTTGACTGTCACTGTATAGAGCGAAGAAGTCAGGAGGAACACCTTGTACAGCTTGCAAGGTATCGATGACTTCGTATGTAAAGCTTTGTACGTGCATCCGGTCTGGCTTACTAAGAACCTGTAGAATCTTGGAGGGGCCTTCGGTTTTCGATCGCACCAAAAAGTCGAATTTGTGATTATTCCCAGAATGTCCGCGATAAGTTGCTCCATCCTGGAAATCGATGTTAAGGGCTCTCAACCAATCAACGACATCATCTTTGAAGATAGCAGCGATATTGGGAGGGGAGGCTACAGCGAGCCCATCAATGGCCATCATCGACATTAGAACCGAGTGCAATTTTCCCGCGAAATCTCCATTCACAGCATTGGTGGTGATTTCGCCAGTGTCGATGGCGTCGATGTCTAGTCCCATGCCTCTTAGAATCGTTGATGCCAACCTTCTGCGCTTGGTACCGACGGCTTTCAGATCGCAGCCGATATTAGCCAAATCTCGAATGATCCGCCCATCATCCGTGATTCGTACTCCTTCGAACTCCTCTCGAATAAAGACCTGCAGATAATCATTGTGACGATCGAGATACGGAAGTGTGATTGAACTCCACCCGCCGTCCAATTGCTCCTGGCTCGCTTGCGTACCCAACCACTCCAAGTAGGTTTTCAGAAGATCCTTCACGTCGATTTTCATGAGAAGAACCCCCTTTCCTCTCGAAGCTTGGGGAACTGTACCAGGTTACAGTATCCCAAAAATCCGCGAAGGCACGCTAGCAATTTCTGTGGATCGCCGAACCGATCTGAGACAGGCTCTGCCCATCGATCGGAATATCCCTCACGATAAGTGTGAAGGTGCGGACAATCCACCAGGGCCCCATCAGGGTTCTGGTGTCTCGAAGCTCGATATTCCAACCTGAGCAAAACTACATTTCTTCTTGTCATTAGCTCATATTTTGCGTGTCGCGGGTCTTTCTCGTAGCGATCGATCATGAATCGAAAAGTCTCGCGGTGATCCTCCTCGCCGCGAAAGTTCACTTCAACTTTCATTCCTGGCCTGAAATCAACCAGAACACAATCATCAATTAAAACCTTTGGCATTTTGATAAGGTAATTTGCTACCGTTTGGGGCATCTCGTCGTCGTCGATTTCATGTCGAGCAAAATTTCGTCGCCTGGCCATTCCGGGTTCTCCTCCGGATTTGCGGTAATCAATCTCAAGTGAATTCGAGGATTTCCGCACGCCAATACCGCTTGAAAAGCAGTCATCAATGCATGACAAGATTTCCGATGAGAAGCTAGCTCTGTAACCAATGGTTACTCCAATGCCATTTCGTTAGCTAATCAGGTTGGCAGATCCAGCTTTACCCCGAAGTCCCCCTTATCCGAAACGCCCCGGTCCCATCCCCCTCGGACGCGGGCCGAGCATCTCAGGGCGGGCTTACCTATGTTCATCTCGGCCAGCCTCTCCCGATAGCTCCTGGCGGTCTTCCGGTCCAGATAGCCGACGGTCCTGCCCTGGATCTCGACCTTCACGGCCTGGTTGTCCTTCGGATTCGAGTCCTCCAGGACCAGGCCGGCCTCGACGGTCTCGTCCACGCCGTCTTCGCCTCGCTTGCCGAAGATCCGTTCGAAGTTCGCCAGGTAATTCGACTCGCCCACAACGTCGACCGCGTACTTCCCCGGGCCGTTCAGCATCGCCCCGTCCGACGATGGGCCGGATCTGGATGATTCGCCCGCCGAACCCAGCTTGCCCAGGACGATGACCAGTACCGATATCACGCCGAGCACGACCGCCAACGCTCCGTGTCCGGCACCCCAAATCGCTAGCGCCGAGATAGCGAACATGACCCCGAGGTAAGTCAGGCATCCGCCGGAATTGCTCATGTTCAACGCTCTCTTAGAATATCTCAGCGGTGGACCGAATAACAAATGAGAATCTTACTAGCCCATTACTCCAACCAAGAAAGAATATCCAATAGTTACAAACTAAGGCAGCCTGAGACTTTTACTGCTTGCAACAATAACTTGGGTGCAGACGAAGCGAATCAACTCAATTTCATGGCCCAAAGAAGCAGCCTCTTCGGAGAATGGCAAGAGCAATTCAACTCCGGATTCATAACCCGATTTTGTATGAACAATTTTACACCTAATACTATAAATGCGATCAGAAACGTCATTCCTAATATCCTTGTCCAAAGTCCCGATTTGCAACCCATCCAAGTTTAGCGATTTTACTCTACTTTGAAAGTACGATTTGCGTTCATTATCCGATTCGATAAACCACTTTAAATTATCCAAATTTACACAGTTGTCGATTGTGGCACGCAGTTGCGTTCGCTCGTCACCGAAACCTCGATTATCCGAAGGAGTAGCAACGGCAATAAGCTTTCCCAGGTCAGCGTCTCGATCCAGGTTGAACGAAGGGTTTTTTAGTAAGTTTCTTAGGCTCCGAACAACTCGTCGCTTGGAATGAACAGGAAGCACATACTCCATTGCTTGATAATAGGCAAGATATTGCAGCAATGGCAAATGGCTTGCACTGCTGGCGTACCAGTACAGGGACATTACTTCCTTTTCGTATTCGAATCGGGGAAAAGTGAGGGGTCTGGCGGGGTCTTCAAGGTGCTTTCGTCGAATTCTACTGTGATTCTCGATAGTTTTCACTAATGAAATGTTCGCATTTCTTAAAACGGAAATCTGAAAGAATATAGAATTCGAGATTGTTTCGAGCAACTTCAGTGCTTCGTCATGCCTCTCAGTCGATATTCCCTGGATTGACATGCTCACCATGCTGTTCGTGCGTCGCATACGTAGCAGCTGCAGCTCATCCGATGGATACGAAAATGTAATTGAGTATTTTTCCAATGCATCTTTTAATACCAACGGAACAAATCTGCGTTCGTAAGATGTGCCTTCGTTAATCACGATACTTCTGGGATTGCGATCTCCAGTTGCTTCCGACTTGAAGTCTCCTCCCTCCGCCAATGTATATACCAAGTTCCTCTGGTTAGATCCCAGGTTCGTTATCGCGGCCTCGATTGTCTGTGTATCTCGATTGAGTAAAGCCTCGTATCCCGCTAGAGGTGTGATCGACTCGAACTTCGCGCCAAGGAATTTGGTGAACTCACTCTCGGAAGACAGAGAAAGCTTTCTTTCTTTTCTTCCTGATTCTAACGTTACCACAGCGTAAGGACCGGACATGAACTCTTTATCTGTAAAAAATTCTATTTTTATACCCGCAGTATTACATCGATCTTGTAGCTTTATCGCCAAGGGGATCATCTCATCAAATTCGGAAATGTCAAAATCTTCAGCTTTGGTTTTACTAGGAGTTTGATCGTTCATGGCAATTTTAAGGCTTCCGATTGTGGGTCGTACGTGGTTTGCGTTTGCATGAACGTCAGCCGATGCAAGGAAAGCTGATCGGCATCGTTTTCCCTTAAAACGGGTTCAGCTTGTCTTCTTAAGCATCGAGAAGATTTGATGCAACATGGTTGCACGTCGTAGTGAACACAGATACAGTCCGATTGGCCGATCTTTCTATCCCCTCTCATGTCGACGTTGCCCGGCCGAATCCCCAGGGAAGATCCGAGGGTCTACAGTTTTATTGTCGAGAAGAGAGGGCAGATGATGCTGAAGCTCTGGAACTCCACGAAGCGGGACCGGGTCGAGATCGTCACAGGCCACTCGACGAATCAACCGCTGCCGCTGCTGACCAGGGTCGTGACGCTCAAGGTGCTCGGGGTGACGATCACGGCGGTCATGAGGCATTGGCGCCCTGGGGACAGCGGAAGGCGGGGTCGCTGCCAGCTCTGTCGGAACTGCTCCGCTTATAGCGATGGGTGTCTGGTCATCATCGCGAAATCGGTCACCCGAGAAGAGGCGGCTTTGCTGACCCTCAAGGGAACCCGATCTCAGGGGCAATCCATCGACTAATGTCTGGTCAAATCCGGGTATCCCACATTCGTTCGTCATCGACGTCAGGCCCGCCTTCGTCCACGTTGGAATCGATCTTTTCGCCGGAAGGCTGCTGGGGCACGATCTCCAGATCAATAACAAGGCTGCTCAGGTAGTGACGAAACGCCGCAGAGGCCGGGCCGGCCAGGGCCGTCGATGTCCCCCCCACGAACAGAATATGCGTCGAGTCCTCGTTCCTCTCCTGGACCTGAGTCACCAGGTCTAAGTTGATGGTGATCGCGCCGACCTTGACCAGATTTGCCACGGGCAGACCTCCACATGGGGATCAAGCAGTCTTGCCACGTCGGCCCGGATTGGCCGGCGGTTCCTCCTGAGCCGATTCGGCCGGCCCTCCGTCGTCTACGCTCACGCCGGCAAGACGCCGGATCGCCTCGTCCTCTCCCATAACTTCCACCAGCCGCTTGATCACAACGTCGTAATTCGTCGAGGCGATTGCGGGCGGCTCCTCCTGCGCGTCGTCGGCCAGATAATCGAGCGAGACGCCCAACGCCCGGGCCAACTCGAAGGCCTGGTCCATGTAGACGCGGCGCTTCCCCTTGGTCATCTCGCTGATCGCGGACTGGGAGATCCCCGTCTTACGCGAAAGCTGAGACTGATTAGTCCCACGAAGACCGATCAGGAAATCCAACTTTTGCGGGAATTGCATTTTTCCATAAATCATAAAACTTGCCCAACTTGCAACCACGCAGGCAAAGGTATCTGGAGTAATTTTCGCGAAACAGTTGATTTCTATCTGTATTGCAGATAGATTCTAGCTGTAGAGACTAATCGCCTCCGCAGCGGAGGAGCCGAGAGGGAGACCAGATGAACTCGCTTCGAAAGACGACCCGGAGGGACCCTAATAAGCCGCGCCCTGTCGTGGTCCACCCCGAGTTGCATCGCGAGCTATCCAGGCTCGCCAGGGAGAATGGATACACCATCCAAGGGATGCTCCACGTCCTCCTCTGTGAGCGGTTCAACAAGCCGGATCTGGTCGAACAGACGGCCTTGACCGCCGCATCCTGACCGTCCGGCACTAATGGCTTAGCCGACCCAGGCCGGATATTCCCCCTCGTTTCCTAATTTCACCACCACGTTTCGCCCGGACATCTCGCCGGGGCGGCGACGTTCGCCGTCCGCGCCCAGGGTCCGCGCCGATGGAGCCCGACCGATGCCCGAGATTAGAGACGCTTACGACATCATCGCGGCCCTCAAGGTCCAGACGGACCGCCTGGAGGAGATGAAGCGAGAGCACTCCCAGATCCGCGACGAGCTGTCCCGCCTGAGCAGTGAACAGCACGAACGGGTCCGGCGATGCCAGGCCGAGGCCGTCGCCCTGCTGGAGTTCAACGGGGTCCAGGAGTGCACCTGCAACGGCCGGGTCTACCTCCTCCGAGAGCATCCCGACTCGCGGCCCACCAAGTGGGTCGTCATCCGGGAACAGCAACGCATCCTCAACGCCTCGTCCCTGAAGATGCCCGTCGACAGCCCCTGGGCACCGGCCGAGGAAAGCGCGGTGCCCGCATGAGCCCCCACGACGATCGGGAGTTTCGCCGCCGGGTCACCCTCAACCGGATCGACCTGACCCAGCGTCGGCTCTACGCGGCCGAGTCCGCCCTGGCCCTCCGGGCGGGGCTCTACAACGAGGCCCCGCCCTGGCGGGTCGCCGAGACGATCCGGGCCCGCGGGCGGTTCCTCCGGGCGCTCGACCGGGCGATCGAGTTCCGCCGGTCGCTGCGGATCGACCTGGCCGTCCTCGGGGCCCAGGGGATGGCCGGGCTCGCCCGGGAGATCAAGCGGGAGGCCCGCCGGGGCGTCGTCCGGGCCAGGGCCGGGGCGAAGTCCCGATCGCGAGAGGCCGTCCTGGCCAACTGACCGGGGAGGAGGCCCGTCGCCATGAGCAAGAGACGCCGGAACGCCCGGAAGAAGCGGGCCCACGGCAAGCGCAACGCCCTGCGGCCGATCGAGCTGGGCCTGGCCATCGTCGAGCCGCCCGTCCCGTCGTATCACCCGCCCAAGAAGGGGAAATTCCACTATGCCCGCCGCAAGCGAAACCGCGATCGAGAACGGAACGAAGAACACGCCGCCTGACGAGCAGGCCCGCCGGATCGAGATCGACCCGGAAGGCTACCGCTACGACGCCGACACCGGCGAGGTCCTCGGCCACCAGGACGAGGCCCCCTTCACCATCTGCACGGCCGAGGGGGTCGATTGGGTCCTCGGCCTGATGATGACCGAGCAGCTCCGGATCCGGGCGATCGAGGCCAGGCGGGCGGCGATGAACGCCAACCTCGACGCCATGCTGGTGGACCCGACCAACCGCCTGAGATGGATCGACTATCGCTTCCGGGCCGAGATCGAGGCCCAGGCCCGCAAGGACATCGAGCAGGCCGGGGGGAGATCCAGGACGGCCAAGTATCCCCACGGCAAGGTCGCCTTCCGGATGAGCGCGGGCTCCAGCCAGGTCACCGACCCCGGCCAGGCCCTGGAGTTCGTCAAGGACGTCGCCCCCGAGCAGCTCGACTACAAGACCCCGACCATCGCGGCGATCAACGCCGCCGTCGAGGCCTACGCCCAGCAGATGGGCGAGGAGCCCGACGTCACCCCGTTCTTCCGCAAGGCCGAGCCCCGGGAGACCTGCCAGATCGAGACCGGTTTAGGGAAGGAGTCCCGCAAATGAACCCGCTCGTCGAAGCCGCCCAGGCCCTGGGCATCGCCCTCTCGTGCACCCTCTCGGGCGCGGCCCTGGCCGTCGTCCTGTACCGCCGGCGATCGGTCGAGGCCCGGGCCCGGCACGTCGCCCGCAAGGAAGTCCAGATCTCGACCGGATGGTTCCGCAACGCCGTCGAGATCCGCCTGGCCGAGGTCGAGGCCGAGGCCAGGACGCACCACTCGGCCCTCAATGTTCACGGCCTGATGCAAGGGTCGAGGATCGTCCCCGACCACGCCGACCGGCCCCGGATCTTCCGGCCGGAAGCCCTCAACGGGGAGACCGGATCATGAGCCAGGGGACCAAGTACCCGGAGATCTTCGCGGCCCTGGCCGCGCCCCTGCCCAGGGAGTCGCTCCGCAAGAAGAAGGGACGCGGGGGCGACATGCTGACTTACATGACCTCGCGCGGCGTCATGAACCGCTTCGATGACGTCCTCGGGCCGGAGAACTGGAAGGAGAGCTATCGGCAGATGCCCGACGGAGAGCTGTTCTGCCGGATCACGATCACGCTCCCGGACGGCTCGAGAGTCACCAAGGGGGACGTCGGGATCGGCCAGGGTCCGGACGCCGGGATCAAACGCAAGGCGATCTATTCCGACGCCCTGAAGCGCGCCGCCGTCAAGTTCGGGGTCGGGCGTTACCTGTACCGCGACGGGATGCCGAATTACGTCCGCGAGCGGCTGGGCATCAAGGACGGGCCGATCGAGACCAGGGCCGAGCGGGAGGCCCGCGACGAGACTCCTCAACCCACCGGCCCGGGTCGCGAGCCGCCGGCCACATCCTCGCGCTCGCAGGTCAACGAAGCCTTCAAGCCCGCCGGCCAGGATCAGGCCAGGCCCGCCCACGACAAGGAGGCCGTGAAGTTCCAGGGGGACCGGATCGGGGCCAGGGGGCTCGACGTCCGGACCTGGGCCACCCTCGTCGAGAAGGAGGTCGAGGGGGTCAACGCCCGGCTCCTGGCCTTCCTCGTCGAGCACAACCTCGAAGCCGCCGAGGTCACGTCCTCCCCCCGGGCCACCAACCACATGGCGAGCTGGGCCGAGGAGAACGGCGAGCCCGCCCCGACCGTCCGGGGGGCCAAGGGAGATCAGGTCCGCGCCCCGCTGGGCAAGCTCTCGGCCCACCTGCACGGGCTCTACCAGCTCGAAGGCTGGCGAGACCCCATGCGGAAGGAACTCAAGAGCTACCTCAAGGCCAAGCTCGAGGACGCCATGCAGGTCGCCGAGAACCAGGCGTTCGGCGACCCGCCCCCGCCCGAGGAGGGGCAGCACCAAGCCGAGCCGCATGACGACGGCCAGCTCGTCGCCGCCGGGGCCGGCGAGGATCCCCAGGCCTGGGCTCCGGGCCGGCATTGAGACACGGCCCCGACGGCGCGGAACACCGTCGGAGCCGGATCGCAATGGGACCAGAGAGAGGCGAGAAGCGGAAGCCCACCAGGCTCAAGGAGCGAGCCGCCCCGGCGGGGCCTGACCACCACGCCGGGGGCTTGAACAGGACCCTACCAGTCTAGCACGCATCCCGAAGGCTGCTGATGTGGCAACAGATCCCGCCCCCTGGGGCAAGCTCAACGCAGGCCAGAAATTCCACGTCCTCGCGGCCGACGTCGACCGCGCCCTGTCGTTCGCAATGCTCACCGGCTACGAGGTCGCTCTGATGGAACAGATCCGCGAACGATGCTGGGGCGAGCCCACTCGGGCCAAGGGAAAGGGCGAGCCCTGGCCCGATGCGCGGACCTGCCGGCTCAACCTGACCCACCTGGAAAGCGAGACCGGCATCCCTCGGCAGCGGTTCTCCCGGGCCAAATCCAACCTGATCAACTCCCGGATCCTCGTCGAGAGGGGGGAGGATATCAGCATCAACAAAGCGGCCCACGAGTGGATCTTCCCGGCCACCGGGGAGCCCCGACTTTCGGCCAGGCTCATCGAGTTTTGCGACCAGGCCCGACCCAAGCGGCAGGCCCAACTTGCCCTGTCTCCTGAACAGGAGAACAGCGAACACTTTTTGGTTCGGACCGAACAGAAAAGTGTTCACCCCACCGAACAGAAAAGTGTTCGGTTGGTGAACACAAAAGTGTTCGGTGACTGCACCAAAAAGTGTTCGGTCACCGAACAGAAAAGTGTTCACCCCCCCGGCGTCCCCCCCGCACCCCCCATAGGGGAACGCACGCGCGGAATTAGATTCTCAGAAGATTTAGAGAGAGGGGGAGAAGACGGACAGCCCCCCCGGAAATCTCTCTCGCCTCAAGAGCAGGCCCTCCAGACCAGGCACGAGCGGCAGACCCGCGAACTCCAGGCGGCGCTGCGCCTGGACCAAACCAAGGGAGGTGGTCAGTGATCGAGAACGTCTCGAAATGGTTCCCGGCCTGGCTCGACCAGCACAAGGCCAGCAACCCCCACAACGCCTGGCCCGCGTTCGAGCAGGCCGGCTACTCGATGGTCTACATGGGCTGGATCAGGGCGTTCATCGACCTGGGCGTCAAGCCGGCCGAGGCCGAGGCCGCGAGCCTGAAGCTCCAGCGACAGGGCGAGGTCTGGCCGGTGGACCACCTGGCCCGACTCCTGGCGATCCTCTCGCCGATGGTCGCCACTCGAAAGGCCGAGGCCGAGATCCTCCGGCGACGGCGGGAATCGGCCGAGTGGGCGATCGAGCAAGACGCTCGACGAGCCGCCCGCGACGCGTTCCGCAAGCTCCCGGAGGCCGACCGGGAAACGCGAATGGCCTCGATCCGGCGGCGATATCCGGCCCTGGCAAGCTTCGACTCGATCGTCGAATGGTTCGCCGCCGAGGAGTGGCGGGGATCCCGATTACCCGATCCGCCCCCGATCTCCGAGGCCCCCGCGATCGTCCGGACCATCCCGGTCGAGGCCGAGGAGCCCCCACTCACCCCCGGGCAGGTCGCGTTCCTGGACTCGCTCGACGAGGGGCAGCTCGCAGCCGTCGACGCGATGACGCCCCGACGCCGACGCCAGATCCTGGCCCCGCACGCGGCGGGCTTCGATCGATCGCTGATGTCCGTGCTGATCCCCGAGCTGGGGCAGGTCGCCCCCGCCGCGACCGAGGCCGCTTGACCCCGACCGGACCCCGAACGAATCGAGGTGAGATATGGCGACGTATGGATTTGCCAGCAAGGACGTCCAGGCGATGATCGACGGCCTGATCTCGGACAACCACCCCGACCTGGTCGAGACCGCGGCCCGGGTCGAGGCCCTGTTCGCCTACCCGGTCCGGAACAAGTACGGCGCCGAGAAGTCGCCGGCCGTGAGCCAGTTCGGCGTCGGATGCCTGGGCAAGGTGAAGGTCAATTCCGAGGCCGATCGGGTCGAGGGGAAGCCCGACGCGACGATCACGATCGATCAACCGGCCTGGGAGAAGCTCGAGACTCCCGAGCGAAAGGCCCTGATCGATCGGTTCCTGTACGCCCTGGTCGTCCGCAAGAAGAAGGGCGAAATCCTGACCGACGATCAGGGCCGGCCCAAGCTCAAGGTCCGCAAGCCCGACTGGCTCCTCTCGGGCTATCGGGCGATGGCCGAGCGGCACAAGGAGCACGCGGCCGAGGTCATCCAGGCCCGGCAGTTCCGGGATGACTTCGGGCAACTCCTCTTCGGCTTCGCCGAGGGCGGGGCCATCCAGGAGCAACTCCCCGGCGTCGAGGCCGGGGCCAGGAAGCCGCGCAAGCCCAGGGGCGCGGCCGTCGTCGCCGCCGCCAATCGGTGAGACCCGGACCGGCCGAGCAGGGAGATATCCGAACGTGAGCACGAATCGAAGGACCTGGCAGAAGTCGGAGGGGCGAGCCGCCGCGATCTTCGGGGCGTTGCGGCAAGTCCTCTCCGGCTCCTCCGGGCGGGACGACAACACCGCGTCCGACTCGACGCACACCACGCTGTTCATCGAGTCCAAGTACCGCGACAAGCACGCGGTCCGGACCCTCCACGACGCGACCCGGATCCTCGCGAGGAAGGAGGGCAAGATCCCGGTCGTCACCCTGTTCGACAAGGGGCGATCCGGGTTCCTCGTCTGCATCCACTCCGACGACCTCGCCGCCGTGGTCGCCGAGTACTGCGGGGCCAACGCCAGCGACGAGCTCGAAGGGGCGATCCGGAGGGCCTACCTCCGGCAGCGCGGCATGGAGATCGAGGAGGAGGCCGAAGTCGCATGAATTACCTCGAATGGTTGACCCTGAAATCCGCCGAGGCGATCGCCGCCGAGGGGAAATCGCCCAACCCCCGGCGAGTCTTCCGCCGGGTGAACCTCACCGAGCCGACCCGCCACCAGGCCGTGAGGGAGGCGACCCGATCGCTCCAGGCCCGGGGCGAGTGGCCCGGGCCCCGGGAAGGAGCCCGCCCTTGAGCACCGCGACCGAAGGGGCGATCGACATCATGCTCCCGGCCGACGCGATCGGCCACGCCGAGGAGATCGCCGTCGTCCTCGAAGCCCTCTCGCGGGCCTGGAAGGAGAAGGCCGAGCGGAAGGACCCCGACCGGCTCCTCATGCTCGACACGTCGACGGCAGCCTACAGGCTCGGGGGGATCGTCCGGGGCTACGCCCGCCAGGTCCGCGACCTCGAACGCCGCCGCGTCGAGGGGTTCGCCCTCGGCTATGAGCACGACGGCAAGCTCTGGTTCCTCCACCATGCCCTGCATTGGGGCAACCTGATGCGATGCGACCGGCCCGAGGCCGCGGCGCTCTGGCCCTCGATCGAGGCCCTCCGGGCGTGGTGCGTCCGGGCCAGCGTCCCCAAGGGCGAGGACGGCAAGGGCCGGCCCTGGCCGATCCCGATGACCCAGCTCGACGAACACGACCTCTTCGCCTACCCGGTCCGGGTCGCGGTCGATCGCGACCAGGCCCGACTCGTCCGAAGACGAATCCAGGGAATTTGAACCCATGCCCAAGCCCGGCCAGAAGACCAACGCCGCCCGCAAGGCGAAAGCCGCCGCCCTCAATCGGTTCTCCGTCGAGGTGGCCCGACTCCGGACCACCTGGCGCTGGATCCGCCGCGACGTGATCCACAGGGAGGCCGACGACGTCGACGGCTACCTCGCGAAGGCCGATCTCGTCGCCTTCCTGCTCGCCCAGGACATCGAGTCGGGCCAGGTCGAGCTCGACCTCCCCGACGAGCCCCGCCCCCTGTTCGACCGACCCTCGAAGGGAGATGCTCATGTCCAAGAAAGCATTCATCAGCCTGGACGGGGGAAATCCCCGACCGATGAAACTGGAAGCGACCGGGCACGGGAGCATCTCGGCCGGGACCGTGACGAAGGGGAGATTGCTCTACCCCACCGGGCGAGGACGGTTGATCGACCCCAAGGATTGGATCGAGATGAGGATCGAGAGCCGGGAGTCCAAGGCGATCGGCAACGCGCCGGTCTATCGGGCGACGAGGCTTTCGTCAACCAGGCCGTCGCCAACGCCCAGGCCGTCGCCAGAGGACTGAGTGACGCCCTGGCCCCCGGCGGCGACTACCTCGTGAAGTGCAACGGCTGCGACTTCACGACCGCGAAATCCAGCGGCGAGCCCTGCCCCAAGGGCCACGCCTCCGGGTTCGGCTACGCCGGGCCGATCGCGACCGATCCCCCCGAGCCGAAGCGGAAGCCGAAGAAGAGCGCCAAGGCCGTCGACTTCGACGAGGATCCCACCGGGGAGATCGCCGCACACCAGGAACGCGAGGGGTGGAGACTCCACCGTATCGGCCAGCTCGACTTGCCCGCGTCCACCAAGAAGCTCCTCATCGAGGACTTCGAAAACATCGGCCATCTATCCGACGCCTTCGAACGGTACGAGCGAGAGGCCGAGGGAGACGACAGTTTCATCAACCGCAACCTCGCCAGCGCCAGGCGTCAGGTCATGGAGGCGATCGCCAAATTCCGGAAGGGCCAGGAGCCGGCGATCAAGGAATGGATCGTGATCCACCACCTGGCCGGGGGACGCATCCGGGAGAACATCGGGGGATTCTTCACCGCGACCATCGAGGAGGCGACCGAGCACGCCGAGCGACTCTTCGGCGGGAAGGGCGGACGCCTGGAAATCCTCGACGCGACGAGCGGCCAGGCCAAGCAATATCTCGAAGAGGAGCAGGCCCTCGAACTCCCCCCGCCCCCCGAGCGGCAGCATTACAACCCGGCCAACGCCAGCAACGGCGCGGGGGACTCGGCCGAGCCGCTCGACCCGTACCTCGCCAAGAAGGCCGAGGGCCTCAAGGCAATCCGCGAGGCCAACGCCAAACCCAAGCCCGCCCGGTTCCTCGTCAAGGCCGCCAAGGGCAACCCGCTCTACATCCTCACGGCCGACTCGCTCGAGCAGGCCACCGCCTACGTCCGCGACCAGTACTGCGGGGAAAACGAGGTGATCGAGCCGATCGAGCCCGGCGGCTTCCCCGCCAAGTTCCCGGCCTGGCTCACGGCCAGGGAGATCCCGGCCGGGTGGGAGCCCGGCAAGAAGAAATCCCGCAAACGAAAGGGGGCCACCGTTGCTAGCTGAGGACGACGACCACCGCGACTATGCCGCCCCGCCCCTGTGGATCGCCGGCGTCATGGGCCAGCTCGACGCCATGGAGAAACGAGGGGCCAGGATGGACAAGCCCACCCTGATCACCCTGTTCACGTTCGCGGCCCGGCTGGAGATCGAGGACTACCCCAGGCCCGACGTCCAGCGATTCCACGCCAAATTCCTCCGGCTGGCGTGGTCCGGGAAAACCCGGGCCATGCGGGTGGACATCACCCCCGGCCGGGTCGAGATCGCCACCAGCGACCCCCAACGCAGGGCGTCGGCCCAGGCCACCATCTGGCTCTCCAGCGTCCGCGAACTCTTCGCGTGGTACCACCCCCGAGTCCCGGCCACCGTCACGGAGGACGAATCATGAACCGCCGACGAATCCCCGCCATCCTGATCGCCCTGGCCCTCACCCTGGCCCTGGCCGTCGTCCTGGCGATCGACGCCAAGATGCGACACGAGCCGCTCCTCAAGGTCCAGGTCACCCGGCAGACGTGGTGCCCCTCGCCCGAGATGAGGGCCAGCATCCCCGTCCCGCTCGAAGATATCCCGCCCCGGGGGGCCGACGTCACCCCGATCGTCGGGGCCTCGTCGATGGACCCCGCCGAACTGGCCGAGGCCGTGAACCGGCTGATCGCCCAGGTCAACCCCGCCGTCGCCGTCCGATCGGTCTCCCTGTCCTGGCCCGCGGGGTCGGGGGACGCCGTGCTCGTGGTCGCCTGGGAGCGTGCTCGATGATGACCCAGACCAGCGGACTCCGATCCTTCGCCCGCCTCGTCGAGTCCATGCGAGCCCGACAGGCCACCTATTTCAAGGACCGCGACCCTCGCGACCTGGCCCTCTACAAGGCCAGCGAGCGCGAGGTCGATCGACGAGTCGCCGAGATCCTCGACGAGCGGCCCCGACTCTTCGACGAACCCGACCAATCCGACCACGCCCGGCGGAACCACCTGGCCGTCTTCGCGTCGGCCACCGAGACCGTCCGCGTGCTCGACCGGCAAGGCGTGATCGTCCTTCCCGACGCGACCCGCGAACTCCTCGATCGTTGCCACCGGCTCATCCAGGCCGAGAACGGGAGCCCAGAGTGACCACCGCCGCCGCCGCCAAGGAGATCCTCACCGTCGCCGAGCTGGCCGAGCGCTGGGGGGTCTCGACCGATACCGTCATGGCCCGGGTCGAGGATCCCGAGACGCCGCTCTCGGCGATCGCCCTCGGGCGACCCGAGGGGAAGAAACGCCGCCGCCTCGTCCTCCGGTTCCGGATCGAGACCGTCCGGGCCTGGGAGCGCGACCAGGAGCGGAGGCTCGCCCCCGAGCCCCGGGCCGAGCCGGCGGGCCGACCGGCCGGGTACGAGGGGAAGATCCACACCCGGCCGAGGAAGGGCAGGGGGGGCCATTGACCCGCCCGGCCCCGGGGGATAACCTCGAACCCGACCGATCGACCGGCGACGACCGGGGGGAAGCCGCCGGTCGATCCGACGCAACCCGACGACGACCCCGGCCCCACTCGACGAGCGAGGGCCGGGGTCGTCGCCATTTTCAGCCCGCCGGACGACGACGCTCGCGACGCCGCCGGGTGATCTCCCGGGCCCGTTCCGCCGCCCGGTCCTCAATCGTGTGGGCATAGACTTTACGGAGGACTTCCGCCGAGTTCCCGAGCTGCTCGGCGATCTGCTCGTCGGAGAAGCCCAGGCTCGCCCCCTCCGAGGCGTAGCCGTGGCGGTTGGCATAGGCCACCAGCTTGGTCGGGCCGGTCGCCTCGACGCCCGACACCCCGGCCTCGATCGCCGCCTTGCGGAGCGCGTGGAGCTTCGCCGAGGCGGCCGAGCCCGACGGCCAGGGCTCGCCCGCCAGCGGGTCCAGCTCGCCCCGAGCCGCCGCCCCCGTCCCTCGCATGTGCGGGAAGACGACCTCGGGATGCCGGCCCGGCAACCGCTCCAACGCCCGGAGGAGCCGGGCCACCGGGTCTGTCACGTAAATCTTGCGGGCCCGATCGGTCTGATGCCGGGTCTTGACCCGATCCGGCCGGATCGTGATGACCTGGGGCTCCCAGCGAACCCCGGCCTTCGGGGCCGGCGAGATCTCGTCCCATCGGAGCCCCGACGCTTCCCCCGGACGACAGCCGGTGAGTCGCTGGAATCGGAGCAACAGGACGAAGATCCGGTCGAACCGCCGCTTGAGCGAGAGGACCGTCGACGCCGAGGGCCGCAGCGACCCGCCCGGCCCCGAGACCCGAGCCCCCCCCGGCCCGCCCCGATCGTTCGACTCCCACCGGGCCCGCCCCCAGGCCCACCGGAGGAAGCCCCGGACCGTCGCCGCCTCGACGTACCCCCGGACCGCGCCGGGCTGGCGAGGCCAGCCGTAACCCTCCAGGGGGTTCGAGGGGATCAGCCGGGCCGGCACCCGCCCCGAGACCGGCCGCGAGGCCCACCGGAGCATCGCCCGGACCGCCGCCCCCACGTCGTGGACGTAATGGGCCGAGAGGAGCCCGGAGCCCCCCTTGTGGCGTCCCGAGCGGAGCCACCCGACAAAATCATCGGCCCACTCCGGCGAGAGCCCGGCGGGGCGTATATCGGCCCCGCCCAGGTAGTCGGTCAGATACCGGAGCAGGTCACAACGACGCAGATAGTGCGACCGGGTGATCTTGCCCAGGCTCGCCTCGTTCTCCAGCCACTCCAGATAGGTTTGCACGAGCCAGAAGACCGTCGGGTCGGAGCCCGCCGAGGCCCGCCCCTCCGACTCCCGGATCAGTTTGTCCATTTCCTCCCAGACCACCCGGGGGATCCCGTCGCGGGCCGGCTTCTGGTCGGGCAGGACCCCCTTGCAGATGTACCGTTGCCGCCCGTTCAGCGTGAATCGCCAGCTCCCTCGGGCGGCGAAATAGCTCGGCTTGTGCGGTCGCGCCATCCTGACCTTTCCCAATAGGCCGCTTTTGTCCACGGAATTTCGGTTACGAAAGCGTTACCGAATCCGTTACGCACCCCCCGGGAAGCCGCCCGAAACCGCTTCGAACGAAGGAGGGCCGGACCCCTATTTTCATAGAGATCCGGCCCTCTAGTGTGCTCGGCAGGAGTTGAACCTGCAACCTCTGCCTTCGGAGGGCAGCGCTCTATCCAATTGAGCTACGAGCACGTCGGACTCATTCCACCCCAGACCGGACGAGATGTCAAGAGGGCGGCGGTCGATCGACGCCCGAAGCTTACCCCTTCGATCCGAAATTTCCCGGAGGGCAAGGCTCGCCCTGCCGAGGTATCATCGGATCGAAGTCGGCTCCGGTGGTGTCACGGCAAGCCCTTACGGTCGAGGGGTAACGATGACCGAGTCCGAATGGCTCACCTCCGATGACCCGATTGCCATGCAGCGGGCCCTTCGCGCCGTGTGGCCTGGCAAGGAGGATGAGTTCGTCAGGGTCATCCACTGCTTCCTCCTCGATTGCTGCCGGGCGATCTGGCCGCTCCTGCCGATGGAAGCGACTCGCCGAGGGATCGAGGTCGCGGAGCGTTACCTCCTGGGCCAGGCCACCCGCAAGGAATTCTTTCGGGCCGAATACCAGGCCGAAGGGGCGGCGTTCTTCCTGGAGACCTACGATTGTGCACCAGAGCAGGAAAGTCCCGAGGAGCGGGTGGAGCGAGTGGGTTACCAGGCCTGGAGGAAGGAAACGATCGAGGCCCGGTACAAGGCCGAGGGGCCCGAGGCATGGGCCGCGCATCTCGATTACGAGGCGGATCGGAAGGCTCGGATCGAGCAGATGGTCAAGGACCTGGAGGCGATCCCTCCGGAGGAACTCCGGCGGTTGGTCCGGCTCGGGAATGAAGATCGGATCGACCGGCGGTATTTGCTGTCGGAGGCGGCCTACTTCGCCGACAAGGCGATCGTCTATCCGTTGTCCAGCTCCCGAGGGGAAGTCGTGGATCACTATCCGATATTCCTCTCCGCTCGGGTGTTTCGCCGGGTCGTTGTCCGCCTCCCTCGCCCCAAGCCGTACGCAAGACACCGCCTCTCATGAGGCATGAGCGATGGTTGGTCGGGGTTAAGTCCAGATTTTCCTGACAACCTCTCCGAGTTCAAGCCAATGCATCCCATCCAAACCCAGGAATTCTTGGCCTGGGCTCATTCCAAGGGTATCGAACCAGATGATCGCTACGAGGAGCCCCGTTGCCTCGTCCACAAACCCTCGCGGGATATCGGCCGCTTCTGGATCGTGCCGCCGGATCCGGCCGAGTGGCCCCATTTCATCTCGTCCATGCTCGATGGGCTGAAACCCTGGGCGACCGGCTACCTCTGGTTCCGGGGCGGACGATGGCCCGGGCCGACGGCCCCATACGACAGCGATGGCGGAATCCGGGAATTGATCCTCCGCGGAGTCGGGGCCCCGATCGACCTAGAGGGGGCGGCCCGCTTCGACGAGTCGGAGCGGGATCGGGTGGTCGCGGTGATCTTCGCCCAGCTCGCCTTCGGGTGGTGCTGCCCGGATGACCTCTTCGTCATCCCGGATCACGCCGAGACGATCCTCTGGGTGGACCACCATCGGGTGATCCATGCGAAATTCGCGGATCGTCGGTCGGTCAAGCCGTTCGTCCGGGGCATGAAAGCGAATGGGTATGACCTGCCGACGTATCTTCCGGATGGGACCTTCAAGCGGCAAAGATGGATGAAATTGGCGCAGGATTGAGTAGAAGTAGGTGGGCACCGCCCACCGACCCGATTGGGCGGCATCAAGACCGGTGGGCGATGCCCACCCTACTAGTTCATCGACGCTAAAGAAGTGGGTAAAATCGGGTCGGATTTCCGACACCATCCGGGCACCGGAGGCCGACCCGATGAACTCCGCTCTGAAATGCCAGGTCCACCTCACCGCCGAGCAGCGCCGGGACCTCGAACGGACCGCCCGTGACGGCCGGACGCCGGCCCGTAAGGCCCGGTACGCCAGGCTGTTGCTCCACGCCGACGAGGCCCACCCGGAGGGCCGCCGCAACGACGCCTGGATCGGCGAGGCCCTCGGGATGCACGTCAACACCGTCGCCCGGGTCCGCAAGAGCTTCGTCGCCGGAGGGCCCGACGCCGCCTTCGGGCGCAAGGCCCGCGAAGCACCGCCGGTCCCCCCCAAGATCGATGGCCACGTCGAGGCCCACCTGGTCGCCATCCACTGCGGCCCGCCGCCGGAGGGCCGGGCCCGCTGGACGCTCAAGCTCCTGGCCGGCGAGTTGATGGCCCGCAAGCTGGTCACCGAGGTCTCGGTCGAGACGGTCCGCAGGGCGCTAAAAAAAACGCGCTGAAGCCCTGGCTGAAGGCCGAGTCGTGGTGCATCCCGGAGCGGGATTCGGCCCGGTTCGTCGCGCAGATGGAGGAGGTCCTCGACGTGTACGCGATGCCGCCGAGCGAGGAGGAGCCGACGGTCTGCATGGACGAGGCGGCCAAGCAGATGCTGGAAGGCCTCCACGACCCGCTCCCGCCGGCCCGCGGCCGTGCGGCGCGGGAGGACTACCACTACGAGCGCAAGGGGGTGCAGGCGATCTTCATGTTCTTCGACCCGAACCGGGGCTGGCGGCGGGTCAGCTGCCGGGAGAGCCGCACGCGGGTCGACTGGGCGCACGAGGTCAGGCGACTGCTGGACGAGGACTACCCGGCGGCGCGCAAGGTCCGGCTGGTCTGCGACAACCTGAACACGCACACGACCGCGTCGCTGTACGCGGCGTTCCCGGCGGCGGAGGCGCGCCGGCTGGCGCGGCGGCTGGAGATCGTGCACACGCCGCGCAACGGGAGCTGGCTGAACGTGGCGGAGATCGAGCTCTCGGTGCTGGCCCGGCAGTGCCTGGCCCGTCGGATCGGGGAGCCCGAACTCCTGGCCGCCGAGTGCGCCGCGTGGGAGCGAGCCCGGAACGCCGAGGGCGGTCGGGTGATCTGGAAGTTCACGACGGCCGATGCCCGGGTCAAGCTGAGGTACCTTTACCCACAATTTTAGCGTCGATGAACTACTACTTCTACTACTGATACGGAATCTTCCGGATGAGTTATCATTGGGGGATCTCCTACTTCCACGGAGGTTCCCCATGGCGAACGAACGACTGCCCATCGTCCTGCACCTGCCCCCCGAGGAGATCGCTCGCCGCTATCGCGCGTGCCGCTCCGGCATCGAGAAGACCCACTGGCAGGTGATCTGGCTCCTGACTCGCCCGGACCAGCCGCTCAGCCCGGCTCAGGCCGCCCAGCAGGTCGGCCTGACTCCGGTCTGGGCCCGCGCCTTGCTCAAACGCTGGAATGCCCAGGGGCCCGATGGCCTGGGCGACCGGAGGGCTACCACCAACGGCGGCCAGAGCAAGCTCACCCCCGAGCAGCAGGTCGATCTCTGGGCCGCCCTCCGCCAGTCGCCGCCCGACGGCGGGCTCTGGACCGGGGCCAAGGTCGCCACCTTCGTCCGCGATCGCTGGGACGTCCACATCCGCAAGCAGACCGGCTGGAGATGGCTGCGTGGCCTGGGCTTCTCGCTGCAGGTCCCCCGACCCCGACATCCGGAGGCCGCCACGCCCGCTTCGCAGCGGGCGTGGAAAAGACGCCCTGGCCGATCGAGTCGCCCGCCTACGTCGGGAGCACCCCGGCCGAGTGGTCGAGGTCTGGGCCGAGGATGAGGCCCGGCTGGGGCTCAAGCCGATCACCCGTCGGGTCTGGGCGGTGCGAGCCCATCGGCCGCTCTCCTATGGCCGGACCAAGTACCAATGGGCCTACGTCTACGGCTTCGTGCACCCGGCCAGCGGGCGGAACCTGGAGCTGATCCTGCCCTCGGCCAATACCGACTGGATGGGCCTGGCGTTGGAGGAATTCGCCCGCTGGGCCGACCCGGCCGGGGAGAAGCTGCTGGTGCTGATGGTGGACAACGCCGGCTGGCACGTGGCCAGGCGGCTGGCGATCCCGGTCAACGTGGTGCTGCACCGACTGCCGCCTTGCACGCCGGAGCTACAGCCGGTCGAGCCGCTCTGGCCGCTGGTACGCGAGGCGGTGGCCAACCTGGGGTTCAACGACCTGGCCACGATGCAGGTCCCTGTCCTGGATCGGTGCCGATGGTTGATCGACCACCCCGAGGTCGTCCGCGGAGCCGTCGGCTTCAGCTGGGCGGTCGAGCTCAATGGTTAGTCATCCAGGGGATTCGGTATGACATCGGATCGAGGTCGGACCTGGTGGTGTAGGGAACGGCCTGGCAAGAGAGGATGCCCATGATGGCTGGCCCCTGGTTGACCACGATGGATTATTATGTGTCGCCCATCTTAGATATTACGATAGTCATCACCTTCATCTCGGCCGCCATCTACAGCGGGAGGCGAGTCATCCCCGAGGCTATCGACCGTTGGGCCATGGACCACGGGTACAAGATCCTGGAAAGCAAGGACGCCGGGTTCCTCAAGCGGATGTCCTTCTCGGCCACCGCCTGCCAATGGGTCCAGATCATCGTCGTTCAGGATCGCAACGGGGCCAGACGATCCGGAATGCTGAAGGTCGGGGACCATTGGTTTCCCAGCCTTTCGGTGGAGCAGTGCCCAATCGAGGTCGAGTGGGATGAAGGGGATGAGGGAAAGTCCTCCGACTGGCCCGAGCTATAGCCTGTTTAATCGGTCTCAAGTCAGTTCAAAAACGCTTCGTTGGACCTGACCTACGATCGGCAGCCCTGGCGAATCCGCGCGGCTCGGGCCGGAAAGTGTGTTGATCGGGCTCGTCGGGGCGCGAAAGTTCGGGGGAGATCTCTCGGACTCCGCACCGACACCCCGCGAGGATGCCCCCATGATCGTCTCCGAAGCCCGCCTGGCCGCGAATCGCCGGAACGCCCTCAGGAGCAGCGGGCCGAAGACCGAGGAGGGGAAGGCGAAGTCTCGGGCCAACGCCTTGAAGCATGGCCTCTGCTCGTCGGTGGTGGTCCCCGAGAGCCTGGAGGCGGTCCAGGAGCGGGCTTCGGCTTACTATCACACGCTCAAGCCCCAGAACCAGTTCCACTCCTGGCTGGTCGACCGCGTGGCCATCCTCAGCCTGCGGATCGACCGTTGCGAACGGATCGAGCGTCGGGTCCGGGACAAGATCGCGCTCCGAGCCGAACTGACCTGGGAGGATGACAGGAAACGGGAGGCCGCCACCCTCGGCGGGATGATCGGCGAGCGGCCCGAGGAGGTGGTCGAAGCCTTGCGGCGGACGCCTCAGGGGTGCGAGTGGCTGATGTCCCGCTGGGCGATGCTGGCTCACGTGGCCGACCTGAAGGGATGTTGGACTCCCGATCAAACCCGACTGGCCTTCGACCTGCTGGGCACCCCGGCCGAGTTCCGCGAGGGGCAACGGCCCGGGACCTGGCTCGACCCGGAAGGGAAGGTGATCGAAGGGGCCGACGACCCGGCGGGCGTGGCCCGTCGCGAGATCGCCGCGTTGAAGGAACGTCGCGAGTTGGTGGGGGATCTCGATGAGGTGAATCGGGCGCTGACCTGCTCGGACCTGACCACCGACGAGGACCCCGAACTTCGGAGACTCCGACGTTATGAGTCGACGCTCCATCGACGCCTCCGCTGGTGCCTGGCGCAGATCAAGTTCGAGTCGCCCCACCGCTCTCCCAACCCCGACCTCAAGCCTCAGTGGGTGGCCCGCCTCGACGCCGAGCCGGCACCTCCCGAGACGGAGTCGCCCCAGGCGCGAAACGAACCCATTCAGGCCGGTGAAGAGGGGCTGATCGCCCGGGATCGGGAGGAAATTCCCGATCCCGTTGCGGCGTCGGAACCCTCGATGACCCTCCCGACGAGGGCCGAGAGGCGGATTCATCGGGCCGAGACCCGTCGAGGAGCCCGCCAACGCAAGCTCGAACGGCTCCGAGCCTGATTCTCTCAAAGCCGGAGCGTCGCGAAATCCTGATCAGACTCGTCCGGACGGCCGGGGCGGGTGCCGCACGCGCCTCGATCCTGGGTGTGCCCAGGGTTTCTGGGGGTTGCTGCGGGGATTGGCTGCGGCTGACTCCCGGAGCAAGCTCCGGGTCCGAAAGCGTAAGCAAGCTTCCGCACTCCAAGGCGGCTCTGCCGCTCCGGGGGCCGCATCGAGTCCGGCGAGCCGCCGGAGGCCTTGGAGTGCGGAAGCTTGCTTACGCTTTGCCCGGGCGGAGCTTGCTCCGCCAACTCAGTCCTGTAGGGCAGGCCTTGCCCTGCCGCGAGCCTGGTCTCGGCAGGGCAAGCCCTGCCCTACAAGAAATGCCAAAGCCGAAAGGGGCAACCCATCGGCGGGATGGGCGGAAATTCGGTCGATTGCATTCCGATTCGGACGCGTTAGGATGGGCGAATGGTCGCGAGGCACGGTCACGTTTCGTCCGACGCCCCTTCGAGGGGTCGACGGGCTCGTCGGCACGCCCTCGTATCGCAATCCCACCCCGCTCATGAGGACTGACGATGATGAGGGCGAGATTCGCCATCTGTGCCGTGCTCGCCACGATGGCGGCACTCCCGATCGCCTCGAACTCGGCGAGGGCCGAAGACGCGGCCAAGTTGACCCTGAACAAGGGCGATCGGATCATCCTGATCGGCAACACCCTGGCCGAGCGGATGCAGTATTTCGGGAACTTCGAGACGCTCCTCCAGAGCCGTTTTCCCGAGCTGGAGCTGATCTTCCACGACCTCGGCTGGTCGGCCGACGAGGTGGCCCTCCGGCCGCGCCAGGCCGCCTTCGACGACCACGGGCACACCCTCAACGACGAGAAGCCCGACGTCCTGGTCGCCGCATTCGGCTTCAACGAGTCGTTCGGCGGGCCGGCGGGGCTCGACAAGTTCAAGCAGGACCTCGACAAGTTCCTCGCCGAGTCGACCTCCACCAAGTACAACGGCAAGGCCGCCCCGCGCGTGGTCCTGCTCTCGCCGATCGCCCAGGAAGACCTCGGCAATCCCCACATCACCGACGGCAAGGCCAACAATGAGAACATCGCCCTCTACACCAAGGCGATGGCCGAGGCCGCGGCCAAGCACAAGGTCGTCTTCGTCGACCTGTTCACGCCGACCAAGAAGCTGATGGACGAAGGGTCGAAGGCCGACAAGCCGCACCTGACCATCAACGGCATCCACCTGAATGAAGCGGGCGACCAGCAGGTGGCCAAGGTCCTCGACGAGGCCCTCTTCGGCCCCCGCCCCTCGGGGATCAAGGCCGACCTGGCCGCGCTCAAGAAGGAAGTCCTGGAGAAGAACCTCCAGTTCTTCTACGACTACCGGGCCATCAACGGCTGCTACATCTACGGCGGTCGCGAGAAGCCGTTCGGGGTGGTGAACTTCCCGGCCGAGTTCGAGAAGCTCCGCAAGATGATCCAGAAGCGCGAAGGCCGGATCTGGGCCGTCGCGCAGGGCAAGAGCGTCCCGGCGACGATCGACGACAGCGACACCGGAGAACTGGTCCGTGTCGAGACCAACGTCAAGCGGCCGATCCACATGACCTCCCCGGAGGAATCGCGTCGGACCTTCACCCTGCCCGAAGGGTATGAGGCCAACCTGTTCGCCTCGGAGGAGCAGTTCCCCAACCTGAAGAAGCCGGTCCAGATGACCTTCGACGCCAAGGGGCGGCTCTGGGTCACGACCATGGCGTCGTACCCGCAATACCTGCCGGGCCGGCCGGTCAACGACATGGTCCTGATCTACGAGGACACCGACGGCGACGGCAAGGCCGACAAGGAGACCGTCTTCGCCGACAAGCTCCACGTCCCCACCGGGATCGAGCTGGGCGACGGCGGAGCGTATGTCGCGCAGCAGCCCAACCTGATGTTCCTGAAGGATACCGACGGCGACGACAAGGCCGACACCCGCGAGCTGATCATGCACGGGTTCGACACGGCCGACTCGCACCACGCGATGCACGCCTTCACCTGGGACCCGGGCGGGGCGCTCTACTGGCAGGAAGGGACCTTCCACCACACCCAGGTCGAGACCCCTTACGGTCCCCGGCGCGTGAAGGAGGCGGGCGTCTTCCGGTACGAGCCGAAGACCCAGAAGTTCGACATCTTCGTCTCCTACGGCTTCGCCAACCCCTGGGGCCACTACTTCGACCGATGGGGCCAGAACCTGGTGGCCGACGCCTCGGGCGGGGCGAACTACTACGGGACCGCCTTCTCGGGCGACGTCGACTATCCGAACAAGCACGGGCGGCTCCAGGAGTTCCTGACCAAGCAGTGGCGGCCGACCTCGGGCTGCGAGCTGATCTCCAGCCGGAACTTCCCCGACGAGACCCAGGGCGACTACGTTCTGAACAACGTGATCGGGTTCCAGGGTGTCCTCCGCTACCGGGTCAAGGAGGATGCCTCGGGCTTCCACGCCGACCCGGTCCAGCCGCTCCTCAGCTCGACCGACCCCAACTTCCGGCCGGTCGACCTCGAATTCGGCCCGGACGGGGCGCTCTACCTGGTCGACTGGTACAACCCGCTGGTCGGCCACATGCAGCACTCGCTCCGCGACCCCAACCGAGACGTCGAGCACGGGCGGATCTGGCGGGTCCACTACACCAAGCGTCCCCTGGTCGAGAAGGCCAAGATCGCCGGGGCCAGCGTCCCCGAGCTGCTCGACCTCCTCAAGGCCTACGAGGACCGGACCCGCTACCGGGCCCGCCGCGAACTCCGCGAGCACCCGCCCGAGGTGGTCCTGTCCGAGCTGAAGAAATGGGTCGACGGGCTCTACAAGAACGACCCCGAGTACTGGCACCACAAGCTCGAAGCCCTCTGGCTCCACCAGAGCCTCGACGCCTTCGATGAAGCCGCCCTCGACGAGATGCTGACCTGCCCCGAGCCCAAGGCCCGGGCCGCGGCCACCCGGGTCCTCTGCTACTGGCGGGACTACGTCAAAGACCCGATCGAGAAGCTCCGCAAGCAGGTCAACGACGACCACCCCCGGGTCCGCCTGGAGGCCGTCCGAGCCCTCAGCTTCTTCGACGGGAAGGACGCCGCCCCCGCCCAGGAAGCGGCCATGGAGTCGCTGCTCAAGGACCAGGATTACTACCTGAAGTACACCCTGGACGAGACCAACAAGACCCTCGACCGCCGGATCAAGGGGGAGGGCAAGTAAAGGTCGAGGATCCCCGGCGAGTCGAAGCCCCTTCCTCTCGGCCCGCCCCATTCGCGGGAGGGTGTAACCAGATTTTCTGGGGGTCTGTCTCGGCGGAGCAAGCTCCGCCCAGCAAAGCGAGAGCAAGCTCTCGCACTCCAAAGCCTCCGGCGGTCTCTGATGCGGCGGAGCCGCCTTGGAGTGCGGCAGCTTGCTGCCGCTATCCGCCCCGGAGCTTGCTCCGGGTGCCGATCACCGCCGGAGTCGGGAAAGCAGCCCCAAGAATCCCCGGGGACACCCTCGCGGGATGGGTCGGGAAGAGGGGTTTTCGCGACGCCATCGATCGTGGAAAATAGAGACGCCAAGGATTACCAGTTCCATAATTTCCCGATAATGTAGCGGGACGGGACTGTCTGGGGTGGCAGGCCCCTGCCACCCAGGCCGGACGAATCCGAGAAGAGCTTGAATTGGCCATCCTGAGCCTACCGCCCATGAACCGGGCCGCTCGCCGCCCCGAATCCCACCCGCACCGAGGTTTGATCCCATGAGGCCGATCGCGTCGACCGCCTGCCTGTTCGTCGCCCTGGCGGCGACGACCTCGCCCTGTCCCGCCGCGCAGGATGCCCCGAAGCCCGATAGCTCTTACGTGAAGCTCCTCAAGAAAGCCCCCGAGGCCCGCGTCGGCCAGATCGTCGACATCATCGGCAAGCGGGGCGATGCCGACGACCTCGCCTATCTGTTCAACCGGGCCACCGATCCCCAGGGTTTCTCGGCGGACGTGAGGCGGAAGGCGCTGGAAGTCCTCGCCGACGTGGCCCTGACGCGCGACCTGCGCCCCTCCGGCGACCTCTCGGGCCTGGGCCGACTGCTCGGCCCGGATTCCGCCCCGGGCACCCGTCGGGCCGCGATCCGGCTGGCCGGACTCTGGAAGGCCGAAGCGACCCTCGACGCCCTCGGCTCGCTCGCCGAAGCCGAGGGGACAAACGAATCAACACGCACAGCCGCCTTCGATGCGATCTCGTCGATCGGCGGTGAGTCGGCCCGCAAGGTGATCGAGGGCCTGGCCGCCCCCGATCGCCCGGCCTCGATCCGGATCCATGCCCTGGCCGCGCTGGCCCGACTGGATGTCGACGCCGCCGCCGATCAGGTGGCCGGGATCCTCGCCGGATCGCCGATCAACCAGGATATCGCCCCCCTGATGGCCGCGTTCCTCGACCTCCAGGGCGGGGCCGAGAAACTGGCCGCCGCGCTGGGACGTCGGAAGCCCCTGGCGGATAACGCCAAGCTGGGACTCCGGGGGATCTACGCCCTGGGCCGAGCCGATGAATCGCTGGTCGCCGTCCTGAGCCGGGCCGCCGGGATCGAGGCCGAGTCGAAGCCGCTGGATAAGGCCGAGATGGAAGCCCTGTCCGCCGAGGTGGCCGCCAGGGGGAATGCCCAACGGGGCGAGGCGATCTTCCGTCGGCCCGAGATGAGCTGCATGAAGTGCCACGCCCTCTCGGGCGCGGCGGGTGGCGTCGGCCCCGAGCTGAGCGCCGTGGGCCTCAGCTCGCCGGTCGATTACGTGGTGTACTCGATCCTCCTGCCCGACCAGTCGATCAAGGAAGAGTACCAGACCCGCGTCGTCCTGACCGACGACGGGCGGGTCCTCCAGGGGATCGTGGTCGAGGAGGACGACAAGAAGCTCGTCCTGAGGGACGCCACGGCCGAGATCCGGGTCGTGCCGACCGCCTCGATCGAGGACAGCAAGAAAGGCGGCTCGCTCATGCCCAAGGGGCTGGCGAACATGCTGACCCACGCCGAATTCGTCGACCTGGTCCGATTCGTCTCGGAACTGGGCAAGCCCGGCCCGTACGCCTTGAAGTCGGTCCCGACGATCCAGCGATGGCGCGTCCTGAAGACCGGGACCGAGGGGATCAAGGAGATCCTCGAAGCCGACCCCGGCGAGTGGTCCCCGGCCTATGCCGAGGTCGCCGGCAACCTGCCGATCTCCGAGATCGCGGCCGACGGAGCGTCGTCGTCGATCATCCAGGGCGAGATCACGGTCTCGGCCGCCGGCCCGATCACCTTCCGCTTCGAAGGTTCCCAAGGACTGACTTCCTGGCTCGACGATCGGCCGATCCCGGCCGGGGATTCCCCCACCGTCGAGATCGCCGAAGGGCGGCACAAGTTGACCGTGAAGGTCGACCTGGACTCCCGAGGAGAACAGCCAATCCGGGTTGAAGTCGCCAAGCCCGAAGGATCATCCGCCGAATTCTCGGTGGTCGGCGGACGATGAATCTCTCGAGCGTTCCCCCTGCCGCCATCGAGGCGGTGGGGGGCTCGGTCGGCTTCCGGCAGGGCTCAGGCCGAGGGCCGGATGTTCGAGAAGGCCCGGACGATCTCGAAGAGGTCATTGCTGACCATCAGCTCTTCGTTCTCGAAGTCGCGGAGCCAGACGTAATTATCGCGGAACGCCTGGGCCAGCAAGGGATAGAGTTCCGAGAGCCGGATCGGCACGGACGGGGCGTGGAAATCCTCGACGGGCTCGTCATCGGGATGCGGGAACACGCGTAGACGGGCAGTGGCCATTCGGATCTCCTTCTCCGTGCTGACCCGTTCGCCATCGGGGCGATTCCGGGTCGGGGATGGCTTGAGCGACGGTCTGCCTCCCGGTCTCCAGGAAGCGTCTCGTCCACCAGTCTCGGGACCCGAGCGAGTCGGGGCGGTTATCACCGCCTCCTGTTTCACCACGAGTCTCGTCGTCTTCTGGATCGGACGACTCGCGAGCCGATCATCACACAAAACCCGGCGCCATCGGCCGAATTATCGGTCCTTCGAGAAATCGCAAACCGGTCAAGCGGAGTTCCGGGTCACATTGCAGCAATTGCGGGCGATTTTGCCGAAATTCCGGCCTCTCCCGCCCGGGCAGTCGTCCCGGATCAGGGTCGAAGGACGGGCTGATCCGGATTGGGCCGATCAGGGGGTCCCGCGAAGCCCGGGAGTGGTTCCGGCTCGCTCCCTCCCTCGCGGAGGAGATAGCCCGTATCCCCCCGGAGTCCCTGGAATCGGTCGACGTGACCGGAAGGCCAGGAGACCTCGACCGACTCGACCTCTCCCGGATCTCCGAGCCCGAAGTACAAGCGTGAGTCGCCCGCCGTCAGATAGCTCCCGCCGCCGAATCGCCAGGCGGACTGACGACGGCCCCCGCCGGTCACGATGACCTTCGCCCCGACCGCTTCCCGGCCCGAGCGGGTCCCTTCCAGCCGGAGAGTCAGGAAATGCCCCCCCCGCGTCGCGTTGTGGAGATAAACCAGGGGAGACCCCTGATCGACCACGAGCAGGTCGACCTTGCCATCGTTGTCGAGGTCGCCGGTCGCCAGGCCTCGGCCGATCCGGGGGGCGGTCATCGGCGTGCCGACCTCGGCGGTCACGTCGACGAATCGCCCGGAGTCGCCCCCGGCCAGCAGTAGCATCGGCATGGCGTAGGGGTAAAGCGGCCGGGAATCGTTCACGTGCCCGTTGGCGGTCGCCAGATCGAGCCGGCCATCGTTGTTGAAGTCCAGGAAGGCGATCCCGAAGCCCAGGAGATAGCGGCTGGGCAAGGTCGTCCCCGAGGAGGCCCCCTCGTCGGCGAACATCCGGGGGCCGAGGTTCCGGTAGAGGGTGGTCGACTCGTTGTAGAAGTTGGTCACGGCCAGGTCGGGCCGACCATCCCCGTTGGGGTCTCCGCAGGCCACGCCCATCCCGGCGAGGTAGCTCCCCTCGGCATTCCCCGCCAGCCCGGCTTCGAGCCCCATCTCGCGAAACTTCAGTCCGCCCTCGTTAAAGAAGGCGAAGTTAGCCGTCGTGTCGTTGGCGACGAACAGGTCGACCCGGCCGTCGCCGTCGAGATCATTGGCGACGACCCCGAGTCCCCGGCCATCCTTGTCGACGATCCCGGCCTCGTCGGTGACGTCCACGAAGAGGCCGCCGTCGTTCCGGAAGAGTCGGTCGGGCTCGGCCTCGAAGGCGCGGGGCTCGCAATAGGTGGGCCGATTCGTCTCGGGATCGTGGCAGCGGGCCGGGTGGTCGCGATCCCACTTGACGTAATGGCAGACGTAGAGGTCGAGATCCCCATCACCATCCAGATCGGCGAAGGCGGCCGAGGTCGGCCACCCTCGGTCCCCCCCCAGGCCGGCGCGATCGGTGGCGTCCTCGAAGGTCCCATCCCCTTTGTTCCGGTAGAGGGCGTACGAGCCGAACCGGGTGAGGAAGAGGTCGGGCCAACCATCCGAGTCGAAGTCGCCCACCGCGACCCCGTGCCCGTAGCCCCGACTCATCTCCGTGATCCCGCTCGACTGGCTGGCATCCTCGAAGGTCCCGTCACCTCGGTTGCGGAACAGCCGATCGCCGGGAGATTTGCGACCGCTCGTCGGGTCGAGCGGCCCCCCCTGGATGCAATAGATGTCGAGCCAGCCATCGCGATCATGGTCGATCATAGCGACCCCTCCGGACATCGTCTCGGGGAGCCGGCATTCCGGGGTCGGATCCTGATCGAACGCGAACCTCAGCCCGACTCGCTCGGCGTCCTCTGTGAACGAGGGCGGCACGCCAGACGGACCCGGCGCGGGTGCGGTCGTCGATGCGAGCGGCGATGGGCCGAGGTCGAGCACCCGAACGGCCAGGGACGTCCCCGGAGGGGCGATCGGTCCAATCTTGCCGAGCCGGTCCAGGGCCGAGCGGGCCTCCTGATCTCCGGGCTGATTCCGAAGCTGCAAGGTCCACCAGCCCCAGGCCTCGATCGGACGTCCCAGGGATTCGGCGAGCCGGGCCATCTCAAGGGCATGCCCGGGGAGTTGGTCGGCCCCCATCTCGAAGATCTCGTGATACCGATGGAGGGCCCGGTCCAACTCGGCTTTCCGGCGCCGGAGGGCCGCGACCTTCTCCGTCTCCCCGTCCAGGGCTTCGATCGTGGCCAGGCGTTCGAGCGCGCCCGGATAGGCGGGATCGCGATCCACCAATCGTTCGAGTTCCCTTCGTTCCGCCCGGCGATCTCCCGACCGGGCGGCGAGCCAGGCCCGGAGATTCAGGATCTCGGGCTCGTAAAATCGGTTGGCGGCGAGATGGGGCAAGGCCCGGTGGACCTCCTCGACCCGGCCGGCAGCCAGCGCCCATTCGAGCAACGATCGCCAGGCTGCATGATCCTCGGGGCGAGACACCAGGCAGGCCCGGAGCCCGGCCGCCACCTCATCGAGCTTGCCCGATCGGCGGTCGAGGTTCGCGAGCCCGAGCCGGACTCGATCATCGTCGGGCTGTTCTCGGGCCGCCTTCTCGAACATGCTTCGCGTTCGATCGATGGCAACAGCCTCGAAGTCGAGCATCCAGAGCGAACGGAGGACCGGCACCGGGTCCTGGGCCTGGAGCAGCTCCTGCCCGAGCAGCTCGCGAGCCTCGTCGCGTCGGTCCTCGAAGCGGAGGACCCGGCCCAGGATCTCGCGAGCCTCGATCGACGGCTTCCCCCCCGCCCGGACGACCGGCTCCAGGAGATCCTCGGCTCGGGCGAATCGGCCCCGCTCCAGCTCGATCGGGGCGATCTTCACGGCCGCGAGGTTGGCATAGGGGGAATCGGAGCCGATCCGCCCCCAGGCTTCCGCGGCGGCATCCAGGTGTCCGGCGGCTTGCTCGCAAGCTCCCAGTCCGTAGGCGGCCTCGTCATCGCGGGGCCACCACTCCAGGACTTTCGCGTAGTCGCGAGCCGCCGAGGCTCGCTCGCCCCGGGCGACGGCCCCCCTGGCCGATTCGAGCAGGTTCGAGGCCCGCCATCCCCGGTAGAACCAGTAGGCGCAGCCGGAACCCAGGAGGATCGCCAGTACCGCCAGGCTGATCGTCGAGGGTCGCCACCCCACGACACGGCCGCGCCCGAGGTCTTGGGCCGGGACCGATCCAGGATCATCCGTCGACGAGGTCGTCATGACTCCCAGGATAGCCTATCGTGCCGGGCCCGCCAGATCCCCGGTCGCAAATCGCCGGGAGAGTGGGACCGGGTCGCCCTGGCGGATGGTCAGCAAGGAGTCGACCGGGAGGTCGTCGACCAGGAACGTGGAGGTTGTCCCGTCGAGCCAGCCGACCCGGAGCCGGTCGATCCGCTCGGCGGAGCCGAGGCCGAAATGGAGGGCCGAGTCGGAGGCGGCGAGGATGCTCCCACCTCGCCGGACGACATCGACCCGCGTCCTGTTCCCGGCCAGTAGTTCGACCGTCGCCCCGATCGCCTCTCGATTGGGCGGGTTCCCCACGAGCCGGACGACCGCCGCATGATTCGACGGCCTTCCCTCGTTGATCAGGACGCGGAGCGGGCCGTCGATGGTCGTCATCACCAGGTCGACGTCCCCATCGCCATCGAGGTCCCCCGAGGCGACGGCCCTCCCGGACCGGAACGAGGCGAGGTCGGGCCCCCAGGCGCCGGTCTTATCCTCGAAGTGCTGGTCCCCCTGATTCCTCAACAGCAAGGGGGACTGGTCGTACCGATCGAACGGCCCTTTGGGGTAAACGTGCCCGTTTGCCTGGAAGAGGTCGGGCCAGCCGTCCGAGTCGAAGTCCTCCAGGATCAGGCCCCAGCCCACCGATCGCTTGGTCAGCAGGGTGATCGTGGAACAGGACGAGATGTCGTTATATTGACGGCCGTCGACGTTCAGGTTGATCCGGGTGCCCTGGTCGTGGAAGTTGGTCCGGGCCAGGTCCAGCCGCCCATCGCCGTCGATATCGCCCAGGGCGATCCCCATCCCGGCCTCGGAGGCCCCTCGGTCGCTCAGGGCCACTCCCGCCAGGAGGGCCTCCTCGCTGAATTGCCCCCCTCCCAGCCCTCGATAGAGTTCGTTGGCCTGGGTGTCGTTGGTGACGAAGAGGTCGAGGATCCGGTCGCCGTCCAGGTCCGCGAAGAGCGCGGACATCCCCTTGCCCCGGGGGTTGTAGACGCCCGACGACTGGGTGACATCCTCGAAGGTCCCGTCGCCCCGGTTCTTCCAGAGCCGATCGGGCTGCCCTTCGAGATACTCCGGCCCCCGGAAGACCTTGGTCTGTCCCCCGTAATAATCGATCGGCTCGGGGGTTTGGAACGGGTCGACGTCGAGATAATTGGTCACGTAGAGGTCGGGCCAGCCGTCCCCATCGAAGTCGGCCCAGGTGGCGGAGACGCCCCACTCGGAGTCGGTCAGGCCCGCGCGAGCGGTTACGTCCCGGAACGTTCCATCCCCCTGGTTCTGCCAGAGGGCATCCGGCCCGTGCTGGGCCAGGAAGAGGTCGAGGTCGCCGTCGGCCTCGTAGTCGCAGACGGCCACCCCCTGCGCCCAGCCGGTGTGACGCAGTCCCGACCGCGCCGAGACGTCGGTCCAGTGCCCCGGCCCATCGTTCCGGAAGAGCCAGGGTCCGCCGGCGGCGACGACCTCGCGCTTCTCGACCCGGCTGCCGGGGGCCACGAAGAGGTCGAGGTCGCCGTCCCCGTCGTGATCGAAGAGCGCGACGCCAGTCCCCAATGAGTCGAGGACCGAACTCTTCTCCGGCGACCCGCAGATCGTGACCACGTCGAGGCCGAAGTCCCGGGCTCGGTCGACGAACCAGGGCCCGACCTCGGGTTGGGCCCGGATGACTTCGGGAGTCGAGGATTCGGGGGGAGTCGGTTGGGAGCCGGCCGGTACTTCCTCCCGGCAACCGGGCCCGACCATCAAGGCCGCGATAACCGACCAGGATGCGATCCAACGCAAGGGCGACACCCCCCTCTCCTCGGCCTGCTCGAAAACGTCGGGGTAGGACGATCGAGCCTCGTCTCGACGATTCCGATCGATCCGATCAGTCAAGCTTGATCTCGAGGACCGTGGGGTCCTTCGTGACATCAACCTCGTACTTCGTCGAGTCTTCCTTGCCGTACTTGGTGAGGATGACTTGCATGTCCTCGGGAGCAAGGCCGACTCCGGAGGCCAGGGCCTGCTTCGATTGCTTACTCCGGCCCCCGTCGATGGTGGCCACCGCGGGATTGAAGTAAACCTTGTGGTGACCGGTCATGACGCCCATGTTGTCGGCGTCGTAGTTCATCTCAAAATGCCCTTCATCGTCGGTCTTACCCCAGCTGGGGCGTCCGGCGGTGGGCATGAAGTTCACCATCATGTTCGGGACGGGCTTGCCCTTATAGGTGACCGTGCCGGTCACCCGGGCGATCTCGGGCAGATCCGAATCTCCGCAACCCACGAAGGCCAGGCAGAGCGGCAGGCAGGAGAACCCGAGGATGCGTTGCAGTATCTTGCTTGGTCTCATGATTCAGGCCTCGGTCGACAACTGTGATCCGAATAACGGGACAAAGCCGACCCGGGGGCTACGGCCCCCGAGTCGGCACGGGAGAGTGATTGCGATATTAGTCCGGACATGACTCCGAACCGATCCGGCAGCCGCTCAGTAAGAATCGGCCGAGATCACTTCCCCGCGGGCCCGAGAGAAGAGGGCGCGATAGACCTGGAAGTTGATCGTGTTCTTGATGAACGAGACGTGTCCATCGGTGAACGAGACATTGATCCCGCCCGGGTGACTGCCGATCGCCCCTCGGGAGTTGGGGTAGTTGGAGTTCGGCGGGAACGGCTGACCATTGTTCAGCTCGCTCGCGGAGGTCATGCCCTGCGACGGGTGGTGGACCCAGAAGAACTGGTTGGAGCCTTGGTTCTTCGCGACCCAGCTATGCTCGGCATTCCGGGACAGTTCCAGGTGCAGGAAGGTGTTGCTGGTCCCGTCGGTCACGTCTCGCATGCTGACCGCGGAATTCAGGGTCCCCATGCCGTCGCCTCCGTTGGCCGACCCGCCGCCGAGGCGCTCGGGGCAGCAGCCGATGAGTCCCGATCCGGTGTTCAGCCCATAATCCTTGAACTCACCGTTGGGCGTCTGTGCGAACTGCGGGGTCGACGGGCAGGTAAAGACGCTGGGAGCCACCCTCGCGACGGTCGAGTTGGCCAGGTCGCCAGCCGGACCCCGCTGATTGTTCGGCCCGCCCCATCCGCCGGTCGGCCCTTCGGGAATGTTGAAGGCGTAGGCCGGACGCATGAAGTTGATCGAGTTGAAGATGTTGGTGCCTTCGATGAAGCCCAGCATCAGGGCGGGCCAGCCGAAACTGCCCCACGGGCAACAGCTGTTGTTCGAGTCGTGCCAGACGTCGGCGCTCGGGAAGACGTTGGCGGACTGGTAGTTCGGGGCGTAATTCGAGGGCGGGAAGGCCCCATTGACGTCGTGGTAATTGTGATAGGCGAGCGCCAGTTGCTTCATGTTATTGATGCACTGGGCGCGTCGGGCTGCTTCGCGTGCCGCCTGCACGGCGGGAAGCAGCAGCGCGATCAAGACGGCGATGATGGCGATGACCACAAGCAATTCGATCAGCGTGAATCCTGACTTTCGTCGTGACATGGGCGGTCCTCGATTCGTGAGAGGGCGAGCTGGCACTCGCGGTAGAAGAATGAGCGAGCATGACTACGGAGACGAGATTACACCGGCGCCAACGGAGAATTGTCCGCGCCCCCACCCGGCTTCCGGCCAGGAAGTTGACGCTCTCGATCAAATCGCTGAGAGACTCGAGTGGCGGAATACTCGCGAAGACCGGGAAGCCATGATTCGGGCACGACCCCATCATGGCCGGAGAAACGCGAACTAATCAGCAGGATAAGTTAACTAACGACCGTTACAAGAACTTTCTTTGCATTTTTTTTATGAATCTTTACGGGAAAGACACAAAAGCATGATTGCATTTTTGGTATCGAATCTCGACCACCCACACGTCGACTCGCGCCGCCTTCCTCTCATCAGAAACGTAAACCTACGAAGACGCGATCTCGATGCGGAGACGCATCGAAAAAAATCGGCGGACGGGGTGGTATAAAACATGTCTTGGAATTGATCCAGTGCTTAGTTAACCCGCTTCTCGCGGGCAGTCAAGAGAAAAATCCCGCGACTTTGACGATCGTCCGAATCGGGGGCGGTCTTCCCGGGTGGAGCGGTTCGGGCAGCATCGTGTTGCGTCGAGAACCGGGTCGCGGGATACTCGGAATTCCGGTCCAAAACCCCGATCCGCTCGACTCGATTGAGGCAGGCTTCCCGATGGATCTCCCGCGTCTCCACGGCATCGTCCCGCCCCTGGCCACACCCCTGACCCCCGACGGCCAGCTCGACGAGGCGGCGCTGGCCCGCCTGGTCGAGTTCCAGATTAATGCCGGAGTCCACGGCCTCTGGATCCTGGGCACGACCTCGCGGTTCGACCTGCTCACCGACGCCCGACAGCGGAGGGTCGCCGAGATCGTGGCCGAGACCGCCGCGGGTCGGGTCCCGCTGGTCCTCAACGTGTCCGACATGGGGACCGAACGGACTCAGGTCCGGGCCAAGATGTTCGACGACCTCCCATACGACTACTATGCGGCCCTCCCGACCTGGTACTTGCCGATGACCGTCGGCGAGCAGACCGACTATTTCGTCAGCCTGGCCGACACGCTCTCCCGCCCGGTGGTCATCTACAATGCCCCCTGGGTCTGCAACCAGCTGAGCTTCGACGTCCTCCGGCAGCTCGGGCAGCATCCCCGGATCGTCGGGACCAAGGACGTCACCCCGAGCCTGAGCCGGACGCTCGACTGGCCGGTCTGCGAGCGACGGAGCATGGACTTCACCTACCTCCACGGCAACGACCTGCTGGGGACCTCCACCGACCTCGGGGCCGACGGCTTCGTCTCGGCGCTTTCGAACGCCCTGCCCGAGCTGACCGTGGCCATCTGGGACGCCGCCCGGGCCGATGATGCCGAGCGGGCGTTCCGCCTCCAATCGCAGTTGACCCGGCTGGCCCAGGCGGCCGGCTTCGGCCCGATGCATGCCTGCCTGGAGGCGATGTGCCGACACCGGGGGCTCCTGGATCGGATGCTCCCGGCCCCGCTCCGCTCGCTGGATGCCGAGACCACCCGCCGGGTGACCGAGGTGGTCGATCTGGTCGGGTTCCTCCCCAACGCCACCGGGGTCCCGGCCTGATTCTTCGAAACTCACGCATGGCCGATGGGTCGATGACCGATGATCCATCCATCGAGCCGGCGCGACTCGCCCAAGAATCGCGATTCCGGGGGCGACATCCGGCCGAAGTTCTGCTATGGTCCGCCACCGATCCGACCGGGTCCAAGGATCGACCCCGGTCGGAACGTCAAATCGCTGACGTCGCCGTCATGGAGGAACATCGAGCATGGACGCTCAACGACTCACCTCGCGGATCGCTCATCGGGCCCCGGCGGGGCTTGCCCTGGCCCTGCTGCCGCTCCTGGCCGGGGCCTCGCACCGGACGACCAACTTCGTGGTCGTGGCCGACACGCCCGAGATCGCCCGCCAGGTGGGCAATCACGCCGAGACCTGCCGGGTCTCGATCGCCAAGGCCTGGCTCGGCCAGGAGTTGCCACCCTGGTCCGCCCCCTGTCCGATCAAGGTCAAGATCACCCGGGGCGAGGCCGGAGGGCTGACCTCGTTCGGATTCAGCCGGGGCCGGGTCTCCGACCAGGAGATGACCGTGGAAGGCCGGCTCGACCGGATCCTCGCGTCGTCGCTCCCGCACGAGGTCACGCACACGGTGTTCGCCGCCTACTTCGGCGGCCCGATGCCACGATGGGCCGATGAGGGTGCCTCGCTCCTTTCCGAGGACATTCGCGAGCACCGGCGTCACGACCAGATCGTCTTCGACCTGATCTCGCGTCGGGGGAACCTCCCCCTGGATCGATTGTTCACGGCCGAGGAGTATCCCGACGACCTCATGGGATTCTACGGGCAGGGCTATTCGATCTCGCGATTCCTCGTCGAGATGGGCGGACGTCCCCGGTTCCTGGCCTTCGTCCGCGACGGCTCGCGATCGGGCTGGGACGCCGCGGCCCGGACCCACTACGGACTGGCCGGGCTCCGCGAGGTCGATCGCGCCTGGCGATCCTGGCACAAGGTCGCCATCGAGAACGGGGCCCGGCCCGACATGGCCGACCCGATCTTCGTTTCGGCGGGGACCCGAACCCAGTCGGGCGGGCAATGAAGCCGGCCGATCGCCCGCCGAGGAAATTCGGAGTCGCCTCTTGTCGGGCGTCGTTCCGTCGGTTAGGACTGCATGACTGGTGGATCGACTGAAGCCATCCCGGCCCGGCTTCGAGGGGCGACCATGAGCGGACTCGATCACGCCCGGTTCCTCGAAGCCGCGATCGACGAGGCTCGCCAGGGGCGGGATGAGGGCGGAATCCCGATCGGATCGGTCCTGGTGATCGACGGCCGGATCGTCGGGCGGGGCCACAATCGGAGGGTCCAGCGCGGCAGCGCGATCCTCCACGCCGAGATGGACTGCCTGGAGAACGCCGGCCGGCTCAAGGCGAGCGACTACCGGCGATCGGTCCTGTACTCGACCCTCTCCCCCTGCGACATGTGCAGCGGGACCGCCTTGCTCTACAAGATCCCCCGGATCGTGATCGGCGAGAACCGGACCTTCCGGGGGCCCGAGGACCATGTCCGGTCGCGGGGCGTGATCCTCGAAATCCTGGACGATGCCCGGTGCCTCGCCCTGATGAGCGAGTTCATCCGGGATCGTCCCGAACTCTGGAACGAAGACATCGGCGATTGACACCCATCCCAACCTCCGAGGCGGAACCATGCGGAAGGTGCTGATCGATTACGTCCCCGGCCTGATCGGCGGGATCATCGGGGGTGGGGTCGGTTATCTGATCTTCTCCTGGCTCGTCGGGTATGGGCTCTGGGCCCCCGTGATCCCGGGCGCCTTGACGGGGTTGGGCTGCGGGATGCTTTCCCGGACCGACTCGAATCTCCGAGGGATCCTCTGCGCCATCGAAGCCCTGGTGATCGGGGTCGTCGCGGAATGGCGACTCTTCAGCCCGCCCTTCGAGACCGACGGCAGCCTGGTGGACTATCTCAAGCAGATCCACCATCTGCCGCCGCCGACCCTGTTCATGCTCGGGCTCGGCGTGTTCCTGGGCTTCTGGTGGGGCCGGGAATGCACCCTCCGGGGGAGACTGGTCCCCCCCGCGAGCAAGCCCAGGAGCATCGAGGACTGACGGGAAGCCGTCAGGAGCGGATCAAGGAGAGCCTGGCGGCGAGGGCCCGGTCGAGCGCAGCCTCGCGGTCGGGGTCCAGGACGGTCAGGTGGCCCATCTTCCGGCCGGGGGCGGCGGTCCGCTTGCCGTAGAGGTGGAGCTTCACGCCGGGATCGCGCCGCCACATCCGGTCCCAGTCGGGCTCGCCATCCTGCCAGAGGTCGCCGAGCAGGTTGACCATCGCGGCGGGAGAGACCAGGTCGGTCCCCCCCAGGGGGAGCCCGCAGAGGGCCCGGACCTGCTGCTCGAACTGGCTGGAGATGGCCCCCTCGATCGTCAGGTGGCCCGAGTTGTGGGGCCGGGGGGCGATCTCGTTGACCATCAGTCCTCCTTGCGCCGTCAGGAAGAATTCGACGGTCAGGACGCCCACGGTCCCCAGGGCCTGGGCGACCGAGAGGGCCAGGTCGCGGGCGTTCTGGGTGACGATCGGGCCGACCGGCGCGGGCATCACCGTCGAGTCGAGGATGTGCCGCTCGTGCCGGTTCAGGCCGACCGGGAACGTGACCGCCTCGCCGTCGAACCCCCGGGCGACCACGACCGAGACCTCCGAGGCGAACGTGACCCACCCCTCGGCCACGCAGGCGACCCGGCCCAGCTGCGACCAGGCCGATTCCACCTGGCCGGCCTCGTCGATCCGGAATTGCCCCTTGCCGTCATACCCCGAGGCCGCCGTCTTGAGGATCATCGGGAATCCGAGCGATCGGGCCGCCTCGGCCAGTTCGGCGTCGGTCCGGACCGGATGCCAGGGGGCGAGGGGCAGGCCATGCCGGGCCAGGAACGACTTCTCGCGGAGCCGGTCCTGACTGACCCGGACGGTCCGCCAGCCGGGTCGGACGATCGCCCGATGTTCGAGCCACCGGAGGGCCGGGGCCGAGACGTTCTCGAACTCGACCGTCACGGCCTGGGCCTGGTCGGCGAACGCCCGGAGCGCGGGGAGGTGATGGGTCGCCCCCACCACCGACCAGTGCGCCACCTGCGCCCCCGGCCCGTCGGTCAGCTCGCTCAGGACCCCCGCGCGATAGCCGAGGCGCTGGGCCGCCTGGAGGAACATCCGGCCGAGCTGGCCCCCTCCGATCACTCCGATCGAGGCGGGCGGGTGGAGAACCTTGGGTCGATCGGTCATGTCGGCGACTCGTCCACGCTCTCGGTCTGCCGCTCGCGGAAGGACGCCAGGGCCTTGCGGATCGCGGGATCGGTCCGGGCCAGGATCGCGGCGGCCAGCAAGGCGGCGTTGGCCGCCCCCGCGGCCCCGATGGCGAGCGTCCCCACCGGAATCCCTCGAGGCATCTGGACGATCGACAGGAGCGAGTCGACCCCTCGGAGGACCTTGCTCTCCACCGGGACGCCCAGGACCGGCAGGATCGTGAGGCTCGCCAGCATCCCCGGCAGGTGGGCCGCGCCCCCGGCCCCGGCGATCAGGAGGTGGAGACCTCGCCCCTCGGCCTCGCGGGCATAACGGTAAAGTCGCTCCGGCGTCCGGTGGGCCGAGACGACCCGCGACTCGTGCGCGATCCCCAGCTCGGACAGGATCTCCGAGGCATGGCGGAGAGTCTCCCAGTCCGACCGGCTCCCCATCACCACGCCCACCCGAGGGGCTTTCGACTCGACGTCCGTCATCGCGTTCCTGGAGGGGTGATCTCGAAGACTTCGGGGGCGGATCTCAGGCTCTCGGCGAGCCTGACCAGCGGGCATCTTAAGCCCCCGGAGTCGTCGAAACCAGACCGGTCCGGGATCCTCGGGCAGGTCGATGGGGCAGGGCAGGGCCCTCAGGCCGCCCGCTCTCCGCAATTGTCGCAATGCCCGCAGGACGTGGAGGGCAAATCATCCGGCCCGAAGTAGTCGATCAGGTAGGACCATCGACAATTCCGGGTCTCGACGAACTCGATGAATTGCTGCTGCTTGAGGCGGTCGCGCTCGTCGCGCTCGCGATAATCGCCGGCCATCCGGTGGAGTTCGTCGAAGGTAAGATCGGGGGCGAGGAGCCGGATCTCCCCGTCCTCCTCTCGGACGATGTTCCGGGCCTTGAACAGGTTGAGGACCTGCTTGAGCCGCGTCTTCGGGACCGGCGAGAGCGCCCGGAGCCGCTCGAAAGTCGGCGAACCATCCCCTTCGGCCATCCGCTTGAGGGCGTGGTGGGCGTTGACCAGATCCTCGCCGGTCGGATAGCGCCCGGCCTGGAAGAACCGATGGAGCGACTTGTCGCTCCTGTCGAAGAGCAGGATGCAATCAGCGGGGAGGCCGTCGCGGCCGGCGCGGCCCGCCTCCTGGTAGTAAGCCTCGACGGTCGAGGGGGCATGGTGATGGATCACGAAGCGGATGTCGGGCTTGTCGATCCCCATGCCGAAGGCGTTGGTGGCGACGATCACCTTGAGTTCGCCGGCCATGAACCGGTCCTGATTGGTGGCCCGTTCCGAGCCCCGGAGCCGACCGTGGTAAGGAGCCGTGGCGATCCCCTGATCGGCGAGGAACTGGGTCAACTTGGTCACGGCGGCCACGGTCGCGGTATAGATGATCCCGGTCCCTTCGGATTCGCGGACCAGTCGGAGGATCTCGGCGAACTTGGCCGTTTCCCCCTCGACCGGGATCGTCCTGAGGTGGAGGTTGGGGCGCGCGACCCCCATGTGGACGACCTCGGCGTCGGTGATCCGGAGTTGCCTCTTGATCTCGTCGATCACGTCCGGGGTCGCGGTGGCCGTCAGGGCCAGGACGGTCGGACGGCCGAGATCCTCGATCGCCTCCCCCAGCGCCAGGTACTCGGGCCGGAAGTCGTGGCCCCATTGGCTCGCGCAGTGGGCCTCGTCGACGACAAAGAGGTCGACCTTGAGCGATCGAAGGACTTCGCGGAAGTCGGGGCGGGCCAGCCGCTCGGGGGTGGTATAGACGAACTCCACCCGGCCCCCGCGGATGGCCTCCAGGGCGTCTTGTTCCTCCTGGGCATTGAGCGTGCTATTGACCTCGGCCACCGGAATCCCCCGCTCTCGGAGGGCGTCGGCCTGATCTTTCATCAGGGCGATCAGCGGACTGACCACGATCGCGGTCCCCTCCAGCTCGAGCGCGGGAAGCTGGAAGCAGACGCTCTTGCCCGACCCGGTCGGCATGACCACGACCGTGTCCCGCCCCTCGATGGCGGATTGCACGGCCTCGATCTGCCCCGGCCGGAATCGAAGGAAGCCGAAGTGTTCCTTGAGTTTCCGCCGCAAATCCGCCCCGACTCCCGAGGCATCCATGCTTCCCATCTGGTTCATCGTTCGACTCCGCCCCAAAAGCCCAAACCCGGCAGGACCGATCGCAAAAATCGAACAGCAAATGGCGAGCCGATCGACACCCTGCGGCTCGGCGGATTCGCCGGGATCACCCCTCCCTATCCAGGCACCTGGACGTCCCCGAATTCCTCGCGGATCGAGAACATTCCTATTATCTATTTGCATCGGGGTGGGGAAGAATTAAAATTAGACAAGGCTTCCGGCAAGAGATTGCCGAAAGTATCGCCTTGAACTCGTGTCACCATCAAGAGATTCGCCTCAAATCCGCCCTTGAAGACCCGGAATCGATCCTGCCGCATCCTCTCCCCATGACGTTTTACCTGCTCCTCATGGCTTTGCCATTCCTCACTTCGAGACCTCCGAACCCCAGGTTCGGGTGAGGCACTGGCCCCGTCCTCAACATTTTTCCCGCCCTTTCTCCGAGTTTTTTCCCATGGGTGAAACCATCCGAAGCGGCACGCCGGCAACGGTCAATCCGTCCACGCCTCGGGGTGGACGGCCGGACGAAGTCCGTCCCCGCAACGCCGAGAGGGCCGATCGCCATCCGCCGGCGAGGACGGCCTGAATCGGAGCGTCTTCATCCATCCCCCCTGGACTCATTCGCGAGGGAGACTATGAGCTCGACCGAATCGGCGCCCATCGACACGACATCCCGTACGCTCGCGCCTCGCTCAAAGAAATCGGCCATCCTGGCCGGGTTTGCGACCCTCCTCGTGGTCTCGTGTGTCGTCCTGGCTTTCTGGTTCTCCCGGAATCGAGACGCGGCGATTGCAGACTCCAATCCCTCGATCGCCCGGACTCCGGCCGCGACGGAAACCAAGCCGTCCTCCGAGCCGGGCGAGAAGGCCCCTTCGGAAATCCTTCATGTCGAGATGAGCGAGGATCAGCAACGCTCGATCGGGCTCGAAACCAGGAAGGTCATCCTGGGTAACGCGCCGAGGATGACCAACGCGCCCGGGCGGGTCGCCCCGAACGAAAATCAATACGCATTCATCACCCCGAGGGCCGCCGGGGTCGTCCGTACGGTCAACGCCCACATCGGCCAGGAAGTGAAGGCGGGGGACCTCCTGGCGACCATCGATAGTCCGGAAGTCGGCGAGGCCCGCCTCGACCTCTACACGAAGCTCCAGACCCTGGAAATCGCCCGGTCTCAGGCCATCTGGGAAGAGACGGTCTACGGCAACACCATCGAACTCCTGGACCTCCTGCGCAAGCAGGAGACCCCCGAGGAGGTCCACAAATCGCTCGAGGATCGGGCCGTGGGCATGAATCGCGAGAAGTTGATGACCGCCTACGCCGAATTCCTCCTGGCTCGGGCGACCCTCGACCGGAACACCGACCTCTACTCGCAGAAGCTCATCACCCCCAAGGACTTCGAGCGGGTGAAGGCCAGCTACGACGTGGCCCAGGCCACCTATCAGAGCCTGATGGATGAGATGGGCTACGAGGTCAAGCTGGAGAACACCCGGGCCCAGCAAGCCCTGAAGCAGGCCGAGACCGCGGTCCGCGCGGCCCGAGAACGCCTGAGAATCCTGGGCGTCCGCCCCGACGGGACCGAGCCTCCGATCCAGGGTGGCAAGGTCGTCGGGGTCGATCCCGACGGGACGCTCGCCCATCAGCCCAGCGAGGGAGCCCCCGGGCAGGTCGATCCCCAGGCGATCCTCCCCCAGCCCACCTCGACGGCCTCCGCGTCCGTGGCCCCGGTCGGGGCCGGGCCCGAGCAGGCCCTCATCGGGGCCGAGGCCCCGGTCAGCACCTACTCGATCTGGGCCCCGTTCGACGGGACCATCCTCGACCGCGAGATGATCGTCCCCGGCGTCGCGGTCGACAAGCAGCACCGGATCTTCACGATGGCCAACCTGAACACCGTCTGGGTCGAGGCGAGCGTCCACGAAGGGGACTTCGCCATGCTCGACCTCGTCCGGAAACGGGGCGGCACGCTCCGTTTCCACTCGCCGGCCTATCCCGATCGGATCTTCGAGGGGAAGGTGAACTACACCGGCGACCTCGTCGAGGAGCAGAGCCGGACGGTCAAGTTGCTCGCCAAGGCCGAGAACCCGGATCGGTATCTGAGGCCCGGGATGTTCGTCGAGGTGGAGGTCCAGAGCCCTCGGGGGAAGGAAGCCCTGGAGGTCCCGACGGCCGCCCTGTTGATCGACGGGAGTCGGACCTATGTCTACGTCCGGACCGGGCCCGACTCCTTCGAGCGGCGCGAGGTCAAGGCCGAGGCCCCTCGCGATGACCGGGTGACGATCCAGGATGGTCTCGCCGATGGGGATGAGGTCGTCATCAAGGGGGCCTTCAAGCTCAAGGCCCTGGCCAAGAACTTCCTGGCCTCCGAGGAGTGACCCGGGATCCCGAGGACGACCGTACGAACCGGCCCCCGACCTCGGGGGTCGGACGATCTCCCGCCCCTGCTCCCGACCCGAAAGCCGAGGTCCGTCGGCCTTTCTCGGCCGAGGCCTCCCGTCCCCCTCGGGTCCAACCCGGGGGCATCTCCTCGAATTATTCGACCCCTTATTCATGATCGATGGTTGACGGGTGCATCATTCGCGGGGCTCACCCCCCTCGCATCCCTTCCCGCCGATCGGCCATGACCCGTTGGCCCGGAATCGCCCTCGATTCGGGCCAGGGCGTCGCCCCCCGGGAGAATTCTCGTGTTCGACAGCCTGATCAAGTTTTCGCTCAAGAATCGCGGCCTCGTGATCCTGGTACTCGTGGCCGTGGCAGTCTCGGGGGTCTACTCGCTCCTGAACCTGCCGATCGATGCGGTCCCGGACATCACGAACGTCCAGGTCATCGCGCTGACGGACGCCCCGGCGCTGGGGCCCGAGGAGGTCGAGCAGTTCATCACGATCCCCGTCGAGAACGCGATGAACGGGATCCCCCGGATCAAGGAGGTCCGCTCGATCACCCAGTTCGGCTTCTCCTCGGTCACGATCGTCTTCCAGGAAGGGACCGACATCTACTGGGCCCGCCAGCTCGTCAATGAGCGGCTGATCCAGGTCCGCGACGACATCCCCGAGGGATTCGGCTCGCCGAGCATGGGGCCGATCGCCACCGGCCTGGGCGAGATCTACCTGTTCGAGGTGAAGAACGCGGAGGACGCCAAGCAGAAGCGATCGTTGATGGACCTCCGGACGATCCTCGACTGGGACGTGGCCCGTCCGCTCCTGGGCGTCCCGGGGGTGATCGAGGTCAACACCTTCGGCGGCGAGCTGAAGACCTACGAGGTCCGGCTCGACCCCGACCTCCTGGTGGCCCGGGGGATCTCGGCCACGAGGGTCTTCGAGGCCCTCAAGCAGAACAATAGCAACTCCGGCGGCGGTTACATCGAGCGGAACGGCCAGGTCCGCGTGATCCGGGCCCAGGGCCTGGTCGGCTCGCTGGCCGACATCGAGGAGATCGTGCTGGACACGACCCCTAGCGGCACGCCGATCTACGTCCGAGACGTGGGCAAGGTCCAGTTCGCGCCGATGATCCGCCAGGGGGTCGTGACCCGCGACGGCCGCGGCGAGGCCGTCACGGCCACGGTCCTCCTGCTGGCCGGGGAGAATGGCCGGGTCGTGGTCGACCGCGTGAAGGCCAAGCTCGAGGAGATCCGCAAGAAGCTGCCCGAGGGGGTGGTCATCGAGTCGTTCTACGACCGGGCCACGCTGATCAACAAGGCCATCTCCACGGTGGCCCGAAACCTGGCCGAGGGCGGGGCCCTGGTAATCGTGGTCCTGCTGGTGATGCTCGGCAACCTCCGGGCGGGGCTGATCGTGGCGCTGGCGATCCCCCTCTCGATGCTCTTCGCGGGCGACCTGATGCTCTATTTCGGGATCGCCGGGAGCCTGATGAGCCTGGGGGCGATCGACTTCGGCCTGATCGTCGACAGCGCGGTGATCGTCATCGAGAACTGCGTGGCCCGGCTCTCGCACGCCCGGCCCGACGAGAGGGGGATCGACGTGGTCCGACGGGCGACGCTGGAGGTCCGCCGCCCGGTGGTCTTCGGCGTCGGGATCATCACCCTGGTCCACCTCCCCTTGATGGCCCTGGAGGGGGTCGAGGGGAAGATGTTCCGGCCGATGGCGGCGACCCTGATCTTCGCGCTGACCGGCTCGCTCCTGCTCTCCTTGACGGCCACGCCGGTCCTGGCGTCGTTCTTCCTCCGCCCGGGGATGTCGGAGAAGGATACCTGGGTGGTCCGGTTCGCCAAATGGGTCTACGAGCCGATGCTGAGGTGGGTCCAGCTCCGGCCGGTGCTGGTCGCCCTGGGGGTCGTGCTGATGCTGGGGGCGACGGTCCCCGTGGCCCTGAGCCTGGGCGGCGAGTTCATCCCGAAGCTCGACGAAGGCGACCTGGTCCTCGACCTGACCCGGCCGCCCGACGCCTCGCTGAGCGAGGCCGTCCTGGACACCACCCGGATGGAGAAGGCCCTGATCGCGGAATTCCCCGCCGAGATCCGCTCGATCGTCAGCCAGTCCGGCCGCCCCGAGATCGGCCTCGATCCCGCGGCCGCGAACACGACGGAATCCTACGTCTACCTGACCGAATCGGAGGAATGGACCAAGGCGAAGACCAAGGAAGAGCTGGTCGACAAGATCGACGAGGTCCTCCAGCGGGTCCTGCCGGGCACGATCGTGGTCTTCAGCCAGCCGATCGAGCTCCGGTTCAGCGACATGCTGGCCGGGGTCAAGGGGGACGTCGGGATCGGCCTCTACGGCGATGACCTGCCGACCCTCCAGGAGAAGGCCGACGAGCTGGCCGCCGTCCTGAAGACCGTGCCCGGGGCCGCCGACGTGAAGGCGCTGGAGGTCCTCGGGCTCCCGGCCATGCAGATCGCCATCGACCGCGACCGGATCGCCCGCTACGGGATCAACGCGTCCGACGTGCTCGACGTGATCCAGGCCGTCGGCGGCAAGAACGTCGGGCAGGTGGTCGAGGGCCAGCGCCGATTCGCGATGCAGGCCCGCTTCACCCCCGAGGACCGCGACGACGTGGAGTCGATCCGCAAGCTCATGATCGCCGACCCCAAGGGCCGGATGATCCCGCTCTCGGACCTGGCCAACATCGAGATCGAGGACGGGGTCTACGAGATCTGGCGGAAGGATCGGCAGCGACGGGTCATGATCACCGTCAACGTCCGAGGGCGCGACCTGGCCGGCTTCGTGGCCGATGCCCAGAAGCAGGTCGGCGAGAAAGTCCGCATCCCCGACGGCTATTTCCTGGAGTGGGGCGGGACCTTCGAGAACCTCCAGTCGGCGACCAAGCGGCTGGCGATCGTGGTCCCGATCGCCCTGGCGATGATCTTCCTGCTGCTCTTCGCCACCTTCGGCTCGGTGAAGCTGGGGCTCCTGATCTTCGTCTCGGTCCCGCTGGGGGCCGTCGGAGGAATCCTGGCCCTCTGGCTCCGAGGGATGAACTTCAGCATCTCGGCGGGGGTCGGCTTCATCGCCCTCTCGGGCGTGGCGGTCCTGGACGGGCTGGTCCTGGTCTCGGCGATCCGCCACCTGATCGAAGCGGGCCAGCCGGTCTTGCAGTCGGTCTACGAGGCCTCCATGTCGAGGCTCCGACCGATCCTGATGACCGGGCTGGTCGCCAGCCTGGGCTTCGTCCCGATGGCCTTCTCCGAGGGGGCCGGGGCCGAGGTCCAGCGCCCCCTGGCGACCGTCGTGATCGGCGGCCTGATCACGAGCATGTTCCTCAAGCTGATCGTCCTGCCCGCCGCCTACCCCTGGTTCGATCCGGGCCCGCCGGCCCCGGTCGAGGACGAACCCCTCCCCGAAGGCCCGGCCGAGGAGCATTGATCGTCCAGCGGACCCATCAAGGAACCCGGATTTCGGATCGCGGAGCATCGATCGCGATGCAATGCGTCCCGAAATCCGGGTCCTGAAGTCACGCGAGCTGCATCGGATCTCGCCTCAGGGCAGGATCCGCTGACCGACCACCGTATTGAGCCGGAGCATGCTCCGCCGGTGGCGGACCAGGGTGTCGCGGTACTGGCGGGCGGCCTCGTTGTATTCGCGCTGGGCGTTCAGATAGACGATCGCGGCCTCCTCGCCCTTGAGGTAGAGGCGATAGGCGTCGTCGCGGACCCGCGATGCCGCCGGCAACAGCTTGGTCTCGATCCGCTCCATCGCGGCCCGGGTCAAGTCGTACTCGCGCTGGGCCTGGCGGACCTCGCCGGCCACGGCCTGCTCGCGCTCGGCCAGCTCGACCTGCGACTGGGTGAAGTTGATCTTCGCCTTCTCGATATTCCCCTGGTTCCGGTCGAAGACCGGCAGCGGGACGGTGACGCCCAGGGCCCACGAATGGGCGCCCTTCAGACCGGAGGGCGAGTTGTTCTGGAAGGTGTAAGGCTGATAGAGCAGGTAGACGTCGGAGAGTCGGTTGGCCCGGGCGAGCCGGACTTCGGCCTCGGCCCGGGTGATACCCAGCCGGTAGGAAACGACGTCGGGGCGGCAGGTGAGGGCCGTCTGGATCAATTCATTGACCGGCGGCGGGGGCGGGAAGGAGTCGCGGATCGACCCGCGGATCTCCAGGGATTCCGCCTCCGGTCCGGGCATGTTCAGCAAGGTCCCGAGGGTCCGCTTGGTCGAGATCAGGCGCTCGCGGGCGTCCAGCAGCTCGATCTCGGACGCTTCGAGGATCGCCTCCAGCCGGCTCACCTCGGCGATGGTCCGGGTGCCCCCCTCGTACATCCGGCGGGTCCGGTCCAGCAGGACAGCCAACCCATCACGAGCGGTCTCGGCGAAGCGGATCGTCTCGCGGGCCGCAAGGACATCGGCGAACGCCGTGTACAGATTATCGATCTGGAGTCGGACGGCGTCCTGATACTGGGCCTCCAGGACCCGTTTGGCCCGGGTGGCCACCAGGGTCCGGGCCTTCCTCTTGTGCGTCACGTCCAGGGGCATGGTGACGTTGAGGTCATACTGGTTCTGGCCGCCGGGACGTTTGGCCGTATACGCCCCGTAAGGGATGAGCTGACTATCCGCATAGAGGAGGGGGTTGGCCCGGAGGCTGGCGGTCAGGATATCGGCCTGGGCCTGGGGGATCTCGTACGCCCGGGCCCTCAGGCCCAGATTATCCCGGATCAGGCGATCGATCGCCTGGTCGAGGGTCAACCCATCAGGCGGCCCCTCCGCTTCGAGGTCGGCCGGGACCGAGAGCGGGCCGAATAGCGGGACCTCGGCCAGGGGGAGGGCCGATGGCGGCGCGATCCCTTCCTGGATCGGGGCACCCCCGTTGGTGGTCCCCGGCCTGGTGATCGAAGTGGGCACGCGAGGCACCGAGGCGCCCGGTCGTCCCCCCAGGATTCCGCCCGATGCCCCGCCTGGACCGGCCCCTTGGAATAGGGCACCCGGCGATGGACCGAGGAGCGAGTCGTTGGTGGCGCCCCTCGCTCTTTGATTCGGCATCGCGGGCCCTTGACCTCGGGCCTCGACGAACCCAAACAAGGATATCCCCACCACCGACAATATGATCCATCGTGCCTGATGCGGCATCGGCCCATCCCTCCTGGTTCGGCCCGAGACTTCGCGTCTCGTTCGATTCCCGGTCCGGAAGACCGGCGCATTCCATGCAGCCTTCTTATCGGCCCAACCAGGGGGGGATGGTTCCCCGGAGAAACGCAAACGGAGGGCAGTCATCGCGACGATCGAAACAACCGGACCAACCCGGCCGACCCTCGGTTTCCGGCAATCCCGGATCTTCCGCGAGCACCTCCAGGCTCGGGGGCGGTCGGGCCCTGTTCGGATGAGTATTCGCGGAACTCCGAGCAATCGCCCGGGATCGACTCAGGCCGGACCGGGAGCCTCCGGGGGGGGCGCGAGGGCCGGGTCGCTCGGTGGTAAGGTCGGAGGTAGCGGCGAGTCGGGGGGTAACTCGGGCTTCGCCTCCTCGACCGGTGCGGGCGCGAGAGCGGGCGGGGGCTCGATCGGATCGAGCTGGGCCGCGGCCGGCTCCGGTCCCGGAGGAGCGGGGGCCTCCCGGACCTCGACCTGGAGGGCTCCCGCGATCGACTGCCAGCGGCCGAGCGCGGCCTCGACCTTCGCGAGCCGGGCCCGGAGGGCCTCCGCCTCCTCGTTCAGGGCCCGGATCGACTCGTCGGCCTCCTTGCGGTTGCGGTCGAGGAACGCCTCGACGACCTCCATCGGGTCGACCGGCCCGGCCAACTCCGAGGTCGGGCCGTTGACCTCGAGGACCAACGGATCATTCGACGACCGCCATCGTTTGGTCTCGACCGAGTTCAGCGGAGTCGGAGCGGGCGACATCGGCCGCTGGGCCAGGGTCGCGGCCGTCGCCAGGATCACGGCCGAGGCCCCGACCAGGCCGGCCATCCATCTCATTCGCATCCGCATGCGTCACCTCCCGAGAAGGTCCGAGTCGTCCATCCCTCGGTGCCCCGGACGATACCCTTCCCGGTGCACGCCCCGAGTTTAACCAGGACGGGCCAAAAACGCCTCGGCGAAATCCCGATCCAGTCCCGCTCGGATTCGATTTCAGATCCCTCCGGGGCATTGCTTCGATGGATGCCCTGGGCTAAGGTCTTTCTGACGGGAGTCCGGCCTCCGTCCCCCTCTCGGCTCGCGATAATGGGCCTGATTTCCCGCTTTTCCACGAAGAGAGACCGAGGGCTCGCATGTCGAACGCGTCGGGCACGCCCAAATTGAGCGAGATGGAATATCGGGTCGTCGGCCCGCTCGGGACCGGTGCGGGCAGCACCATCCTTCAGATTGCCGATCGGACGAGGGGCGGCAAGCGGTTCGCGCTCAAGGTCGTCAAGCGTCAGGACTCCGACGACGACGTCTACATCGCCCAGGCGCAGACCGAATACGCGGCCGCCCAGAAGCTCAACCACCCGGCCATCGCCCGGATCTACGACTGCCGCCTCAAACGATCGCTGCTGTTCAAGGTGACCGGCGTCGAGCTGCTGATGGAGTTCGTCGACGGCAAGACCCTCGACGAGGTCGAAGGCCCGACCATGCCCCAGCTCGTCCTGGCCTTCATCCAGGTCGCCAGCGCCCTGGTCCACATGCATCGCCGGGGGGTCTATCACGGCGACCTCAAGCCCTCGAACATCATGATTTCGAAGGACGGCAAGGTCAAGCTGATCGACTTCGGGACCGCCTGGCTCAAGGGGGAGGAGAAGAACCGGATCCAGGGGACCCCGCAGTACATGGCCCCCGAGCAGATGACCGAGAAGCTCGTCGACGAGCGGACCGACATCTACAACCTCGGCGCGACCATGTACCGGATGTTCACGGGTCGATACGCCAACCCGAGCAACGGCCCCCGGGTCGCCGACAGCGCCAAGGTCAAGCTCCCCACGCCGATCCAGGTCAACGCAGGGCTCCCCAGCAAGCTCAGCGACCTGATCATGAGCTGCATCCAGATCAGCCCCGAACGCCGACCCGAAGGGATGTTCGAGATCCAGCAGAAGCTCTCGGAGATCGCCCGATACCTCGGGCTGGAAGAAGTGGAATTGAAGCTCGAAGAGGACTGAGGCCCGCCCGGCCCCCCGAGACCCCCGAGGATCACCCCCATGCGTCCGCCACTCCGCACCCTCCGATCGATCGGGCTCATCCTGGGGGCGCTGGGGCTCCTGGCAGGGGCCGGGCCCGAGGACCAGGACTGGGTGGACCTTTCGAGCCTCGACGCCTGGAAGCCGCCGATCCAGGGCTGGGCGACCGCCGGATCGGCGAACCTCGACCCGGCGGACCCTCGGAAGCTCGCGACCGAGCCCGGATCGGACCTGATCCATAACGGTCCGATCGGCCGGGGCCGGAACCTGATCAGCAAGGAAGAGTTCGGCGACGTCGAGGTCCACCTCGAATTCCTGCTCCCGAAGGGCTCGAACTCGGGAGTGAAGTTCCAGGCGGTCTACGAGGTCCAGATCTTCGACAGCTACGGCTCGACCCGGAAGCCCACCGGTCGGGACAGCGGAGGGGTCTATCCTCGGTCGGAGGAGAAGCCGAAGTACCACCAGATCGACGACGGCTACGCCCCGCTGGCCAACGCCTGCAAACCGCCCGGAGAGTGGCAGGTCCTCGACGCGACCTTCCACGCCCCCCGGTTCGACGACAAGGGCCAGAAGATCGCCAACGCCCGGATCTCCGCCACCCTGAACGGCCAGAAGGTCCAGGACAACCTGGAGGTCCCCACCCCCACCGGCTCCGCCTGGCACGACGCCCCGAAGCCCACCGGCCCGCTCCTGATCCAGGCCGATCACGGCCCGATCGCCTTCCGGAGCATCAAGGCCCGCCGACTGGATTCGAAGCCCTGAACCACTCGCTTGAGGCTGACTGAGACGTCGCGGGTGGGTTCGTTCCGTCGTCGAGAATGGGTTCGTTCCGCCGCCCAGAGTGGGTTCGTTCTGACTCCGAATGATGGGTTCGTTCCCCCGTCGAGAATGGCTTCGTTCGGTCATTCGATCTCGCCTCTCGTCTCCCAGAGTCGGGCTGCGGATCATCGAAAACAAAAAAGCGGCATAGGTTTGCGTCATGACGATCAAACCGAAGAATTCGCGAGAGCAACAGACCTCGAGGGCGATCGACCGGCCAAGATGGGTTCGTTCCCGGCCCGAGTAGTGGCTCATTCTGGCGGGCGAGTCTCGCCCGGTCCGGGGCATGCGCCTCTCTTTCGCCAGAGTGTGTCCATCGGACGCGATCGGCCCAAAATCCTTCCCTGATATCTTCGCGTACATCGATCCTGAGCTAACACACAAAACCGAGGGAACTGCAAGCCGCCCCTTCGACGGCATCCAACCAGTCCATGCAGACTCGACCCCCGGCGAACTCCGTCGAGCTGGGTGAAGTTCCTGGAATCGACAGGCGAAAACGACCGTCTGAGAGCGGCCGAGGCAGGAAGTCCGGCCGACTCGACGAGGGGAGAATTATTCGAGATCGAATTTACTTCGACCGAGAAACCAGAATCTTAGCCTGACCCCAGGCGGCCCTTTGACACCTAGGCGGCCACGGTTCGATTCCTGGGCATGAAACCGATGGGTTATCATGCTTTTGAAATCTCCCAATCCTGCTAGACTGAAGTGAGCGGCCGTCGAGCCAGAACGCGGCGACCGATCTCCTCCCCGAATCCTGATGGGTCGAAACCACTCCGATGGCGGATAGAGGCCGGATTGAGCCGCTCCGGCGCTCGCGGAAGGAAATGCGTCCATGGATCTCATACTGGGAATCTTCACGGGAGCATCGGTGCTGGCGTCTACGCTGGTCGCCATATGGATGATCGGCGCGATTTACTACGACGCGTGCGGCGGAGCCGCGTGGGGCCGCTGGGTCGTGATGGTCTGGGCCTTTGCGGTGATCGCGATGTTCGCGGCCTGGCGGCCCCTCTGGCAGCCGGCCGTCGCCCTGGTCGGGATGGAGTTGCTCTTCCTCGCCTGGTGGTTCCGACTGAAGCCGAGCAATGACCGCGACTGGGACCCGAGCATGGCCGTGCTGTCCCGGGCCGTGATCGACGGGGATGTGGTGACGATCGAAAACGTCCGCAACCTCGAATACCGCTCGATCGACGATTTCACGCCGCAGTACGAAACTCGCACATATCATCTCTCGAATATAAACGGAGTGGATGTCATTTTCTTCGACTGGGGGGACGGGCTCAGGGGGCATCCCGCCATGGTCTTCGACTTCGGGCCTGACGGACGCATCTGCATGTCGATCGAGGCCCGGATCACGAAGGGGCAGGGCTACTCCGTCTTTCGCAGTCTGTATCGACAGCAGGAGCTGATGTTCGTCGCCGCGGACGAGAGGGACGTCATCCTTCGTCGCACGAAATATAGCGAACGTCAATGGGCGTACCTCTACCGCATCAATTCGAACCTCGAGGAGTTGACGAGCCTGTTCCTCGATTACGTGAATACGATCAATCAATTGCATGAGACCCCGCGCTGGTACCACGTCCTATTCACCAATTGCACGACGTCCTTCTACAAGCTTCCCAGCACGAAGGTCCGCTGGGACTGGCGCGTCATCGCCAACGCCCGCCTGGATCGGATCCTTTATCGGGACGGTCGATTGGACCGGACTCTACCCTTCCGGGAACTCCGCCGACTCGCCTACCTCAACGACATTGCGAACGCGGCCCCGGCGACGGGGTTCGGGGACCATATCCGCCGCGAGCTCGAAAGGCGCCGCCATGAACGATGAGATCATTCCGCTCCTGAAGGTGCACGATTACTTTCGGGGTGCGTCCGATGAGACTCTCGGGGAAGTCGCGAGGCTCGGACGGGTCGCGCAGTATCCGGCCGGGAGCGTCGTCCACGAGGCGGACGTGGTGCTCACCACGGTGGGCTTCGTCCTGCGCGGGCGGCTCAAGGCCGTGCGGGTCGGCGCCGGCGGAACGGAGTCGCTGTTCCGCATGATCGAACGCGGCGAACAGTTCGGGCTGATGGTCGGCGCGCTGGGCGAATCGGTGCCGATCCGCGTCGTCGCCCTGGAGCCCTCGACGATCCTGAGGCTGGATTACGAGGAGGCCCTCGAGCTGAGTTTCACCAGGCCGGAATTGCGTCGCCTATGGCTGAAGACGTACGCGGGAAGCCTGCGAAAGTTCTTCTTCGGCGCCGCCCCCAAGCGATCGGCGATGATGCTGGCGCTGATTCACGATTCGCCCGCGACGCGCCCGGCGGCCGATCGCCTCATCGGGCGCCTGTCCGAAGTCGGCGAGCAGATCGGCGTCCTGAGCGATTCGGACCGGCACCTGGATTTGCCGAGGGTGAGGTTCCGGCCGCTCCGCGAGGGCGGTCGAGATTTGACGTCCCAGGAGATACGGGAGCAGGTCGCCCGCTGGCAGGACGCCAATCGAATCATTTTCGACGTCCACACCTACCTGACGCCGGAACGGCTGGCTCAGCTCATGGAGCTCGTCGACCACGCCGTCTATTTCATCCCGGCCAGCTCAGCAGAAGCCGCCGTCCGCCGGCTGCAGGCGATCGATGTGGCGGCCCGGGGCTGGCGCGACAAGATTCGTGTCGCCTGGATGCTCCAGGGCGACCGCCCCGTGGTCCCCGTCGTCCCAAATCTTGCCGATCTGGCCTGCCGCGACTTCAAGATCCACGAGACGCCGCCGGGACTGCCCTGGGGCCGGTCGCTGGTCAACGGCCTGGAGCGACTGGTCCACGACCTCCGCGGCGTCCGCGTGGGCCTGGCGCTCGGAGGCGGGGCCGCCCGCGGCCTGGCACACCTGGGGGCGCTCAAGGCCCTCGAGCGAAACGGCATCGTCGTCGACATGATCGCCGGCACCAGCGCCGGCGCGATGACGGGCATCATGTACTCCGCCGGCCTGGACCCAGACTACATTGCCGAAGCGTTCTCCCAAGACCTTCTCCCCTCCTGGATCTTTCGGCAACTGCCGCAGGGAACCTACTGGCACCTCGTCCACAAGTATCGCACCGGGCAGTTCGACCCGATGCTGCGGAAATACCTGCACGACTGGAGGCTCGAGCAACTCGCCATCCCCTGCTTCTCCGTCACGGTCGACCTGGTGAGCGGCAACTCGATCGTTCGCGAGCGCGGCGATGCCGTCCACGCGATCCTCGAGAGCATCAACGTGCCCGTGCTCTCCGTGCCGATCGTCCGCGACGGCCAGGCGCTGATCGACGGCGGGCTGGTCAACAACATCCCTGCGAATGTGCTGGTGTCGATGGGCTGCAATTTCGTGATCGCCGGCAGCGTGTCGGCGAAGCTCGAGGCGAGCTTCTGCGACATTCATCCCGAGAGGACGACTCTGACCCGGAAGAGGCCGGGAATCTTCCCGACGATTCTGCGTAGCCTGCTCGTTCAGAACTACAACCTGAACGCCTTCGGTGTTCAGCCGGCCGACGTGGTCATCGAGCCGGACGTGACCGGCATCGACCCCTCGGAGTTCATGAGGGCGAAGGAACTCGCCGCCATCGGCGAAGCGGCGGCACTGGAACAAGTCCCGAAGATCCAGCGGCTATTGAATCGGCTCGACCCTCAACTCTTCAAGTCGCCCCCCGACACAGATGAGCCCACGCCGCCGTGACCGGCAGTGACCCTGCCCCCTCAACAAGCAACGCTTGGAGAAAACCCGCGACGAGGAAGGGAGGTTTGACATGCAGGTCGACCGTACGAAGCCAGCTACCAAGGCAATCCCGAAGGAGAGGTACTTCGAGGAGGAATAGGGTCGATACGGGCCTATATTCCTCAGAAGTCCCGCCTGCGAGGCTCTCGACTAAGTTCTGTCCGGTCGGCTCGACCGCAGGGCCGGGGCGTTACCAGAGCGACTCCCCGGCTCGACCAGTCGCCCTACCTGACGTTACACCTGCCACCGGAGCGGTGACTGGCCGCGGTACCATGATCGAACCGTCGCCGACTCAGCCGCCCATGAACCCTCAGCTTCCGTCCGGGGCGCCCCCGCAGACTGATCGGAGGATTTGTAGGCCCTCAGGGAAAATGGGTGTCATCTCAAGGGAAAATCGCACCCAACATTCCGCATTCTTACAGCGATTTTCTTTGCCGGCAGGTCAGACATAGCCATCCTTCTCTCGTAGCCGGTCACGTGCCCTTCGGGGTTGGTCGGCGTAGTCTGCCTGGAGCGGGGCGACCAACTTCTTTTGGAGCACGCCATGCAAATGCCATAGGGATAGCACTTCGGCCGGGTCATCCACGCCGAATCTTTCGGTCTCGTCGTAGCGGGAGAGCAACTCGAATAACACGAGGGCCTCATCTTGCGACAATACCAGGTGTACCGGCTCGTCCTCCATGCCGCTCCTCCGCTAACTTTCCAGCATTGAGTTCCGATATGTGGAGATCGACTACGGATTTTCTGACGCCGATTTTTTGGGGCGGGCCATGGAAGAAAAGCCCAGGGATCAGGGCTTCATCCCCGGGATTTTCTCGATGATCTTGGTCATGACCCCGAGTTTTTCGTTCATCTCGGTCATCAGGGCGTTGCTGCGCATCATGTTCTGGTTCGTCGTGTTCATCTGGACCAGCGTCTTCTCCATGTTGTCGATCGTCTTCGTCATGTTGGAGTTCGACTGGTCGATCCTCTCATTCGACCGCCCCATCGCCTCGATCGACTTCGTGACGACATCGATGCTGGCGGTCACCTGGCGACTCGAATCGCCGATTAGCCGGTTCGACTCGACCATCAGGGCCTGGGTATCGGCCATCTGCTTGCTCGACTCGACGATCAGCCGGTTCGACTCGACCATCAGGGCCTGGGTGTCGGCCATCTGCTTGCTCGTGGTGGCGAGCTGACCGTTGGTGCTGGCCAGCAGCGTGTTCGCCGTGTCGAGTTCGGCGATGGTCGTGTCGACACGCCTCAGGATGCTGCAGCCGGAGAGCAAGATGGCGAAGAGCGCCGGGATGATGAGCCGGGGCATCCGAAGGTCCCTGTATCGGTATCGGTTTGCGCGACGATTACAGTGCTCATCGGCTCCGGCGTCGGCTCTCTACGTCCCATTCTTCCTTTTGAAACCCCCAGCCTGAGGCTTGCGACGCCTGATCGGATTTGCCCGGCATTGCGGGTCGGTCGACCTGCGAAGGTCCTGACCCGAGACCAACTCCGGGGCGCAGGTCGTCGTGGGGAGCGAGCACGAGAGCCAGGGGTCGGATTGGGTTCCTGGTATCTCGATCGCCGATCCCGGCTGGCCTGGAACCCGGCCTGTCCCTCGGGCAGGAACGCCCATTTCCGCTCCCCTCGACAATAAATCGCCCCCTGGCGAGAATACCCCCTGATGTGGTGACATCGGCCCCTTCTCCCAGCTTGGAGGACAGATGGTTCAAACGAATGGCTTTGTTCAATTCCTCACGGGCATCCCCTGGTTCGCGTGGATCGCCATCGTGGCCATCGTCTGCGGTTCGATCTCGGCGATCATCGCCCAGTGCCAGCGGCACTTCGAGCGCATGGCGATGATCCAGCACGGGATGAACCCGGACGACAAGACGGCGATCAAGCCGGAGAAGTGGCAGGATGCCGAGGTTTGAATGCGAGACTCCTCCTCGTTACGGGGCCCAGTCCCCAGGCTCGGGCTCTGCAACGGGTGGCCGGGGGGGCTCATTCCGGGTGTCACCTATCGGCATCCGAATTTCCGTAGCCTCCTCCTGTCTTTTCCCCGCTCGATCCGAGGTCCGCTGACGTCTCCTGCGGGAGCATCGGATCGTTCAGGATCGCGTAAAGCCATCCTGCCAGGGCACCCATCTGGGCGATGATCAAGACGGCATACGGGGACATCGTCACCGGCATGGGCCCGGCCGACTGGGAGGCCCAGATCGCCAGTCCGACCAGGCCACCGATCAGACCTCCCGTGAGGGGGCGCCAGAGGACGGTTCGCGACTCGCCCCACGCCTTCCGCCTGATCCCCAAGGGCATGACGATCATGAAGGAGAGGCAGATCGACAGGGTTGCACTTCCGCCCGTGGCATTCCACGGGCTCAGCGTGACGACCCTATTCCGAATGCGTTGGGTCACCCTCGGGACCCAGACGCCATCGACCAGCGTTGGCTGGGCCGTCCTGGCCGTTTCATCGCACGAGGCCCAGACCCCGAGCGCGGCAAGGCCGGCGAAGAGACACCACATCCACGGGGACAGCATCCGAAGAAACTGTCCCCGGGCGGATTGGGCCTGTTGTGGGTCTGTCATCCTCGTCCCGCTATCGGAGTAGTTCTCACCGCATAAGTTCGAGCAAGACGAGAAACCGACGGAAGGAGGGGCGACCACATCGTCGCCCCGCCCTCGATTTAGCGAGCGGCCCCGGCGCGGGCCTGCTCGATCTTCCTGGCCGCCGCCTTCAAGGCCGACTCGATCTCGTCGATCTGGGACGGGGTCAGCTTGCGGGCCGCCTTCCGGAGCATGGCGGTGAAATGCCCGATCTCCTCGGGGGTGACCGGGTATCCGACATTCCCCTTGGGCCCGTCCGAGGTGACGATCGCCTTGCCCTTGGCGTCGGTGAACACGAACCAGGGAATGCCGCCCGACTGGCCGTCGTTGTATTTCGCGAGGATCTCGTCGGCGCCGGTCATCCGCGAGAGGTCCAGCTTCACGTCCACGAATTCCGACCCTATGATCGGGGCAATATCCTCTCGGGCGAGGAAGCCATCCAGCTTGTGGCACCACCCGCAGGTCGGCGAGCCGAAGTGGAGGAAGACCAGCTTGTCCTCGCTCGACGCCCTCGCCAGGCCCTCCTCGAAGACCTTCGAAGCCACGGCCTTGGTGGGAGCCCACTCGTCCAGGAAAGCCTTCACCTTGGCCGGATCGTGGTGGTCGCCCACTTCCAGGGGATCGGTCCGCTGGGAGGTGAGGACGCGACCGTCGCCATCCATCACCGACAGGAAGGGGAAGCCGACTCCCTTCTTGAGTTCCTCGGCGGACAGGGCCGACTTGCACTTTTCGAGGAGGTCTTCGGAATTCGGCGACTCGATGTCGACCATCACCAGGACGTAATCGTCGGAGAGCCGCTCGCGGATCGCCTGATCCGAGGCGAAGAGCCCGTGGAGCTTGTGGCACCAGCCGCACCCGTTGAACCCGAACATGACCAGGACCCGTCGGGCGTCCCGATGAGCCAGCTTGGTCGCGGTCTTGATCTGGACATCGGCGTCGGCCTTCGAGTCATAGAGTGCGGGGCGAGTGGCCTTCTTGGCAGGCGCCTCCGGCTCCTGGGCGATCGAGAGGGCGGGTGTCGCCAGCAACAAAGCGGCGAAGGTGGGCAGAATGGCTCTCAGCATGGGAGTGGCCTCCGTGGGATGTGGTGAAGACGAGGCCAATCTAGCCTCGCCACGACCACGCCTCAACGAAATTCTTCGTTGGAGCCCGAGGGCGACTCCTGGGGATGATTTCTCCGGGGCAGCCTACCTTTCCGATTGGCATGCCCTCGCGGAGCATGAGCATGATTCCAGGACGATTCATGCTCATGCTCCGCGTGAGCATGCCAACTACCACCTACGTCAGGAAACCTCGAGCAATTCATGGCGGAACATCGGCTGAGCGTTTCAGGGGTTGGGGGCAAGCTCAGTTGGGGCGACCCTGGCCACGCTGCGGGCCCTGGAATGGCTTCGGCGCCGCGGCTATCAGGCGGCGGAACGGCTCCTGGGTCCCGCCCACGGAGCCCCTGGTGAACAGATCCGACCATGACGCGGGCCGCTGGTTGTCCGCGAAGAGTTTGGCCTTCCCGGTCTGCCGGACCTTGCCCTGGCGGTCGCGGACGGTGGATTGGTTCGTCACGATTACGTTCAGGGGATAGCCGGGCAGGTTTTGCGGGGCCTTGTTGAAGGCCAGCCCGGTCGATCCGCCGACCGTGTTGTCCAGCACGTAGGTCGGTGAGGCGACGGTCCCGGCCTGGTCGACGTTGACCCCGACCTGGACATTCCGGATCTCGTTCCGGTAGATCCGACCGCCCTTGATCTGCCAGGCCTGGACGTCGACCCCGTTTTCGGGCGGGTTGCCGAACGGGCCGACTCCGATCATGAGCCCGTAAGGGATCTGTCGGAGACGCGTCGAGGTCCCCGGGATCGTGGCGGCCCCCGCGTTCCCGTCGATCAGATTATGATGAACGAGCAGCGTCGTCCGGGGATTCTGCAACCTGCCGTTCCCGAAGGAACCATCGCCGTACAATTCGAGGCCCACGCCATAGCTCATGGAGCGAAATTGGCGGATGACGTTGTAGGCCACCTCACCGGTCATCGTCCGGCCTGCGCTCGTCTGCACCACGATGCCCAGGATCGTCGAGTCATAGACGCGATTCCGCTTGATCTCGACGCGGACGTCGCGCGTCTCCGCCCGAACCTCGAGCGTGTTCGTCGCGAAGTTGGAGCCGTTGTACTCCGGCCCGCTCGGGCCGATCGAGGATTCGCCGTTTTCGAGCAGGAGATTGTCGTCGATCTTCAGATTGGTGCAGTCCACGAAGATATGCGCGTACGGATCCCAGCCCCGGCCGACCGCGTGGAATGAGACGCTATCGGTGAAGGAAGAGTTGTCCGTCCTCCGCATGTTGAGGTTGCTGCAGTTCATCTGGTCGTTGCTGAACCGGTCCGTGCCGCGGTTTACCCCGTTGCCGTCGAGGGCGATGTGCCGAATATGGACGCCGGAGAGGGTGTCCTGTCCCTCCGGCGGCCGGACGATGAGCAGGCCCTTGTCCTGGTCCCTCGGGGGATAGAAGAAGCCGAAGACGAGCGACGGGCTCGCCTTCAGCGTCGCGTATCCGGCGAGGTCGAGACTTCCTCCGGCCAGAGGATCGGCCGATTGCCTCAGACCGGATGAACCTCGGGTCGTCAGCGTCATAGGCTTGGATATAACGATTGGCTTGCTAACCAGATACGTACCCCGAGGGAGTTCCAGCGTACCGTTGACCGGAGTCAAATCGATCAGGGCCTGGATCTGGGCGGTGGCATCTTCGAGTCCGGTCCCAAGCCCTCCCGGAAACGCCCCGGGCCGCAACACCACGGGTCGACCCGCCGCCATGACATGGACCGACGATCGCCCGGACAAGACCTTCGCCCCCCCTCGGACATCGATCCCGCCCCATAGCGCATGAGTCACAGGCCCGGTCGACAAGAGGGCACGCCCTTCCAGTAACTCGGGTCGTGGACGATACCGGCGATCTCGCCTCCCCGGCGCCTTCAGCATGACCGGCATTATTCTCGACATTTTTGCTTTTCCCCGGGAAGCCGCCATCCGGACCGCATTGATCGGCCTCTAATGATTTGCAACCAAATAATGCAATGCTCTATCGTTTCACACAAATGTATTATAATCAATTCGATAAATGCGTGCCGTCTTCCGGTTCGATGACCATCACACCGATGGGCAGGCCCACCTGTCCGAGTTGAGCAGTTGGCCGAGCGTGCTGACATGCACCTCGTACCCCTAAATGGGCATCTGAGCTCTTCCCGGCTTCGACAATTAAAGAGGCACCATGGCGACAAGGCCCGTTTATTATTCCCAGACCACCTGTTCTCCCTCGACATCGTCCATTTTTCTCACTTCTTGACGTCAAAGAGGTAAAATTGATTGTTTTTTGATTACTCAAGCAACGTTCCTGGGCCAGGTATCACTTTCAAAGCGTTTGCTCCTGGTTTCCGAGGCGAGAGGCGTTGAGTGCGTCTGAAAACCAAGTCCTAATAATTTAGCCCTCGAACTACATCGCGAGCGGTCGTAGAATTGGCCCCCATGAGCACCGACCCAGGCACCTCGATGCGCAAGGCGCCGAATCGGCGACTCCGGGCGATGCTGGTTTTCATCGCGCTGACACTCGGCCTCTATGGTTTCGTCCGACTTGATCGTTCGACGGCCGAACGACTCGGCCCCGTGGCGGAAGGCCTCCACCATCTCTTCAACCAGGTGCCCGGGGAACCCCCTCGGTTCACGCCAGCGGCCCGGCTCCTTGCCGACGACGTCAAGGCACTCGGCGGCGATCCCGGAGTGAACGTGACGAAGCCGGGATACTTCGGGACCTTCGGGCAGGAGGAGTGGTTCAACGTCACCTTCCACAACCCGGAGTTCGACGACTCGGCCCTGGCCAGGCTCGCGGAGGCCCATGGTAGCCAGATCGGAGGGCTCTATCTGGAGAACACGGCGGTCACCGACGCCGGCCTGAAGAGCCTGGGCAAATTCACCAACCTCCGGCACCTCTCCATCCGCAATTACCAGATTCGAGGCCAGAAACGTAACCCGCCGATCACGGGTTCGGGGTTGGTTCATCTAAAGGGGTTGGATCACCTCTGGACCCTGTTCCTCAACGACATACCCATAACCGATTCCGACCTGCAATCGCTCGAAGGTCTGCCCGAGTTGATGGGCCTGTACCTCCAGAATACGGACATCCAGGGGTCAGGCCTGGCCGGGTTGAAGTCACTCTCCCGATTGCACATCCTCTATCTGGATGGCTGCAAGATCAGCGACGATGGTTTGATGGCCTTGTCGGGTGCAAAGGGGCTCCGGATCCTCTCGCTGAGGCAAGTTCCCCTTTCCGAGTCCGCCCTGCCGCATCTCAAGGCGATACCGGGGCTCGAAAAGCTGGATATCACCGGATGCGGGTTCCTCGATGAAGAGGTCGCCGACCTGCAGATGAGCAGTCCGAAATTGAGCATCGACAGGAAGTAAGCCGGACGCGCACCGAATATGGGATAGGCAGGGGACGGTCCCGACGATCGATTTCATCGTTCCTCGCGTGCGATTCGGATCGGCACTCGGGCCTGATTATTCGCGACAGCAAGTTATCATGGCTCGAAGGCTAGGTACCGTCGCGTACCCACTCCTCCGCGCCGAGGGGCTTTCCGCTCGAAGTATCGGTCTTCGTGCCCTTGAACGATCCCCGGCCGATGGTCCCGGTCATCTGCCAGTTGCGATCGTAGATCACCGTCACCGTATTGCCGGTGCGGCTCCATCGGCCCATCGTGCCGTGGGGCAGGTTGCTCCACCAGCTATCCAAGGTGCCATCCGGGTTGAAGCGATAAGTATGCTTGTCCGAGTCGATCGGATGCCAGATCCCTACCAGGTCTTGATAACCGACCGGGGCCGATGCCGTGGCGGCCACGAACCAGGCGAGAGCCACGGTCAGCCCGATCGGAATCAGGGCGGACAGCAAGTAAATCCGGGTCGAGCGCCATCGGGGAAAGGGCCCGCCGCAGAACGCGCGAAATCCGAGGATGAGAAAGCCGAGCGCGAGGCAAAAACCGGCGGAAGCCATGAGCGCGCCGAGGATCGCCAGGCCGACGAGATTGACCGCCCGAGGTTGCTCCGGCGGGGCCATGTTTCCCAAGGCCGTGCCAACCAGGGCGGCGATCAGGGCCCAGGCCCCGTACCAGACGAGGAGATAAGCCGAGAGAGCGGCGCCGATCAGGTGCAGAATGCCCGAAATCGTGTGCTTCTGTTCCATGACGATCGGCCTTGCGGGGTCCGGTGATCGGAACTTATTCGGTCCGTCGCCTCGATTATTGGGCGATCCCTCGATCGAGCTAAATCCGACACGATCGGGCCCATGGATCGTGTCGAGTGTGATCGATCGCGGTTCGGTCATGGCGACGACACCTCAATGCGACCAGTTCCCCACGCACCGATTTGTCGCGGGCAGCGTCCCGAGATCGACCCGAGATATGAACCTTGACGTCCCTCTGGCAAAGGCGTATTAATCTCCGGAGACTCTGATGGTGTTGTCCCTCTCCGGCGAGGTCCACCAAGCGAAGCACCTTCCGACCACCTCGGCTTTGAGCCGGGCCCACCGACTCCTCGGGTGTTACCGAGGGGGTTGGGGTGTTTTTCGCGTCTCAGGACGCGAGGTGATTTCGATGCGTCGGAACATCAGCCGGGTGGCGGCCTTTGCGGCGCTCAGCCTGTGCGCGATCGGATGCGATCTGGGCCCGGAGGCCCGGTACGTCTATCAGGACGGTGAGTACGGCGTGATCGGCATGCAGCGCAATTCCCCGCTGGGCCGGAAAGACTTCCGAGCGGAGGCCGAATATCTGATGGCCCTCCATTTCCCGGAGGGTTACGAGATCGTCCGCGCCGAGGAAGTGGTCGAAGGGGAACGGGTCTTCCAGGCCGCCCGGAAGCTGGAGCTGGACTCCGAGCCGGGGATCATGGCCCTGAATCAGATGCTCAAGCTGGGCAAGGTCGCCAAGAGCACGGCGATCGACCAGAAGGACACCGTCCACATCACCGAGAGCCGGATCATCTACCGGCGGAAGCCCGGCGGCCAGGCGGACGGGCATGACGGCTTCGCGGCGGTGGCGACGCTCACCCCAGAGTTCTACCTCGACCCCAATACGACGCTCCGCAAGATGGCCGCGGAGTCGAACCAACTCGCCAAGAAGGACGCCCCGGCCGGCGGCCCCAGGCCGGACGAGGCCAAACCCGCCCTCGCCAAGGCGGACGACAAGGAGGCGAAGGCCCCCGACAAGAAGGATCCCGAGGTCCAGAAGGCTTCGATGCCGTTCTCGAAGTAAACCCGGTCCTCGACCACTGGACGGGTCGGGGCGATTCATGGTCGGATATCCGGCCGGTCGTCCCCGATTGAACTTGCGGTATCCCTCCGGTTCGCCCGGAGGCCGCGAGGTCCGGAACGGCCTCCCGGAGTCGATCATGCTCGTCCGACACGCCTCGACCGGCTGGCTCGCGGTGCTCCTTTGCGGGATCCCCTGCCTGGCCGGCGACGGGGTCCGGCTCAATCAGATTCAGGTCATCGGCACGCACAATTCCTATCACGTCGCTCCGGCCCCGAGCATCTCCGGCCTGATCGGGGCGGCGAGCCAGACCGCGGCCGATGCCCTGGACTATACTCACCGTCCCCTACCCGAGCAGTTCTCGGACCTCGGGATCCGCCAGATCGAGCTCGACCTCTTCGCCGACCCCCGCGGAGGCCACTATGCCGAGCCGACCGCCCGGAAGATCCTCAAGGGGCTCGGCAAGGATCCCGGACCCGACCCCGACGAGGGTGGGAAGCTCCAGAAGCCGGGCCTGAAGATCTTCCACGTCCAGGACGTCGACTACCGATCCACCGTGTCCACCTTCGCCGATGCCCTCCTCCAGGTCCGGGACTGGTCGAACGACCACCCCCGGCACGTCCCGATCCTGGTCCTGATCGAGACCAAGGACGACCCGATCCCGGCCCTCCCCACTCGCCCGATCCCTTTCGGCCTGGAGGAGTTGGAGTCCATCGACGGGGAAATCCGCGCCATCTTCGAGCCCTCCCGACTCCTGACCCCCGACGATCTCCGGGGAGATCACGCCAGCCTCCTCGAAGCCATCCAGGCCCGAGGCTGGCCCGAACTCGACGAGGTCCGTGGCAAGGTCTACTTCGCGCTCGACGACGAAGGGGCCCTCCGGGATCGCTATCTCGACGGCCATCCCGCACTCCAAGGCCGGGTCCTCTTCGTCTCCGTCGAGCCCGACCATCCCGCCGCCGCCTGGATGAAGGTCAACGACCCGGTCCGCGACTTCGACCGGATCCAAAGGCTCGTACAGCAAGGATTTCTGGTCCGGACCCGGGCCGATGCCGACACCCAGGAGTCCCGCAAGAACGACCCATCCCGGCGCGAGAAGGCCCTGGCCAGCGGCGCCCAGTTCGTCAGCACCGACTTTCCCGAGCCCCGCCTCGAACTGTCCCCGTATCAGGTCCGCCTCCCCGCCCGGGCGGCCGCCAGGCCCAACCCCGTCCTCGACTTGCCGGACGGACTCCCCGCCGACCTGGAATCGCCCGAGGTCGTGAGCCCCCCAAGTTCCATCAAAGCCCCCTGATCCTGGCGATCAAACTCCCCGCTTCTCCGGTCTAACCGATTGACAGCCGCCCCCGAGGACGCTACTTTTAGTTTCTCCGAGCGGTAAGGGCAGGTAGCTCAGTTGGTAGAGCACGCGACTGAAAATCGCGGTGTCGGGAGTTCAACTCTCCCCCTGCCCACTCAATTCATGTCGTTTCGCCGTAAGCTATTACGCTTACCCCCGACAATCGAGAGTACGGACCGGATCTCGATCCGACGTCCATCCGATCGACCGGCTGCGGGCTTTCCGGAGATCGCTCAATTCAAGTTATCGAACCCGATGCCCAGCGTGGCCGCGGCCCGGAAGTCGTACGGGCACTGGCCCGAGAAGGCTACTCCCACCTCGTGCTCGTCGCCGATCCTGACCACCTTCGCCGAGACCCATCGGGTCGGGATCGGGTCGGCTAGCCGAATCCAGACCGGGCGACCGAGCGGGACTGGATCTTCGGCGACAATGCCAACCCCACCCTGGCTGATGTCCCGGAGGTGGAATCGGGCGGCCCGAAAGTCGGGCCCTTCGGCCCACTCCAGCTCCCCCTGGCTCTCGCGGGCCGGGTGTCGGGTCGTGCGGCGTCGTTCGGTCGTCATGAGTTGGTCGACTTCAACAGGGCGATGGTCAGGCGTGACTGCTCCTCGTCCGTCAACTTGCCGCTCTTTTGCAGCGTCTCCAGGTACTCGGCGACGAGTTCTCGCTTGACCCTGGAATCGACGTGCCGGGCGATCACCTGAGCGTGCCTTTCGAGCCACTGATAGACAGCCATGGGCCGTGTCGTCCCTTGAGAAGTCGCGGGGGCATGGAGCCTTCCCCGAATGGGGCACAAGCCGAATCTACAACATCACCCCGGCCAACCGGGACTCCTGGCCCATCATTTTCTTCGGACGGATTCGGGAGATCCGCGGGCAATCGGGGGTCGCGAAGCCCCCACCCGTCGGCTTCCTCCGGGATCCGGCCGATATCCCGGTCTTCGCCCGGATCCGTCCGCCCCATTTGCCCGTCAATTGCAACGCGATGGGCCCCCCGGTAGGATGCGTCTCGCGGGGGAGATCAGCGGGGCCGGGAACCGAGGAAGGGTCCTTCATGAAGCGACTACCAATCGGCCCGCTCTACTACGAGTTCAGCCGCCACCACGAGCCCCGGCTTCGGATCGAGTCGGGCGAGACCGTGCTGGTCGCCAGCGAGGATGCGCTTTCGGGGCAGATCCGGAGCGACTCCGACCGTCGCGACAAGGTCAAGATGCCGTTCAGCAACCCGCTGACGGGCCCGATCGCGGTCGAGGGGGCGAGCCCCGGCGATGTCCTGGCCGTGACGATCGCCGAGATCCGTCCGACCCTCGGTCAGTGCGCCACCCGGACCGCCGACCCCGGGCCGCTCTGCGAGTGGCTGGGGGCCGACTGCCCGCACGGGACCCACGTCTCGCCGATCCGCGACGGCCTGATCCACTGGAGCGACCTGATCACGATCCCGTACTCGCCGATGCTCGGCTGCATCGGCACGGCCCCCGCCTGGGGAGTCCCCTCGACCGCCCCGGCCGGGCCTCACGGCGGGAACATGGATATCGTGGAGACCCGCCCCGGGAACACGATCTCCCTGCCGGTCTTCTGCCCCGATGGGCTCCTCTACCTGGGGGACGCCCACGCCGCCATGGGCCACGGCGAGCTCTCGGCCACCGGCCTGGAGATGCCCGCCGAGACCACGATCACGGTCGAGCTGATCAAGCAGAAGCCCCTGGCCTGGCCCCGGATCGAGTCGCCCGAGGAGATCATGACGGTCGTCAGCGGCTGCCCGATGGAGCGGTCGATGGCCCGGGCCTTCGCCGAGCTGATCCTCTGGATGGAGCGTGACCACGGCTGGGATCGCTGGCGGGCCTACGACCTCCTGACCCACGTCGCGCGGACCTCGGTGGGCTACTACGGAATCGGCACGGTGGCCGTGAAGGTCGAGAAGCGTTACCTGGCGGGTCGCTGAGTCACTGCTCGGCCCAGGGTCGGCCGGGCGGCATGGGCGCGGGCTGCTTCCATCGCCAGGTCGGTTGATAGGCGACGTTCAGGTAAGGCGTCTCGACCCGGACCCCGCCCCGGCTGAGCGACTGGAGCAGGGCGTCCAGCGTCCCGCTGGTCAGGAGCGTCCGCTCGACCGGCCAGGTGGGCACTCCGGTCAGCATCATCTTCTCGATGCCGTCCAGGAGCAGGCTGAAGTGGCCCGCAGGACGGGCCTCCTGGGTCTCGAATCGGGTCGACTCGACCCTCCGATCGTCACGGTAACGCCAGGCTCCCGACCAGGTGCCGATCGCCCCGTTCAGCTCCACCATGGCCGCCTTGAGACCGTCCTGATACTCGATCATCATCAGCTTGGGCTCGGGGACGGCCTTGCGATTGAGCGTTTCTCCATGCTCGAAGCCGAGGGCCCGCCCCAGGGCGGACTGGAAAAGTTCGGGGTCGATCTTCTTGGCGTCGATCGCCTTCCAGGCCTCGTCCCCGGCCAGGCATTGCACGGCCCGGACGCCGGTCTCGCCCCCTCGACGCTGCTCGGCGAGCGCCTGGAGGACTTCCAGCCCATGAAACCCGTAAGCGTCGGTCGTCCCATAGGTCAGCATGACGATCTCATCGATCGGGGCATCGCGATCGACGTCGGCCGCCGGGCGTCGCCAGGTTCCCGGGACCGACGAGCCGGCCATCAGGGGGACCTTCAGCTCGCGGGCCTCGTCGTAGATCGCCCTGGCATCGGCCCAGTTGTCGGACAGGTGCTTGTCGATGAAGACGGGCACGCCTCGCCCGCTGTGGCGGAAGACGCGGGCCGTCTCGTCCCAGAATCTTCGCTTGGGATACTGGTGATTGCCCGTGCTCGAGAACGGATAGTCGCCATGCTCGGCCACCAGGAGGACCCCCTCGACGGCCAGCTTGCCGGTCCCGAGGGTCAGCGCCTCGCCGATGGTGGGCTCGATCGGGAACCGCTGCGAGGCGGCTAGCAGTCGACTGATGTCGTTCTCGGGCTTCTGGTCGGTGTAGAGCGCCGCGAGCTTCAGGGGGGATTCTTCCCCCTTGCCGTCGAGCGTGTCGGTCAGCAGGAGTCGGCTGACGATCACGTCGGCGTGCGAGTTGTGCCGGTACTCGGTCACCGCGGCGGCCACCCGACGAGTGGGGGGGTCGTCGGCCCGGATGGGGCCGACCGCCGCGATCGAGAACAGCAGCAAGGCCAGGGACCTTTTCATTTCGCCTCCGGTTTCGCGGGCTGGGTAGCGTTGAGGAGGTAGGCCAGGAGGTCCAGCAGTTGCTCCTTCTCCAGGACGTCCACCATCCCCAGCGGCATGTTCGAGAGGTCGGATCGGCGGCGCTCCAGGATCTTAGCCTTCTCGACCGCCACCGGGTCTCCCGAGGAAGGGGGGCGGAGGACCACAACCTTATCGTCCTCACGCTCGATCTTGCCCGAGACGACCGTCCCGTCCTCGGTCTCGATCAGGTGGTTGGCATATTCATCGGCGATGACCTTCGAGGGGAGGAGGACCGACTCCAGGAGTTCGAGGCGACCGAGCCGGCCGGCAACCCCCGCGAGGTCGGGGCCGACGCTCCCGCCTTCCCCCTCGGCCCGGTGGCACTGGAGGCAGCCGACCTCGCGGAATGTCTTCCGCCCGGACTCGATCGACCGGCCGGACGGGAGCGTGTCGATCGAAGCGGCCAGATCCTCCACCTTCCAGGCCCGGACGAAGGGCCGTTCGGGCTTGAGCCCGGCGATCCACTCTCGGATCATCCCGACGGCCTTCTCGTCCACCCGATTCGAGACCAGCGGCGGCATCTGGCCCCGACCCCTCGTCGAGAGTCGATGGACCAGGACCGACCGATCGGGCTCGCCGGGGGCGACCAGCATCGCGTTGGCGATCCCGAAGGTGTCGTGCTGGGGCCTGGCCCCGATCAGGTTCGTCTTCTCGCGAGGCGTGCCGAAATTCAGCTCCATCTTGGCGTTCCCGCCCCCCGCCTCGACGTGGCAGGACGAGCAGTTCACATACAGATACGTCCTGGCTCGACGTTCGAGGTCGGCCGAGCCGTCGGCCGGGTCCGCCAGGCGTTCGAGGTCCTGCGGGGGCTTCGACAAGGCCGACTCGAAGAAACCGATGTGGTCGAGTGTCCGGAGTTGGTTGTCGGCGGTCCCGCCGTAGTCGTGGTCCCGGTTCAGTTGCAGGCCCGACACGCCCAGGACGAAATTCGCCGCCCGGCTGTGGCAGGCCATGCACTCGGACCGGCTGGGGATCCGCCATTTCCGGTCGACCCCGCCGGGGCCGGGGGGCAACGCGAGATCCTCGCCGTCGATGGCCACCAGGGTGGCGTCGGTCTGCTCGGCATTCCATCGGTAGGAATAGCCGGCCCATTCCCCTTGCTGGCGGAGGAGGACCCGCGTCTCGATCCTCCGTCCCGACGGTTCCTGTCCCGCCTTGTCGCCCAGGGTGAGCGTCTGGACCAGGGCGGTCCCGTCGGGGAATCTCCAGGTGGACCCGGCCTCGAAGCCGACCTTCTCCGACCCGGGGACCGCCATGAAGTGATCCGCCCGGGCACCGTCGGTCCAGCCGGGTGCGATCACCGAGTAGGGGATGACCCCGGCGTCGGGCTGCTGGTCGGCGGCCGATCGGAACAGCCCGGTCTCGCTGAGGAGGGTCGGGAACGGCGGAGCCTCCTTCCGGGGAGGAAGGGGCACGATCCGGTAGATCCCGCTCCCGTAGTCGGCGACGAGGAGTTCGCCGTGATGGTCGACCCGGAAGGCCGCGATCTGGAGCGACGTGTCGGCCAGCTCGCGATGCCAGAGGGGCTTCTGGCCGTCGTGCTTCATCCCCCAGATCCGCCCGCTCGAATAGTCGCCGTAGATGTACACGCCATCCAGGTCGGGGTGCTTGTCCCCTCGATAGACAACGCCCCCGGTCAGCGATCGGAAGAGGGCGTGGGGGTGCTCGATGGTGGGAGGGACGTGGGGGGTCGGGCCTCGTCGGCGTTCGAGGTAGAACGGGTGCCCTCCTTCGTAGACGCTCCAGCCGTAATTTTCGCCCCGACGGATCAAGTAGGCCTGCTCCCAGAGATCCTGGCCGTTGTTGCCAACCCAGATTTGCCCGGATTTGAGATCGGCGGACATCCGCCAGGGGTTCCGCAGGCCATAGGCCCAGATCTCGGGACGGGCCCCGGGGGTGTCGACGAATGGGTTGTCGCGCGGGACGGCGTAGGGTCGCCCCCCTTCGCGATGTTCGACGTCGATCCGGAGGACGCCGCCGAGGAGGTCATTCAGCGTCTGGCCCGAGTCCCAGAGGTCGGAGTCGCTGGTCCCGTCCCCCGAGGTGATGTAGAGCATCCGATCGGTGCCGAAGGCCATGTCGCCGCCGTCGTGCCCGCCCGACTTCCACTCGATGATGACCTCGGCCGAGTCGGGGTTGATCCCCCGAGGGGCCTGCCGGTCCACGGTGTATCGTGTGATCCGGTTCATCCGATCCGGGAGCGGCTTCGGGCCGTTGCTGAAGATGTACACGAATCCGTTGGTGGCGTAGTCGGGGTGGAAGCAGGCCGAGTAGACCTGCTGCTCCGCGAGGTCCAGGAGCGTTTCGGCCCGGTCGGCACCGAAATCGTCCTTCACCCGGACGATCCGCATGATCTTGTCGTCGACCGACTGGATCACCCAGAGGGAGTCCGTCCCCGGCTCGTCGGCGATGTAGATCGGGTTCTTCGATTCGAGCTTGGTGAAGACCTTCTCGACGGTGAAGGGCAGGGGGGGCTCGGGCGATCCCGCCAGCCGCGAGGCCGTCCAGGGGACCCGGGCCTTGAGGCCGAACGGCTCGTCCGCCCGGGCCGAGGGAACTCCGATGATCGCCAGGAGGAGCGAGGCGACGAGGACCCGATCAATCACGCGGTTGATATTCGACTTGAGCCACGCCATAGACGAGGAACTCCGGGAGGGCGAAGCGAACGCGGCCATCGACGAACTCGGCATCGAGCGTCGTCGGAGCATCCTGCTCGGGGCTGACAAATCGAACCGATCGGAATTTCGCCCCGTCGGGGAGCAACAGGTCGGCCTTCACCCCGGTGGAGGGCAGGGGGCGTTCGTCCCGGATCCCCGTGCCGGGGCTGGGCCGGCGATCCGCGCCGGGCGGGGGCTCGATCCGGTCGTAATTCACGAAGTGGAGGTCGATCTCGCCCGAGGTCCCGGCCGGTCGACTGGCGGCAACCCGGACCGTGAACGGGGCCTCGAACCGGCTCCGACGATCCGAGAGCCCCGCGACCGCCGCATCGAGCGGGTCCGAGGTCCGGACGACGCTGGGGTAGCCCGCCGCCCGATCGTCGGGGAACTGATCGTCGGGCCAGACATCGAACAGGACGTGGGCCTCCAGGAGCGCACGCCCGAGCTTGCGGAACGACTCCACGGCCGCGACCTCCCCCCGATGGACGCTGGTCCGGGGGAACAGCAGCGCGACCTCGGCGTGGGGTCGATTCCCATGATAGATCCGGTCGTTCTCTCGCAGGAAGCCATAGTAGCGGACGATCTCGGCCCGTGCCTCGGGATCGGTGAAGTTGGTGTAGAAGCCCATCGGGGCGCCGCCGTTGGCGGCCAGTTCGGCGATGGCCGACCGGATCCTCGTGGCCTCGTACTTGCCCAGGGTGAACGGGCGGTCGCCGAAGGCCCCCCGGATGTAGCGCGCCTGCAAGGTCCCGTCGCCGAGGTATCGCTCCTTGAGGTCGGTGTAGCACGCCGAGCCCCCGGTGCTGTACCAGAGATACGACTCGTCCCGACCCCAGAGATCGGCGGGAAGGAGGCAACGCTCGTCGCCGTCGACCTGCGAGAAGTCGCCCAGGTGGTTCCACTGGGCGACGATCAGGTCGGGCTTGATCGACCGGCCGTACTTCACGAAGACCTCGTCGAACGCCTCCTTGTTCGAGACCTGCGAGAACCGGAGCATCTCCAGCCGGAGGGGCGTCGTTTCCGCGGGGGGGTGCCAGGAGACGATCTCCGCGAATCGATGGGTCGCCAGGTCCTCGATCCCGAATCGGTCGCGCAGCTCCTTGGCATCGAACCGTTTGGAAAGATAGGCCCGGAAGGCGGCCTGGCAGTGCTCGCAGAGGCAGTCGTGCCGGTAGAAGTAGTTGGCGATGAACCCGTCGAGCCCTCGGCGGATCCCCAGCCGGACCCAGGCCTTGAGGACCTCTCGCCAGGCGGGATTCCGGAGGCAGGCCCAGTATTCGTCCATGCCGCCGATCGCGTAGGTCCGGTTCTTGATCGGCTGGCCCTGGGCGTCCTTCTCCAGGAAACTCAGGGGGTCGGCGACGGGTTTCGGCCCGAGGGCCTTCGCATCCCAGAGGTCGCGGTAGAATTTGAAAAAGCCGCGAGGGCCTTCGGGACCATCCGGGTCGCCGACCAGAAACTCGACGTTGAAGTGCCCGACGACCTTGACCCCTCGGTCGTGGAGCTTGCCGTTGAGCCCCTCGAACCAGGCCCCCAGCTCGTCCAGCCCCCGGACCGGGAAGTGCGAGGGGTAGCCGTCGAACTGCGGGGTGTGGCCTAGGCTCCAGAAGTGGCCCCCGTAGAAGCCGACCTGGGCGACCTCGGGCCGGGCCTCCTCGATGAATTTCAGATAATCCGGCGTCCCGTAATCCGTCCAGTGGGCCACCATCCGAGTGAACTCGAACCGGGGAGGATCCGCCGACCGGGCACTCCCGCCCAGGCCGAGCAAACCCACGATGGCGACGCCCCAGGAAATCTGGAACGCCCGAGGGCATGACCTCAGTTGGATCGGAGGGAACATGAGGGCCTCCCGGCCGTTCGCCGTCCCGGATCGTACTCGAATTCGGACACCGATCTATCGCGAGGCAGGGACCGACTGAGGGACGGATGGAGACCGTCGAGGGCGGAAGTGGCTCGGACCGGCGAGAGCGGGCCGACCTTGAGAGATGGGGGGCCGGATGAGCGGGGCACCATCCCACGATCTGCCGGGCCAACGAAGACAGACTAACGGACCGGAGATCGCTCCGCAATCCATCCCGTCCGATCATCCTCGGCGGCTCCGGGCACCCTTGCCCACCTCGCGGGACGCCGATAGAGTCGTCTCACCACCAGACATCCTCATGCCAAAACCCCGACCTTGACGAGTCCCTGTTCATGAATGACGCCGGACGAGAAGCCTCGAAGGAACACGGGCCCTGGCGGGCGATCCTCCTGGGTGCGATGGCCGGTGGGATGGGTTGGGGCATTCGCGGGCAGTACGGACACGAGACCGGCGCGATGATCGCCGGGGTCCTGATCGGCTTCGCGATGGTCCTGCTGTTCCTCCCCCGAGCCTCCTCGCTCCGGGGAGCCCGCGCAGTCGCCCTCACGGCCATCGGGATCGCGTTCGGCGGGTCGATGACCTACGGCCAGACGATCGGGCTGACCAAGGACCCGACGATCGTCGGCAACTGGGCGGCCCTCCGATGGGGCCTGCTGGGGCTCGCGATCAAGGGCGGGATCTGGTTCGGGTTCGCCGGGGCCTTCCTCGGGATCGGCGTGGGCGGGAAGCGCTGGCGGCCCGTGGAGTTCCTTCTCCTGCTGGCGACGATGATGGGCCTGATCGTCCTGGGGATTCGGTTCATCAATCGGCCGTTCGACCCGGCGAACCGGATCTTGCCGCCGATCTATTTCTCCGCCGACTGGTACTGGCAGCCGAATGCCTCGATCAAGCCGAGGCCCGAACTCTGGGGCGGCCTCGTGCTCGCCCTGGCCGGGCTGGTCGCGTACGCCCAGTGGGTCCGTCGCGATGGGCTGGCGCGGAATATGGCCGTGGTGGGATTCCTCGCGGGCGGCCTCGGATTTCCCCTGGGCGAGTGCATCCAGGCGTTTCATGCCTGGAATCGGCCGCTGTTCGCGTCGGGCATCCTCCACGCCATCGAGCCCTATATCAACTGGTGGAACATGATGGAGACCGCCTTCGGGGCGATCGGCGGCGGCGGTCTGGGGCTCGGCCTCTGGTGGAACCGCCATCGGATCGCGGGAGGCCCCGAGCCGGATGTGGTCTCGATCGCGCCCGCGTGGGAACTCGCGATGATCGCGGCGCATCTCACGTTGCTGGTCGGGGCCGAGTTCGGGCTGATCCCGGGCGTGTCGATGTTCCTGGAGTTCGGCCCGATCATGGCGCTGATCGCCCTGCCGGGGGTCGCGGGCGGTCGCTACTGGCCCTATCTGTTCGCCCTGCCGATCATCGCGGTGCCGATCGCGGGCAAGACGCTCATGAATCTCTCCTACAAGGAAGGCCTGATCCCGCCCCCGGTCGGATGGGTCGTCCTGGTGGCGATCCCACTCTCGCTGATGCTGGTGGCCGCGCTCCGGCTGGCGAAGCAGGGCCAGACGGGACAGCCCGCCGCCCGGTTGGCCTCGGTTGGGCTGCTGACCACCACCTGGGTCTACTTCTCGCTCAACTTCGCGTTCTTCCACCTGCCATGGCCGTGGGCCGGGTGGACTCCACGGACGCCCAATGCCGTCATCTTCCTGGCCTGCGCCCTGGGCCTGACGGCAGCGGCCCTGGGCTTGGGAGCCACCGGACGCTGGGGGCGGATCGACGACTCCCTTCCCTCATGAATTCCGAAGGGCCGATGGGATGGATCGGCCGCCCTGGGTCATCAAACCGGGTCCTTCGGCGGGCCGGGGTCGGCGTTCTTCTTGATCCGATCGCAGGCGGCCCGGGCCTGATCGCGAACCTCGGCGTTGGGGTCTTCGGAGAACCGCTCCAGTGCGGTCAATGCCTCTTTGGCCCTTGAGCCGGCGAGGCCCAGGTATTTGATCGCCAGCAATCGGACGGCGACCTGTTCATGATCCAGGAGCTTGACCAGTTCGGGGAGCGAGGCCGGATCCGGGCCGGTCCGCTCGAAGGGCCGGAGGAGGCGGTCGACCGACCGGGCGTTCTCCTTGCGTGCCGCCATCAGGATGATGTCGGGGACGAGGATGACCCCCGAGGGCCCGAGCTTGGCGATGGCCCGGGAGGCCGCCCGACGGACCTCGGTCTTGTCGTCGCGGAGGGCCCGTGCGAGGGGGGAACGGAGCAGTTGGGCGTCAAGCTCCAGGCTACCGATGGCCGAGACGGCCGCCTCGCGGACCTCGACCTGATCGTCGTTCATCAGCGAGACCAGGGGGTCAAACGCCGGCTGGGCCGACTTCCCGAATCGCCCGAGGCTCTGCGCGGCGATGGTCCGGATCTTCGGAGACGGGTCGCTCAACAAGGCGGCGAGGGCCGGGGTGGCCTCGACCGCCGCCTGCCCGTGACTCTCCACGAATTGCGCCGCGGCCAATCGGACCTCCGGGTCCGCGACTCCCAACTGGCCGATGATCGGTCCCAGGGCCTTGCGACCCATCGGTCCTAGGGCCCGAAGCGCGCCGATCGCCCGCGTCCTGACCTTCGCGTCCGGGTCGTCGAGCCGCGCCATCAGGTCATCGAGGAGGCGATCATCCTTCGGTGCGGCCTGGAAAAGGACCTCGATCGCCCGGGCGCGATTCCCCGGCGATTTGTCCTCCAGCAAGGCTCGGACGGCCGGGACGGATTCGGTGGCCCGGGTCCCGAGATGGCCGATCGCGGTCAGGAAGGCCGCGCGGACTTCAGGATCGGGGTCGGACAGACCCACCGTCAACCGCTTCGCGAGGCCCGGGGCCAACGGTCGAATCTGCCCCAGGGCCAAGGCGGCTCCCTGGCGGACCCGAGATTCCGGCGCCTCGATCGATCGAGAGAGCAGTTCGATGGCCGGTCGGCCGATCTGGGCCAGAGCCCCGGAGATCGGCTCGACCCGACTCCCCTCGCTTCGGAGAGCCTCCAAAAGCCGAGGAGCGGCCTCCAGCCCCGACTTGCCGAGCAGGAACGCGGCGTGCCGCGCGATCCCTTCGTTCGGGGACGCCAGGAGCGTTTCCAGCTCCGGGACCATCTGGGGCAAGAGGGTCCGGTGTCCGACCAGCAGGCCGACGACCGCCAGCCGGACCCGATCGTCCTCATGTTCGAGGTTCTCTCGGAGCACGGGCCTCAGGACTTCGTCGGGCATGGTCGTCCTTGCCAGCGATCGGATCGCCGCCGCCCGGACCTCCGGGTGCTCATCCCGGGCCAACTCCAGGAGGGCCGACCTAGCCCGGTCGTCCGGCTCGCTCAAGAACCCGAGACCCTCGACTGCCTTCTCGCGAACGATCAGATCTTGATCTTTCGAGGAAGCAAGGAGCGGTTCGATCGCGGCCGGGCCGATCGCGCCGAGTGCCAGCGAGGTCTCGCGACGGACACGTTCGCTCTCATCTCCGAACAAGGGGAAGAGGTCGGGCACGGCCGGAGCCGCATCGAATCCGATCCGCCCCAGGGCCATCACGACTTCCGCCCGGACGTCCTGTTTCCTCTCCCCTAGCAAGCCGCGCAACGCCTCGACCGCGGGCTTACCAATGGCCCCCAGGGCCAGGGCCGATCGGTAATCCTGGTGGGTTTCCTCCTGCCGCCCTCCGCCGTAGCTCGTCTTCAAGGTATGAACCAGCGCGGGGATGGCCGGCTCGGCGTCGGGGCCGAGCATGGTCACGGCGTCGAGCGTGGCGAGGCGAACCTGGCCGTCCTTCTCGCTCATCAGGATCTCGATCAAGGCCGGGAGCGCCGCGAGCTGGACGTCCTTGCCGGCCAGCCGGACCTTGTTGGCCGAGTCGCGACGCACCGCAACTTCCTTGCTTTTCAAACCTTCGATCGGCGAGCCGTCCCGGGCCGGGGCCGGTCGAGCGATCGACCCCAGGAGGATCATCACGAGGAGCATCGAGGTTCGGCCGGGGTTCGTCACGGACTTCGCTCCGCTTACGCCAGGAGTCCCGGCAAGGTTTCGGTGCTGTCGCCGAAGCGGTCGACCGGCATGCCGGCCTGCTGGAGCATCGCCAGGAGGAGATTCGACATCGGCGTCTCGGGGCGGTACTTCAGGTATTGCCCCGACCGCATCGTCCCGCCCCCCTTGCCGACCACGATGACCGGCAGGTTGACGTGGTTGTGCAGGTCGCCGTCGCTGATCCCGCTCCCGTAGAGGATCATGGAGTTGTCCAGGAGCGTCGAACCGTCCGCCTCTTCCACGCCCATCATCTGCTCGACCATGTAGCCGAGGATCGAGATGTGGTAGCGGTCGATCTCGCGGATCTTCCGGTTCTTCTCCTCCTTGCCCTGGTGGTGCGAGAGTTCGTGGTGCCCGTCGGTGAAGCCCAGCCAGGGGTAATTCCGGTCGGTCGCTTCCTTGGTCACCATGAAGCTGGAGGCCCGGGTGCTGTCGGTCTGGAAGGCCAGGACCATCAGGTCGCACATCAAGCGGAGATGCTCGTCGAAGTCCTCGGGGATGCCCGAGGGCCTCTCGTATCCATCGCCGGGCAGCGTCACCGAGGCCGTGACATTCTGGATCCGCCGCTCGACCTCGCGGACGCCCGTCAGGTACTGGTCCAGCTTCCGCTGGTCGGCCTTGGCCACGCGACCCTTCAGCCGGTTGGCGTCGTCCAGGACGTAGTCGAGCATGCTCTTCCGATAATAATCGCGGTCGGCCACGGTCGAGCGGGTGAGTCGGGTGCTCCCCTGGGTGAACAGGCGGTCGAAGACCAGCTTGGGGTTCATCTCATAGGGGGCGGGCGAGGTCGCCGTCCGCCACGAGATGTGGGTCTTGTAGGCCCCGCTGTAGCCGAAGGCGTTGCCGGATCGGGCCGATTCGCAGCCCAGTTCAAGGCTCGGGAACCGGGTCTGGTCGCCGACATGCCGGGCGTAGAGCTGGTCGGCCGAGATCCCAACCCGGACGGCGTCCTGAGTCTGGGCGGCCTGGGCCCCGGTCAGGAAGCTGGCGGCCCCCTGGCCGTGCCCGCACCCTTCGGAGTCGCCGTTCACGAGCGCGGTGTTGTGCGTCAAGCCGTGGAAGCAGTTCAGATAATCTCGGGCGAAGGAGAGTGGCTGGAGGGTCTCGGGCAGGTCGACCAGCGGCCCCGGCTCCTTGGGGAACCAGCTCGCCAGGTTCACGCCATTGGGGACGTACCAGTAGCACATCCGAACCGGGGGCGCGGACGACTTCGCGACCGCCCCGGCCACGGCCGGCAGGCTCTCCATCCACGGGAGCGCGAGGGCGGCACCCAATCCACGGAGCAGGGTTCGGCGGGTCGTCATGTCGTCTCGCTCCTCAAAAGGAAGGCGGGGAGGGAAGGCGAGGAGGAATCGGGCGGTGGTCTTCCCCGATGTTATCGGGAAACTCCACGATACTGGAAGGCTCGACTTTCCACGATCCCGAAGAGGATATTGCGGATCCGGTAATCATCGGCGACAAGTCGGGCCCGGATGTCCTCCACCGTGCAAGAATCGTAAGGTTCCAGGCCCCGGCCCAGGGCATAGGTCAGCATATTCTCGATCAGGGTCCGGGCGAACTTCCGGGATTCGGAGGAGCCCAGGAGACGCTTCAACTCCCCAATATCCGAGAACTTGCGCCCCCCGACCAGTTCCCCGGCGGGTTCGATCGGGAACGCACCGTCCCTGGTCCTCCATCGGCCCACGGCGTCGTAATTCTCCAGGGCGAAGCCCAGAGGGTCCATCTGCTGATGGCAGGAGGCACACTGGGGATTCGACCGGTGGGCTTCCATCCGCTCGCGGAGCGAGGCCGCCTCGGCGGCCTGGGCGCTCTCGTCGAGCTTGGCGACATCGGGCGGGGGGGGCGGCGGGGGTGTCCCCAGGAGTTGCTGCAAGATCCACTGGCCACGCTTGACCGGCGAGGTCCGGTTCGGGTTGGACGTGAGGGTCAGGATGCTCGCCTGAGACAGGATGCCCCCACGATTCCGACTGGCCAGGGTTACCCGTCGGAAATCGTCCCCCTCGACCCCTTCGATCCCGTAATGCTTCGCCAGGGCCGCGTTGACGTAAGTGTAGTCGGAGTCCAGGAAATCGAGGATGCTCCGATTCTCCTTCAGGATCGAGGCGAAGTAATGCTCGGTCTCCCCGCGCATGGCCTCTCGGAGCGAGTCGTCGAAGCTCGGGTAGAGGTCGCGGTCGGGGGTCACACCGCCCAACCTCCGGAGCTGCAGCCACTGGCCGGCGAAATTCTCGACGAACTGACCCGATCGGGGGTCGTCCAGCATCCGGGCCACCTGGGCCCGGAGGTGGTCCCGAAGCGTCCCTTCGCGGGCCTCGCGGAACAGCTCCTCGTCCGGCATGCTGCTCCAGAGGAAATACGAAAGTCGGCTGGCCAGCTCGAACTCGGTCAGGGGGCGGTCCTCGGCCGAGTCCTCGGGCTCGACCAGGAACAGGAACCGAGGCGAGGCGAGGATCGTCGTCAGGGCGACCTGGATGCACCGCTCGAAGCTCTCGCCCCGGTCGTAGGCGATCCGGAAGATCCGGAAGACCCGATCCAATTCCTCCTCCGAGACCGGTCGCCGGAAGGCCCGCTCGGCGAATCGGGCGATCACCTTCCGGGCCGCCTCGAACCGCGACTCGTCGCCGAACCCCGGCTCGACGAACAGGATGGACCGGTGCGATTCGGGGAGCGAATCGTCCGGGATCGAGACCGGCCCGTGGACCACCATCGAGTCGACGTGGAGACCTCGATCCCCCTCGTAACGCTGGTCGCCGCTCACGTTCGCCGCCACCGCCTGGGGCTTGACGTTGGGGCCGTCCTCCTGGCCGGGGGCCAGCGAGACGTGGACCTGATCATCCCCCTCGGCGACCGAGAGCCAGTACCGATAGACGACCGTCTCGTCCTGGACGCGGACGGCATCGACGGTCCTCCGGTCCTTGCCGAAGCCGATGACCAACCTCGGAGGGGCGACCGATTCCGCGATCCCGACCCGGACCAGGCTGAAATCGGCCAGATACCGGCCCGGTTTCAGGTTGTGCTTGAACTCGACCGCCTTGGTCGGGGGCAGCGGGTAAGTGACCAGGCCGATCAACTCGATGGGCGGGAATCCCTCGGCATCGGGCGGGATGATCGACCGATCGAGAGCGATCTCGGCGGCATCGAGGTACTTCTCGACGAGGATCGGCGAGATGTTCAGGGCCGAGCCGACGTTGTCGAAGCCGAACCCAATATCATCCGGGGGGAAGGCGTCGGCCAGGCGAAGGTCCACCCCCAGGAGGTCGCGGATCGTGTTATTGTACTCCTGGCGATTCAGCCGGCGGATCACCACGGGGGCCGATCCGGCCTGCTTCCCGCACTGGGCGGCCACGAAGTCGTTCTCGATCCAGCCGACCAGCACGTCCCGCTCTTTCTTCGAGGGCTGGTCCATGTCCGCCGGGGGCATGATGTGCCCCTCCAGCGCATCCAGGACGCGGGGCCAGGTCTTGCCGTCCTCGACGGCCGCCGCCTGATCCGGGAAGCGATCGAGGACGATCCCGGCCTCGGCATCTTCGGTCGAGTGGCAATCGACGCAGTAACGCTCCAGGAGGGGGAGGACCTGCGTCCGGAAGGCGTCGGGCCGAGCCGGTTCCTGGGCGAAGGCCGGAGCAATACCCATCGCCAGGAAGGCGACGATCCGGGCGATCACCGATCGCAACCTGAGCATTATCATCGTTTCGCCACGATCCTCGACCATAACTCGGGAACCCCTCAGGGGAATCAGGCGGCAATTCCGGGGCCTCCGGCCCTCCCGAATCACTATTTGACCCGACTCGCCACGATTCGTCCAAGAAATTGTGAACATCCGGGAAGGGTGCATCCGGAACGAAGGCATCCGAAATCCTTTCGCGCACCCCTCCCGGATCACGGCTGCATCGCGCCGGAGGAGCGGATACCATCGGCGGGATTGAACCCCCGACACTCGACCGCGAGCCCGAGTCCCGTGATCCGGATCCGCGTGATGTCCACCGGCGACCTGGCCCTCGGGCTGAGCCTCAAGCAGGAGGCCGGGTGGAACCAGACCGAGGCCGACTGGGCCCGCTTCCACGCGATGCAGCCCGACGGCTGCTTCGTCGGCGAGTTCGGGGGGCGAGCCGTCGCCACCCTCACCACCTGCCTGTTCGGGCCGGTGGCCTGGATCGCCATGGTCCTGGTCCGTCAAGCCTACCGGGGCCGGGGGATCGGCCGGGCCTTGATGGACCACGCGCTCGATTTCCTCGATGACCGGGGCGTCCGGTCCGTCCGACTCGACGCAACCCCTCTGGGTCAAGTGCTCTACGAGCGCCTCAGGTTCGTCGGGGAATACCCGCTGGCTCGCTGGTCCGGCGTCCCAGAAGCCCCCGATGTGCCTCAATCGCCCCGACGTTTCGACCCGGCGTACCTGGACCGGATCGAGCAGCTCGACCGATCGGTCACCGGGACCGACCGGGGGCGATTCCTCCGGGGCCTGGCCGAGGAGTTCCCGGAGGCCGTCCGTGTCGGGGGCCTCGGCGACGAGGTGGACGGCTTCCTGATGGGGCGGCCGGGTTCCAACGCCTGGCAGATCGGACCCTGCATCGCCCAGAATGGGGCGGGGTCGATCCTCCTGGCCGATGCCCTCGGGCGGCTCCGAGGCCGTCCGGTCCTCGTCGACATCCCGTCCGACAACTCCGAGGCCAGCGCCCTGGCCCGGGCGAGCGGGTTGATTGTCCAGCGCCCGTTCTTGAGGATGTGCCGAGGGGAGAAGGTCGCCGATGAGCCGTCGCGAATCTGGGCCAGCTCCGGCCCGGAGATGGGTTGATCCGCGTTATCGAGGAGGAATCAGGCCATGCCAGAAGACCCCAGGAACGTCGCGACGATCCGGGACGTCGCGCATCTCGATGACCTGCTGAGCACGCCCGACGAGGACGTGATCGAGGCCCTCGGGAGGGTGGAAGGCGACATCCTCGTGCTCGGCGTCTCGGGCAAGATGGGGCCGACCCTGGCCCGGATGGCCCTTCGAGGCTCGGAGCTGGCCGGGGTCCGACGGCGGGTCTTCGGCGTGGCCCGATTCTCGGATGAGGCGGCCGAGTCATCGCTCCTCGAGCATGGCATCGAAACGATCCGCTGCGACCTGCTCGACCCGGTCGCGCTCGACCGCCTTCCCGACGCCCCCAACGTCATCTTCATGGCGGGCATGAAGTTCGGCTCGACCGGACGCGAAGGGATGACCTGGGCGATCAACACCCACCTCCCCGGGCTGGTGGCCCGGAGATTCGCGAAGAGCCGGATCGTGGCGTTCTCGACCGGCAACATCTACGGCCTCACGCCCGTCGCTCGCGGCGGCTCGAAGGAGTCCGACACGCCGTCCCCCCAGGGCGAGTACGCCATGAGCTGCCTGGGCCGCGAGCGGATCTTCGAGTACTTTTCCGTCTCGATGGGCATCCCGACCGCCCTGATCCGGCTCAACTACGCCACCGAGATGCGGTACGGAGTCCTGGTCGACCTGGCCCGGAAGGTCCAGGCGGGGGAACCGGTGGACCTCGCGATGGGCTACCTCAATGCCATCTGGCAGGGGGACGCCTCGGCCCAGACCCTGAGGGCCCTGGAGCACGTTGAAAGCCCGGCCTGCTTCCTGAACGTGAGCGGACCCGAAACCCTGTCGGTCCGGGAGGTCGCCGGGCGATTCGGCGAGCTCTTCGACAAGCCGGTGACGTTCCGGGGCCAGGAAGCCCCCGAGGCCCTGTTGAGCGACACTTCGAAGGCCCGTGGGCTGTTCGGCCCGCCTCGGGTCGGCGTCGATCGTGTCATCGAGTGGACGGCCGACTGGCTCGGTCGGGGAGGCCCGACTTCGGGCAAGCCCACGCGTTTCGAGGTGATCGACGGTCGGTTCTGAATCCGGAAACTCGAAGAGGGACCGTTCTCCATGCCGCTCCCGCCCCCGATCGATGCCGCCCTCCGGCAAGGGCTGGCGATCCCCGCGATGCCGCTGGCTTTGACGAGCGGCCGGAAGCTCGACGAGCGTCGGCAGCGGGCACTCTGCCGATACTATGCCGCCGCCGGCGCCGGGGGCCTGGCGGTGGCCGTCCACACCACGCAGTTCGCCATCCGGGCGTCGGAACACGGGCTGCTCGCCCCGGTCCTGACCCTGGCCGCCGAGGAGCTGGACCGCGCCGACGGTTCCAGGGGCACCCCCCTGATGAGGGTCGCCGGGCTCTGCGGGGCGACCCGGCAGGCCGTCACCGAGGCCGAACTGGCGCGCGAGCTCGGCTACCATGCGGGGCTTCTCAGCCTGGCGGCCTGGTCGGGCGCGGGGGATCGGGACAGGCTCGACCATTGCCGGGCGGTCGCCGAGGTCCTCCCGCTGGTCGGCTTCTACCTCCAGGAGGCCGTGGGCGGCCCCCGCCTCTCGCATGGCTTCTGGCGGGAGTTCGCGAGCATCGAACGGGTCGTCGCGATCAAGATCGCCCCGTTCGACCGGTATCGGACCCTGGACGTCGTCCGAGCCGTGGCGGAATCGGGCCGGGAGGATATCGCCCTTTACACCGGCAACGATGATAACATCGTGCTCGACCTGCTGACGCCCTATCGACTGACGGTGGGCGGAAGGCCGATCGAGCGTCGGATCGTGGGCGGACTCCTGGGGCATTGGTCGGTCTGGACGCGCAAGGCGGTCGAGCTGCTGGCGGAGTGCCTGGAGGCGACGGAGGGAGACCGGCCGGTCCCGGTCGATTTGCTCCGGAAGGCCGTCGAGGTCACCGACGCCAACGCGGCCTTCTTCGACGCGGCCAACGGCTTCGCCGGTTGCATCGCCGGGCTTCACGAGGTCCTCCGGCGACAGGGCCTGCTCGAAGGGCTCTGGACGCTCGACCCCGACGAGGGGCTTGGCCCCGGCCAGCTCGCGGAGATCGATCGGATCTATGCCGCCTATCCTCATCTGAACGACGACGATTTCGTGGCCGCACATCTGGACGAATGGATGGCGAGTTGAAGAACCGAACCCGACTCGATCGAGGGTATCCCTGATGGATCTCCAGCTGGCCAGCCAAGTCGCGGTGGTGGTGGGCGGGGCTCGCGGCCTCGGCCATGCGATCGCCCGCGCGTTCCTGGACGAAGGGGCCGACGTCGCGATCGTCGACCGCGACCCGGACGCGCCCGAGATCGCCCGGGAGTTCGCGGACGATGCGCGGGGCAGGGCCCTCGGGCTGGTCGCCGATGTCACGGACTTCGATGCGATCCGAGGCGTGGCCGATGACGTCTCGCGAGCTTTCGCCCGTTGCGATCATGTCGTCTTCGCTGCGGCGGTGGGCTCGGGCAAATTCGGCTTCCCGTTCTGGAAGCTCGATCCGGGCGACTGGGACCGCGTTCTCCGGGTCAACCTGGTCGGGGCGGCGAACGTGGCCCACGCCTTCGCCCCCGGCCTGGCGGAGGCGCAATCGGGCACGATCCTCTTCATCGCGTCGGTCGCGGGCCAGATCGGGTCGCAGACCGACCCCCCCTACAGCGCCTCGAAGGCCGGCCTGATCAACTTCGCCCAGTGCGCGGCCAAGGATCTCGCCCCGTTCGGCGTGCGGGTCAACGCCCTCTGCCCGGGGATGGTCAAGACCGCCCTGAACCGTGCCGTCTACGAGTCCTGGGCGTCGAGGCTGGCCCCCAACCCGGCTCCGAGCTACGACGAATGGGCGACGGAGAAGATCCGCGCCCTGGTCCCCCTGGGTCGTTGGCAAACTCCGGAAGACATCGCGGCGATGGCGGTCTTCCTGGCCTCGGGGAAGGCGGCGAATGTCACCGGGCAGACGATCAACGTGGATGGCGGTTACGTGATGCACTCGTAGGGGTCTACCAATGGCTGGACGATTGGAAGGTAAGGTCGCCTTGATCACCGGGGCGGCCTCGGGGATCGGGCTGTCGACCGCCGAGGTCTTCGTGCGCGAGGGGGCGAGCGTCGTCCTGTTCGACAATCAGTCCGATCCCCTCGAAACCCTGGCAAGACGACTTCAGGGGGAAGGCCATCGGGCCGAGGCCGTCGCGGGCGACGTGACGCGGACCGAGGACGTGCGCCGGGCGGTCAATCGGGCCGTCGAGAGGTTCGGGCGGCTCGATACGTTGTTCGCCAATGCCGGGATCGGCCATTCCAGCGACCTGCTCGAAACCTCCGACGACGACTGGGACCGTGTGATGGGTGTCAACGGCAAGGGGGTCTTCATCTGCGCCCGCGAGTCGGTCCGGCAGATGCTCGCCCAGCAGCCGAACGGGGGGTCGGTCATCATCAACGGCTCGATCTCGGGGCTGGCCGGGATCCCCAAGCAGGCCCCTTACGCCCCCAGCAAGGGGGCGGTCGTGGAGATGACCCGACAACTGGCCGTCGAGTACGCCACGCGCGGGATCCGGGTCAACTGCGTCTGCCCGGGGACCATCGACACGCCTGTCCTGCGCAAGAGCATGGCGATGTCGGGCGACCCGGACGGATTCCTGAAGATGCTGATCGACGGCCACCCGATCGGTCGGATCGGCCGAGCCGAGGAAATCGCGACGGTCGTCGCCTTCCTGGCCTCCGACGGGGCCAGCTTCATGACCGGGGCCATCGTGCCCGTGGACGGCGGGTACACCGCCCGCTAGGGCAATCCCGGGGAAGAACCTGCCATGATATTCTGGGCGACACTCCTGAGTTCCGTCCTCGCGACGGGTCTCGGGCAGGACGGCGACGAGACCCTCATTAAGATCGACGCGGGGCGGGTCCTCCATCGGGTCTCGCCGCTCCTCTACGGCGCGTGCATCGAGGATGTGAATCACGAGATCTACGGCGGCCTGTACAGCCAGATGATCTTCGGCGAGAGCTTCCAGGAGCCCCCGAAGGATCGGCCCTTGATTGGGTTTACGACCTATGGAGGTCGCTGGACCACGAACGACGGGACGCTGGACGCCGGGCCCGGGGACGGGCCGAAGCTGATCGTCGATGGGCCGCCCTTCGCCTCGGGAACCGTGGGGGTGGAGATCCGGTTTCCCAACGCGCAGGGCGGCAATGCCGGTCTCATCGTGAAGGTGGACAACCCCGGTCCGGGGGCCGACATGTTCACCGGCTATGAGGTCTCGCTGGAAACCGCCGGGAGGCTGGTACTCGGCCGTCACCGCCAGAACTGGGAGCCGCTCCGCGACGTGCCCTGCGAAGTGCCGGTCGGCCGATGGATCAAGCTCGAAGTCCGGATGGAGGGGCCCAAGCTCGAGGTCCTGATCGACGACCGGAGCATGCTGACCTTCGAAGATACCGAGCACCCGCTCCTCACGGGTCTGGTCGGTCTCCGGACCTGGCGACGCCCGGCAAGCTACAGGAATCTTCACATCACGACCGGGGACTTTGCCCGGTCGCTCCCCTTCAAAATCCAACCGGGGAACGCCCTCGGAGATCAGATCAGTGGGATGTGGGGGCCGGTGCAGGGGGGCTCGGCCCGGGGCGAGTCGGCCATCGATACGCGTAACCCGTTCGCGGGCCGCCAGGGCCAAAAGCTGACCTTCTTCGAGGGGGAAGGGGTCATCGGCATCGAGAACCGGGGCCTGAATCACTGGGGGCTGAACCTCGTCGAAGGCCGCCCTTACGAGGGCTATCTCTGGGCCAGGGCCGAGAAGCCCACGAGAGTCACCGTGGGGTTGGAGGGCGGGGATGGTCGACGGATCCTGGCCGAGACGCGGTTTGAGGTCCTCGCGGGGGATTGGACGCGTCACGAATTCAAGCTGACCCCCAATGGCTCCGAATCGTCCGGGCGATTCGCCATCAAGCTCGAGGAGCCCGGCTCGATCACGCTCGGCCACGCCTTCCTCCAGCCGGGCGAATGGGGCCGGTACAAGGGTCTTCCCGACCGCAAGGACGTCGTCCAGGGGCTCATCGACCAGGGGGTGACGATCCTCCGCTACGGGGGTTCGATGGTCAATCATCCCGAATATCGCTGGAAGAGGATGATCGGGCCGCGCGACCGCCGACCGCCGACCGCGGGGTGGTGGTACCCCTACTCCAGCAACGGCTGGGGGATCTTCGACTTCCTGAACCTCTGCGAGGCGGCCGGGTTCGTCGGGATCCCCGCGATCCACATGGGAGAGTCGCCGCGGGACATGGCCGACTTCGTGGAGTACGCCAATGGCCCGGCCGACAGCGAGTGGGGCCGCAAGCGGGTCGAGGACGGCCACCCCGAGCCGTATCGACTCGAGCAGGTCGAACTCGGCAATGAGGAGGCCGTCAACGAAGCCTACTGGGAGAAGTTCCGGCCGATGGCCGAGGCCATGTGGGCGAAAGACCCGAACCTGATCCTGATCGTCGGCGACTTCGCATATAACAAGGTCATCGACGACCCCGACCACTTCGAGGGGGGCGTCGCGGTGAACTCCCTGGCCGCCCACCGGAAGATCCTCGAACTGGCCAGGGCTCGCGGCCGGGAAGTCTGGTTCGACATCCACGTCAGCACCAACCAGCCCCCCGAGCCGAATGGCCTGCTGGCCGAGCGGAGCTACATCGAGCAACTCGGCAAGCTCGCCCCCGGGGCACGCTACAAGGTGACCATCTTCGAATATAACTCGGGCAACCATTCCATGAAGCGGGCCCTCTCCAACGCGCTGGCGACGAACGAGGTGGAACGGGTCGGCGACCTCCTGCCGATCGCCTGCTCGGCTAACTGCCTCCAGCCCGACGGGCAGAACGACAACGGGTGGGATCAGGGCCTGCTGTTCCTCGACCCGTCGAAGGTCTGGCTCCAGCCGCCGGGTTACGTGACGCGGATGACCCGTCGCCACTTCCGGCCGATGCTAGTCCACTCCGAAATCCGGGGCCACGCCGAGAAGCTCAGCGTCAACGTCAAGCGGGGCGAGGACGGCAATGAGCTCGTCCTGCAAGTCGTCAACTGGGCCGACGAGGCTCGGCCGACACGGATCGAGGTGGAAGGCTACATTCCGCCCAGCCTCGTCGCGACCGTCGAGCAGATGTCCGGGCCGCTCGACGGCGCGAACCCCTCCGAAGACACCGGTCGGATCAAGCCCGTGATTTCCAAATGGCGTCACTTCCTGGATCGAGGACCGGCCTCGTTCACCTTCCCGCCCCGTTCGATCACGATCGTGCACTTTCGATGAACGAAAGACCGGCCACTGATCCGAGCCGGGAATTCCCGAGAGATCCGCACCTGAAGATTTCTATCAACAAAGAACTGGACAGTCCCTTGCATGGGGCTATGGGTTGGTATAGAAGAGTTCCGTCACTGGTCGTGCGTCCGGGAGGACAGGTCTAGCTTGGTGCTCTGCACCGGGGCGGCGTTGCGCCGCCCGAGCGTTCGGCTTCTCATGCATCACAACGAAGGCTGTTTCAGGCCCGCTTTCCCCGGGGGACGTACTAGTTCTCCGCCGGGCCTGGAACAACCCCGCCGGTCGGGGTTCCGGCGGAGAACTAGTACGTCCCCCGGGGGCGGGCCAGAGAGCCTTCGATGTCCCAGGTCTCGTAGTAGACGACCTCCCAGACCATCGGGCGGGCTGCCCGGACCGAAAACGGACAGCCCGCCTTTCTCTTTTCCTCGGGATCTCCCGCACCGATCGACCCGTCGCGAGGCCCATCGTCGTGCCGACCCGCCTTCGCCTGGACGACGTCCGCCGCGCCTGGGATTCGAAGGACCCCGACCTCGTCGGGTTCGTCGAAGCCCTGGCCAATCAGGACGAGGAGACGCCCGAGTCTCCCGTCCGCGAGGGGGCGTTGACCTTCGAAAAGTTCCTGGCCGAGATCCGCTCCCGGCCCTTCTTCAAGAGGACGCTGGACGAGCAGCGACACTACCGGGTCGAACAGCTCAAGGCCCTCGAATCGCCCGAGGCCGAGATCCCGCTGCCCGACCGGCTCCGGCTCCACGAGATCGTCCTGGCCTTGTGGGAGGACAACGGCCCGTATGCCCGATCCAACCTCCTGACGATCATCGCCAAGGTACCCTTGAGGTATGGTCCCTGGCGGGCCTTGAAGCGGATCTTCAAGGAGGCCGAGGCCCGCGACGACTCCGAGATCTACGGCGCGCTCGCCGCCCGGATCGACGCGGCCTACGGTCGATCGCATCCGTCGGCGGAGGTAGGCTCGCTCACCCTTTCTTACATCCGACGGAGGGCCTGGCGTCACCTCCGGGAGATCGCCCGGACCCGACCCGCCTGCTACGCCGACGCGGCGGCCGATGTCCTGGCCCACTACCCCGAATCGACCGGCTGGAACCAGACCCTCGTCGCCAACCACATCTTCTTCCACGAGACGGGCGAGTACGACCGATCGAGCTTCCGCTCCTACAGGATCCCGTCTGACCTGCTCAAGTATCGAGCCTTCGCGGACCTCTGGAAGCGGAGCCCTCGCCCCCTGTTCGGGCTCCTGGAGCGGGCGCGGAGCGACCGGGTCCGGGAGTTCGCCGCCAAGGCGCTCCAGGCCGACTTCCGCGCCTCGCTCCGCGAGGTGGAGCCGGATTGGGTGGCCCGCCTGATCGGCGTCGGCAGTGGCCCGGTCGACGAGTTCGCGGTCTGGATCCTCAAGAATGTCCCGAGGTTCGAACAGGCCGGGTTCCGCGACCTGGGCTTGCATGACGCTGTGCTCCGGCTGTTCGACTCCCCCTCGCACGAGGCCCGAGCCTATGCCGCCGAGTATGCCCGGACCCACGCGCGAGACTTGCCCGTCGACGAGCTGATCCGCCTGATCAACAACGATCAGGGCGCGGTCAGTCGACTCGCCTCCGACTTGCTCCAGGCCCGCGACCCTCGACAGGAGGTCGGCCTGGACGCCTGGGGACGGCTCCTGGAGACCAGGAATGGTCACACTCTGGCCACCTCGGTCCTCCGGAAGCATTACAGCCCACGCGATCTGACGCCGGAGTGGTTCCAGGATCGCCTCTTCACCAGGATCTGGGATTCGTCCGTTCGCATCCAGTCGTTGCTGCTCCAGACCCACCCCGCCGCCTCGCTCGGGCCGGTATATTTCGTCGGTCTGATCGAAGCCTCCGACAGGCAAGAGGGTTGGTCCGCAGGCTGGGTCGCCGAGTTCGCGATGGGTCACCTGGCCAAATTCGACCTCAATGCCCTTGATGCGGATTTCCTCCGTCGGCTGATCCTCCGCCCGGCCACCCGCGGGACCACCGCCGGTTGGATCGACGAGGGCCGGCTCAAGCCGCAGGGCCTCGGGCTGGATTTCCTCCGGGCCCTGGCCTTCCACCCCGACTGGGAGGCCGACCCGTCGATTACCGCGCTCCGTCGTGAGGGTCCGGCCTGGGCTCGCGACCTGACTTTCGACGAATCGCTGTCCGAGCGGGTCCTCGGCTGGCTCCGCGACGTCCGACGGTTCAACCCTGGCGAGCTTGGCTTCGAGTGGCTCCTGAAACTGGCCAGCCGAGGGGAGCCCCGTTACCACAACTTCGCCGTCGACACGATGATCAAGGGGTTCTCGCCCGCCGACTTCGCCCCGAAGGAGGAAGCCGCACCGGCCGACACGCCGGGTGAGGTGGACCTCGGCGGCGCATCGTTCCTCTTCACCGGCAAGATGGCCACGATGCAGCGCAAGGAGGCCGAGGATAACGTCCGGCGGCTCGGCGGTGCGGTCGCCTCCGGTGTGACCAACAAGCTCCACTACCTGGTCATCGGCGACGAAGGTTCCTCCCTCTACGGCCACGGCAAGAAAGGGAGCAAGCAGGTCAAGGGGGAGGAACTGAACGCGGCCGGTGCCAACATCAAGATCATCTCGGAAACAGCCTTCCTGAAGATGCTCGCCGGGCAGACCACGCGGGCGTCCGCCGGTTCGTCGCTCGACGGCGCGTCCCGGCTCTGGGAGATGGCCAACGCCCCGGGCCAGCCCGACGCCCCCCTGGCCCAGTTCGCGATCAAGTACATTCGCCGCCACCACCCCGACATCGCCCTGGCCGAGACCGACCGGCCGGTCGACCCCGGGTCGGAAATCCGCGCCGAGTTCCTCACCTTCGAACGGGTCGAGCCGCTCTTTCGCGAGACCCGGAAGCCGCTCCGGGACCTGGCCCTGGAATTGGCCCGCTGGGAGTTCGCCCGCTGGTCGCCCCCGGCCGAGGACCTGGTCCGCCTGGCCGAGAACCCGCATGCCGCCGTCCGCCAGTTCCTCGCCGAGTCCCTCCTGGCCGACGACGCCCCCGAGCACCGTCGCTACCGGATCGACCCCGAGGCGCTGGGCGCGGCTGCGGTCTTCCGCTTCTGCGAATCGGGCGACGAGTCGACCCGGGCCCTGGGGCTCCGCCTGATCGGCCGATCCCCCCGATTCCGGCTCCCCGAGGAGTTGTTCCGCCTGACCGAGAGCCCCGATCGTCGGGTCCGGGCCCACGTGATCCGGATCCTCTGGTCGCTCTACCGGGATCGGGGGATCACCGAAGACTGGAAGCCGTACATCCCGCCGACCTCGACGATCGGCGCCGCCGCCGCGAAGAAGGCCCTCGCCCGCGCCGAGGTCCTCGGGACCGGCCCCCCGATTCGTCCCGAAAACCCGCCCGCGAGCCCCGGGGATCTCTGGTCGATGCTCCGCCGGACCCTCTTCGAGATCCCCCCAGCCCGCCCCGAAAAGCGGGCCGAGGGCGCCGAGGAAGCGGGCGAACGGCTCAAGCAAATGCCGGCGCGCCAGGCGAAGCTGGCCCTCATCGAGACCTGGAGGGACCTGGCGATCGAGGACGTCGGATTCGCCCGAGGGGTGCTCCCGCTGATGGAGGAGTTCATGAGTTCCCGAGGGCGGAGCGAGCGGGACGCCTGCCTGGTGGCGGTCACCCGCCTCCGGCACGCCCACCCCGAGCTGCGACTCGTCCCGAAGGGGGGTGACTCGTGAGCTCCGAGAAGTACCTGACCTATCGAGGCGAGATCAAGGCGATCGTCGGCGTCGGTGGCACCCTGGCGTTCGTCACCACGCACCCCGAAGACCAACCGGGGGGCCTCGATCGGCTCGACCTCGATACGCTCACGCTGACCACCGAGCCGCTCTCGACGGGCGGGTCGGCGATCATCGCCGACGGGACGACCCTCTGGATGGTCGGGGGGGACGGTCCGCTGGCCGAGGCCCCGGCCTCGGGAGGCCCGCCGAAGTTCCGGGGGGCCAGGCTATCGGGCTCGGTGTTGGCACTCGCCCCGATCGAAGGGGGACGACTGGCCGCCCTGGTCGGCTCGCAGGTCCTGATCGTCTCGCGGGAGGATGGCAAGGTCCTCCAGGGCCTCGACCTCCCCGAGCCCGGGACCTGCCTGGCCTCCGACCCGACGGCTCGATGGCTGGCGGCCGGGACCTCGAAGGGAACCGTCTCCATCTTCGACTCCGAGAGGAAGGAGGAATTCCTCCTGAGCACCTCGGGCCAGATTCACGAGGGGGCCGTCTCCTCGATCCTGTTCGAGCCCGACGACCTCCGATTCTTCTCGAGCGGTGCCGACCTGAAGCTGCTCTCAACCCACGCCCGAGGGAGGCTCGAACCGGAGGACAAGGGGCGCGGGAACAACCACGCCGACCTGATCACGTCGATGATCTGGGGGCCGGGCGAGCGACTTTACACCGGCAGTCGGGACGGCTCGATCAAGTCGTGGCCGAGGGCGGGGGCCGTCAAGCCCGCCACGATCAAGGACGGCGTGGGCAAGGTCGTCGCCCTGGCCCTGGCGACCGTCCACGACCGTCCCAGGCTGGTCGCGGCCTGCGACGACAACACGCTCCGCGTCTTCCCGGTCGACTCGGCGGGCAAAATCGGCGACCTGTCGCACCGGATCTTCGACGCCTACGCGCTGGCGAAGCAGGAACTCGCGCAGGACGATACCGCTCGTCGAGAGGCCGCGCTCCGGACCCTGGACGGCTTCGGCGACGCGAGGTCCCTGGAGTTAATCGCCGAACAGGTGGGATCCGACGCCGATCCCGCCCTCCGCCTGATGGCCGCCGAGATCCTGGGAACCTCGTCGCATCCCCGAGCCTCGACGCTCCTGGAAGGATTCTTCCCGCATCCCGACGAGGCCGTGCGGGTCGCCAGCTTCCGGGGGCTCCGTCGTCATCTCGGCGAGGTCGACTTCCGGCCGATCGACCTGGCCCTGAAGGCCGGCAGGGCCGACATCGGCAGGCTGGCCGTCGAGGCGCTGAAATCCCGCGCGAAGCAGGACGATCAGGCCCTGACCCGCCTGACCCGCGCCCTCGACCTGGAGCCGACCGAGGTCCGCCAGGCCGCCCTCCTTGCCCTGGAATCGGCCTACGCCCCGAATTCGCCCGAACCGAACCTGATCGGGCTCGGCTCGAAGCATGTCGACGTCCGCCGCGAGGCCCTCCTCCGGCTCTACCGCCGGGGGCTCCTGGGCGACCCGGCCGTGGCATCGAGCCTCCGCAGGTCCCTCGACGACGCCGATCCCGGCCTCCGGCAATCGGCGTTCCTACTGGCCCTCCACACGCGCGATCGACTCCTCCAGGCGCTCCGATCCCGCGACCCGGAGTTGCATCGGCAACTCGCCGAGCTGGAAGGCCCCGGCACCGAAGCCTCGGCGACCGGTCCACCGTCGCCCCCGGAGAAGCCGTCGAAAAAGGCGAAAGGCAAGGCGCCCGCCGTCGCCGAACCGGTCGCCCTGGAAGACACCGACCTCGAACCGCTCTTGCAGGCCTCGGCCAGCCGGGCGCTTTCCAGTTGCCTCCGAGGGGCCCGGGGATTGGCCATCCTGGGCGACCCTCGGGCGTTCGGCCTGCTCCTCCAGTTGAGCCGCGAGAGCGACCCGGCCGCGCGGGCCGAGGTCTGCCGGGCCCTGGCGGCGTTGGAGGACTCCCGGGCGATCGAGCGGCTTCGCTCGATGCTCCACGACGACGAGGCCGAGGTCCGCGACGCGGCCTTCACCGCACTGGCCCGGATCGAGCAGGCCCGTCCGCTCCAGGCCGCCGAGGCGGGCCTGAACGCCTCGCACGAGGACATCCGACGCCGGGGGCTCCAGGTGCTCGTGGCCGAGGCCCGCAAGCAGTCCGGCGGCGAGGCCGCCCGCACGCTCCTGGCCCGGGCCCTCAATGACAGCTTCCCCGCGGTCCGTTCGGAGGCGTTCAAGTCGACCCTGGGCCTGAAGGTCGATGGAGGCGGGGCCGGCTCGCTCCGGTTCGCGGCCCGGAGTATCCATCCCGACATCCGGCAAGAAGTCCTCACCGAAGCCATGGCCCAGGTCCAGGAACCCTGGGGGCTGGACCTCCTCCTGGAGTTCTTCAACGACCCGGAACCGACGCTCCGGGACGAGTCGTTCACCTTCGCCTTGAAGAAGACCAGGGGCCTCGAATTCCTGGACGCCGCCCTCGGCTCGCGGTTCGCCGACCTCCGGATCAAGGCCGTCGAGGGGCTGGTCAAGAAGCACACCGCGGCGGCGCAG